>JBFWMQ010000002.1:0-228631 GCA_050251495.1 Desulfovibrio sp. | reverse complement strand
CTACGCCGCCATCTCGGACCCTGCATTGCGGCTTCAGGTCAAGCTCATGGGCGAGACTGGGTGCCGAACTGAAGGTGTTGGGGCTCCAGCGCGCGGCAGCAACCCGTTCACGGCCGCAAATCTGCTTGGTGTAGGCGTGGACCCGGTCTCTGGCGATGCAGCCGGGCGCATCGTGGTCACCGAGAAGGGCGGCAAGCACACTGAACACTTCCTGAAGCCGGAGACGTATCGCGAACTCGAAGCGCACATTGCGGAGCACGGCCAACTCGCCTCGCCGTACCGCACGTTCCTGCGGGCAGTGGAAGCGGCGGCGCGGGCGACGGGACAGTATGCGCCTGGCCGGGGAACGCACGGGCTCAAGCACAGTTTCGCGCAGGCGCGAATGCACGAAGCCGTCGAGGCAGGCTTGTCGCACGAAGAGGCGAAGCAGGCTGTGGCAAACGAGATCGCGCACAACCGCATGGACAGCGTGGACACGTATTTGAGGTAGGCCGTGCCGAAGCTCACAACGCACCCATCCGGCTTGAACACAGCGAAAGAGCGCGCCCGCGCACTCCGTTGGCTCGCTGGCCTCGCCGAAGCCGACCGCGAGCGCATTCTTGCCGACGCCTTCGCCGCATGCGCCTCGGCCTCGCCGCCGACTCCATACGTCGCACTGCTCGGCGCAATCCGCGACTTCGGCTTCGACACAATCCGCCGACGCGGGTTCCGTGCCGTTGGCCAGGAGCAATTCGAGGATTTTCAGCGCGTGCGTGAATCCCGCGCCCGGAACCTGCGGGAGGAACGGCCCTCCCCGCTGCGCGACAAAGTGCTATCGCGGTGGGCACTGGTGCGCGAGCTTCACGGGCAGGGGCTCGGTTTCAGGCTCATCGCGCGCTACTTTTCGAAGCAGCTGCGCATTTCCGTCTCCGCGTCATACCTGCGCAAGCTGTGGGGCGAGCTTGAGCCCGGCGGCATGGCCGTCAGCGTCAAACCGTAGCCGCCCGGTCGCCAGCGATGCTGTCTCCCACCATTCTTGTTCTTCTGCTCGCGCTTATCGGCCTGCTGGCGCTCTTCGTCAGGAGCTACACCCTGCAGCGCGCGATGACGACTGAGTTCCCGACGGCTCTCACCCCTGGATGCGCCCCCGAAGACCATACGGCCCTTCACACGGCGAAATGCTGCCGCCCCATTTCGTATTCTCCTCGAAAGCGCTGGCGCAGAACGCCAGGCATGCAGTCCGGCTTGCCGCCGCCCATCGGTCTGGCAGGCTGAACAGGCTCTTCATCATGTTCCGATGCCTGGCGAGTCGCTGGCGTCGTCGTAAGCATGGGGAACGCAAGCTCCTGCTCGTTCGTTGTGATTTGGAGTGATGGAGTGGTTTGCCTTTCACTTGCTCTGGAAACGACCTGCGAAATTCTTTTCGGGAGTTCGGAAATCGTCAGGAATTCAAGGGACTCGAAGTCTTCGAATATAGATTGTAACCGGCTTGATTTTCGAAACATATTTCGAGAGATCATGATCCCTTTCACCCGAACACCGGAGGGACCATGACCAAACGACTCACGCTCATCACACTCGCGCAGGCAATCGTCCTGCCTTGCTTGTCCCGACGGACAGGTAAGCCGTGCCGCTCCGAAATTTCGCGGCAACTTTTCTTCGACCAGACGGAGGACGGCATCCAATTGGTTGGCTGCCTCGACCCGCAAGGCCGCGTGCATCGGACTGCCGTGCGCGACGTGCTCTCTGTGCAGCGCCGCCTCGCCATCCACGCTGAACCCCTGGGCGGCGCGGGGCGTGTTTGGAGAGAACTCGATGCTCTGCCGCCGGCGGCGTACGCGCTCGATGCCACCGGTTCGCCCTACACCTTTGTTTCGCTCGGGTCGCGGGACGCAGTCGAGCTCATTGGTGCGTGGCCGTCGGCTAACGGTGACATCACCGCGATGCTGCGCCCAATCTGCGGCATGCTCATCTCCGCTGCAGATTCGGTTGTGCCGCCGTTCCGCCAGATCGGGCACCTGTGGCCGAACGGCGACTTCGCAAGGCCAAGCGGTTCGCTCGTCCTCTCTTTCGCGCGTCGGCCAGGCGTGCTCTTCGCCGCAAGATATCCGCTCGAGTTGGCCGCCAAGGTCATCGTCCGCAACAGAACGGCATGGGGCGAAAGATGGGAGCCTGATGCTCCGACCGAGGGCAACCAGAATTCGGTCGTGCTGATGGCCGGGCAGTACAAGCCGCGCCCCCACGTGCCGCTCACTGCCGAGCTTCTCCGCGAAGCCGCAACGTCACCACCCATCGAAGACCTGGAGACGTGGTGGCACGACTGCTCTATCTGGCACGCCGCAGGCTGGCCCCGCTGGAAAAATGGTCGCAACCGCTCTGGCGTTCTCGTCTCAAACGACGACCCGGGGCTGCGGCACCTGTTCGCTACGGTGAGCGGCGTTGGCTCCCTCTCGGTGTTGGTCCGGTAGCGGCGCACCTGGCAGGGCCGAGGATGCCTCGGCCCTGCCGACGTATGACGGCGCCGGCGAGGGCACCATGCAGATGTGTTTTTGGAGACACCCCCGAATTTCTCCTTGCCAGATTGTTTTTCGCAGCGGACGTTCGGGCTGCCAATTCGCGTTTCTCAAATGGAGGGAACCGGGTTGGCAGCCTCGCGGAACAGCAGCACCACAAGCAACGTCACGAGCCGAAGCATTGTCTCCGGCCCGTTCTTCACGTTCCGCGACGCTGCTGCCTACTGCGGCTATCAGCACCCCGACTCATTTGCGCGGATGCTGCGCGAAGAAGAAATCTCCCTGCCCGCCTGCGGTCCGCGCCGCAATCGCTACGCCCGTTCCGTTCTTGATGACTTCATGTCCCATCCCGACGCCTTCCGCGCCACTCGTTCTGCGCGGGCTCGTCGTCATGCACCGAAACCTGTTTCCATAGATTGAAAGAAGGAGCTCAATGGCAGTCTGTAAACGTAAGGATGGCCGGTGGCAGGTCACGTACCGCGACGGCGAGCACGTGCGTTCGAAGGCGTTTCCGCCGGGCCGGGAAGGAAAGCGCCAGGCCAAGGCGTTTGCTGGCGAAATCACAACACGCAAAGCGCGGCGCGAAGAACTCGTCGATGCGCAGCCCCAGGTGGTCTACCTGCAAGACCTCGTACAGTCTTGGGTCATCGCGAAGAAGGCAAATGGACTCAAACAGTGGGTCCGGGACTGGGTGTCGGTGTTCAACTCCGTGTTCCTCCCCGCACTCGGCAGGACGCCAGTTCACATGCTCACGCAGGACGCAATCCTGGATGTCATCAACGAGCACTACGCACTCAAAGCGCAGGCGACACGCAAACGATACCTCGGCTACCTCAAAACCGCGCTGAACATCGCTGTTGAGCGCAACATTATTGCGGTGAATCCGCTTGCAAAATTTAAGATGAAGAAAGAGGAGAGGCGCAAATCTCCGCTCACGCTGGAAAGCCTGGAACTCATCATCGGAAAAGCACGGAAGCACCTCGCATGGGCGATTCAAGTGGCATGGAATATCCCTTGCCGTCCCGGCCAAGACCTGTATTCGCTAACGTTTTCGCAGAACGTAAAGTGGAGGCGCGGTGGGGTGGAGGTGTTCCACCGGAAGGTCGGAAAGTGGGTGTTCGTCCGCTGCTCTGACGAGTTCATGCAGGCGCTGATGGAGCGGCGCCGCCAGCACAAGAGCGACTATCTCATCGAGTACAAAGGCCGATCGGTCGCGGACATCGGCACGGCCTTGAGCAACGCAGCCAAACGCGCCGGACTGAAGTTCGCGGTCTGCCCGTATGACATCCGGCACCTTTGGATCACGACGATGCTCGACAAGCAGGTGGAGATTTCCGCCATCGCCCACTTGGCCGGCACCAGTGTGCGCATGATCATAAAAAACTACTACGAGCCCCACTCCTCGGAGACGGAAAAGGCGGCCGCGCTGCTGCCGAAGCTCGGAACCGCACAGGAGGCACCGTTGCGGCTGGTCAAGCAGGTTCAGGTGGCGTGAGAGTAGGCCTGTTGGGTATAAGCCCAGGTGGTTTTGACCCGGGCTTCTTCACCCTACACATTCCTGACCGTGATGCCCGTCGCCGTGGCGTCTACCCTTGCCGTGCCCGCCGCCTGCTGCCGCAGGCTCTTGATGTCGCGCAAGGGCGGCGCCCCGAAGACCCGGCTATACTCGCGGTTGAACTGGGTGCTGCTCTCGTAGCCCACCTGGAAGGCCACGGACGTGGCGTCCAAATGGTCCGTGAACATGATGCGCCGCGCCTCATGCAGGCGAAGCCGCTTCTGGAACTGCAGCGGGCTCATGGCCGTCAGTTCGCGGAAGTGTCGGTGGAAGGTCGATGTGCTCATGCTCGCATGGGCGGCCAGGTCGTCCACACGCAGGGGTTGGGTGTAGTTCTTCTTCAGCCAGTCGATGGCCTGCGTGAGCTGGTTGCTTTGGGTGCCTGTGGCGCCCATCTGCCGCAGGCGCGGCCCCTGTTCGCCCATGAGCAGACGGTAGACGATTTCACGCTGGACCAGCGGCGCCAGGATCGGAATGTCCTCCGGCTGGTCCAGCAGGTCCAGCAGGCGCTGGAAGGCGCAGAGCATGGAGAGCGTGACGCGGCTGACGGCCATGCCCCGGCTGGTCTGCTGCGTGCGCGGCTGGGGCAGGTTGCCATCCACCAGCAGTTGGGAAATCATGCGCGGGTCGAGCTTGAGCACCATCGCCAGGAAGGGCTTCTCCGGGCTTGCGTCCAGTATCTGGCCCACCACGGGCAGATCCACGGACACGATGAGGTAGTGGTCCGCGTCGTAGCTGAAAACTTCCTCACCCAGCAGGAGACGCTTGGCGCCCTGGACCACAAGACACAGGCTGGGCTCGTGTATATACCCCGTCTGCTCCGTGGGTGCTTCCCGGTGAGAAAGCCCGAGTCCCGGGATGGAGGTCATTGCAAAATCGTCTTTTTTCGTGTGTCTGACAATGGTTCGCTGGAGTTCCTGGCGGGCGGCGCCCAGGTCTTCCCCGGTCTCGCATACTTCGCTCGTGTGCTGGTGTTTCACGGGATTCTCTCCTGTTCTTGGCTGCATTCTAGCACGAAAACGCGCCTTGGTGTCCAGCGCCGGGCACTACCGGCTCTCCAGCACTTCGCCAAGCGCTGTGGCCATGTTTCCGGCCTCCTTCTTCCCGACCTTGGCGGCGAGCACCTCCGCCAGTGCCTTGAGCTGCACCTCGCTCAGGCCCACGTTCAATCCGACGCGGCAATGGGAGCGCAGCTGGCTGGCCGTTCCGCCCAGGCTGGCCAGCGCCGAAATGGTGGCGATTTCCCGGCTCTGCCAGTCCAGGGCGTCGCGCCCGAAGATGTCGGCGAACAGGTGCTCCTTCAGGAACTGGTCGA
The DNA here is from genome assembly GCA_050251495.1 of Desulfovibrio sp. Classification (GTDB taxonomy): domain Bacteria; phylum Desulfobacterota; class Desulfovibrionia; order Desulfovibrionales; family Desulfovibrionaceae; genus Humidesulfovibrio. The sequence goes on along the minus strand of JBFWMQ010000002.1, from coordinate 223,269 downwards.
TGGCGGGCGCAAAGTCGTAGAGCGGCCCCTTCACCGGTGCGCCGACGAGCTTCGTCTGCACCTCCGTGCCCAGCTCCAGGCGGCTCTTCCCGGCCGGGAACGGGCCGGACTCATTGCCGGGGTTGTCCTTGATGTTTTTCTGCTGGCGGTCCCCCAGCACAGTCATGAAGGCCGAGAGGCCGTTCAGGCTGCGCGGGAAACCAGCATAGGCATACAACTGGACGAGAACCTCTTTGATTTCGCTGATGGTGAGCCCGGCGTCCAGCCCCTCGCGCAGGGCGGTGTCCAGTTTGGCCATGTCGCCGGTGGCCGTGAAGGCAGCAATGGGGACGATGCCCCTCTGCCTTGCGGTCAATGTACTTGTGTTCATGGTGTTGCCTTCAGCCAGCGCAGGCCGGGCAGTCAGGGTGAGGGCCGCCAGAGTGAGAGCGGTCAGGATGAGGCCCGCAAAAATGAGGGGCCAAGCGGCCATGGGAAACACCTGTGCGGTTGTGCCTTGCGTATGCTTCATTCGTCACCTCGCAGCGTTTTGGATCTGCCTGCCGCCGCCCGCCATCCGGGCTTCCGCCTCCCACCAGCGCGCAAAGCGCTGGGCCGGTTGTTCCATGTCCACGGCCTCGCCGATTCTTGGCGTGAGCAGCCGGAACGCCTTGCCTTCGCTCGCTGCGGCCAGGCGCTTGTACGGGTCGTCCCAGGCATGGTTGGAGATGGTGAAGCGCCCGGAGTGCACGGGCAGGATGGCCTTGGCCCGCAGGTCTTCCGCGCCCTTGGCCACTTCTTCCGGCATCATGTGGATGTTCTTCCAGCCCGGGTCGTACTGGCCGTCTTCCATGATGGCCAGGTCCACGGGGCCGAACTTCGCTCCGATGTCCGCGAAGTGCGGGCCGTAGCCAGAGTCACCGCTGTAGAACACCTTGCGGTCCGGGGTTTCCAGCAGGAACCCGGCCCAGAGCGTCTTGTTGCGGGTGAGCCAGCGACCCGAGAAATGCCGCGCCGGCAGCACGTGGACGGTGAGGTTCTGGGCCAGGCGCACGTCCTCATTCCAATCGGCCTCATGGATGCGCGCCGGGTCGAAGCCCCAGTCCTCCAGGATCGCGCCCACGCCCAGCGGGCAGACCACGGCCTTGATTCTGGAGCGTAGCGCCACCACCGTGTCGTGGTCCAGGTGGTCCCAGTGGTCGTGGGAGATGGCGAGGAGGTCGATGTCCGGAATGTCAGCAGGAGAGTATGGGTAGACCCCGTCGAAGGCCCGGTTCATGAAGAACAGCGGCGCGGCAAAGGAGCTGAACACGGGGTCCACGAGCACGGTGTTGCCGCCCAGCCGCAGGAACAAGGACGAGTGGCCGAGCCACACCACTGCATCGTCACTCCCCGCCGCCAGGGCCTTGAGGTCGGTCTTGAGCATGGGCAGGGGATGGTCCGGCCGTAAGCGCTCCTTGGGCACGAACAGAAAGTCCCACATGGTGGCCAGCTGGCCCTTGCCGCTCGTCATCATCGGGGTGGGCAGCTGGTTGCGGAACGCGCCGTCCACGTAATTCGGCGAGGCTGTGATGCGCTCCAGGCGCTGGCCCTGCGGCAAGGGGCCGATTTTCGGCTGCAGGGCGCAGGCGCCGCCCCCAACGCTGGCGACGCTGGCCAGCGCCAGCCCGGCCGCGCCCCGCTGGATGAATTTTCGGCGTGTCATTGTTTCGAACATGGTCTGGCTACTTCTTCAGGCCGATTTTGCGCAGCCAGGACTCTACGTCCCCGCGCGCGTTCTTCACGCTGCCGCCGCGCACGGCCAGGCCCTCCAGCAGCGTCGACTTGGGGCAGAGCTTGGCCATGTCCGCCGGGGCGCGCCCCAGGCCGCTGCCCTCGTGGGTGATGAAGGGAACCAGCGTCTTGCCGGAGAGGTCGGCGTCGGACAGGAACGTCTTCACCGGCGCGGCATAGGTGCCCCACCAGCTGGGCGAGCCCACGAAAATTATGTCGTAGGACGCGAGGTTCGCAATTTTCGTGGTGAGCGGCGGCTTGTACCCGCTCTGTAACTCCTGTTTGGCCTGCTCCGTGGTGGCCCGGTACTCGGTCGGGTACGGGTTCACGGTTTGCAGTTCCACAATATCGCCTCCCGCCAGCGTGTGGAGCTGGTTGGCCATGTCCCGTGTGTTGCCGGAGCGCGAATAGAAGACCACCAGGACCTTCTTGCCCTGGCCGCTCTTCTCCGCAGCGCTGGCAGACGACAGGCCAGGAACGATTTGGGCCGCCGCGCCCACAAGCAGTCCGGCCACGGTCAGCTTCATGAAGCTGCGGCGGGACGGGTCCATATCGATGTTTTTCTTGTTGTTTTCGCTCATGACGTTTCTCCTTGGCATGTCGTTGCGCCGCACGGGCTAGTCCAGCCCCTTCTTGTGCAGCCACTGGGACAAGAGGTCCGCGATTTCCAGATTGTTCAGGTCCGAGAAGGGGAAGTGCGTGTTGCCGTGCACGCCGAGCTCAGGCAGGTGGACCACGGTGACGTCGCCGCCCCTGCGGTTCACGGCGTCGGCCCAAAGCCTGGCCATTTGCAGGCGCACGCGCCACTGGTCCTGGCCGGGCACCTGCGTCGGCTGGTCCGGGATGTAATCGCCATAGTAGATGACAATGGGGATTTGGGTGAGCTTCATGAACTCCGCCAGGGGGATGGCGGTCGCCTCCAGCGTTCCGCCGGCGCTGGGCATGGGCGGCGGCACCTCGCCTTCCGGGAAGACGAAGCCGCTGCCGGGCTCATAGGCCACCACGGCTCGGACGTTCGCGCTCTTCATGGCCGTGAGCCAGCCGGGGCCGCCGCCCTGCGAATGGGTCACCAGGATTCCCGCCCCGATTTTGGCATGCAGGGCCGCGAGGGCGTCCGAGATCAGCCCGGCGTCAAAGGGGCCGGTGTTGGGTGTCATCTGCCGGAAATACTGCTCCAGGGCTTCCGCACTGCGCGGGAACTGCACGCCGGGGAAATAGTCCGGCCAGATGCCCACGCGGAAGGTGCCGAACCAGAACTGGTCGCTCGGAGTCGGGGTGATGGTCGCGGGCAGGGTGCTCTGCCCCGCATCGCCGCGGCGCGGCTGGTCCACCAGGTACACGCCGAAGCCCCGGCGCAGGAAGATGTTCTGGAAGCCTTCGCGCCCGTCCGGTGTGCTCTCCCAGGTTTTGGAGAACTGCCCGAAGCCGTGCAGGAACACGAGGGGGAGTTTCCTGGCGTTCACCGGGCGCTGATAGAAGACGTAGGCATGGTCGCCATGCAGCGTCTGCCCTGCCGGGCTCGGCTTGTAGGGATCGAAGGTGCCGGGGCTGGTGACGACTGCTCCGCCGACGGCGAAGCTGCCCTGCTCCTGGATGCTCAACGGGCCTTGCCCGCTGCCGCCCCGGGCCGCCGAGCACGCGGAAACAAGCAGGCAGGCGGCAAGCAGGTATGATGCGAGTCGTGCGTTATGTCCTATGCTCATGTCGCTCTCTCCTTACCGAAAAGCCTTGTTGTAGAATCCCTTCAACTTGGCCACCACGGGGGTCACGTATTGGGGCCTGTCGTACAGGTCGATGTGGGAGGCGCCGGGAATGCGGAAGAGTTCCTTGGGCTCCTTGGCCTTGTCGTATGCGTCCTGGCTGAAATAGAGCGTGTCCGCCTCGGAGCCCGCGACCAGAAGCAGGTGGCGGGGCGAGATGGTCTCGATCTGCTCAAAGGGGAAGAAGGCCATCTGCAAACCGAGGCTGGTGAAGATGTAGCGGTTGGGCGAGTTGGGGTGCTGGGCTCTGGGCGTGCGGTAATACTCGTAGCCTTCGCGATAGAGCTTCGGGGTGCTCTCGGTGAACAGCTCCGGTGTGTCGGGCACGACCGGAACCAGGCGCACAGGCTCGCCACGGGCTTCCAGCGTGCGCTGCTTGCCAATCTCCTCCAGCCGCTTCATGCGCTCCTCGTAGGTGATGGTGCCGCCCACGCCTTCCCGGCGCGCCCGGCCCAGGTCGAAGACGCTCACGCCAGCCACCGCCTTGATGCGGGTATCCGTCTGCGCGGCGTTGATGGCATAGGCCCCGCCGGTGCAGATCCCCAGCGCCCCAATGCGGTTCGCGTCCACATGGGGGTGGTTGCTCAAGTAGTCGACGGCGCTCCGCACGTCCTCGACGCGGGTGGCCGGAACCTCCTTCAGGCGCGGCTCGCCGCCGCTTTCGCCGTAATGGGAGGCGTCGTACGCCAGGGCGATGAAGCCCTGCTCGGCAAGCCGCTGTGCGTACAGGCCGGAGGTCTGCTCCTTGACCCCGCCGAAGGGGTGGACCACGACGATGGCCCCATATTTCTTCTTCGCATCAAAGTTTGCGGGCAGGAAGAGGTTTCCGACAACGGCAATGGTGCTGTTCGGAAACGAGACCTTCTGGACGGTGACGCCGCGCTTCTTGTCAGCCATGTCTTTCGCCTCCACGGTTTGGGCGAAGGTCAGCAGCGAAAGCAGAAGGGCCAGGCAGAGCGGGCCCATGTGCCGGATTGTCATAACATTACCTCATAGTGCCGGAATTGAGGGGCGCACCCCTTGTGAAACTCGCCTATGCCACTTCATGATCTCTATCTCCTGCACGGGTCGCCGTGTAGATACGATCCAATCAGATTCTTGCCTGATTCTATCTGGCGAGAGAGAGTGCTGTCCGCACTTCCAGTCTGTTGATGTCCATTTTCCGGTGCTCTCCGCATGTTTTGTCTACGCGCCCGGGAGTGTGAAATGACGTGCGCGAACGCCGCTTGCCCGTTACTCGCTTGCCTCGGATTTGAGGGCTGCGGGCTTTGGTCCGGACGGTGCGAAGGGAAAGGGCTCGGTCATGGCGGCGGTGGCCTTGCCAAGCCAGGCAATGCTGTTTCCGAGGTGCTCCATGTTCCGCAGGCCCTCGTCGTCGTCCAGAACCTCGCCCTTCTCGCGGCCCACACCGATGTTCCAGTAGGTGGAGCCCGGCACAATCATGGAAGACATGAGGAACATGTGGTTGATGGTGTCAAAGACGTGGGTGGCGCCGCCGCGCCGCACCGCCACCACAGCGGCTCCGATCTTGCCCCTGAACAGCCCGCCGTTGGCCAGGGCCACAAAGCCCGCGCGGTCCATCAAGGCTTTCAGTTCAGGCGCTATGGCCGCGAAGTAGGTGGGTGAGCCGAGGATGATGGCGTCCGCCGCGTACATGCGCTCGAGGTACTCGTTGATGCCGTCCTTCTCCACGGCGCAGCGGGCGTTTTGCTTCTCAAAACACTTCATGCAGGCCAGGCAGCCATGCACCGCCCTTCCGCCAATCTGCATGAACTCTGTGCTCCACCCTGCTGCCTCCAAAGGGGCAAGCACCTTTTTGAGCAGGATTTCCGTGTTGCCGCCTCGTCTGGGACTGCCGCTTATCGCTATGGCTTTCATGATGAATTCCTTTGTGTTGAAACTATGCCGGGCTTGTTGCCCCGATGGCGCTCGAGAAACTCGCTACGCCATTTTCCCTATTTCATAAGCCTGCTGCATGGCGGGCGACTTTTTGATCTCGCCGACGTTCCACGCGCCCACGCCGTAGATCACGCCCTTCTCATGGGCGCGGGTGAGGCAGGAGGTGAAGCCCCGGAAGCCCTCCACCGTGCGCTCCATGCCCGCCAGGTCCGTGTCCGCAGCAGCCAGGATGAAGTAGAAGTCCTTGTCCTTGATGTGCGTGTAGCCGGGGCAGGTGCGGTCGATGAGCGTCTTCATCTGGCCGCACATGGTATAGAAGTAGACCGGCGTGGCCATGACGATGACGTCAGCCGCCACCAGCTTCTCCAGCACCTCGGCCATGTCGTCCTGCTGGGAGCAGAACATCTTCTTTTCGAAGCAGGCCCCACACCCTGTGCAGTAGTTGATGTCCTTCTCCTCCAGGCGGATCTTCTCCACCTTATGCCCGGCCTCGCTGGCCCCGGCCAGGAACTGGTCGCACAAGAGGTCGGAATTGCCACCCTTGCGCGGGCTGCTCGATATAATCAGCACGTGTTTGCTCATGGAATCATCCTCCTGCATCAAGATTGGGTTTGCACTTGCGCGGCCACGTGGCCGCTGCCAGCCTGCCGGAGCAGCCCGGCCGCGACCCCCGCCGCCAAGAGCACCACCAGCGAGCTTACGAGGAACACCGCGCCGAAGCCGAAGTAATGGGCCACGAGGCCAAGGGCCGGCCCGGCGATGCCCATGGCCAGGTCGAAGAAGGAAGTGAAGGCGCCCACGGCCAGGCCGTAGTTCTCGGAACTGGCGCGGTGGACCACCTCGATGCCGAGGGCCGGATACACCAGGGCATAGCCAAGGCCGGTGACGGCCGCGCCCACATGCACTAGGCCGGGCGAGGGCGCGAGCCAGATGATTGCCAGCCCGAGGGCCTCCACGATGATGCTGACCACGGCCACGCGCGCCCCGCCGAGCCTGTCCGGCAGATGTCCCAGCGCCATGCGCCCGGCCATGAAGGCCACGCTCAAGGCCGTGAACATGAGCCAGGCCGAGTTCCAGCCGTGGTCCACGAAAAGCAGGGAGCCGAAGGTGGTGATGGAGGCGAAGCCTGCGGCGGTGAGCGCCAGGCTGACTCCCGGCCACAGCACCGCGCCGAGCATCTGGCGCAGCGCCTTGCGCGCGCTTGTGGCGCGCTTTGCCGGTCTGGGGGCGGTAAGCCGGGAGACGAGCAGCAAGGCCACGAGCGGCAACAGCGCCGTGGTCAGGGCGATGGCGGCGAAGCCGTACCGCGTGTACAGGGCCGTTCCGGCGGGCGCGCCCACGGCGAAGGCGGCCCACAGGGCCGTGCCGACCCAGGCGATGACCTTGCCCGTGTTCTGCGGCCCGGCCAGGGCCAGCCCCCAGCCCAGAGCGCCGGTGATGATGAAGCTCTCGGCCCCGCCGAGCAGGGCGCGGCCCAGGAACAGGACTGTCACCGCAGCATGGGGAGTGGACACCAGCGCCAGCGAGGCGAGGTAGAACAGGCCCGAGCCCATGCCCATGATCAGGCCGATGACCATGGACCGCTTGGTGCCACGGGTGTCGGCGTAGCGGCCAGCCCAGAAGCGCGAGAACAGCGCGGCGGCAAAGGCGCTGCTGACAGAGATGCCCACCACCACGGTGCCGAAGCCCAGCTCGTGGGAGACATAGAGGGGCAGCACCGGCATGGCGATGCCGACGACCAGGTAGGCGGCCAGCACCACCACCATGATCGGCAGAAGGTCGCGCAGGACCCTGCTGGCCGGAGCGTGCGCCAGAGAAGCGGTTGCGGTCACGTCTACAGCTCCTGACTCGTGGGCCGGAAGAGGATCTCGTTCACGTCCACGACCATGTCCTCCGGTTGGCTTGCGCCGGTGATGACCACGACCTTGCCCGCGATGTTGTCATTCATGATGAATCCTCCTTGTGATGGCCGTTCCGGCCGTCAGTGCGCTGGAGCCGCGCACGCCCTGAACCTAGTCATGGCAGGCCTCGGAGGGTAGATACGATCCGCGCGTATTCTTGCCCGATTCTGCCACTACGGGCAGCCGGGAATCACTTTCCTCCGTACTGGGCGTCCGAGACCTGCTCCATCCAGGTGGAGGACTTGCCGTCCTGCGCCTCCACGATGGCGACATGCGTCATGGCCGTGGTGGGCGCAGCGCCGTGCCAATGCTTCACGCCGGGGGCGATCCACACCACATCGCCGGGGCGGATGGTCTCGATCGCGCCGCCCTCGCGCTGGACCAGGCCGCTGCCAGAGGTCACGATGAGGGTTTGGCCCAGGGGGTGCGTATGCCAGGCCGTGCGCGCGCCCGGCTCGAAGGTGACCAGCGCCCCTTGCATGCGGCCCGGAGCTTTTGCCGCAAAGGGGGTGTCGATGCGCACAGTGCCGGTGAACCAGGCGGCCGGGCCCTTGGCCGAGGCCTGTGTCCCGCTGCGGGTGATGGCGATCCCTTCCGCGTCGTCGACGCCCTGTGCGGCCATGGCCGCAGCGGGCGAGAGCAGCGCCAAAAGCGCTGATGATGCGATGAGCTTCTTCATGATGATCTCCTTGTGATGTTGGGGGGAGGTTATTCCTGGAACTGCGGGCCGCAGGCGAAAATGGCCCCGTTGGGCGCGTTCTCGAAAACCTTGCCGCCGTAGACCAGGGCGCGCTTTTCTATCCGCATCGACGGCCAGGGACCAAACTCCGCGCCCAGGGCGCGCAAGAGCGCAATGGCCGTGGGCGTCACGGTCTCGCCCCGTCCGGCAAAGGGCCGCACCGGGATGCCCTCCAAGAGTTCCAGCACCGCCGGGGCGGGCACCGGGATGATGCCGTGGGCGCAGGCCACGAAGCCGTCGGCCATTGGCAACGGGCTCACCACAAAGCGCCCCGGCGCGAGCCTGGCGAAAAGCTCGCAGGTCAGGCAGATGTCCAGGATGCTGTCCAGCGCGCCGACTTCGTGGAAATGCACGTCCTCGGGCTTCTTCTCGTGTACGGCCCCCTCGGCCTGGGCCAGCAGGGTGAAGGTCTCGGTGGCGAGGCCCTTGGCCGCGTCGGTCATTCCGCAGGCATTGATGAGCGCTGTGATGTCGGCCAGCGTGCGGTGCTCGTGCTGGTGGGGCAGGCTCACCTCGGCGTGCCAGCCGCCGATGTGGTTCACCTGCTTGCGCGCCAGGCGCAGGGTACCGGTAAGCTCCGGCATGATGGCCGCGAGCAGGGCCGCCGTCTCCGCCTCGTCCACTTCCGTCATCTTCAGCAACCCGGCCAGCAGCATGTCGCCGGACAGGCCGGAGTTGGCGCGGATGGTCAGCACTGACGGGGTATGGTGGCCGTGGTCATGGTCATGCTCGTGTTCATGCTTGTGCTCATGCGCGTGGTCATGATGTCCGTGCTTGCGGCTCATAGGCTGTTCACCACCCTGGCGGCGGCGCAGGCCGCGCCGTACCCGTTGTCGATGTTCATGATGGCCACGCCCGGGGCGCAGCTCGACAACATGCTGGCGAGCGCCGCGTTGCCGCCCTTGGCCACGCCGTAGCCCACCGAAGTGGGGACGCCGAACACGGGCTTGGGCGTCAGCCCGCCCAGCACGCTGGTGAGCGCCGCGTCCAGCCCGGCCACCACGATGACCGCGTCGAAGGAATTGATTTCGCCCAGGCGCTCGGCCAGCCGCCACAGGCCCGCCACGCCGCAGTCCTCGAACACCTGATGCCGGATGCCCAGGTACTCCAGCGTGCGCGCGGCCTCCCAGGCCACGGAGCCGTCCGCCGTGCCAGCAGAAACGATGGCCACGCGGCCTTTGTCTTTGGGTGGCAGCCTGTCGCCGAAGGCCGTGCGCGAGAGCGGGTGAAAGTCGTACCCGGCGCGCATGTCCTGCGTCATCGAATCGAAGACCTCCGGTGCAAGCCGGGTGAACAGAATGGGGCGACCGGTGCCCCGGCCGAACTGACCGAGCAGCTCCTGCACGGCCTCCATGGGCTTGCCCTCGCAGAACACCGCTTCGGGCAGACCGATGCGCGCGGTGCGGGAGTGGTCGAAAAGAATGCCGTGGTCCATATGTCCTCTTGAGGTTTTCTGGTGGGCGGCGCCCCGGCTGGTTCCACCGGGAGGGAGGACCAGGACGCCGCCAAGGCGGGGGGAGGGCGTCGGGCGGCTAGATCTTGATGAGCTCGTATTTGGTGCTGCCCAGGCCGATGGCTTCGGCGTAGTCGATCTGGTGGCGACCGCGCGTGTTGGGCCTGAGCGCCGCGAACTTGTCGTAGCCGTGGGAGTGCACCGCGTGGCCCTCCAGGTGGATGAGGCTCGGCGCGCTGTTCACCAGGTCGAAGCTGGCCACGTCGATGGCCACGGGGTCGGTGGAGGCCAGGATGCCCAGGTCCGGCACCATGGCCGGTTCGCTCCAGCCTGCGCAGTCGCACTGGGTGGTCACGTGCATCAGGAAGTTCAGGTACACCACGCGGCCTTCCAGCCCCTGCACGGCGCCGTAGGCATACTCCATCATGCGCTCCACAAAGTCGCCGAACTCGCTGGTGGCATCGACGCTGATCGCGCCCTGCTTGCACACGGTGACGCACTCGTAGCAGCCGATGCACTTGTCCTTGTCGATGACAGCCTTGCGCCCTTTTTGGCCTTTCTGCGGCTTGGTGAGGGACAGCGCGTCCTGCGGGCACACCTTCACGCACTCGCCGCAGCCCACGCAGCCGGGGTAGATGACCACGTTGCGGCCGTGCTGGTCGATCTTGCCCGCCATAGGCGCGCAGCCCATGGCCAGGTTCTTGAGCGCGCCGCCGAAGCCGCCCATCATGTGGCCCTTGAAGTGCGAGAGCACCACCATGGCGTTGGCGCTGCGGAAGGCCTGGGCGATTTTCACGCTGGCGAAGTGCTTCAGGTTCACCGGCACTTCCTCGAAGCACTTGCTGGTCACGCCGTCGGCGATGATGACCGGCGCGCCCACCACGTAGGGCGTGAAGCCGTGCAGGTACGCCGTCTCCAGATGGTCCACGGCGTTGTGGCGGGTGGACTTGTAGAGCGTGCAGGTGTCGGTGAGGAAGGGCCGGGCTCCGGCGGCCTTCACGCAGTCCACCACCTGCCGGGCAAAGGTGGGGTGCAGGTAGGTGTCATTGCCGGCCTCGCCGAAGTGGGCCTTGATGGCCACCACTTCATCCTCGCCGCCCTTGAGAAGCGGCTTGACCTTGTCGGCCAGGCCCACGGCCTCGCACAGGCGGCGGATCTTGCCCAGGCGGTTGTCGGACGGATTCTTCACGGAGAGGTCCGCGTAATAGACGGGAACGGTCATGAGGCCTCCGTTTGGTCTAGATGGTAATAAAATCGTACTGGTCGCTGCCCATGCCGAGCGTCTTCATGTACTCAAGCTGGCGCAGACCCGTGCGCGACTCGATGCGCTCCACGAGGTCATGTTTCTGGCTGTCGGATTGGGCGTACACCAGGTCGACGCTGGCCTTGTCCACGGCCAGGATGTCGGTGGAGGCCACGATGCCGATGTCGGCCATGGTGGGCGGCACGCCGTGGGCGTTGCAGTCGCAGTCCACGGACAGGTTCTTCAGCACGTTGATGTAGGTGATGCGCTGCCCGAAGTGCGCGGCGATGCCTTTGCCGCCCTCCACCATTCGCTCCAGGAACAGGGATCCCATCGGGAAACCATCGGCATGTATCTGCCGCTTGCCGCCCTGGCCCGAGGCGCAGCCAATGGCGATATTCTTGAGCGAGCCGCCGAAGCCGCCCATGGCGTGGCCCTTGAAGTGGGTGTACACAAGGAGCGAGTCGTAATTGAGCAGGTGCTTGCCCACGGCGATTTCCGTCAGGTGCGTGCCTGGAGTGTATGGGCGCTCCTTCAGCCCGAATCCGCCCCACTTGTCCAGGAACTCGCGCATGCCAGGGATGGGCAGCATCACGTCGCCGTCGGCGTCCATGATGTCCACCGGGCAGAAGTCGAAGCCGTTGGTCTTGATGACCTCACGGTGGGTCTCGGCGTGTTGCCTGGGGCTGGGATACAGCACGTTGCACTCCACGATGGTGCTGTTCGGAATCTGCGCCTGCAGGCCCTTGATGAGCCCGATGGGCAGCAGATTCGGACCATGCGGTTCGCCGGTGTGCAGTTTGATGCCCACCTTGCCGCCGATGCTCTGGCCCACCTTGGCGTAGAGCTTCCGCAGGCCCGCCACGCTGATGTCCTTGGTAAAATAGACCTTGGCCTTTGGCGCTGGTCCGGCTGTCGTTCCGTTCATGGCCAGGGCGGCGCTGCCCGGCACTCCGGCCCCCTGCGAGGCCGGGGCGGCGGAGGCGGTCCCCAGCCCGGCCAATTCCTGTGTCGCAACGGCCCCGAGGGCCAGGGCGCCGGTCATCAGAAAGCCGCGGCGTGTCATCTTGTCGTCCATGGAAACCTCCATCTTTTGCTCGAGCCTGTCGCCGCCGCACCCTGTGGTCGCTCACGCGGCGTTTGTTCCGATTGTAATAGGTGGAGGGCCCTCCGGCGGGTAGATACGATCCTGGCGAATTCTTGCCTGATCGTGCCCTTGGCGGAAGGAGGCCGGAATTCCGCCGCCCGTCCTTGCGCCGACCTGTGATGGAATCAGGCAATGATTTGACTGGAATAGCCATTGCTCCAAATCTGACCGCCCGCATACTTGCCCCCATTCCTTTGGGGGTAAGACATGGAAAGCACAGATTTCAGCCAAGCGGATTTCAGCCCGATTGGCTGCCCATTCGGGGCGGACGGGACCGATGCGGAACCGTATTACTTGGCCGGGCGAGATTATTTCAAAGGCGATGCGCCGGAGAAATGCGTCATCTCGCACAGCGAAACCGTGGCGGACAAGGGCAAGGCGCTCAAACTCTGTGCGGAGGTGATGCGTGGGGCGCACGCGGCCTTGGACCTGGAGTATGCCCAGGTGGTGGGCCACCTTGCGCGCACAGGGCGACCGTCGCCCTGCGGGGTGGGCTGCTCGGCCTGCTGCAAGCAGGCGATCCTCTCCAATCCCTTCGAAGCGGTGCTGATAGCCAGGCATCTTGCCCAATCCAGCGAGAGAGCCGACCTGTTTTGGGATAACTACGGGCGCTGGGACGCGCGGACGCGAGAGCTGCGCGCGACGTTTCCCCGCTGGGCGGCGCGCATGGTTTTGCACGGTGATGACGACGGCAGCTTCGCCCATGGGACATTCACGGAGCCCTGCCCCTTTCTCGTGGATGAGCGGTGCCTGGCGTATGCGGTGCGGCCATACGGTTGCAGAAGCTATTTGGCCTTGTCCGACGCGTGCAGGACTCCGACGGAGCCAGGAAAGATACCTGGACGCCAGGGCGTTGGCGTCGGCATGTCCTCGGGGTTTCATCAAAGGCGTCAGCAGTTGCTGGGCCTGCTTTGGGGCCAGTTCGGCGTCAGCGCCGCAAGGACCAGGGGCCATTTTTTACCCGACCTAGTGAAGCTGGCCCTTGAAAAGGACATCGACGCCCTGCTGGGCCAGTGCATAGTGCCCGAGCCCTTGTGACCGCTAGTCCTCACATGGGGGGCGTGGGAGACGCGCCAGTCGAGGGGCATTGCGCCCCAAAGGGGACTATGGCGGCCTGCCACGGCAGGGCAAGATTGAATGCTTTCGGACGAGGGGCGCCGCCCTTCAGGAAATATCTGCGTGTCATCTTGTCGTCCATGAAATCACCCTCCTCCCTGATGAAGACGTTTCGCCAGCTCGCGCAGCTGATCGCGGTCCTTGTCCGACTCCCGCGGACGAAGCGGTCCTGCATGTCCCTTCAGGGTGATTCTGTAGGGCGGACAGCGTGGGAGGAGGAGATGCGATCCTGCTTAATTCTTGCTCGATTCTCTTGTTGGCAGGGGCTTCGTTCAGAGTGGGCGGGGTTCAGGAAAAGGCTGGGAGGAGGGTATAAGGGCGTGTGGGCTGGCCGTTTCACCCCGCCCACAAAATGTAGTGCAAAGCTGTAGTGCAGCAAAGAAAAAGGGCTTGCGACGCTAATCGCAAGCCCTTGATCTATCTGGTGGAGCTGGAGAGAATTGAACTCACGGCCTCTTGAATGCCATTCAAGCGCTCTCCCAACTGAGCTACAGCCCCACGTGGTTGGGAACGCCTGTCTATCCGTAGACGGGAGAACTGTCAAGGGTTTGCTGCGGCTGATTCATCTTGGCGTTTCAACCCGCAGTGTTGGGCCTTGCGCCTGGGGCATGCGTCTGTTTGCGCCGCTATGGGGGCACAGGCAAGATGAGAATGCCCTGAATGCCGTGGTTGAATAGGCCGAATGTAGGACAAACATAGGACAGACGCGGGCTGCCCGGCTTATGGAGGAGCGGGGCGCACGAGAGGAATGGGTTGAGAATGAGCAGGCTCAAAAGCCGAAAGTTGCAGGCATGATGAGAATGGCCAGAGCGAACAAACACAGCCACTTTCTGCTAAAACCGAGGCAAATCTACACGGAAAAACCAAGGCTGTTTTGCCACGGAATCAGCGCATTTCCCGCCCGAGCCAGATTGCCTTGCCGATGATGCGGATGCCGTCGGCCAGGTCGCCCCTGGCGTCGATCTCCAGGGGCTCGTAGGCCGGATTCAGGCTCTTGAGCAGGATCTTGCCGGGCTTGGAGTCCACCATCTTTATGTAGACCAAATCCTCCACGCCGATGGCGAACATTGCGCCGGGCCGTGGCTGCGTCTGGCTCTGGTCGATGAGCACCACGTCGCCGTGGTGGATTTCCGGCTCCATGCTGTCGCCTTCGACGCGCATGAGCACCATCTGCGAAATCTGGCCCTTGCGTGTAAGAAAGTCCGAGCGGAAGCCGTAGCGCCGATCCGAATCCCCTCCCGTCTCAAAGCTCCCGGTTCCCGCCGAAATGCGAGCCTCCACCAGAGGAATGTAGACCATGTCCACGTCGCAAAGTGGCCGAGGTCTGCGGCAGTTCTCAAATGATTCTAGCGCATCGCCAAGATTGTCGATCGCTGAGAGGTCGAGCTCAATATCCTTGCGCTTCGAATTATGGGGCGCTCGCATGGGGTCTTTCCCCATGAGAAGCCAACCCGGCTCGATGTCGAACTTCTCACAGATGGACACTATAACAGCCGACCCCGGCATTTGCTTGTCGCGCTCATAGCCGCCAATTGCTGCTTTGCTGACGCCAACCGCGTCTGCGAAGTCATCCTGGCTCATTGTGCCGCGCACCAATTTAATACGTGATCCTATGCTCATAGGGCTTCCGAGTTTGTTTGCCAGAAGTCGGAAGTTAAGTCGGAAGTAGGCCAGCAGTGCAACGTACTAAAATAGCTACAAAACTACTTTTTTAAAGTTTTTTGAACTCGGAAGCTACTTTAGTATTGCAAGCGGACACTATTTCGCCTAAATCTGACTTGCGGGCGGTAGACATAGACCTTCGCTAAGTCATCTCTACACGCCGCGCACAATAGGGTCAACGTCCACGCCTCAATAACGATTGGACGTGGCCTCCACCTCAAGGCGGACGGCGAACATGCGGCAGGCATCACTTCTCGATGACGATCACGGCAAGCTGGCCGGTCTGGTCCCGGCCATGCGGGCGGCGCTGAACCGCGCCGCTGGCGAGGACGAGGCCGGGCGCAAGCTCCTGGTCGACCGCATCAACGCCGTTGCGCGTGAGGCCGGAATCCGTCTCACCGCCGGGAATGCCAAAGTCATCAGCAAAGACACCCTCGACAAGTGGCTGAACCCCAACGACCGCGACCACACGCCTGGCGTGCTGGCCGTGGCGGCGATCTGTGCCGCCACCAGGGACGTGGGCGCGCTGCGCGTGCTGCTGCAGGCCATGGGGCTGGACGTGATGACGGCGGAGGACAGGAAACACAGGGACTACGGCAAGGCCTGCCTGGCGGAGCGCGAGGCCCGTAAACGCAAGAAGATGCTGGAGGACGCAATATGAATCGCGTGGAGTGTGGGGTGGCGCGCAACCGCGTGCGCCGTCGCATCCAGGAGCGGCTGGACGCTCGTGGTTTCAACATGGCCTCGTTTGGCCGCCATATCGGCGTGGCCAGGCAGACGGTCTACGCCACCATCGTGGGCGAGAAGCACAGCCGCAAGGTGCTCTATGCCTTGAAGGACCTGGGCGTGCCGGAAAAGCTCCTGTTCATCCCCGATGGCCGGGAGCGGACGGAAGCTCAAGAAAAGGCGGCTGCGTGATGTTGGCTTTGGATGTTTCGAGCAAGCGGCTTCGCCGGAAATAGCCAGGCAAGGGGCCTCCAGGAAAACACCATGATCGCAGTCAAAGACGCCTACACATCCGCCGAGCTGGCTCCGGTCCTGACTGTGACCGAGCGCTCTGTGCGTGACCGCGCCAAGCGCGAGTCCTGGCCCTCCCAGCCCCGTGTCGGGCGTGGCGGCGGCAAGGCGTTCCTTCTGGCGACCCTGCCGGAGGACGTGCGCGCGGCCGTTGCGGTGACCCAGGCCAAGGCGGCCCATGCCAGCGCCTCGGCCTCAGCGCCCACGCTGCCTGGTTCCTCGGTCCCGGAGCTGGACGCCCGCCGCCGCGCCAAGGCCCTGGCCAAGGCCGACCTGGTGCGCCTGTACCTGGACTGGCAGCGCCGCCACGGTGCCACCGTGCTTGCCAAGGATGACTTCGTGGGAGCGTACCGCGCCGGGGCCTGGCCCGAGCTGCTGCGGGAGTTGGGCGCGGCTGTGAGCTGGAAGAGCCTGGAGCGCTGGAAGCTGGCCCAATCGCGCGAGGGCACGGCCCTTGTGCTGGCCGACCGCCGGGGCCTGGCGCACCGGGGCGTGTCCATGCTCTCCGACGCGCACCGCGAGGTGCTGCTGTTCACGGCCCTGCACGCCAACAACCCCAAGATTTCTTACGCCATCAAGGAGGCGGAGCGCCTGTGCAAGGCGCGCGGCATCCTGCCCATCCCCTCCCAGGCCACCATGCGCCGCTTCCTCGGCCGCTACATAGCGGAGAGCCACCAGCTGTGGACCATGGTGCGCGAGGGCACAAAGGCCTGGAACGACAAGTGCGCCTGGTCCATCCGCCGCGACTGGAGCCTGCTGGAAGTGGGCGACGTGGTCATCGCCGACGGGCACGTGCTCAACTTCGAGAGCCTGAACCCGGCCACGGGCAAGCCCTGCCGCATGACCCTGCTTTTGTGGTTCGACGGGGCCAGCAACTACCCGCTCGGCTGGGAGGTCATGGCCACGGAGAACACGCAGTGCATCGCCTCCGCCTTCCGCCGGGCCTGCATCACCCTGGGCAAGATTCCCAAGGTGCCCTACCTGGACAACGGCAAGGCCTTCCGGGCGCGCTTCTTTGAAAGCGTCAGTGATTTCAACCAGTGCGGCATCGTGAGCCTGATGGAGAGCGCCGGGGCCAGGGTGGGCACCAGCGGCCTGTTCGAGGAACTGGGCATCAACCCGGTGCATGCCAAGCCCTACCACGGGCAGAGCAAGCCCATTGAGCGCTTCTTCGGCACCCTGCACGAACTGGAATCCTGGGTGCCGAGCTACGTGGGCAACTGCATTGAGGCCAAGCCCGCGCGCACCAAGCGCGGCGAGGATTTGCACCGCAAGGCCTACGCGGCCATGGGCGGCCGCCCCCTGACTCTGGAGGAGACGCACAAGGCCCTGGCCATGTGGTTTGATGAATATGTCCGCACGCCCAGCCGCGCCGCGCACCTGAACGGCCGCACCCCGCTGGAGGTGTTCAGCCAGGGCGTGGGGCCGGGCGTGGATCTGGCCCGGCTCGACCTGCTCATGCTGTTCAAGGAGGTCAAGGGCATCTCCAAGCACGGCGTGTCGCTGCGCGGCAGGCACTACTTCCACCCCATGCTTTCCGACCGCCGCCACAAGTGCCTGGTGCGCTTCGACCCCCAGGCTCTGGACTCCGTGCTGGTCTACGACCTGGACGGCAAGTTCCTCTGCGAAGCCCGCGACATGGGCGCTGAGCATCCCATGGCGAACATCCTGGGAACCCAGGAACAACGGGAGACGCTGCAGGAGAAGCTGGCCTTCCAGAAGGAACAGAAGGGCCTGGTTTCCGCCTCGGCCAGAGAAATGCTCAAGCGCGTGGTGCTGCCCGAAGCCAACCGCCGCATGGAGGCCCTGGAAGCCACGAAGGCCATAGAGGCCAAGCGCGCCGAGCGTCCCATGCTGGAAGCCGTGCCGGTGATCTCCGCCGAGGAGCGCGCCCGCATCGAGGCCGCGCGCCAGCGGAGCCTTGCCGCCGCTGCCGCCCGCCCGGCCTACGAGCAGCGCACCCGCTTCGGCAGCCCGCTGGAGCGCTACGCCTACCTGTTCTCGGTCGAGGTCGAACAGGGCCTTGCCCTCACCGCAGAAGACCTCGCCTGGGCGCGCAAATATGAACTTTCCGACGAGTACCGCGAGGTGGCCGCGCCCCGCTACGACAAGCTGCGCCGCCTGTTTCGCAAGACCGCATAAGCCGCAAGGGGGAATCGCGTGAAGAAGGGAATTTTCATTGAAACTGAGAATGTGAGCCGGTTTGAATCGGTGATGCGCCAGGCGCTCGACACCGAGCGGGGCAGGCCGGGCATGGTCTGCGTGTACAGCGCGGCGGGCCTGGGCAAGACGCTGGCCGCCGAGCGGCACTACGCGCAGCACGGCGGGGCCTACGTGCGCGTGTGGGAGGACTGGAGCCAGCAGGCCTTCCTGCAGGCCATCGCCTTTGAGTTGACGGGCAGCCGCCCGCATGGGTCCGACCGCTGCAAGTGGGCCATCTGCGAGGCCTTGGCCGACAACCGCCGCGTCATCTACGTGGATGAAGCCGACCGCCTGAACATCAAGCGCATTGAGGACTTGCGCGACATCTACGTCTACACCGGCGTGCCCATTGTGCTCATCGGCGAGCTGGGCCTGCCGACCATGCTCTCCGCCCGCGCTCGCGTGGATGACCGCATCCCCGGCGAGTACCGGGTAGAGTTCACCGGGATCAGCGCCACGGACGTGATGCTCTATGCCCAGGAGGCCGCCGGGCTCGACCTGTCGCCTGAGGCCAGCGCCATGGTCGCCAAGGGCACCAAGGGCAATTTTCGGCGCATCCATAACGTGCTGCTCTCCCTCGAACAGGCCGCCCTGGCTGCGGATACCGTCGAGGTTGACGCCGACATGGTGAAGCGGGTGCGCGCATGAAAACCCACGACATGGACCGGCTGCGTGACGTGATCCTGGGCCTCTCCGAGGGCGGCAAGCGCACCATCAGCAACGTGCTGCTGTACCAGACCCTGGGTCTTACGGACGAGCCCAGCAAGAAGCGCCTGCTGCGCCAGATTCAGGACATGACCGTGCGTGGCGAGCTGGTGCGCCTTGGCCCCGGTGAGCTGCGCTACGAGCCCCAGGCCCCCAGCAACCGTTACGGCAAGCTGTATGAGCGCATCTGGCGGGTCATCCGCGCCAAGCAGCCCGGCTTTTCGGTGCAGGACATCGCCCTGACCACGGCGGCGGGGGAGAACCACGTCTACAAATACCTGCGATGGCTGGAAAAGCAGGGCTACCTGCGCCGCCACGGCAAGAGCGGCAATACCACGCTGTACATGGCCACGCCCATCGGCAGGGCCACGCGGGAAACCCCGTATCCGCCGCTTGGCGTGGGCGATCCCTTTGAGGCCGAGCGCAACAGCGCCTGCCACCTAGTGCGCCTGCTCATGGAGCGCGACCCCGCAGACCAGAAGGCGAAGATCGTCCAGAACTGCCGGGCCATCCTGGACCGGTTCGAGACCACGCCCTGCAAGGGCAAGGAGGCTTCATGATCTCCGACAAGATCGACTCCGTGAGCAAGACCCTGCGCGGCCTGGGCGGCCAGGTCCACCCGGAGGTCTACGAACTGCTCCGCCAGGCCTGCGCGGAGCTGGAGGACGCCAAGGCCAGCGCGCGCCGCCTGGAGGTCGCCACGCTCATCATCACCATCCCCGTTAACCACCTGACCAGACAGTAAGGAGAAGACATGGCACCAAGAACCAAGCCCCAGCCTCTCATCATCGGCACCCTGGCCCAGGCCGACGAAGCCCTGCGCCAGCTGGCCGAGATCACCCGCGAGCAGGCCGCCATCGACCAGGGCCTGAACGAGCGGATCGACGCGCTCAAGGCTTCGGCCAAGGCCCAGCTGGAGCCGCTGACCGCCTCGCGAAAGCGCCTGGAGGACGCCCTGGCCGTGTTCGGCACGCAGACTAAGGCCGAGCTGTTCCCGGAGCGCAAACGCAGCCAGGAGCTGACCTTCGGCGTCATCGGTTTCCGGCGGGCAACGGCCCTGCGCCTCATGGCCAAGCGCACCTGGGGCAGCGTGCTGGAGCGCCTGGAGGCCCTGGGCTTCACCACGGCCATCCGCACCAAGCGCGAGGTGGACAAGCCCGCCATGGCCGACTGGAGCGACGAGCAGCTGGAGACCGTGGGCGTGAAGCGCGAGACCGCAGACGAATTCTACATCGAGCTGAAACAGGAAGAGCTG
This sequence comes from Desulfovibrio sp., assembly GCA_050251495.1. GTDB lineage: Bacteria > Desulfobacterota > Desulfovibrionia > Desulfovibrionales > Desulfovibrionaceae > Humidesulfovibrio. The sequence continues at coordinate 203,418 of JBFWMQ010000002.1, read as the reverse complement.
GCGAACAAGGCGGCCTAGGCCGGAATCAAGCAAGCACGCCGTGACGGCCGTTAACCAATAACCCCAAAGGAGCAAGGACCATGACCAAGAAGGAACTCATCGCCAAGATCGCCGAGGAGTCCGGCCAGAAGAAGGCCGACGTGGAAAAGACCCTGGACAGCCTGGCCAGCGTGGCGGCGGCGGAGCTGCTGGGCGGCGGCGAAGTGCCCCTGTCCGGCCTGGGCAAGCTCAAGGCCAAGGAATGCAAGGCGCGCGAGGGCCGCAATCCGAAGACCGGCGCGCCCGTCAGCATCCCGGCCAAAATGGCCGTGAAGTTCGCCGTGGGCAAGGAGCTGAAGGACGCCCTGAAGGGTTAACGCGAAACCGCCCCCCGGTTGTCCGGGGGTGCGGTCGTCCAGGCGTGGCGGCCTGGGCCTGATGAGCAGCCACAAGAGCAGGAGGGGGCAGGGAATCTTGCCCGGAAACCATGGCAGAACGCAGAGAAAAACTCGGTTCCATTTCGCTACGGTTCAGCGGCAAAAGCCGCGTCTTTGACGTCTATCCGTCCTCGGAGTGGCCGGACCGGCCCGAGGCGGACACCGGCCTGTACCGCCTGTGCGAGTGCGAATACGCGGGCAAGAAGAAGCGCCAGCGCTGGTTCAGCGTGGGCGGGCAGAACTACACGTTTTTCACGCCGGAGGCGCTGGGCCAGCTGCTCACCAAGGGGCTGACCGAGTCCGGCTGGCTGGAGGCGCTCCAGCGTCCCGCGCCCAAGCTCCGCGCAAAGGACTGGGTGCGTTGGCACGCGGCGGATTACCGTACACATCTGCTGCATCTGTCCACGGACCCCTTCCTGTGGATCGACGGCCAGTGGCGTGTGCTCATCCGCGATTTGCAGCTCGGCCAGCGGATGCTCTGCTGTGACGAGCTGACCCTCGTGGACCGCTTCGGGCGGGAGGTGCGCTCATGAGCTTCGACACCCGCAAAAGCCTGCTGGCCAAGATCCACATCGCCAAAAAGCAGCTGGGCCTGGACGATGACGCCTACCGCGCCATTTTGGCCAGGTTTCGCGTGGAGTCCTCCAAAGATCTGGACATGAAAGGGCTGGAGAAGCTGGTGGACCACATGGCCAAGCTGGGAGCCGAGTTCACTTCCGCCACACCCCGCAGCAAGCCCGGCTACCAGGCCCGGCCCGCCCAGCGCCGCTCGGAGTTCTACGAGATCCCCGACGGCCCGCGCGCCAAGGTCAAGCGGTACATCGCGGCCATGTGGCGCGAGCTGGGCTACGACATGGTCTCCCTCGACACGCGCGTGAAGCGCGAATTCGCGGTGGATGCCTTCCGCTGGCTGGAGGACGAGCAGGCGCTGCACCGCCTGGTCACGGACCTGGAGAAGCGCCTGAAGGCCCAGGCCAAGGGCCGGGCCAAGGACGAAACAGAGGCCGCACAGGCGTGAACGCCCTACCGCAGGACGAGCGCGACGCGTTGCGCCAGGCCATCTTGGCCAAGCATCCCACGGTGTACGCCTTCTGGAAGGCGCACCAGCACAAGATCAGCAAGAGCGTGGTGTTCCTGGTGTTGCGGGGTACCTATCCCGGCCACCAGGCGCGGCAGGCAGAACGGATGCGCTCGCTTTTGCGCGGGGCTGTGCAAAGCGCAGGCCCCCACGTGCCAGGCGAGGACGAGATCGTCTCGGCGCTGGAGCGGGTGGCCTGCTCCCGCTGCCCCAGGCAAAACCGGAAAAGCCGCCACCGCTGCAAGGCCTGTTTGGCCCTGTGGCGGGCGCAGGCCCAGGAAATCGGCAGACTAGGGGGAACACCATGAATTTGCGAGACTTCGCCCGCACAGTGGTGACGCTGTTGGACAAGGGCTACATGCCCTATCCCTGCCAGGTGCCCAGGGACGTGTACGAGGCCCAGCGCTGCACCGCGCCTGCCCGTGCCGTGTGGTTCGTCCGCCCGGCCAGCGAGGCGCACAAGATGACGCGCTACCATTGCCTTGGTTGCCGCAAGCGTTGCGTGCTGGTGGACCCGCAGGGCTTCCAGGCCGTGCTGCCAATGCGTACCCGGCCCGCGCCTGTGGCCCTTGTGGAGGCGCGGCAGCTGACTGCGCTGGACCTGGTGCGCCTGGGGCGTCCGCTGCGCGTGGCCGAGGCCGCCTGGGTGCTCAATGTTTCCGATTCGCAGATGTACGAATGGATCGACGAAGGCATGCTCCAGCGCGTGCCCGGCACGCCCCTGCGCGTGACGCCGGAATCGGTGCAGCGCCTCTTGCTGCCTGAGTCCTGATTCTTATCCCACCGTTCTAAATGTGAGTTCAAATCACCGAGCCGAGATGCTGGGGGGAGACATGGCGAACAAGAGGGCTATTGAGGACCTGCTGACGCTGCTGGCGCGCGGCTACGCGCCCTATCGTGGCGAGGTGGAGGGCTGCGTGTACGCACGGCTGCGCTGCCCCAGGCCGGAGAAGGCGGCCTGGTTCACGCGCGGGGAGCAGCATGTCTGCCTGGGCTGCGCCAAGCACTGCTCGCAGGCGCACGGCGAGGGCTTCCAGCTTATCCTGCCCGGCGTGCGGCGAGGGTTTCAGGTGGCTTTCGCTACGCTGCCCTCAATCAGCGCGCGGGAGCTGGCAGAGAAGAAGGCGTTGCTGAACGTGGCGGAGACGGCCTTTGCTTTGGGGGTCAGCCGCTCCCAGGTGTACCAGATGATCGCCGAGGGCAAGCTCCAGCGCCACGTGGATGAGCCCGTGCGCGTGACCAGCGAGAGCGTGCTGGCGGAGATGGGGCGGGTGGTGGAGTAAGAGGGTTGAAATTTGTACAGGATTTAGGCAGTCTATAGGGATGTGCAGTTCAGGCAATGTGCGCGCGTCTGCCTGCACTCGTATGCCCACTCGTAGGGAGCAATGGCAGCAACACAAAGCATGGAATAAATGAATATTTCTCAAGACGTCTGCTCGCAGCAGTCTGACCCAATCTTCGCGCAATGCAGATCCACCTTCAGTGATTGGACAAGTGGAAGGCAGATCATTAGCCCCGGCACTAACGCCGGCGCGCCATCATTGCCATTTCAAGGCTGGCGTCATTTCAAGGAGGCTTACGCCCCAGAACTAGTGGCGCAAGCTGTTCAGGAGTGCGGGAGACGCGTTAGGCGCTGTATAGATCCATTCGGTGGCTCTGGAACCACCGCGCTGGCGAGTCAGTTTTTAGGCGTTCACCCTGTCACTATAGAAGTGAATCCATTTCTCGCAGACCTTATTGAAGCGAAGCTCGTCAGTTATGACTGCGATAGCCTGGCGCGGGATCTTGGAGAAGTCATAGGCAACGCACAATATAAATCGGGTCAACTGGAAGCAAAGTTCAGTTATCTCCCCAAAACTTTCGTTGAGCCAGGAGTCAACGAGCGTTGGATTTTTGATAGGGGCGTCGCGGAGCGTTTAGTCGCCTACGCTACGGCAATCCAGGGTTTAGCAAATCTTAATCACAAACGCCTGTTCAGGGTGCTCCTCGGTGGGCTTCTTATCCAGGTTAGCAACGTACTGATAAGTGGTAAGGGGCGACGTTATCGTCGCCAATGGCAAACCTCAAGGTGCGATCCTCGCCTTGTCGATAAGCTCTTTGCCACCACCGCACGGCAAGCAATAACGGACATCCATCGCTTTAGACACAGAGCGGTGCTAGGGTACGATTTACATCGGGGGGACTGTCGGGAGTGGGTAAAGGGGAGTTCCGAATTGGACCTCGCCGTTTTTTCTCCTCCGTACCCAAACTCTTTCGATTATACGGACGTCTACAATGTTGAGCTTTGGATGCTAGGATATTTGACGGATTCAACCGAAAACAAGTCTTTACGTGAGTCGACGATTTCCTCGCACGTTCAGGTTGCCCGCAACTACCCCTCCCAGCCAGCAGGTTCTGATACTTTGCGGTGTGCAATAGAGCGGTTGGTCTCTGTAAGGCATCGCCTTTGGGCACGATCGTTGCCTGAAATGGTTGGCGGATATTTCGCTGATATGGCCACCGTATTGAAACAGCTGTCGGGGGCACTGTTGCCATGCGGCGAGGTGTGGATGGTGGTCGGCGATAGCTGTTATGATGGCGTTCACATTCGGTCAGCCAAAATCCTTGCAGAACTGTCTTCATCGCTAGGGTATGAAGTTAAGCGGTCTGAACCCTTCCGCTCCATGCGGGTGTCGCCTCAGCTAGGTGGCAAACCTGAACTTGCAGAGTCTTTGCTTGTTCTGAAACTGGCAAGTTGAGCTGCTGCTTTTGCAGAGCGATAAGCCTCCGCTGTGGAATAGAGATACCAACGGCGCAAAGAAACACCGCATGCGATGGCAAGATCTCGGACATGGCCGAAGCATGCATTTCCGGAATCCACAGTACGCAAATCAAAACAACACAAGGCTGAGTCTCTGACTTTTCGTTCTTCTCGATATGCGTACGCTTGCTCGACTCCCTCCTTTACCCTCTCCATCTCATCCGCTTCCTTGTATGGAGTGCCTGTCTCACCGTGGCTTCTGAGAGCCTTAAGCTCCAGCAAGATATGGTTTATCGCTCCACTGCTGCTTGCTCGACTTGAGATACAGAGGTCGTACCTACCAGTAGTCCCAGATTGTTCTTCTTGTATATTGCAATTCATAAAGCGACCGGCGAGTGCCGCCCTAAGACATGCCTGTATAATTTTTTCTGCTTTCCTCAAAGGGTATGAGTCCTTCCAGATCTTTACAGCCTCAGATTGAGCACACGGTGTCACAAGGGTTTCTGCGTGAATGTGGTCAATCACAGTAAACACCTCGTCAAGTGAAATGTCGCAGTCAGACAAGGCTAAGCAAGTGCAAGTATCGTGGTGAGCTAGGCCATGAGAATAGTAACGCAACTGAAAGCTACTAGCCCCAGGCACGACAAGCACTGCGGGAACACTCCCTAGACTCAAGTCATCAACCACCCAACGAAACACTTCCTGATCATTGACCTCTGGAAGTTCCAAGGCATTCCCACTCACTCCTGTGCTATTTATAAACCAAGCTCTCCCCATGAGAGGAGTCTGCCCACAGTCTAGCAGGGGGAAAAAAACCGGTGGAGGTGAGAGTGGGGGGGGGGCCAGCAGAAACACAGCCGGGCGGCGTGAATCTCGGATTGAGTCTGGATGCTCTTTGCGTGCGCGAATCAATTTAAGGACGGCGCGTTGAAAACGGACATCGCTAGGTATACCAGCGTCGTCCCCAGCGCCTGTATCTTCAGAGGCTGTTTGAGATAGGGACAAGTCGTCACCTTCCCAGAGGCCGAGAAAAGGTTTAACTGGCGGCATTGGCTCTCCGGTAGAGATGGCGAACATAAAGGTGAAGTTTATTGCCAGGGCTCACAGATGAACTACGATCGAAGTAATTTTCAAAATAATTGGCTGCATTTGTACTGAAGTTTGCATCTTTCCACTCAGCAAAATCGACAACATTACCCATTTGGGCTACAGGGTCAGAATAGGTTGCATCTTCAAGCAACGCTCCGTGTAAGTCCTCGAGCCGAAGAGCGGAAAGTGCGTACCCTAGTTCTTTAATGAAAAACAGTTCCTTTGTTTCTTCCTCAAATTGGTTGACAAGATCAAGGACAGGCTTACTGATTTGTCTGTTAAGTTTATAGAAGCCTTGAAGCCGCCAAGTATTGTTCTCATTCAACGCGTAACCTAGGTTTGATACAACTGCCATCCCCATGCCGACTAGATTGTCAAGCTCTTGTTGTAAAGCTGGGTAGAAAGGGCCTCCCTTTCGTTTTAGCACTTTCCCATCGAGCGGTGACAACTCCCACACTGGAGCAAGAACATTTGATAAGTATGCATAGGCATGCAACAGCGTGATCGGTATAGGTGTAAGCCCGGCTGCTTCTGCTGAGTCGAGCAAAAACACAAGTCGCAAGCGCCTTCTAATGACCGCGCTATCCGGAAGATGTGAGGAGATCACACTCACGATGATGCCTCATTAGTCAGCTCGTCAGAAAGAAGACGCACAAAGTATGCTTGATATTCAGCTGAAAATTGTTGGACTGCCGTAGTAGGTACTGCGATATTGAAGAGGTTAACTACGCGACGTTGTTTTTCGTCTGCATCCATTGTCTCCAAAAGGCTTGGGATATATTTGCCGTCAATTAAATTCGATGTGATGAGCAGACGATTATCTCGCTCTGGTTCTGCAAAACGAGCAAATACATTTGCGGCCTTCTGAACAAATATCGCATCGAGTGAAGACTCTGGAGCATCGACCACTAGACTTGCCCCCCCAGCCCCAGCCACCGCCATCAGGGCCATGCGAAAGGCAAGATCAATGAACTCTTTCTGGCTTTCGGAAACCTGCGTAGGCCCGACCCTTCGAACTGAACTTGTGAAGCTGCCTCCTTTCATGTCCAAGGCGAATGCAGGGAATTCAATGCGCATGCCGGTTTGCCCAAGTGGCGCTAAGGTTGGTGCCCAGCTCAGACGACATTCTTCGAGTAAGAATTCGTCAGCGTATTCCTGGAAAGAGGTTATGATTTCTTCTGCTCTTGTAGCAAAGTGCCTCTTCCATATCTCCATGTCGTCGGAGAACGACTTTCTCATAGATGCTAATTGTACCTTCTCCGACTCATAGCTACTGCGAAGTCCTTGCAACTCTGTACGCTGGCGAGATAACTCTGCGCCCTTAAGCGGTAAGCGATTAAATATCGAGTCAATCTCTACTCTTCTATGATCCATTTCCGTCTGGATTTTGTGTAGTTCAGTTGTAATGTTATCGACATCTTTTGATAAATAGTTGAATTCATATTTCGTTTTGCGTAGAACTGCTTCTGCTTCACTTAATGCGCTTTTCGCCTTGCTTATACGCAGTTCATGGATGTCTGTAGCTTCATCTTGCGGCGACTCAACGCAAGGCGATGAACACAGTAGGCATTTCTTTTCTGAAATTCTTTTGTCGAGCAAGTTTGCGAAGTCCGGAACGTGCTCTCCACATACGAGGCAGTCACCTGTCGTTACCATGTGACTTAAAATATATCGTGCAGTTACATCTTGAGTCGGAAACCTTGCATGCAGTGCAGACAGCTTCGCATGCTCATATCCACGTAGGCACGATTCGTAATCGTCTTCAGCTTGCATCTGTGCTCTGCGGGCTTCAATGCGTCCGGATTCTATCTCGACAAGCGATACCCGTAATCTTTCATTTCTCGCAAGATCAGCCTCCTGCATTTGCGTAAGCGTTGCCAACACCTCGCGCAATCCGTCTGAGTTTGCCTCTTTTGTATCATTCTTGCTTAAGGCCTTTTCTCGTCGATGTAAAACTGCACCGGTATTTCTCACGTCGCTGTCTAGCTTTAGAACTTCTCGCTCACTGAGGGTCCATCTTTCGGCATCTGACGACTGCAAAAGCAAAGCCCTAAGCAGTTGACGTTGCGCTGTCGGATCCCATACGAGGGCTTTGCGATCTTCAAAGTAAAACACCAAGTAACGCAACAGTAATATCCAGTCGCCAAAAGACCAAACTCCGACAAGTTCAATAATCTTTTGCTGGAAATCTTCTTCATCGACAATGGGTGACTGCTCACCTTCAACTTCAAGGCGAACAAGGCTTAAGTCTTCTAACTTACGTGTGATTACAACTTTGCTTTCACCAAAGCGTAATTGGACACGAGCTGTTGCTCGCTGTCCGCTATCGGTCACACGCTCTGCAAAGTGCCTTCTTCTTTGAGAGGGAAGGGGCGAAGAGGACAATTTCACCGTTCCCAACTCAGTCGAAGAATTGATGGCAAGGATATCGTATGGCCCTGTCAACAGCCGATACAGCATTGTGACAAGAGTTGTTTTCCCAAGCCCATTCGCGCCGAGGACAAGGAGTAATCCCGGAAGGAACTGAATGTGTAACCCTTCCTTACCATCGTCTCCTCCCGGAAATAGTTCGTAATTCTCAATGTCCAGGCGTTCAAATATGGGGAAATTTGCCATTTAGCTCTCGTATGTGTTCAGGTGCAACAAGACTGAAGGGCCAATCAGCTAGCCCGCGCAAGGGCGATCAGAATCACAACCCTAAAAGACTCCCACCAAGCCTACGGAAATCCTTATAGCTCTCTCGGAAGGACTCACAAAGATTGCAAATCTCTTCCAGGTCAGAATGGAAGTCCGCTGCAACTTCGTCAGATACACTACGATCCATTTTGTCAGGGTCAAATGTATAGCCTTTCCCATCCCGTGTCGGTAGCACGGTTTCTTGAAGCCTATACCACAGGCTATCTATCTTTTCCGCTAGGTCTTCCAGCGCTTCCTGTAATTCTTCATTTGTGAAGCGAAATTCTTCCGTGTCAACGTTGGCAGAGATGTTCAGAAAAGGTTTAAAAGAGACGTAGTTGTAGGTTGCGCTAGTTTCAATTGAAGAGCAAAGCTCCTCCATCTCGGCATGCCCGCAGCCCTCGACAACGCTTGCGAAATTATTTTCATCGTATGCCCTGTCTCTAGCGGCTTTCTTTGATCCAAGCTCGCCCACAGCCTTGATAATCTCACTTGCCGCGCCCATCGTGTCTCCCCCTTCTTGGCTTGGACAGCGCTCTTAACTGACTGAAGCAATTCGTCATCAGAAAAGGAAAGGCCCAACGAAGAGCTTCCCACTGCGCCGCTTGGCTGACGTGTCTGCTTGACAGTCACGCATACGGTTTAACAACATATGCGTTATCCGCATAATACGCTTTAGGATATTGTTCAACAAGGCGAGCTATGATTCCATAAAATTACATCGAATTATCAACACCGGCTTAGAACGACTTAAGGGCTGCCCTGAACCGTCCACAAGCCCCACCCCTTCAAGAACATCCGCTTTCCTCCAGGTAGTCTCAAGGGCGTTGATCCCCCCTTGAGACGTCCCTGTCTGGCTCTGGCCCGTGCCAGGCAGGGACAAACCCGGAGGTAGCCCCTCATGCACCGCACCAATGCCCACGGGCGGCAGCTCATCAAACTGGCCGAGGGCCTGCGCCTGCGGGCCTACCGCTGCCCCGCTGGCAAGTGGACCATCGGCTACGGCGACACCGGCCCAAGCGTCCGCCCCGGCCTCGCCATCACCGAGGCCGAAGCCGAGGAGCGCCTGGCCCGCCGCCTGGCCGAGGAATTCGAGCCCGGCGTGGCCCAGCTGCTGGCCGTGCCCGTCACCGGCAACCAGTTCAGCGCGCTGGTGTGTTTCGCCTACAACACAGGGCTTCAGGCCCTGGCCGAATCCACCCTGCTGCGAAAGCTGAACGCGGGCGACTACGCCGGTGCCGCTGCCGAGTTCCCGCGCTGGAACAAGAAGCGCGACGAAACGGGGCGCATGGTTCCGGTGCCCGGCCTCACCACCCGCCGCGCGGCCGAGCGCGAGCTGTTCTGCACGCCCGATGACGTGATGGGCGACGGCGAGCCCGCATGAACCTGCTGCGCCCCTTCAACGCCGCACCCGCGCCGACAGAGGCCCACACCGCCCTGGTGCTGGCCGCCTTCATCGCCCTTGTGGTGTTCCAATCCATCGCCCTGGCCAAGGGCCAGGAGTTCAGCGCCAGCGCCTTTGGCGAGGCCCTGGGCATCATCCTGGGCGGCGGCGGCGTGGCCGCCCTGGGGCAAAGCTACCTGACGCGGGCGCGCGGCCAGATCACCGGCGGCAACGTCCGCCCGGCCGACCCGGATAAATAGGCCAGACAAGTAGGAGGCACGTGTGAACCTGACCACCCTCACCGCAAAGCCAGGCTTCAAGCTGGCCCTGGGCCTGGGCGGCGCGCTGCTCGTGCTGCTGCTGTGCCTGGCCAGCGCCTGGGGCGGCTACCGCCACGGCCACGCCACGGGCACAAACGCAGGCGACGCCAAATACGCCAAGCTGGAGGCCAGCATTGAGCGCGCCAACCGCCTGGCCAGCGACACCGCCCGGCGCATGGTGGATGCCGAGATCATCCGGCGTGACGACCTGGCGCGGAGCCTGGCCACGGCCCGCGCGATCATCGCGGACCAAGGCAAGAAAATCACCAACCAAAGGATAGCCCATGCGTCGCAATCTGTTGCTGTTGCTGCTGGCCGCTGCACTTTTGGCCCTGACTGGGTGGGGCTGTACAACGAAGCCTGGGGCTTCGGCCACGGTGATCCAGCCGGTGCCGCCCCCGCCCCCGGCGCTGACGGAGAAGCCGGAAGCCTACCAGCCGCTCAAGCCGGGGAGTTTCGCCAGGGCGGAGTGACCCCGGAGGACATCCAGGTGGTCAACCGCGACAACGCCCGGATCTGCCGGGACATCAAGGCCAGGTACCAGAAGCTCATTGAATGGGCCGAGGGCTTGCCCAAAACCGCTAACGCCACGGAGGCTCAGTGAACCCCGATATTGCTCAAATCCTGCGTGTCCTGGGGATCATCGCCGGAATACTCCAGCAGCTGGGAGTGCCCGGCCTGGTGATGCTGCTTCTGGGCGGCCCGGCTGCCGTCCTCATCGCCGTGCTGGTCCTCAATCACTTTGCTCAGCGCAGGCAGGAGCGCGTGCTGGAGATGTACCGGAAGGACATGGCCAAGGTCGTGGCGGATGCCCAGGCGGCTGCGGCAAAACAGCTGGAAACCTACCGTGCGGACACCCTGTCCGTCGTGCGCGAGCTGGGCGAGAACCAGCGGCAGACCGCGCAGTTCTACCGCGACAATGTGGAGCTGGTGAAGGCCTACGCGCGGATGGCCAACGACCTGTCCGACCTGGTGGCTGCCAACGTACAGGCGCTGGAACGCCTGGCCGGGAAAATTGAGAACAACCTGTTTTGCCCTGTGGCGCGGGAACGCGCACGCGGCCAGGCATAGGAGGGAGGGGGCATGAGCGAACGGACGCAGTACCTGGGGCAGCGTGTGGAGCTGCGCCAGAAACGCAAGATCCTGGCCGTGGATGTGGAGGCCCAGCGAGACCGGCTGCGCGGCCTGTTGAGCCCCCTCGCGGAACTTGGCGACCTCGACGGCGAGAGCATCCTGGATCAGGCCATGAGCCTTTCCCAGCGCTTGCAGGAGCTGCAAGGCGTGGACGCCAAGCTGGCCAAGTTGAGCGAGATCTTGGGTGATTAAAATGCCACAGCCCCAGTGGTGTGGGGCTGTAGGTCGAGCACGGATGAAGGAGTCTCATTGGGGTCAGAAAGAGATGTCCATTGGGCCAGTAAGCATGTGGCGGTGTGAGAGATGAGGCTCAACAGCATTCCCATTGGCATCCAAATTCCGCCCAAAGTCGGAAGCCATATGCTGAGCATGCTGATTGTGATTAAGGTTAACATTCCGAAATTACGATATTTTTTTATAGAACATACCTCTCGTGTTGGTTGTTGATCTCCTTGTGACCCGTCCGAGAAACTCCCGCACTGGGTATGGGACCCCTGCATCCGTGCTCGACCTAACCATTATAGCTGATTGAACGAGTTTTTGTAAACCAAAAGGCAAGAAAATGGGCCGCGAACATCCGCCAGAAACCGTATTCCGCGCGCAGGAGCTGTACTGCGTCGACCGCATGACCTTCGCCCAGGTGGCCAAGGCCGTGAATGTCGCGGAGAGCAGCCTCAAGCGTTGGAGCGATACCTACGGCTGGCAGGCCAAGCGCGACGAGATCGCCCAGGCCGAGATGGACATCCGCGCGGACTTCATCCTGGCCAGGTCGCGCATGCTCAAGGCGCTCATGGACACCAAGGACGCGCAAGTAGGCTTCGCCGTGGCCAGCCTTGAGGGCCTGGCCATGAAGCAGGCCGAGGCTATCCGCCAGGGCAGGCAAAATGAGAACGCCGCTGCCATCGCCGCGCAGCCCCTGCGTGAGATCCGCACCGAGGCCGACGCTGTGGCCGCCTTGGAGGAGGCCCTGAACATCCGCATGGGCCGCATTCTGGCCAACCCGTCTCTGGTGGACCTCAAGACCGTGCGCGAGCTGCAACAGGCCATGGCCTTGGTGCAGGGCATGCGTAAGGGCGCGGCCAAGGGCGAGGCGCGTAAGAAGGGGCTTACGCCTGCAACGGCAGAAGCCGTACGCAGACAGATTTTGGGAGTAGGCCAGTGAGCGGAACGGAAAGCGTGCTCTTGGGCTACCAGCAACGTTGGGTGGCCGACCGGAGCCAGGTCAAGGTCTGCGAGAAAAGCCGCCGCATCGGCCTCACCTGGTGCGAGTCGGCGGACGATGTGCTGCTGGCCTCCACCGAGGGGCGCAACGGCCAGGCTCTCCTTGATGTCCTTGATGCACAGGACGGAATGGACGTGCTCTACCTGGGCTACAACCGGGAAATGACGCGGGAGTATATCGACACCTGCGGCCAGTGGGCGCGCCAGTTCAACTACGTGTGTGGCGAGGTCGAAGAGTTCCTGTTCGAGGACGATGACCGCGAGGGCGACAAGAGCATTCTGGCCTTTCGCATCAAGTTCGCCTCCGGCAAGGAGATCGTGGCGCTGTCCTCAAGCCCCACCAACCTGCGCGGCAGGCAAGGCCGGGTGGTCATCGACGAGGCCGCGTTCCACAAGGACCTCCAGGCTGTGCTCAAGGCCGCCCTGGCCCTGCTCATGTGGGGCGGCCAGGTGGTCATCCTGTCCACGCACGACGGCGAGGAGAACCCCTTCAACCAGCTTTGCGAGGACATCCGCGCAGGCCGCAAGCCGTATAGCCTGCACCGCATCACCTTTGACCAGGCGCTGGCCGACGGCCTGTACAAGCGCATCTGCCTCAAGACCGGCAGGCCATGGACGCCCGAGGGCGAGGCGGCCTGGCGTGCTGAGATTCGCGCCTTCTATGGCGATGACGCCGAGGAGGAGCTGGACTGCGTGCCCGCGCGCGGCAGCGGGGCATACCTGCTACGCACCGTGGTCGAGGCGGCCATGCGACCCGTGCCCATTCTGCGCTGGAGCCCGCCCGCCAAGGACTTTGTGGACTGGCCGGACCTGTTGCGCCAGGCCGAGGTTGAGGACTGGTGCAGGGCCGAGCTGCTGCCTGTGTTGAAGGAATTGCCCGACCGGCCCAGCTGGCTCGGGGAGGACTTTGGCCGCCTGGTCGACCTCTCCGTGCAATGGCCGCTGCAGCAGATGCAGGACCTCTCCCTGGCCACGCCGTTTTTGGTGGAGCTGCGCGACTGCCCCTTCACCCAGCAGGAGCAGATTTTCAACTACATCTGCGACCGCCTGCCGCGCTTTAGCGGTGCGGCGCTCGATGCGCGCGGCAACGGCGCATACATGGCCGAGCGCGCGCGCCAGAAGTACGGCGCGGAGATGATTGAGCAGGTGCAGGCGACAGAGGGCTGGAACCTGGAGCATTGGCCGCCGGTCAAGGCCGACCTGGAAGACCAGGCCCTGCTGCTGCCCAAGGACGCCGACGTGGCCGAGGACCTGCGCGCCGTGCGTAAGGTGAAGGGCATCCCCAAGATCCCGGAGGCCCGCACCAAGGGCGGCGACGGCAAGAAGCGCCACGGCGACGCGGCCTCGGCCTGCGTGCTGGCGCATTTCGCGGCGCGGAAGTTCGCACCGGAGAGCGGCGTCTTTGAGGTGCTTTGCGGCGGCGGCGAGGTGGATAATCTTATGAGGGGGTTCCGCGATGGGCGGTCTGTGGATTACTGATTCCGACTACGTTGATTTCAGCGACGCCCAGGGCCTGCTGGGGGAGATCGCCACGCGCGACGCCGCCGGGCTGGCCAGCCTGGCCGCAGGCTGGCTGGGCGTGCTGCCCGACCCGGACCCCGTGCTTCGCAAAAGCGGCGACGACGCCCGCGTGCTGGAGGCGCTGAGCGCCGACTACAAGGTTACGGCCAGCATGCAGAGCCGCAAGCTCAAAACGCTTCTGCGCGGCGACTACGGCTTTACGCCGGGCGCAATGCCAGGCCAGGAGCCCACAGCCGGGGCCAAGGCCATGACCGACGCCCTGGCGCGCGACCTGGAGCGCGTGGACATTTACAACACCATCGCCCAGGTTCTGGAGGCCCCCTATTTCGGGTTCACCCCGGTGGAGATTCTGTGGCGCGCGGATGGCGGGCGCTTGCGGATTGCCGACCTGGTGCCGCGCCCGCGCGACTGGTTCGGCTTCGGCGACAAGGGCGAGCTGCTGTTCGTGGGGGAACGTGGAATCCCGGAGGCCGTGCCCAGGCACAAGTTCATCCTGGCCCGGCACTTTCCCACCTACGCCAACCCCTATGGCCTGCGCCTGCTTTCGCGCTGCCTGTGGCCGGTCACGTTCAAGCGGGCGGGCATCGAGTTTTTGATGCGCTTTGCGGAGCGTTTCGGCCAGCCCTGGGTGGTGGGCGAGGCCCGGCCAGGCGCGCAGCGCCCGGAGCGGGAGGAGATGCTCTCCGGCCTGCGGAGCATGGTGCGCGAGGCCGTGGCCGTGGTTTCCGGCGGCAGCAAGGTGCAGATCGTGGAGTCCTCGGGCAAGGGCGAGCTGCAAAGCAAAATCGTCACCATGTGGGACGAGGCCATTGCCATCATGCTGGAGGGGCAGACCCTCACCAGCCAGGTGGGGGAGCACGGCTCGTATGCCGCCGCCAACACGCATTATCAGGTGAGCCAGGACTTTGCCGACGCGGACAAGGTGCTGGTGCGAACCTTCTTCAACGATCTGGCCTGGGCCTATGGCCAGGTCAACGCCTCGGGCGAGCTGACCCCCGTGTGGGACTATGTGGACCCGGACGATCTGCGGGCCAGGGCGGACCTGGGGACCAAGCTGCATGGCCAGGGCGTGCGCTTCACCCGCACCTATTTCGAGCGGCGCTTCTCCTTGGCTGCGGACGAGTTCACCATTGCCGCCGCCCCGGCTGAAGGGGAGAGTGGCGCGGTCGAGCCCGGCTTTGCGGAACCGGAACCTGCTCAGGCGAAACCCGCCGCGCCGTCGCGCCTGTCGCCCGGCCAGAGCCGGGTGGAGGCGCTGGTGGCCGAGGTGCTGCCTGCGGGCATATCCGCCGTGGGCGGCATGGTGGAAGCCATTCTCAAGATCGTTGCAAAAGCCGAAACGCTGGAGGACCTCCAGCTGCTGCTGGCCGAGGCCATGCCGGAACTTGACGCCTCCGGGCTGGAGGAAATGCTGGAGGCCGCCCTGTACGCGGCGGACATGACCGGGCGCTTCACCGTTCGCCAGGGCGAGGAGTAGCCCATGCCCGACGCCGAAAAGCCTGCCGCCGAACAGTCTGAAGCCCTGGCCCTGCCCCCGGCCGAGGCCCTGCAGTACTGGAAAAGCCGGGTGCCCATGACCAAGGCCGAGTATGAGGCTGCGGGCGCGGAGGCGAAGCAGCGGGCCGTTTACGTGGGCGGCCTGGCCAAGGCGGACCTGGTGCGCGAGGTGTTCGAGTCAATGCACCAGAGCATGGCCGACGGAACCTCCTTTGAGGCCTGGAAGCGGGACATCGGCCCCAGGCTGCAAAAGGCCGGGTGGACGGGCGCAAGCCCCCACCGGCTGGAGACCATCTACCGCACCAACGTCCAGAGCGCTTACATGGCCGGGCGCTATGCCCAGATGAAACGCGCCGTGAAGCTGCGCCCGTACTGGCAGTATTCCGCCGTGAACGACTCGCGCACGCGTCCGGCGCACCGCGCCCTGCACGGCAAGGTCTACCCGGCGGACCACGCGTTCTGGGGTACCTTGTACCCGCCCAACGGCTTCCGCTGCCGTTGCACGGTCAAGAGCCTGTCCGAGCGCCAGGTGCGCGCGCGCGGCCTGGAGATTGAGACTGAGATCCCCACCTCCCTGGATGAGGCGGCGCACGGCATCCCTGGGCTGGGCACGGTGGCCATCGCCCCGGACAAGGGCTTTTCCGGCAATGTGGGCAAGGACTGGTGGGCCGGGCTTGCGCCGGAACAGGTGGCGACGCCAGCCCCCGGCACGGGCTCCCCTCGCCTGCTTTGCCCTGGCAAGGACTTTGCCGAGGAAGGGCCGTCGTGCTGGATTTCCACCCGCGACATAGCAGCGCGGCATGTGCTGCCCGTGGCCAAGGGCGACCTGCTGCCCGCTGGCTTGAGCCAGGCGGAGTACATCAAGGCCTTTCTGGCGGAGTTCGGCGTGCCCTTTGGGGGAAGCAAGGCCATTCGCCTGGCCCACGTGGAGCATCCGCTAGTCGTCAATGACCGGCTGTTTCTCGACAAGGCCAGCGGAACCTACAAGGTGGCCAAGGAAGGGCGGGAGCGCTACGTGCGCCTGTTGGCCAGGACGATCCTGAATCCGTTCGAGATTTGGCAGTACCCGACGCGCCTGGGCGACCGCATGGTGCAGACGCTGAACCTGATACGGCTGTTCGCCGGAGAGGACGGCAAGATCGGCGGGTTTGGCGTGTTCCGCCTGTACGGCGGCAGGCAGTGGAGCGGCAGCACGGTGTTTCCGCCCAAGGTGCTGGGACGCGAGCAGGACATGCTGCGCTACTTGGACGAGCAACGGCGTAAGGCATTGGACGCGTCCGGGCCAGCGGCCCTGATCTACCGTGAGCCTTAGAATGCAAAAAACCCAGTAGTCCTGGGCCGACTGGGTTGACGACACCCTTGCTTACGACCCCCGCCCAGGCGAGGTTCAGGGTACGCCGTCAAGACAAATATAGCCCCGTAGTTTTCACTCGTCAAGAGCCCCCTCGAATCACCCCCATATTTCCCATCCGATCCTGTATTCTCGCCGGTTGCCGGGGCAAACTCGACCCATGAACTGGATCGAAGTTTTCCGCACCGGCACCCACACCGACTCCTCCGGCACGTCGCGCTCGTTCTCCGCCCAGGACCTGGACCGCATGGTTGCGACCCTGGACCCCAAGCGCCACGAACCCCCGCTTGTGCTCGGCCACCCGCGCACCGACGCCCCGGCCTTTGGCTGGGTCAGCGGCCTGAAGCGTAGCGGCGACGTCCTGCTGGCGAGCTTCCGCGACGTGCCCGACCAGGTCAGGGAGTGGGTCGCCAGCGGGCGCTACAAGAAACGCAGCATCAGCCTGTACCCCGACGGACGGCTCCGCCACGTCGGCCTGCTGGGGGCCATGCCCCCGGCGGTGCAGGGCCTGGCGGACTTCCGGGCCTTCGCCGACGGGGCGGAGGAGGCGGAAGGCGAATACAGCGAAGACGTGGAGGTCGACATGGACAAGGTCAAGGAACTGGAGGCCAAGCTGGCCGCCGCCGTTGCCGAGCTTGAGCGGTTGCGCTCGGCGAACGGCCAGGACGCGGCCACGGCCAAGGACGGCGAGATCGCCCAGCTCAAGGCTGAACTGGCCAAAACAAAAGAGGCCCAGGCCGCCAAGGAGGCCGAGTTCGCGGAGGCGCAGCGCGTGGCGCGGCGCAAGGAGCTGACGGACAAGGTGGATGGCCTGGTGACGGCTGGCAAGGCTCTCCCGGCGCAGAAGGGCGCGATTCTGGCCTTTGCCGAACGCCTGGACGGCGGCGGCGAGCTGGAGTTCAGCGAAGGCGCGGGCAAGAAGCCGCTGGTGCAGCACTTCTTTGATTTCCTGGGCCAGGCCCTGCCCGACACCGGGCTGGCGCAGGACTACTCCGAGGCGGCCAGGGCCGGAGCCGTGCGGCCCGCCGTGCCTGTGGACTACTCGAAAATCAGCAACAAAACCTAGGAGGGCGGCATGAGCGACGCCAAGATCGGCACCATTGTCATCAACGAGGAAGCGGCCCGTGGCGCAGGGCACCCGCCCGTCATCGTCACGCGCGCGGTCAAACCCGCGCAGGGGATGCTGCCCGCCGGGCTGCTGCTGCAGAACAGCCCCAGCGGCCTCATCCCGTGGGACCCGGCCCAGGAGGGCGGCCCGGCCGCCGTGGCTGGCGTGCTGGACGTGGCCTGCGACACCGCGACCCAGGCGTCCAGCCTGTCCATCATTCACGGCTCTGTGCGGCTGCCCTGCCTCAAGGTCGGGGCCGTGGCCCAGGCCGCGCCCGACGAAACCGCCCTGGCGGCCCTGCTGACCGCTGGGCTCTACCCCGAATAAGGAGCGCTTCATGGATCTCAGAAGCATGTTTTCCTTCCAGGCCCAGGTGCGCCGCCTGACGAGCCTGCCGGAGCTGTCCACCGTGGTCATGGACGAGGTGTTCAAGGACCGCCCCCAGCACGCCATGGCCGTGGTCGCGGCCCAGGACATCAAACGCCGGGTCCGCACCATGCCGGTCATCCGGCGCGGCGCGCCCTCCCTGGCCATGCCCACCGAGGGCTCGTCCATCTCGTCGTACGAGCCCCTGCCCATCGCCATCAACGACACCGTGACCCCCACGGAGATCAACAACCTCAGGCTCATCGGCGAACAGGGGCTGGAGGCCTGGGCCACCCAGAAGACCGACTCCCTGCGCCGCACCGTGCGCCAGACCACCGAGGGCATCGCGGCCCAGGCGTTGAACGGCAAGGTTTCCTGGCCCATCCAGCTCTCCGGCGGCGGGCACGATGTGTACGAGGTCACCTGGGGCAGCCCGGTGGCCGTGGTAGCGCCCAAGAAGTGGGACGCCGCCGGGGCCAGCCTGGCCGACGTGGTCAAGACGCTGACCTCCATGCGGAAGGCTTTGCGCCGCAAGGGCTTCGGCGGCGGGGCCATCAAGTACTGGGCGGGCGAGGACGCCTTTGACGCCCTGGTGCGCCTGGCCGAGCTGTACGAAGGCGACGCTATCCGGCTGGAGATCAAGGACGGCTCCCTGCTGGTGGGTGCGGCGGAGATCACCATGCGCGCCGAGGAATACCCCGACCCGGTCGACCAGGCCAAGTGGAACCCGGTGCAGGTCAGCACGCAGCTGCGCGCCATCGACCCGCAGGGCGGACACCTGATGCCCTACTGCGCCCTGGATGACTTCGACGCCAAGCTGGCCCCGTTGCCGCTGTTCATCAAGCCCATCAAGCAGGACGACCCCAGCGGCTACAAGCTGGTGGCCCAGAGCAAGCCCTTCCCGGTGCCCAATATGGACGCCGTGGCCGTGTGCTCCGTGGCGGGCTAGGAGCCCGTTTCCCCTCCGCGCGGGCCGACCCCCGCGCGGAGGGTTCGACCTAGGTAAATACCCGGTCGAAACTAGGTTTAATCCGGTTCAAAAACACGAGGTTCCCCATGCCCGGCTATTGCACCGCAGACGACCTCTCCCAGCATGTGCTCCAGGCCTACCTGGACAAGTTGGAGGCGCTCAAGCCCGGCCTCATCGCCGGGCACATCGAGGGCGTGACGCGGGAGATCGACGACCGCCTGCGGGCGCGCTTCGTGGTGCCGCTGGGCAGCCCGCCGGAGACCATCAAGCGCATCTGTGCCGTGCTGGCAGCCTTCCGCGTGGTGGGGGCCATCACTTCGGTCATGCGGACCGAGGCCGCAAGCGACAACAGCTGGCTGCCCTTGCAGACCCTGCACAAGCAGGCCCTCAAGGAGCTGGAGGCCATCACCACGGGCGACCTGGACCTTGGCCTGGATCTGCTGGGGGTCGAACCGGCGGACCAGGATTGCGGGCTTACCGCCGCGTCCGCTGCCTCCCTGCTCCCGGAATCCATGTGGCGGGGGAGGTTTTAGGCATGGCCGGGGCATCCGTCACCATGGACATGCGCGGGCTCTTGAGCGCGCTGGACGAGGGGCTGCGCCACATGGGCGGCACGGACGAGCTGACCGCCGCCATCGGCGAGCAGCTGGTCAGCTCCACCATTGAACGCTTCGAGGATGGCAAAGGGCCGGAGGGCGAAGCCTGGAAGCCGTCCCAACGGGCTGATGGCAAAGGGGGCCGGACGCTTTTGGACAAGGGCCGGTTGCGTAGCTCCATCGTGTACGAGGCCACGCCCCAGCGCGTGGTCGTGGGCACCAACGTGGTCTACGCGGCCATCCACCAGTTTGGCGGCCAGGCTGGGCGCGGCCACAAGGTGTGCATTCCCGCGCGCCCCTACCTCGGCATCAACGAGGAGGACATCGCGGAGATCCGCGCCACGATGGCGGACTTCGTGGCCGCTGGCTTCAAAATTTAGGCAGGCAAAATGAGAACGGTGGCTTTGAATCTCATCCTTGCGGCGGCGGAAAGCTGCGGTCTGCCCCCGGCCAAGGTGGTGGAGCGCTCCGAGGACATGGCCGCCGAGGACGTGTTTTTGGGCCGCCCGCGCCTGGAGCTTGGCTGGCAGCCTGCGGAGTTCACCCGGCTGCGCCAGCGCCTGGCGCGC
This sequence comes from Desulfovibrio sp., assembly GCA_050251495.1. Classification (GTDB taxonomy): domain Bacteria; phylum Desulfobacterota; class Desulfovibrionia; order Desulfovibrionales; family Desulfovibrionaceae; genus Humidesulfovibrio. Next base: position 183,382 of record JBFWMQ010000002.1, on the reverse strand, counting down.
GTCCGGTCGGGCAGCGCCACGCACGGGCGGGTGCGCTGGGCCGTGTACGCCGTGACCCTGCCCGTGCGCTGCGAGGTGCTGGCCGAGGACGAGGCTTGGATTGAGGAGTTCTGCCGTCGCTTTCCCCTGGCCCTGCCTGGCCAGACTGCCGACCCGGACGGCAACGCCGTGCGGATCACGGCGCGGCGGGCCGAGCGCGGCGGGTACAGCTACGGCAGCGTGCAGCTGGAGCGCAAGCTCTCCAACGCCCTGTACGTGGATTTTTCGGGGTTCGCCTGCGAGGACCGGGACACTCCGTGGATCAGAAGCGTGCGTTTCAACCCAAAATACGAGGTGCATCATGGCCAAGAAGATTGACGACACGGCCGCCAGCGCAGCCGAGGAAACCGGCGGCGCGACCGTCCAGGCCACGCAAGGCGAAGCGGTCAAAGGAACCGATGCCGAAGCGGCCAATAGAGCCGAGGCCGTTACGGAAGCCTTGGCGGAAAGCCCGAGCGTCCTTCAGGACGTGGACGAGCTGATCCGCACGCACGGTTTGCCTGCCTGGCAGGGCGCGGCCCTGTGCCGGTTCGCGGGCTGGGCTCCGGGCAAGGCGGTCAGCGAGGCGGAATTTGAGACGGCCCTGGAAGGCCTGGCCAAGCGGCCCATGGGCGGAGGGAGGTAGCAGATGGCTGCGAAAAATGACGTGTATGAATTCCTTGTGGACGGCCAGAGCGGGCTGATTCCCGGCGATGTGTCGGGCTCGGCCCTGTTCGTGGGCGTGTGCTCCAAGGGCGTGGTGGGCAAGAGCTACCGCCTGGGCGCGCAAAGCGATGTGCGCGCCGTGCTCGGCGTTGGGCCTCTGGTCGACTGCGTGGAGGACGCCCTGGGCATGGCCGGACAGAACGCCGTGCTTGTCGCGGTGCCTGCCACCGGCACCGACGGCGGTTATATCTCTCCGGTGACGCGCACCGGCGCAGGGCCGGACGCCTCGGTCTCTGGCGTGCCCGGCGGCAACGCTGATGCCGTGCTTGAGATTGTGGCCGCCGGTCTGCCGGGTGTGGCCACGGCCAGGCTGTCCCTGAACGGCGGGGCCACGTGGGCCGCGCCCGCAGTGGTGCCCTTGAGCGGCCAGGTGCCGGTGACTGGCAGCGGTGTAACGCTGGTCATCCCCGACGATGCCGAGCTGCAAGCGGGCGCTCGGTACGCCGTCACCGTTCGCACGGCGGTGGGGCCTGTGACCCAGGTGGGCACCGGCCCGGCCATCACCGTGACCGCCCCCGGCGGGGTCAAGGCTGGGGCGCAGGTAGTGCTGCAGATCACCCGCGCTGGCAAGATCAATGAAGGCCAGTACGAGCTGTCTTTGGACGGCGGCGACCTCTTCGCCACGGCGCGCACCCTGCCGCTTTCGGCCCCCATCGCCGTGGGCGACACGGGAGCGGTCATTGCTCTGGAGCCCACGGGCACCTACGAGCTGGGCGCAACCTATGCCTTTGACCTTCTGCCGCCGGTGCCCACCATCGGCACGGTGATGGAGGCCCTGGAGCTTCCCCTGGCGCGCCTGGACCCGGAGTTCGTGCACGTGTGCGGCCCCACCGACGCCGTGGATTGGGCGGCCCTGTCCATGCTGGCCCAGGAGCTGTTCAACGGCCACCGGCCCACCTTCGTGACCTGCGAAACCCGGCTGCCCTTTGATGGCGAAGACATCGACGCCTGGGCCGACTGGCTGCTTGATGAGCGGGCCAAGGGCGCGGCCCCCTTTGTCTCGGTGTGCGCGGCCTACGGCGAGCTTTTGGGACGCGGTGCGGACCGCCGCGAGCGCAACGCGGGCGGTCTTTTGGCCGGGCGCATCATGGCCATACCGGTCATGCGCCACGTGGGCCGCGTGCGTGACGGCGCGGTGACGCCGCTCACCCTGCCGTCCACCTGGTCCGACGCCGTGCAGGTTTCCCTCAAGGGGGCCGGGTTCATCACCGCAACCACCTATGCGGGCCTGGATGGCGTGTACTTCGGCGACGACAAGGTGCTGGCCGAGGACACCAGCGACTACCAGTTCCTGACTGTGGTCCGGGTGGTGTTCAAGGCCCTGCGGCTGCTTCGCATCCAGGCCCTCAAGAGCCTGTTTGACGAGGCGGGCGACCCGGTGCTTGAGGGCGAAGCCCCCGGCCTGGGCTTCCTGGCCAGGAACCTGGAAGCGGCCCTGGAGACCATGACCAAGGCCATCCCGCGTGAACTGGCCGCCGCCGTGGTGGACATCCCCGGCGGGCAGGACATCGTGAACAACGGCGTGGCCGTCGAGACCACGCTCATCGGCATCCCCATCATCAAGAAAATCAGCCTGTACACGCGCTACGTCTACGCGGGCGGCCGCTTTGACCCGCGCGTGGAGGAGTAAGGCATGGACGCGAAGATCACGGTCAACGGTATTCTCTACGACTGGGAGTGCGTTACGGTCGTCGGCCCTCAGGGCACCTTCATCGGCATTACCGAAATCACCTGGAAGTCCAAACAGGAGAAGGAGAACCGTTACGGCAAGGGCGGCGCGCCGCGTGGCGTGGGGCGCAAGAACTACGAGCCCGAAGGCAGCATCACCCTGGACCCGGACGAGTTCGACCGGCTGCGCCTGGCCCTGGGCGGCTCGGTGTACCGCAAGTCCTTCGTGCTGGAGATCAACATGGCCCCGCCGGACGCCGCCGCCTCTGCGGTGACGCTCACCGGCGTCATGGTCAACGACATCGACCAGTCCGCAAAGCAAGGGGAAAGCAAGATCGAAATCAAGTGCAGCTTGCGCGTGGGCATGATCCGCCGCGACGGCTTGGCTGAGTACGAATAACCCCAACCGGGCCACGGCCCGCAGAGCGAGAACAGCATGAGTGAGAACAACAGCATCATCGAGCACGAGGAAAAGAAATACTACCCCTACACCAGCGAGTTCTCCAACGAGGACGGCGAGGTGCGGCACACCTTCCACTTCCGGCGTCCGCAGCGGTCGCACCTGGTGCAGATCGCCAAGGCTGGCCAGGCCAAGACCTACGACATGACCGGCGAGGTGCTTGCCCAGCTGGTGCTGCCCGGTGAGACCGCAAAGCTGCGCCAGACCATTGAGGAGTGGCCCGCCCTGGTGCCCGCCTACGCGGACGAGATCTTCAAACACTGCGGAATGGGCAGCGTGTTTGCGGGAAAGTAGCCGAGGCCAGGGCGGAGTGGGATCGCAACGCCGCCCTGGCCCTTTCCGATTTGGTCCGGCTTTGGCTGGGCACCGCGCCCAGCGATGACATTCAAGAGTTTGCGGAGCAGGCGGGCCGAGCCCAGGCCCTGGAAGAACGAACGCTGAAGCTGCTGGCCGCGCACATGGGCCAGGCTGTGGCAAAACTGATCAGGAGCACGTGATGTTCGCCGTATCGGCCATCTTCAACCTGGTGGACAACCTCTCCGGCCCCTTGCGGCGCATCCGCGCCGGGCTGAAGGACGCGGACGACAGCACCGGCTCCCTGTCTTCGGGCATGGGCAAGCTGGCTTCTTCCCTGCTGCCGGTGATCACGGTCCTGACTGTGATCACCGGCGTTCTTGGGGGAGCCGTAACCAAGGCCGTGGCCTTTGAGGGGGCCATGGCCGACGTGGCCAAGGTGGTGAACTTCGGCTCGCCGGGCGAACTCCAGGCCATGAGCGACACGGTGCTGGAGCTGTCCGGGCGCATCCCCATGGCGGCGGAAGGCCTGGCCGCCATCATCGAATCCGCCGGGCAGAGCGGCGTGGCCAAGGACAACCTGGTCTCCTTCGCCGAACAGGCGGCCAAGATGGGCGTTGCTTTCGGAATGGCGGGCGACCAGTCCGGCAAGATGATGTCGGACTGGCGCGCAGGCATGGGCCTCACCCTGGAGCGGACCTACGCCCTGGCCGATGCTGTCAACTATCTCTCCAACAACATGAACGCCACGGCCCCGGCCCTGGGCGAAGTGCTGCAGCGCACCGGCCCCCTGGCCATGCAGGCGGGCCTGGCCGAAACCCAGGTGGCCGCTCTGGGCGCGGCCTTCCTTTCGGCGGGCGCGGGACCGGAAATCGCGTCCACCGCTCTTTCCAAGTTCGTTTCCACCATGGTCAAGGGCACGGCCATGTCCAAGGACCAGGCCGCCGCCTTTGCGTCGCTGGGGATGTCCTCCACGCAGATGGCCAAGGACATGCAGCGCGACGCCCAGGGGACCATCTTTCAGGTGCTGGAGGCCCTGTCGGCCAAGCCCAAGGAACTGCAAGTCTCCCTGTTGACCGAGATGTTCGGCGAGGAGTCCATCAAGGCCATTGCCCCGCTTTTGGGCAACATGGACAACCTGCGCCAGGCCTTCACGCTCACGGGGGACGCGACGAATTACGCCGACTCCATGCAGGGTGAGTTTGAGACGCGCTCCAGGACCACGGGCAACACCCTCACGCTTTTGTGGAACAAGATTACCGCCGTTGGCATTACCGTGGGCAACGTCTTTTTGCCCGCCATTTCGTGGGGAGCGCGCGCCGTGGGCGCATTGGCCGATGGCCTTCGCGCGCTGAGCCAAAACAGCGTGGGGCAGTGGCTCGTGGGCCTGCTTGGCGGCCTGATCGCCGTTGCCGCGGCTTTGGCCGCCGCCGCAGCCGGGGCCTGGGCCTTTGGGGCGGTGCTCCCGGCCCTCAAGCTCATGCTTGCCCCGGTCATCGGCGCGATTGCCGCCCTGGGAGCCCCGGTCTGGATCGTCATCGGGGTCATTGCCGCCCTGTACCTGGCGTGGCGCAGCAACTTTGGCGGCATGGCCGATGCCATCTCCGGCATGTGGGACCGTGTCCGCCTGGTCTGGGACGGCCTGCGCGCGGTTTTCACCAGCCTCACCGGGGGCGTGGGCGAGATCAAGGGCGAGCTGGCCGAGCGCATCGAGGCCGCTGGCCTGGTGGGCCTGGTCACCACCATCGGGCGGGTGGTCTTCCGGCTGCGCGCGTTCTTCGGCGGCATGGCCGAGGCGGCATCGTCGGCCGGGGGCATCCTCGGTACGGCGTTCACCCCGCTGGCCTCCATCCTGGGCAGGGTCTTCGGGATCATCGGCAGCATCATCGGGCGCATTGCCGGGGCCTTTGGCGCGGCAGGCGCAGGAACGGGCGTGTCGTCCTGGCGGACTCTTGGGAGCGTCTTGGGTGGGGTGCTTGTCACTTCGCTGGAGCTCTTTGGCAAGCTGCTGCAAGTAACGCTCATGCCGATTGAAATGTTGGCCATTGCCGTCGAATGGCTGGTGGGCCTGTTCACAGGGGCCGGGCCTTCGGCCAGCCAGGCGGCGGAGGAGATTCTCGGGGTTTTTGCCCGCGTCTTTCAGGCCGTCACCGGAATCGACCTCTTTGAATCCGGGGCCAAGCTGATCCGCACCTTTCTGGACGGCATCACCTCCGGGGCGCAGGCCCTTGTGGACGGCGTGACCGGGGTGTTCAGCCAGGTGCGCCAGCTCCTGCCGTTCTCGGACGCCAAGGCAGGGCCATTTTCGCAGCTCACCGCGTCTGGCCAGGCCATCCTTTCCACTCTGGGCAAGGGTGTGGTCGCCGCCCAGCCCGCCTTTGCGGGCGCGCTCTCGAACGCCCTGGGGGCGGCCAGCGCGGCCCTCACTCCGGATATGGCCATAGGCGCGGAGCTGCTGGCCCCGCCGCAGGACACGGCAGCCGCCACGCCCAACGGCCAGCGCGGCCAGGGCCGAGGCGAGGCCCGGATCATCATCCAGAGCCTGACGCTCACCCTGCCCGATGTTCAGGACGCCCAGGGCCTGGCCGAGGGGCTCTCGCGCCTGGTGGAGCAGTATGATGTCTAGCGCCATTCTCAACTTCGATGACGGGCGGGTGGTGCTCGCCGGTGAGGAACTGCCCGGCTTGCTCGCACGCTTGAGCGTGGGCGGCGAGGTGCGCTTTGACGAGTCCAAGGCCGATGGCCTGTCCGGCAAGAAGCGCACGCCCATCGGCTGGGAGGATGCGGCGGTCTCCCTGGACATGGAGCTGCTCACTGACGAGACGGGCAGCTGTTACGACAAGCTGGCCGTTCTCGACCGGATGTTCAAGGGCGGCGGCGCGCACGCGGCCCCCAAGGTGCTGAATGTGGTGAACCGGCATTTGCGGGCGCGCGGCGTTTCGCGCGTGGTCTTTTCCGGGCTCTCCTCCCGCGAGACCAACACCGACGACACCATCCTGGCCAGCCTGACCTTCAAGGAGCACGTGCCGCCAGTGGTCAAGAGCGAGGAGCGCGCGGTGAAGGCCAAGACCCCCGCCGACGGTTCGGCCGGGCCTGGCGGCCCGGCGGCTCCGGCCGTAAATCCCAAGACCATCAGCGTGGACCTGGACGGCGGCAATGGCTGACATCGACGGCATCATTGTGCGCGCGGTCATTGCGGGCCGCGAATACCTGCGCCTGCCCCGGCTCTGGCTTCGCAGCCTGCGGCATGCCCCGCTGACGCGCGCTGGGCTTACCCTGCCCGACCCGGCTGGGGAGGAGATTTCCCGCATCCAGGCGGGCGACGCCGTGTCCCTTGTGTTTGGCTACAGAAATGGATTGCCGGCAACGTGGTCCGGCACCGTGGAATGGGTGCGGCCTGGCAGCCAGCATCAGACCGAGCTTGGCATCGTGGGGGCCGAAAAGGCCTTCGGCACCCGCTTCACGCAATCCTTTGTGGACGAGGCCCCGGAAGCCATCTTGCGCTGGGCTTTGGCCCAGGTAGGCATCGAGGCCGGGCGGCTGGACTCGCCCGGCGTGGTGCTGCCGCGCTTCAGCGTGGCCAATGAAACGCTTTGGGCCTTGTCCGAGAAACTGGAGCTGAGTTGCCAGCGCGCCTTCGGGTTGGACGCCTCGGCCTGGTGCCTGTGGATGGACGCCCAGGGCCGGGCGCATTGGGGAGATTTCGACGACCCGGAACAGACCACGGTCTACACCGTGGCCACCGGCGGCAATCTTATCAGCCACACCCCGGCCACGGACACGGCCGGGCTCTCGGAAGTGGAGACCTGGCTTGTTCCCGGTTTGCTGCACAGCCAGGTGTTCCGGCTTGTGGACACGCGCCGGGGCGTCAACGACGAATTTCGCGCGCTCTCGGTGCGGCACGAGGTTGACTCCGGCCGGGCGCGGACCTTCATACAATACGGGAGCGAACATGACCGGTGGTAAGGATTTGCGCGTGCTGCTCAAGCGCGTCATGGAGCTGGTGCAGCCGGACCTGCGGAAATACTACCGCGTGCCGCGCAAGGGCCAGGTGGTGGCCAGCTACCCCTCGGACGGGGGCTGGTACGCCGATGTGCAGCCCTTGCGGAATGACGAATCGCCCGACATGGCCGAGCCCGTTTTGCCCCGGCTTGAGCTGCCCGTGCTCTGGGGCGGCCCCTCTCGCGGCGTGGTGTGCCCGCCCAAGCCCGGCACGCGCTGCACCATCGGCTATTGGGACGGCGACCCCAGCTATCCGTACATCGCCGAGATCCGTTGGTCTGGCCAGGGCGCACCGGCTTGCGGCCTGGACGAGTTCATCGTGCAGCTTGAGCCCGGCGTGCATCTCAAGATCGACGCGGGCAAGCGCATCCTGGCCGTGACCACGGCGGACGGCCTGTGCCAGGCCGGGGGTTCCTGGCGCGTGCAGGCCCCGCTCATTGAGCTGGTCGGCAACCTTGTGTGCCGGGGCCTGGACGGCGGCGCGGCCAGCACCACCGAAAGCTGCAACCGCACCCAGACGGGCAGCCTGGTGCTCAATGGTCCGCTCACGGTGAACGGCCCGCTCACCGTCAATGGCGACGCGTCCGTTTCGGGCAATTCCCACGCCTCCAGCCGGAGCGGGGGTCCCATATGACCACAGCCGCGCGTCTCATGGGCTCGGACATCATGATTGGCCTGGGCTCCGGCGATTTCCTGGCCGCTTCCGTGGCCGCCAACGGCGAACTGCTGCTTGCGACCGGCTCGCAGGCCGCCCTGCAGCAGATTGGCCTGCGCCTGTACACCATGCTCGGGGCGCTTTGGTACGACATCGAATACGGCAGCCTGGTGCTCAACTGGATACGCGAGGAGTCGGAGCCGCTGAGCCGCGAGGCCCTGTGCCAGGAGGTCGAGACCCGCGTGAACGATGATCCCCACGTGGTGCCGGGTTCTGCCAGCTGCGAGGTGCGGGACTGGGACGAGAGCGGCGTGGTGCTGCTGTTGTCTCTGGAGCTTGTGGGCGCGCCGCACCCGTACAACCTGATTTTGCGGCTTGCCCCCAGCGGCGATGAGGCCGCGACCGCAGATGTGATCCTGGAGGTGGTGGCCAGTGGCGACCCAAACGATTCCAGTCTCTAAGACCCTTGCGGAATGCCGCGCGCTGGTCTTTGGCCGCGTGACCGAGGTGCAGGCGGAGTATGCGGCCAAGGGCTGGCTGCCTACCCAGCTCAACCTCAATGCGGGCGGCGTGGCGCGCGGGCTTTTGGAAATCTTCGCCTGGATTCTGTACGCGTTCTATCAGGTGCTGGCGCAGATCCTGCCCAACGCCTTCCCCTTGTCAGCCTCGGGGGCCTGGCTCGATCTGCACAGCGGCCAGGTTGAGTTGACCAGGCGCGCCGCGACCAAGGCTCAGGGTGTGGTCTGGTTCATCCGTGATGCACAGACCACCGGCAACGTGCGTATCCCGACCGGCCGGGTGGTACGCACCAAGGCCGACGCCAAGGGCGACGTGTACCGCTACGCTACCCTGGCCGACGCCGTGCTGCTGGCCGGGGAAGAGCGCGTGGCCGTGCTGTGCGAGGCCGTGGAGTACGGGGCCGGGGCCAATGCCGTTGCCGGGCAGATCTGCGAGCTGTCCACCCACGTGCCTGGCGTTTCGGGCGCGACCAACGACGCGGACTGGCTGACGAGCGAAGGCGCGGATGAAGAGACCGACGCGCAGCTTCAGGAGCGCTACACCCTGGCCTGGCTTGAGGAGGCTGGCTGCACCTCCGCCGCGTACAAGGCCTGGGCGCTGTCCGTGCCGGGCGTGGTTTCCGTGAGGGTGCTGGATGACCACCCGCGCGGCGAGGGCACTGTGGATGTTGTTGTGCGCGGAAGCGCTGGCATACCCACGGATCGCCTGCTTGCGCTGGTGCGCGCGGCCGTGGCCGCCAAGGCCCCGGTCAACGATCTTTGGGAGGTCAAGGCCCCGCAGGAAGTGCCCGTGTCGGTCGTGCTGGTTCTGGAGATCGTGTCCGGTTCGCCGGAAGCCGCCATCGCCCTGGGCGAGGCGCGCACCCGCGCGCTGTTCGCAGGATCGGGCGTGGAACACGCGGACATCGTACCTTTCGGCATCGGCGATGACTTTGTGCGCGACCGCGTGGTGGCCACGCTCATGGGCGGCGCATCCGCCTTGCCGGGCCTCAAGCGTGTGGTCTGGACCTCGCCGAGTGAGAGCGTCGTCACTGTGCCCGATGATGGCCTGGCCACCCTGGAGTCCATCAGCGTGGCCGCAGACAGCGAGGTGGCGCAGTAATGCCCGATTTCCCCTCGGCAAAGGCCCCGGACGCCTGGTTCTGGAATTGGATCAGAAACGTGTTGCGCTGGCCGCTCATCAGGCGGCCCGGCGTGCTGGCTTGCCTGGTCGAGGGATGCTCGCGCGCGGCCGACGACGTGCTTCAGGACATCTACTGGCTGCGCGACCAGTTCAACCCGGCGACCTGCGAGCTGGAATACCTGACGCGGCACGCAATGGCCAGAGGGCTCACCCGGCATCCGAGGGAGTCGGACACGCGCTGGCGCTGGCGGGTCTGCGCGGCCATGGCCTGGCACAAGCTCGCCGGGCGCGCGGCCGGGATGCCCCGCATTCTGGAGCACTACGGGTACAAGGGGGCGGTGATGGTCAACGTTGCCGCAAGCGGTCAACCTGACCGCTGGGCGCATTTTCGCTGCGACCTGACCCCGAACGCTCCGGTGACCGACGCGGACTGGGAGTTGATCCGCTGGATTCTGGCGGAAACCAAACCCGCCAAAAGCGTTTTGGAGACAGTGACCCTTGTGCTCTCGCCCCGGTCCGCCCTGCGGCCAAGCTTCAACCAATGCACGGGCGAGGTCGTCACCGTGCTGCCCTGGAGCCCGGCCTCGGTGCAGAAGACCTTGGCCATACGGGGGGCGGTGGGGCTGCAAGACGTGGAGATCGTGACAATCGGACGCAAACTGGAGGCATGATATGGCCGAGTATTACATGATTTTGACCGTCGCCGGGCAGGCGGCCTACGCGCGGGCGGGTGCGGGGGGCAGCCCGGTGCAGATCTCCGCCGTGGCCGTGGGCGATGGCGGCGGGGTGGCTGTGCAACCTGCCGAGTCCTGGACCGCGCTTGTTGGCGAAGTGTGGCGCGGCGCGCCCACGCTGGTGGAGGTCGATGCGGACAATCCCCGGCTGGTGCTTGTGGAGGCGCACGTGCCCCACAACGCCGGAGGTTGGTATGCGCGGGAGATCGGCCTGCTCTCGCCCGAAGGCGTGCTGCTGGCGGTGGGCAACTACCCAGAGAGCTACAAGCCCGTGCTGGATTCCGGCGTGGGCAAGGAGCTTATGATCCGGGCCTACATTGAGCACGGCAACGCCAGCCAGACCACGCTCAAGATCAACCCGGACATCGTCATGGCCTCGCGCACCTATGTGGTGAGCGCCGTGGCCACGCACGATGCCTCGCCCACGGCGCACGCTGGCCAGCTTGCCGGGATGACGGAGCACATTGACGACCTGGCCAACCCGCACCAGGTCACGGCGGCGCAGGTCGGGGCCGAGACCGCTGGGGCCGTGCACGCGCACGACCAGTCCGGCACCGCCCACGCGGACATCCGGGCGGCCATCGCGGGAATCGTGATCCCGACGGCCACCGAGGCCGTGGCGGGCATTGTGGAGCTGGCCACCAACGCCGAGGCCATTGCAGGCACAGACGCCGTGCGGGCCATCACCCCAGTGGCCCTGCTCGCGGCGCTTACCGCTGGCCTGGCTGGCGTGGCCCGCGTGGGCGCGGTGAATGCCTACACCCGGCAGCAGTACGCGGCCCCGGTGGCTCGCGCCGGGGCAAGCGGAGCACAGGCCGTGGACCTGAACCTGCACCCGCTCCTGTTCATCGACGCCAGCGGCGCGTTGACCATGGTTGACCCGGAGCACATGGCGGCGGGCAAGACCTGCGTGCTGCTGCTCTACAGCACCGCCGCCCAGACCATCAGCTGGGGCACGGCCTGGCGCGGCACCTCGCTGGTGAGCCTGCCCACGGCCTTGGCCGCAGGCAAGCTGCTCATCATCTCCACCCTGTGCGTGACCACCGCCGCCGGGACCTACATGGTGCCGGTGGGCATGGTGCAGGAGGCCTAAGCCATGGTCTTCATGCCGCTTGTGGGAATGCCGCCCGCGCTCAAGCTCATCGGACCGGGCGCGGGCACGCCCTTTGGCAACATGACGGACGGCGGCGGGCTGGCGCGGGCCTTTGCCGACCCGCCGTCGCCCACGGCCTCGGTCTGGTCGGGCGGGGCGGACAGCGCCTACACGCCGTATGCCGCCACGCCGGGCCAGGGCCTCATCGGCCTTATCCTGCCCGGCCCCGCGCCCATCCGTGGCTACAAGGCCTGGTCTTCCGGCTCCGGCTGGGACCAGGCGGCCCAGGGCGCGACCATCACCCACGAACTGCAAGCCTCAAATGACACCAGCACCGGGCTGGACGGCACCTGGCTCACGCTGCACAGCGCCTCCGTCGCGGACTTGTGGGGCGCGCAGGACATCCGCGACGTGCTCTTCGCCGATGCCACGCCCCACTTTCGGGCCTACAGGCTACGCCTCACCGGCACCTACCACTCCGGCGGGCAGGCTTTTCAGTGCAACGCCCTGCGCTTCTACGTAACAACCTGGGTTTAGGAGGCATCATGGACATGTACCGCTACCCCGCCGGGGCGATAATCAACGGCTTGGCCCTGGCCGCGCCCGCCGTGTTGGCCCCGTGCCGCGTGATCATCGAGGATGTGTTGCACGGCCCGGAGATTTGCGAGCTGTGGAGCCCCGAGGCCCTGGCAGAGTTGGGAATCAAGCGCGTGGAGGCCGAGCCCCTGCCCGTGGACGCCACCGGCTGGCCCTATCTGCCGGGCGAGCCCGTGGAGGTGGAGGAGGCCTTGCTCATCCGCCGCACGTACTCCAACGCTGTACCGGACGTGGAGGGCAGCGCGGCCAACCTGGCGCAGCTCGCCGCCCGCGTGCGCGCCGAGCGCGACGCCAGGCTCACCGTGTGCGACTGGACGCAGATGCCCGACGCGCCGCTCTCCACCGAGGCCAAGACCGCCTGGGCGGCGTACCGCCAGCAACTGCGCGACGTGCCGGGGCAAGCGGGCTTTCCGATAGAGGTGGAGTGGCCGGTGGCGGTGGGGGCGTAGTGAAGTGCGGGGCGGCCTCACGACCGCCCCGCAAAGAGAGAAGAGAGTGGAGAGGCGGGGGAGATTAGAGCCTCCCCCACTGGCCGGATGCGTCAACATCCGACCACGGCCGAAGCCGCTCTCCGGCCCGTGCGCACGGGGTGCCGGAGAAGTAGCAGGCAGAGGCGCAACACGTAAAGGCGCATGATGCGGGAGATTCGTTGCGGTAAGTGCAATCGGCTTTTGGCAAAGGGCGAGGCGCTGGACCTCGCCATCAAGTGCCCCAGGTGCGGGGCGACCAATCATGTGAGGGCCACGAGCCCCGACATAGAAGGCCAGGGAGCCTCGAACAAGGAGGCTTCCCATGGCCGAATCCAAAAAGCTGCCCCAGCTCCCGGCGGGCGCACCCGGTCGTAACACGTTCAGGTACAAGGAGCAGTTTGGCGTGGTCGTCATCTGCCGCGACGAGGCCGAGCACAGGCAGGTCTTTGAGCGCTTGGCCGCCCAAGGCTACAAGCTGAAGGCGGTGCGCGTATGAGGCTCAAAGTCACGCACGAGTGCCCGGACTTCAACAGCTACCGGGCGGCGCTGGTCAAGTCGTTGTACAACGTGGACACGGGCAGCCGCGTGAGCCTGGAGGCCGACCTCCCGCTTGAGGACGCGGGCTGGAAGCTGGGCCTCATTGTCGGGCCATCCGGTTCCGGCAAAAGCAGCCTCGGTCAAGCGGCCTGGGGCGGCCAGGCCGGGCGGGCGTTCCCCTGGCCCGCTGACAAGTCCATCATTGACGTGATCGCCCCGGACGGCGACTGGCGGGCCGTGACTTCGGCCCTGGCCTCGGTGGGCCTGGGCTCGGTCCCGGCATGGCTGCGCCCCTATCAGGCGCTCTCCACCGGGGAGCGCTTCCGGGCCGACCTGGCCAGGATTGTGGCCGATGCCCCGCGCCAGGTGGTCATTGACGAGTTCACCAGCGTGGTCGACCGGCAGATCGCGCGCATCGGAGCCCACGCCTTCGGCAAAGCCTGGCGCAGGACCGGCGGCCAGGCCCTGCTCCTGTCCTGCCACTACGACATCATCCCCTGGCTTGCGCCGGACTGGGTGTTCGACACGGCCACGTGGGAGTTGCGCTCTGGGAGGGGGGTTCAACGCCCCGGCATCGAGCTTGATGTGTTCCAGACCGACTGGCGCTACTGGCCGCTGTTTGAGCCGCATCATTATCTGAAGCTGCCGCATATGATTGCGGCCACGTGCTACGTGGGTTTTGTGGGAAAAACGCCCGTGGCCCACGTGGCCGTCTCCACCAGGCCCGGCCTGCGGGAGGCGCGGGCCTGCCGCCTGGTGGTCATGCCGGAGTGGCAGGGGGCCGGGGTTGGCCTGCGCTTCCTGGAGGCCGTGTGCGCCAGGTGGCGCGAGGGCCGCAACCGTTACGACAAGCCCATGCCCACGCTCTTCCACACCTCGCACCCTGGCCTTGCCGCCGCCCTGCGCGCCAGGCGCGGCTGGACCCAGGTGAGCGGGAGCCTCGTGGGTGAGAGCAAGGCCCGGTGCATCCGGACCCTGCGTGAATCGGCGGAGCGCCATGGGTACACAAACGCCGGGTCCGGCTTTGGCGGCCATTTCCGCGCCGTTCAAGGCTTCCGCTACCTGGGGGAGGCCGAAGCATGAACGTGCTGCTCTCCGGCCAGAAGGCCTTTGGCGCGGCGGTACTGGAGCTGCTGCTGGCGCGCGGGCATGGCGTGGCTGCCGTCTCCTGCCCGCCGCAGACAAGCGACGGCCGCCCGGACCGGCTCTGGGCGCTCGCCGCCCGGCTGGGCGTGCCGCTGATCCGGTCCGGGACGCTCTCGGCGGCCACCATGCCCGGCGGAGTGGACCTCATCGCGTGCGCGCACGGCCACGACTTCATAGGCACGGCCACGCGGTGCAAGGCCCGGCTCGGGGCCATCGGCTACCACCCGTCGCTTCTGCCGCTGCATCGTGGGCGGGACGCGGTCTACTGGACGCTCAAAATGGGTGACAAGGTGGCCGGGGGCTCGGTGTACTGGCTGACCGATGTGGTCGACGGCGGGCCTGTGGCGGCCCAGGGCTGGTGCTTCACGCGGCCTGGCGACACGCCCACCGCGTTGTGGCGGCGGGATCTGTTCCCTATGGGGCTGCGGCTCTTCGATAGTGTGCTGGGTGACCTTGAGGCGGGCCTCATTGTCTCCGTGCCGCAGGACCAGGCTCTGGCCACGTGGGAGCCCTCCGTGGGGCGGCCTCCGGTTTACCGACCGGACTTGATACCCATCGGCCCTGCGCCGGAGGGGTTCAGGATGATCCGGGACGGGGGCGCTGCGCGGGGAGGTTTCTCACGCACACGCGCGTAGCAAAGAGCGGGCCGGAGGCTTTGCAACCCCCGGCCCGCGTTCTCAACTTGAATGACACAGATTCTCATTTTGCGTGCGCGCTCACAGCCGCGCCAGCGCGAGGCAAAACAGATGGCCGCATGAGGGGAGCGATTGTTGTGGCGACGAAAAAAGGGCCTGCGACGTTCATCGCAAGCCCTTGATCTTTTGAGTGGTGGAGCTGGAGGGAATTGAACCCACGGCCTCTTGAATGCCATTCAAGCGCTCTCCCAACTGAGCTACAGCCCCACACCGTTGGGAAGGATTCTCTAGCCAACAGGGCCGCGTTTTGTCAATTGAAAATCGAAAGAAAAAGAAAATGTTCGGGAAGGCCCGGGGACTGTTGCCTTTCTTGGGAAGCTGCGTGTATGAATATCAGCATGGCTATTTGCGTGGTCTGCCGCGTCCGGAGCGCATGTTCCGGGCCGCGGGCAGGCGGCGGGAACGAACAACCGGAGGAGCAAGCATGATTCCGAGAAGTCGGCGTTTCGCAAAAGGCATGGGCTGGCAGGCTGCCCTGGCGTTTGTCCTGATCGTGGTCCTTGCCTCGCCCGCGTGGGCCTGCACCACCATCCTGGTGGGCAAGAAGGCGACCGCGGACGGCTCGGTGATGGTCTCCCACTCCGACGACGGCCTGGGCGACGCCCGGCTGGTCTATGTGCCCGCCAAGGACCACGCCCCCGGCTCCATGCGGCCCGTCTACTACTCGCACTGCGCGCTCGACTTCAAGCCGCAGTGGGGCGGCACCGAGAGCCACCGCATCGTTGATCCGGGCCGCGCCCCGGCCTACGGCACAGCCGATCCCCGCAGCGTGCCCCTGGGCTTCATCCCCCAGGTGGCGCACACCTACGCCTATTTCGACGCCAACTACGGCATCATGAACGAGCACCAGGTGTCCATCGGCGAATGCACGGACAGGGCCAAGGTGGACGCCGAGCCGGAGCCGGGCAAGCGCATCTTCTACTCCGCCGAGCTTTCCCGCGTGGCGCTGGAGCGCAGCAAGACCGCGCGCGAGGCCATCAAGATCATGGGCGAGCTCATCGAGAAGTACGGCTACTATGGCACGGGCGAGACCCTGCTGGTGGCCGACGCGAACGAGGGCTGGGTCATGGAGATGTGCGCCTACGATAAGGACGGCACCTCCGGCGTCTGGGTCGCCCAGCGCGTGCCCGACGACTCCTTCTTCGTGGCCGCCAACCAGTTCCGCATCCGCGAGGTGCGCAGCGGCGCCTCGGACATGATGCACTCGAAGAACATCTTCAAGACCGCGCAGGAAAAGGGCTGGTGGAAGCCCGCTGACGGCAAGCTGGACTGGACCAGCGTGTTCGGCGACGGCGAGTACCACCACCCGTACTATTCCCTGCGCCGGGTGTGGCGCGCGCAGTCCCTCGTGGCCCCGTCCCTCAAGCTGCCCGCCTGGGTCGAAGGCCCCTTCACCCGCGCCTACGCCTTTGCCATCAAGCCGGACCAGAAACTCAATGTTAAGGACATCTTCGCCATCCACCGCGACAACTACGAGGGCACGGAGTTCGACCTGACCAAGGGCATGGCCGCCGGTCCCTTTGGCGATCCCGACCGCTTCGAGGGCGGGGCCGAGGCCATGTCCGTGAAGGAGGGCGAACTCGCCCCGATTAAGGGCGAATTCGAGCGGCCGCTGAACATCTACCGCTGCGTGTACGCCTACGTGAACCAGTCGCGCTCCTGGCTGCCTCCGGCCATCGGCGGGGTGACGTGGTTCGGCCCGGACCGCCCGAACACCGCGGTGCTTTTGCCCATGCACGCGGGCGTGCTCGACCTGCCCAGGCCCATCCAAACCAGCGACATCCTGAAGCTGGACCGGGGCAGCATGTGGTCGGCCTTCAACTACGTGGCCAACCAGGCGCAGCTCAAGTACTCCTACATGATCAAGGACATCCACGCCGTGCGCGACAAGCACGAGGCCCGCTTCTTCGGCCTGCAGAAGGCGCTGGAGGACAAGGCCCTGGCCCTGTGGAAGAAGGGCGACGCCAAGGCCGCGCAGACCCTGCTGACCCTGCACGCGGACATGCTGGCCGTGGACGTGCTGACGGACTGGTGGGCGCTCTCGGAGCAGCTCTACATCCGCTACAACGACGGCTACCTGAACACCAAGGCCGGCGTGGCCCAGGCCGTGTTCTACCCCACATGGTGGCTCAAGCAGGTGGGCTACGAACAAGGCCCGGTGAGCTACAAGAAGCCCTCCGAGCGCTAGAAGCAGACAAGCGAGGAATCATAGCCAAGGGCCGGGGGATGTCTCCCGGCCCTTTTCGTTTTTCAAGCCCGCCTGCCAAGTCTTGCGAGGAAAGCGAGGGCATCCTCTTGACCTGATATTGTGTTTACTATATTCACGATACAATTCCTGCGAGCGGGGAGCGCAGGCAACACCCAGCAAAGGAGCGCAGCCATGACGCGTCATGTCATCATCTCCATCAACGGCGGGATCACAAATATCGGCTTTCTTGTTGGCAACCTCAAGGGCCTGTATCTCGGCGTGGGGCCAAGCTCGGCCCTTGCCATCCAGATGGCCATGCCCCAGGGTCTGGTGGCGGGCAATTGCGCGAACGCCTGGTTTCAGGCCGAGGTGGACGAGTGCGATGGCCCGACCATTCTGAGCGTCCGCATCAAGAACGGCAGCGATGTCTCGTGCGACTTCGCCCCCCTGGGGCTGCCTGCCTACCATGTCGAGCCGGGCACGACCGTTGTGCTCAACTACTCGCGCAGCGACAACGGCTGCATTGACCTGAAGACTGAAGGCCTCTAGCCGCGCGCGCGGCAGAAGCCACCGGCGCGCGCCCCGGCGCGCCGGAATGGCTGGGCATCCGCCACAGGGAGGCAGGCCAGGAGGCAATCCCGCATTGATTCCCTGGCCCGCCTCGCGTATGCATGGCCAATGCGCATCCTCTCGCAGATAGCCTTGAAGCTCGCCTGGGTGGCGGTGGTGTTTTTCGGCATCACGGTCATCAGCTTCTGGGTCATCCATCTGGCGCCGGGCAAGCCCACGGACCTGCAGACCACGCTCAATCCCGGCGCGTCCGCCGTCGCGCGCGAGCGCCTGGAGAAGCTCTACGGCCTGGACCAGCCCATCCACGTGCAGTACGGCCAATGGCTGGGCCGCATGGTCAAGCTGGACTTCGGGCGCTCCATGAGCGGCGACTCGCGGCCCGTGTGGGACAAGATCAAGGAGCGCCTGCCGCTGACCTTCGGCATGAACATCGTCTCGCTCTTCCTGACTTTGGCGGTGGCCATCCCCATAGGCGTGGCCGCGGCCTGGAAACAGGGCGGGGCCTTTGACCGCATCTCGACCGTCGTCGTGTTCGTCGGCTTCGCCATGCCCGGCTTCTGGCTGGCGCTTCTGCTCATGCTGCTCTTCGGCATCGTCTGGCCCATCCTGCCCATCTCCGGCCTCACCAGCCTGGGGTTCGAGAAGCTCTCCTTCTGGGGCAAGGCCTGGGACCTCTGCCGCCACCTGGCCCTGCCGGTGTTTCTGTACACCTTCGGCAGCCTGGCCGGCATGTCGCGCTTCATGCGCGCCAGCATGCTCGAGGTGCTGCGCCAGGACTACATCCTCACCGCTCGCGCCAAGGGCCTGCCCGCCCGCGTGGTCATCTTCCGCCACGCGCTCAGAAACGCGCTTCTGCCGGTCATCACCATCCTGGGCCTGTCCGTGCCCGGGCTCATCGGCGGCAGCGTCATCATCGAGTCCATCTTCGCCCTGCCGGGCCTTGGCCAGCTCTTCTATCAGGCGGTGATGAGCCGCGACTACCCGCTGATCATGGGCAGCCTGGTGCTGGGCGCGGTGCTAACGCTGCTGGGCAACCTGCTGGCCGACCTGGGCTATGGCCTGGCCGACCCGCGCATCCGGGCGACGGGTAAAGGCGAGGGAGGCGAGGCATGAGCGCAGGCAGCGTGCGCAAGAAGAAGCCCCTGGCCCCGCCCACCTGGCTGGACCGCTACGCCATGCTGGCCCTGGGCCTTTTCCTGGTGGGCGGCATGAGCCTCGCCGCGCTTCTCGCGCCCTGGCTCGCCCCCTACGACCCCAACGCCATCAACGTGGACGCCCTGCTTCTGACGCCGTCCTTCGCGCATCCGCTGGGCACCGACGCCCTGGGGCGCGACGTGCTCTCGCGCATCCTCTACGGCGGCCGCGTGTCGCTCTGGGTGGGCTTTGTGGCGGTGGGCATCTCCACGGCCATCGGGCTGGCGCTGGGCCTGGCGGCTGGCTATTTCGGCAGGCTGGCGGACGAGCTCATCATGCGCGGGGTGGACGTGATGCTCTGCTTCCCGTCCTTTTTCCTGATTCTCGCGGTCATCGCGTTTCTGGAGCCGAACCTGACGAACATCATGGCCGTCATCGGCCTGACCTCCTGGATGGGCGTGGCGCGGCTGGTGCGCGCCGAGGCCATGAGCTTGCGTGGGCGCGACTACGTGCTGGCCGCGCGCGCCGCCGGAGCCGGGCCGGTGCGCATCATCCTGCGGCACATCCTGCCCAACGCCCTGGCCCCGGTGCTGGTCTCCGCCACCCTCGGCGTGGCCGGGGCCATCCTGGTGGAGTCCTCGCTCTCGTTCCTGGGCCTGGGCGTGCAGCCGCCGGACGCCAGCTGGGGCAACATGCTCATGGACGGCAAGGAGGTGCTGGAGGTCGCGCCCTGGCTCTCGGTGTTCCCGGGCCTGGCGATTTTGTTCACCGTGCTTGGCTACAACCTGCTGGGCGAGAGTCTGCGCGACATCCTCGACCCGCGCCTGCGGCGGTGAGCATGGCCGGGCGCGTGCGCTACCCGGAGTTCGAGGCCCGGCATCCCTGGCTGGTCCGGCTTCTGGACGCCTATCACATCTGCGACGAGGCGGTGCGCACGGATCTGGCCGAGCAGACCGCCCGGCGCGGCCAGGGCGTGGCCTGCGGTCCGGGCTGCCGCAACTGCTGCGTCGATCAGGTGATTCCGGTCTCGGAGTTCGAGGTGCTGGGCCTGTGGTGGTACGCCTCCGAGATTCTGGAAGGTCCGCTCCAGCAGGAGCTGAAGCAGCGCCTGCTCGGCCACGGGCCGGTGGGCGAGTGCGCATTTTTGGTGGAGGGCCGCTGCTCCATCTACCCGCTGCGGCCCTTCGTGTGCCGCCAGTATTACGTGTTCAGCACGCCCTGCGAACCGGGCGAGAACGTGTATGAAACGCGGCTTGGTGACGCCTACCGCGCCGGGCTGGACAGCGCGCGCGACTTGGCCTGGCAGCTCATCCCCTTGTACGGGGTGGCCGAGGAAAACGTTGATTGGCTGTTCGAGAACGGCTACATCTCCCGAAAAGGAAAGCACCTGCACACCTTGCCCCTGGACAACATCGTCATGCACATGAAGACATCCGCGCACCTGCGCAAGGCCCGCAATGCTTGAGCTGCTGCGCATCCGCGACCTGGCCCTCATCGAGGACGCCGAGCTTGAGTTCGCCCCGGGCATGAACGCGCTGACCGGCGAGACCGGCGCGGGCAAGAGCTTCATCGTGCGCGCCATCGATTTTTTGACCGGCGAGCCCATGAGCGCGGACCTTGTGCGCCCCGGCAAGGAAAAGGCCGTGGTCGAGGCCGTGTTCGTGGTGGACGGCGAAAACGGCGCGGAAGACCTCATCATCCGCCGCGAGCTTTCGGCGGACACGGGCCGCAGCCGCGTGTTCGTGAACGACCGCCTGGGGTCGCTGGAGACCCTGCGCGAGCTGCGCGCCGGCCTTGTGCTGCACACCAGCCAGCACGGCCAGCAGAAGCTCTTGCAGCCCGCCTACCAGGCGCGCATTCTGGACAGCTTTCTGGCCGAGCCCGGACTTTTGCCTGAGCGCGACGCCGCGCTGGGCGCGGTCAAGACGGTGCAGGCCGCCCGGGCCGAGCTTGCCGGGCGCGTGGCCGAGCTGTCGCGCCAGCGCGAGTTTCTGGAGTTCCAGCGCGCGGAGATCGGCAAGGTGAAGCCCCTGCCCGGCGAGGAAGACGAGCTGCTGGCGCGCAAGGCGGGCCTCAAGGACCGCGAGCGGTTGGAGGAGGCGCGGGGGCGCGCCCTTTCCGCCCTGCTGGGCGAGGTCCCGCTGGCCGCCGTTGTGGGCGAGCTGGCCCGCGCCCTGGCCCAGCTGGAGCCCTTTGACGACTCCTTTGCGGCGGACAAGGACGCTGCCGAGGACTTCCGGCACCAGCTCTCCGCCCTGGAGTCGCGCATCCGGCGCTTGAACGTTGACGATGCCGAGGACGACATCGAGGCCATCGAGGCCCGGCTGTTCGAGCTGGCCAAGCTCAAGCGCAAGCTGAACAAGAACCTGGACGAGATTGTGGACCTGGGCCGGCAGGTGGAGGAGAATCTGTCCTTCCTCGACTCCTGCGCCCTGGACGCCAAACGCCTGGAGCGCGAGGAAGCCGAGGCTGCCAAGGTGCTTGGCGGCGTGCTGGAACGCCTGAACGCCGCCCGGCAGGACGCCGCGGACCGGCTCTGCGCCCGGTTGGGCCAGGAACTGGCCGGGCTCGGCTTTTCCGAGCACGCGCGCGTGGAGTTCGTGTTCGAGCCCGCCGTGGTCTACGCCCCGGAGTCTTCCGGCGAGGGCGGCGAAATGGGCGAGGGCGCGCTCACCGAGCTGCGCGGGCGGCTTTTCTGGGTGCCCAACCCCGGCCAGCCGCCGCGTCCGCTGGACAAGATCGCCTCCGGCGGCGAGCTTTCGCGCTTTTTGCTGGCCCTGGCGGGCTTGCAGGCAGAGAGCGCCAGGCCGAGCCTGATTTTCGACGAGGTGGACGCCGGCATCGGCGGCCACACCCTCACCCGCGTGGGCGAGCGCCTGCGCGCCCTGGCCTCGCGCCAGCAGATGATCCTCATCACCCACTGGCCGCAGCTGGCCAGGCTTGCCGACCGCCACTTCCAGGTGCGCAAGGAGGTGCGGGACGGCCTGACCTTCACCGGCTGCGCCCGGCTGGACCCTGCGGCCATCGAGGCCGAGCTGGCGCGCATGAACGGCGGCGGGCCTGCGGCCTGACCGCGTTCCGCCCCCCCTTGAGTCCTTGCCGCCTCCGGGGTATGCTGCGCATTGCCGGGAATCGACCAGCCCCGGCAAGGAGAAAACGCATGACCCGCCGACTCGCCTGGGCCTTCGCCGCCCTGGCCTGCATCCTGCTCATCGCCTGCGCCCGCGCGGCCTACACCAACAGAAGCCAGCTCCTGCTCATCAGCGAGGGCCAGGAAATGGCCCTGGGCCTGCAAAGCGCCCAGGAAGTGCTCAAAAAGGAAAAGGAGAGCCGCGACCAGCTCCAGGTGGAACGCGTCAAGCGCGTGGGCAACCGCATCGCCGCCGCCGCCAACAAGCCCGACTACAAGTGGGAGTTCCATGTCATTGAGAAGGACACGGTGAACGCCTTCTGCCTGCCGGGCGGCAAGGTCTTCGTCTACACAGGCATTCTGGAGCTGACGACCTCCAACGACGAACTGGCCGCGGTCATGGGGCACGAGATCGCCCACGCGCTGCTGCGCCACGGCGGCGAGCGCATGAGCGTGGCGCTCATGGCCCAGGCGGGCGGCCAGGCCGCGTCCATCGCCCTGGGCTCCACGGTGAGCCCCGCCGCCAGCCAGATCTTCAACCAGGCCTATGGCGTGGGCGCGCAGGTGGGCGTGATGCTGCCGCACAGCCGCTCGCAGGAGTCCGAGGCCGACGAGGTGGGCATGATCCTGGCGTCCAAGGCCGGGTACGAGCCCTCTGGCGCGCTCAGCCTGTGGCGCAAGATGGACGCCTACGCCAAGAGCAAGGGCCAGAACGTGCCGGGCTTTCTTTCCACCCACCCCACCACCGAGGACCGCATGGAGGCCATTCAGGCCAAGATGGGAGCCATCCGCGCCAAGTACTACCAGCAGGCGGGGCTGCGCTAGCGCGCGGCGGCGGGCCTCATGATCGTCTGCACCGGCTGCGGCACCAAGAACCCGGACGATGCGCAGGCCTGCGCCCTGTGCGGCCGCAAGCTGCAATCGCGTTGGGCCACGCCCGCCGGGCAGAACGCGCGCCCCGACGGGCCGCTTGACCTGGACGCCATGGGCAGGAACGGCGAGCCGGACGAGGGCCAGCGCATGGAAGGCGGCCCGTGGGAGACGCTGGCCCCGGTGCAGCATCATCTGGACGAAAAAGCCGTGAAGCTGGTGCGTTCGGCTGCGGAGATCTGGACCTATGCCCTTGTGCTCGTCCTGAGCGCGGGCCTCATGCTCTACACGGAGGACTGGCGCTACCTCGCGGGCGGCCTGGTCATCGCCGTGGGCCTGGCCTGGGCCAGGGGGATTTGAGAGAGACCAGCCTGGCGCGCGCCTGGGGCGTGGTCGTCGCTATTTACGCCGTTCTGTCCCTGGTCTGCATGTTTGCAGCAATATGTTACTCACGCAAGGATTGTGCTTGGCGCTCAGGCGACTGTGCATCGCTGCATGATGGTGTTTGCTAAAGGAACTCATGGACTATTATTTCAAGGAAAATGGCGCGATAAAGGGTCCCGTATCAAGGAGAAGCCTCATCAGCATAATAGAGTACGGAACTCTTGGGTTGAGCGGCGAAGCCAGGAAGTGTGACGAGGACTGGACGACGATTGGGGCCACGGAATTCACAGCGTTCATCCCATCCACGCCACGCAAGAATAAGCAGCAGGGAAAGCAGATGGTTGGCCTTGGCGGTGGCAACAATAGCTTCCTTGCCTCTCTCCATGAATTTTTTAGGCGTCCGTCGCCGTATTTGCGGCATCGGCTTGCGCTCTATTTCCGGGCGAGGGACTATGAGCGCTGGGTGAAGTACTATGGCGACTTTGACACGGAAGACTATTCCGCACGGCATGTGAGCGGGTTGCGGAACGAGACCGGCTATCTTCTGGGCGAGTTTGTGTCCTGGGCGAAGCATTACCGCCCCGCCACGGAAAGCCCGCTCTTGCTTCTGGCAGGAGAGAGTTCGCAAAACGCCAAGGAGATCGCCGCAATTCTTGGTTTTGCGCGCAGCTGTTCAACAGGGATTATTGATTGCGATTATCGCTGGGATTTCAATGAAAAGAGGCCTGAACATCTGCCCTGCGCGGATGTGATCATCAGCCAGTCCATGCTTGAGCATATCCTGTCGCCCTACGCCCATTTGCTCGCCTTGTCGGAATTGCTCAACCCCGGCGGCATCCTCATGCTGTATACCTGCATGCCGGGTTTTGATTACCACAGATACCCGCACGACACCTTGCGCTTTCACCCGGACTGGTTTGAAGCCGCTGCGGATCGGCTTGGGCTTGAAGTCGTGAAGAGAAGGATCGCCGGGTTTGGAATCTACTATTGCTTGCGGCGTCCCGTCGCGCCGGGCCTCTAAGCCTCGACGCCAGCCGTGCGCCGGGTTGCGTCTCCAGTGAACCAGCGCGGCGGTTGTGCGTCGGGCTTCAGGCCAGCTAGGGCTTTTTCTTGTTGAAGCCTTCCCGTTGCAGGGCGGCGTCGATGCGCTGCTGGAGCTCCGGGCCGATGCCCCGCGCAAGCTCCTGGCCGAGCTTCTCCCCGCCGCGCATGAGGCCGGGCGTGGCGGCCACGGCCTTCTTGCCCGTGGGCGACTGGTAGAAGGCCAGCAGGTCGCGGACCTCCTGGTGCGTGTACGCCTCGGCGTACAGCGGCACCATGCGGTCCAGCATGCCGCCCGGCGCATCAATCTTTTCGGCCACCAGGGCAATGGTCTCCCGCTGGATGATGGCGAGCGCCTTGGGCGGGATGCTCGGCTGGCTGCGGCGCAGCGACTCCAGCACGCTGTTGGTGATCATCTGTCCCATCTGCTTGCCGATGGCGCTGCTGCCGGAGACCTTGAGCAGGAGCTGGATGTCCGCCTTCTTGGCCGGGGTCAGCTCATCGGCGCGGGCGCCGTCTGCGGCGGCGAGGGCGAGGCACAGGGCCAGGCAGAAGGCCAGGGGGAGGGCGAAGCGTGCGGGCATGAATTCTCCTTTGGGGCTTGGCGCTGCGTGCACTGCGAGAGTGGTAGCAAGCATCCGCGCCCGGCGCAATCGCCGTTGCCTGCCCCGCGCGCGCGAGATATGCTTGACGGCAAGGAGCAGCCCATGCGCACCCTCACCTTTCGCGTCACCGGCCTGGTTCAGGGCGTCTGGTTCCGGGGCTGGACCCGGATGACCGCGCAGGGTCTCGGCCTTTGCGGCTGGGTCCGCAACCTCCCGGACGGCTCCGTGGCTGGCCAGGCCCAGGCGCCGGCTCAAGAATTGGGCGACCCGGACCCGGACGCGGGCCGGGCGCTGCTGGAGCGTTTTGCCGAGTTGCTGCGCCAGGGGCCGCCTTCGGCGCGGGTGGCGCGGGTGGAGACGGAGCTGAGCGAATTGCCGGAGGTTTTTGAGGGTTTCCAAGTGCGCTATTGAGCCGGGCCGCCCCGCGCCCAGCCTAAGCGGGCTTGGCTGGCGCGGCCGTCTCTGGCTGGAATCCTGTTACAGGGGCGCTGGCTCCTGGGCCTCCCCGGCCTCCTTGGACAGCAGGACGCGGTCGATGCGCCGTCCGTCCATGTCCACGATTTCGAAGCGGAAGCCGTGCCAGCGGACCTCGTCGCCGATCCTCGGAATCCTGCCCAGGCGGTGCAGCAGAAAGCCCGCCAGGGTGATGAAGGCCTCTTCGTCGTCCTCGCCCCGGCAGATGCCCGCCAGATGGCACGCCTCGTCCAGGGGCAGCAGGCCGTCGAGCAGCCAGGAGCCGTCGGCCCGCTGCACCACCTGCGGCTCCGCGTCCTCCCCGGAGTCGGGCAGGTCGCCCACGATGGCCTCCAGGATGTCCCTCAGCGTGGCGATGCCCATGATGTCGCCGTACTCGTCGACCACAACCGCGAAGCGCATCCTGTCGCGGCGCTGGAACGCCTCCAGCAGGGCCAAGGCCCGCGTGGTGTCCTGAATGAACACCGGCGCCTGGAGGTGGTCGCGCAGGGAGACATGCGGGTTGGCGGCGCGCGCGGCCAGGTAGTCCCTGGCCTTCACCACCCCCAGCACGTCGTGCAGCTCGCCGTCGCACACCGGGAAACGCGAGTACGGACTTGCCGCCAGCCGGGCCAGCAGCTCCTCCTCGCTGGCGTTGATGTCGAGCCAGTCCACCTTGGAGCGGTGCGTCATCAGGCTGGCCACGCGGCGGTCGCCCAGGCGGAAGATGCGCTCCAGCATGCCCTGCTCGGAGCGGTGCACCACGCCCGCGCCCACGCCCTCGTTGATGAACCCCTTGATGTCTTCCTCGGTGATGGCTTGGCCCTCTTGCGTGAGCCCGAAGACGCGCGCGACCGCGCGGGAGGAGGCGCTCAAGAGCGCCACCGCGGGATGCAGCGCCGTGCGCAGCAGGAGCATGAGGGGCGAGGCGGCGCGGGCGAACCGCTCCGGGTTGCTGAAAGCCATCTTCTTGGGGATCAGCTCGCCAAAGACCAGGGTCAGGTAGGTGGTGGCCAGGACGATGGCGCCCAGGCTCAGGGAGCCGGCATAGGGCCGCAGGGCCGCATGGGCCGAGAGCCAGCCCGCGAGGTGCCCGGCCAGGGCGGCCCCGCCGATGGCCCCGGTCACGATGCCGATGAGCGTGATGCCGATCTGCACGGTGGAGAAGAGCCGGTCCGGTTCCTCCAGCAGGGCCAGGGCCTGGGCGGCCTTCCTGCTGCCCTGCCGGGCCGAGGCGGAAAGCCGCACCTTTTTGGCGGCCACCAGGGCCATCTCGGCCAGGGAGAAGAAGCCGTTCAGCAGGATCAGCACGACGACGGCGGCGATTTCCCAGTACACTTCTGTCGGCATGGACGCCCTCGCATTGGGCTTGGCCATTGGGCCGGGTGACGGCCCGGCGCTGAAAGCTGCGCCGAGGGTACGGCCTTCCGGCGCGAAAGGCTAGCGCCCGGCCGCCTCGGTCCTGCGGCGGTGGATGTCCCAGCCGAGGCTGTAGGCGATGTAGTAGGCGCGGATGTTGCGCACATACTGGACCGTCTCCTGGTAGCCGCAGCGCAGGGCCGTCTTCTCCACGTTTCCGAACCAGACGTTGGGGTCGAGTCCCTGCCTGGCGGCCAGCTCGCGCAGCTTGCGCACCCCGGCCGGTCCGGCGTTGTATGAGGCCAGCGCGAAATAGAAGCGCTGCTCCGGGGCCAGGCTCTCGTCCGCCAGCTCGCGGTCGCGCAGCAGGCTCATGTAGCGCACCCCGGCGTGGATGTTCTCCGGCGCGGGGCGGATGTCCTTGAAGCCCATGGACCTGCCCGTGGCGGGCAGTACCTGCATCACGCCCACGGCTCCCACGGGGCTTTTCACCCCGTTGTCCAGGCCGGACTCCTGGAAGCCCTGGGCCAGCATGTGCAGCCAGTCGAAGCCGTACTCGTCGCTGCGCTGCCGGAAGTGCGGCACCAGCCTTGCGGTTTGCGGCTTCAGGAAGGGATTTTGCAGCTTTTTGGCCGTGGCCTGGCGGTTGGGGAACTGCTTTTGGAACAGGGCGGTCTGCTTGCGGGCGCTCTCGCGCAGGGCCGTGTTCGCGGCGGCGAGCAGCAGCGGGTTGTCCTTGCGCACCGCCCAGGCGATGCGCTCGCCCCGGGCCACCGGGGCCTGGGAGTGCACGGTCAGGCCGGGCAGCACCTGCGCCCAGAGCGTCGCCACGTGTTCGTCGGCCACCACGTTGTCCACCATTCCGGCGGAGAGCATTTCCAGCAGGTTCTCGATGGCCAGCGCGTGGTCGGCCTGGACAAGTCGCAGCTCGGGCAGGCCGCGACGGGCCATGTCCTGGCGCAAGGCCTCCAGGTGCTCGGCATGGCTGCTGCCCGCCACCACGTGGATCTCCCGCCCGGCAAGCTCGTCCAGGCTTTGCAGAGGCGGAGCGTCGGCGCGGGTCACCAGCACCTCGCGCACGTTGTCGAAATACGGCTGGGTGAAGGCCACACGGGCCTCGCGCTCCGGGGTGACGGTGAAGCCCGAGGCGATGAGGTCGCCGCGTCCTTCCAGGAGCGCGGGCACCAGCTCGTCCACAAGCACCGGGACAAAGACCACGGCGACCTTGCCCTGGGCCTTGGTGCGGCCCTTGTTCAGGCTGCGCTGCAACAGCATGGCCAGGTCGTGCTCAAGGCCAAGGAAGCTGCCGTCCTGGGCCATGGTGAAGTTGGTGCGGCTGGGGGCCACCAGCACGCGCACCTGCCTGCGCTCCAGCATGTCCGGCAGGTCCGCGAGGGAGGTGTCGAGAAGCATTTCCGCCTGCGGCGAGGGCTTTTCGGCGTGCGCCGCAGGGGCAGGGCAGAGGGCGAGGAGCAGGGCTGCAAGAGCCAGCGCAAGGGCGGCGGCGGTATTGTGTCTTTCCATGCCCAGCTTGTACCAAAATGACGGGAAAAGCCAAGCCGTCCGGTCGGGCCTTGGTCCGCGCGGGCAAAAGAAAAAGGGCCTCGATCTTTCGATCGAAGCCCCATTCATTTTGGTGCCGAAGGGGAGACGAACCGCTCGAATCACTCATTGCGCCAACACACTGTAATCGCGGGCAATCCACAAATCTGCGGGTGCAAGTTGTACGTGAGCTTTGTACCTGTTCCCAGTGCTTCCAACAGCTATGGCAGGGCTGCGGTCCTCAAGTAACTCGCAATGTCGGCGAGAAGTTGCTCCTGCGTTTCCGTCCTTCCTTTGCACTTCATTGCCCACGACCTGCCAGGATGCACGGTGTCCCAAGTCGAGCGCAACTGCTCGTATCGCCCACGGCCAGGATCGTTGTTGCCGAATCCGTCGAGGCGAATGTTCCAGAGAGGGCTGAACCAGGAAATGAGCAGGGACTCGCCAAGGGGAATCCAGATGTCATCGACCAACAGGAAACGGCAATGAAAATCGGACAGGTCGAGGTTGGTGGCCTCGGTCACGCTGCCCCGGTGCTTGCTCAAACGCGAGTAGAGCTTCTTTGACTGCCGTGTTTCCGCAGACTCCTGAACCCCCTTGCGTCCACCTTCGGGCAATGCGCTCCCAACGTAGATGGGGAGCTTGAAGACCCCATTTTTGTTGCGGTCCGAGATGGGCTTGTAGGTGGGGAAGGCTCCGCAATAGTACAGGGCGTATATCCCAACCCCTCCGAACTCGGCGAGTTCTGCCAGTGGAATCGGGGGCGTGAACAGCAACGCCTCGGCCACACTCTTGCCCAGGTTCTGCTTGTCCAGCGGATTGAATGGGACTTGTTGGCTCACTGGAGCCTCCCCTTCCGCTGGAGCTTTTCCCTGAGGCTGTTCTCCTCGGCACGGATGAGAGCGGAGGCTACGCTGGACGCGACAACACGAGCCAGAGCCACAGGCACGGCGTTTCCAAGCTGCCTCATGGCCTCGGACCAAGCTCCATGCAGGATGTACGTGTCAGGGAAGGTCTGGAGCCGTGCGGCCTCGCGGATGGTGAAGTACCTCACCGAGCCGTCAGGCTTGACCATCATGTTTTCGCCGCCAGGAACACCGTGCACGCCGGCTTTCAGAGTCTTTGCCGGGAGGTCGATGGGGCTTCCGGTGTGGCCGGGGTAAATCCGTGCTCCGGGCTGGTACGTGTGGTTCAGGAAGGAGCCGGACCCTTCCTCTGGGGCGGGCATTCCCTGCAAGGCATCGCGGACCGTCATCCAGGGCCTGTCCCCCTCGGCAACCGCCTTCTCCATCCTCTCGCGCATGGCTTTTGTCGGGGCGGAAATTTCTGGGCGATGTTTCCGGGCGACCTTGTGCTTGTCCCAGTACTCGCCTGTCACGAGTTGGGAGTGGAGCAACGCTTCCTGGGAGTGGGTTTCTTCTGGGAAGGACCAAGGCACATGAAGGTCGTGCCTGATGCCCACCATGAAAATGCGCTGGCGCTTCTGTGGGATGCCGTAGTCCGCCGCGTTCACCAGCCTGGGGATGAGTTCGTAGGTGGTTCCATCGTTGAGGGCTTCCGAGGAACACTCTTCAAGGCGGGCCATGTGCCGCGTCCAAGATTCGTTGCGCTTCTGAAGAACGTGAGGGAAACGAAGCTGGAGCTTGATGTACTCGAAGTAGTTGTGGAAAGTCTCCCTGGTGAGGCCCTTCACGTTCTCGACGATGAACGCCTTGGGCATGGTGGCGCGGATGGCCGAAATCATGGCGGGGAACATGTCCCGATTATCAAGCTGCGCCCGATGCTTACCGCCCATTGAGAACGGCTGGCAAGGCGGCCCGCCAGCGATGAGGTCTACACGACCACGATGGTCAATGAAAGGGAAGTTCCGTACGTCATCCTCGACAACATCCCAGGAACGCACCAATGGCTGGTCGCGGCCCTTGTTTTCGCGGAGGGTGTCGCAGGCCCACTTGTCGAACTCAATAACGCTGGAGGTTTTGAACCCGGCCAGGGTGACTCCCATGCCGAGCCCTCCGGCCCCTGCGAACAGTTCGATGGCGTTCATCATGGTGTGTCCTTCTCCCCCTCAAGAAACGTGACGATTGTGGCCTGAAGCGTGGCGGTGTCCCGTAGCTGGCACTCCCAGACGATAAGTACGTCCCAGCCCGCATCACGCAGTCGCTGGACGTTCCGCTGGTCCCTGGCCTTGTTTCCCTCGAGCTTCTTGTTCCAGAAATCTACTCGACTTTTAGGCATCCTGGCAAGGGCGCATCCCTCGTGCCTATGCCAGAAGCAACCATGCACGAAAATGATTTTTCTCCGCCCTGGGAAGGTGATGTCTGGTTTGCCTGGGAGGTCTTTCTGGTGAAGGCGGTACCTATAGCCGAGGCTGTGAACCAGACGCCGGACAACCATTTCCGGGCGAGTGTCCTTGTGCTGGACGCGGCCCATGATTTCGCTACGAAGTCCCTGGGGGATGGTATCCATGCCTGCCTCCGTGAGCCTCGCCCGGAGAATCAGCATGAAGGCGGGGGCGAGGTGCCTTTTCACCGTAGATGAGGCGACGCCGTTCGCGCAAGCCCGCTCGGACAGTTACCCCAGCTTGTTCAGGGAGCGTGCCGCGCGGGCAAAAGAAAAAGGGCCTCGATCTTTCGATCGAAGCCCTGTTCATTCTGGTGCCGAAGGGGAGACTCGAACTCCCATGGCCTTGCGACCACTAGACCCTGAACCTAGCGTGTCTACCAATTCCACCACTTCGGCATTCAGCGGGCGACTTGCGTCACACCGTCGTTGCGAAGGAAGCATTTAGCCGCATCG
The DNA here is from genome assembly GCA_050251495.1 of Desulfovibrio sp. Classification (GTDB taxonomy): domain Bacteria; phylum Desulfobacterota; class Desulfovibrionia; order Desulfovibrionales; family Desulfovibrionaceae; genus Humidesulfovibrio. The sequence goes on along the minus strand of JBFWMQ010000002.1, from coordinate 152,571 downwards.
CGCGATCTTGGCAAGCGTTTTTTGCGTGCGGCGCGATTTTTTGTGCGGCCCGGCAAGCGGGCCTGGGCTGTTAGCGCTCGTCAATGGGCACGTAGTCGCGCAGCGCATGGCCGGTGAAGACCTGCCGGGGCCGGTGGATCTTGTTGCCGTGCTGCTGGTGCTCCTCGTACCAGTGGGCGATCCAGCCGGGCATGCGCCCGATGGCGAACATCACCGGGTACATCTGCACCGGAATGTTCAGCGCGCGCAGGATGATGCCGGAGTAGAAGTCCACGTTGGGGTACAGCTTGCGCTCCACGAAGTAGGGGTCGGACAGGGCCAGGGACTCCAGCTCCATGCCGATGTCCATGAGCGGGTCGAGCTTGCCCATCTTCTGCAGCAGTTCGTGGGCGGCCTTTTTCAAGAGCACCGCGCGCGGGTCGTAGCTCTTGTAGATGCGGTGGCCGAAGCCCATGAGCCGGAACTTCTTCTGCTTGGCCAGCTCCAGCACCTCGCGCGGGGAGCGCTTGCCGTCGCGGATCTGCTCCATCATCTCCACCACGCCCGCGTTGGCCCCGCCGTGCAGGCGGCCCCACAGCGCGCAGATGCCCGCCGACACCGAGGCGAACAGGTTGGCCTGGCTGGAACCCACCATGCGCACCGTCGATGTGGAGCAGTTCTGCTCGTGGTCGGCGTGCAGCACCAAAAACAGCGACAGCGCGCGCACTGCCTCGGGCGAGGGGTCGTAGTGCTTGTGCGGGATGGAGAACATCATGTGCAGGAAATTGCGGCAGTAGGACAGGGCCGGGTTCGGGTACATGAACGGCAGGCCCATGCTCTTGCGATAGCTGAAGGCTGCGATGGTGCGCACCTTGCTGATGATCTTCGAGGCGGCCAGGTAGAACTCGCCCTTGCTCTCGATCTCCAGCAGGTCCGCGTGGTAGCAGCCCAGGGAGTTGACGATGGCCGAGAGCATGGCCATGGGGTGGCCGCCCGGCGGAAAGCCCTCGAAGTGGTGCTTCACGTCCTCGTGCAGCAGTTCCTCGGCGCAGAGCCCGGCGGAGAAGCGCGAGAGCTGGTCGCGGGTGGGCAGCTCGCCGAAGATGAGCAGCCAGGCCGTCTCGGTGAAGGAGCCGCGCTCGGCGATCTGGTCGATGGGATAGCCCCGGTAGCGCAGGATGCCCTTTTCGCCGTCCACGTAGGTGATGGCGCTCTTGCAGGGGCCGGTGTTCATGTAGCCGGGATCATAGGTCACGCAGCCCGTCTGCGCGCGCAGGCGGGTGATGTCCAGGGCGCGGTCGCCCAGGGTGCCCTCGACGATGGGCAGCTCATAGGTCTTGCCGTCGAGGAGGAGTTGTGCGGTCTTGGTCATGCTCATAATCCGTTCGTGTGCCGGTGCGCTCGTGCCGGGTTGGCGAAGATTCTTCTGCGGTTCTTGGCGAAAGTCCCCGCAATCCAATGGTCTGCCTACCCGGATTCATGGCGGTTGTCCAGCAACGCCGCAGCGTGTCTTGACATTAATGTTATTCCTGGCTGGGCGCATGATGCTCGCCTGCCCGGGTTGCGCACCGAAGCAAAAGGATTATACTCTCAACGTGCGGCAAAGAATCAACGTAATGCGGAGTATTCCCAGTGAGCCAAGAGCCTTCTAAGAAAACAGATATTTCGCGCAGACGGTTTCTGGCCTCCCTCGGGACGGCCGGGGTGGGGCTGCTGTTGCCCGGCGCGGCGCTGGCGGCGCCAGACAAGGCGCAGGCGGCGGATGGGAAGCAGGCGGAAGAGCTCGTCACCCTGCACGACCTGAGCAAATGCGTGGGCTGCGGGGCCTGCGTGGACGCCTGCCGCGAGGCGAACGCCCACAAGTTTCCGGAGCCGGTCCGGCCCTTCCCGGCAATGTTCCCGGCCACGGTGAAGGTGGAGGACTGGTCCGCCAAGCGCCATGTGACCGACCGGCTCACGCCCTACAACTGGCTCTACATCCAGACCGCACGCGGGCAGTTCCAGGGCCAGCGCTTCGAGGTGCACATCCCCCGGCGCTGCATGCACTGCCAGAACCCGCCCTGCGCCAATCTCTGTCCCTGGGGCGCGGCAGCGCGCGAGCCGAACGGCATCGTGCGCATCGACGCCGACATCTGCCTGGGCGGGGCCAAGTGCAAGGCCGTGTGCCCCTGGCAGATCCCCATGCGCCAGACCGGGGTCGGGCTGTACCTGAAGCTTCTGCCCCGGTTCGGCGGCAACGGCGTGATGTTCAAGTGCGACCGCTGCGTGGACCGCGTGGCCAAGGGGCAGAAGCCCGCCTGCATCGAGGCCTGCCCGTACGATGTCCAGGAGATCGGTCCGCGCGCGGAGATGGTGGCCAAGGCCCGCGCCCTGGCGCGCGGCATGGGCGGCTACATTTACGGCGAGAAGGAGAACGCGGGCACGAACTCGCTCTATGTCTCGCCCGTGCCCTTCGACATCCTGGACGCCGCCGTGACCACCGGCGCGGGCAAGCCGCATCTCTCGCCCGTGCCGGACATGATGGCCGACGAGGACCGGATGGCCGCAGCCGCGCTTGTTGCGCCCGTTGCGGGCGTCGCGGCCGGGGTGCTGCGCCTGACCTCCCGGCTGGCGGGCGGCGGCAAGGGGCCTGGGGGAACGCCACCGGCCTCGTCTACGGCCTCGTCTACGGTCTCGCCAACGGCCGCGCCAGCGGGAGCAGCACGGAAGCAGACGCCCGACGAACTGCTGGCTGGCGGTTTCCCCAAGGGCTTTGCCGACAGGCCCGCGACGGACGCCGCGCCGCAGCCCGGGCTGGATGCCCCGGAGCCCGACGCGCTGACAGAGCGCGACGTGCCGGAGAAGGCCCCTGTGCGGCGCAGCCCGTTCGCGCGCGGCGTGGCCTGGGCCTACGTGTCCTTCGTGGCGCTGCTGGCCGTCACCGGCATCATGCAGATGCCCATCGCCAGCCGCTACCGCATTGTGGCCGTGCCCGGCCTGGGCTGGCTGGGCGACTTCTGGCTCACGCACAAGCTGCATTATCTGGGCGCCGTGGGACTGCTTTTGCTCACCAGCTACGTGGTCACCACCTGGGCGCTCAACTGGCGGCGCGAGCATGGGCTCTCGGCCCTGGGCTGGGCGCGCACTGCCGTACTGGCCCTGCTGATCGCCACAGGCGCTGTGCGCGTGCTCAAAAATCTGCACGGGGTCAACTTCTCGCCCGACCCCATCATGCTCGTTGACTGGACGCACCTCGGCCTGGCCTTTGCGCTGGGGCTGCTGGCCCTGACGCGGCTTACCCTCAAGGGCTCTTATTGGGAAGGGCCGGACAAAAGGGCTCGCACAGTCCGGACGGGCGGCCCCGTCTCGTAGGGGCCGTAAGCATCGGCCAGATGAGCCGCAGGGTCAGCGCTGGGGTTTGAAGAAAAAGGTTTCTTTTTGCGGCCATGAACCGACCATAGCGCACCTCAGCGATTATATAACCCCTGCTAGGTGTGTGTTACTGTGCAGAGGGAATGGGTAGTAAGCAAGAATTTGAAATGACAGAAGGGATTAGTATTCTTGATTGGTTTGTTATTCGGGAGAGATTCTTACGTAAGAGAGTAACGTTATTGCGACGGCGATCGCTAACATGACGCACATGGCGAGCGCCCAAGCTTTAAGCATATACCAGCCGTTTTTTATCCCTGGCTTTATCGCGGTAATTAACCTGCGGTGGTTTTCTTGCTCCGAGGCAACCCCGAGTACAAAAAACCACCCAAGGAGAAACATCCCGGCAAAGATAAGTACCGCCCATTGCTCATCTATCGGGCGAACCACGAGATGCAAGGCTAAAGCTGCTATCCCAATATAGCTAAATATGATGACAATGAACATGGTCTGAGATCTAGCACAATGGGCTAGATGACCACGCAGTCCTGCTTGATGCCGGCTTCCTCTGCAGCGGCCATGACGTCGCGCAGGATCTTCAGGGTTTCCAGCGCCTCGGTCTGGTCCAGCTTGCGGATGGCGAAGCCCGCGTGGATGATGAGGTAGTCGCCGAGCTTGATCTCCTCGTCCAGGATCATGAGCGAGGCGGTGACGGTGGTGTCGCCCTCGCCCACGCGGCAGGTGGCCACCTGGTCCTCAATGGCGATGACTTCAGCGGGAACGGCTAGGCACATGCTTCTCTCTCCTGGGTGAGAGGTCCGGGGACGGCCTTCTTGCTGAAGGACCCTCCGAGATTCTTTACTTCCTCAAGCACGAAGCCCATGAGGGCCTCCTGCCGCTCCTTGGCGGCGGGGGAGAGCTCAAGCGCCATGGTGTGGTAGTCGTGCGGCTCCATGCCGATGATGACGGCCTCGGGCCGGGTGCCCACGATCTCGCACATGATGAGCGTGTCCACCAGGTCGGTCTGGTGCATGGAGTCCTTGAAGGCCAGGCTCTTGCGCAGGTCATCGCCCGTCAGCCGGTAGATGCTGCCCGCAGGGCCGTCGCCCAGCACGGCGTCGATGACGATGAGCTGGTCGCAGTTCATGATCGGGTCCATGAGCCGCGTGCCCAGGGTGCCGCCGTCCATGAGCGTCACGTTGTCGGAAAAGTCGTAGAGGCGAATGAGCTCGTCCACCGCGCGCACGCCGATGCCTTCGTCGGTGAAGAGGATGTTGCCCACGCCAAGGACAAGGATGCGGTTGGTCTGCTCGGTCATGCGGCCTCGTTTTGGAAAGAAGGACGGGAATCCGGCGAACCGGATTCCCGTCCATTACAGGATGCGTTTACGGTTTACAACACCTTGAAGCTGGCGGTGGTGCCGGTCTTGGCGTCGAGCACGTGCACGCCGCAGGCGATGCAGGGGTCGAAGCTGTGGACCGTGCGCAGGATCTCGACCGGGCGCTTGGGGTCGAAGATCGGGGTGCCCATGAGGGCCTCTTCCACGGGGCCGAGCTTGCCGGCGGCGCAGCGGGGGCCGAGGCTCCAGGTGGAGGGCACCACGAGCTGGAAGTTCTCGATCTTGCCCTTCTTGATCTTGATCCAGTGGGACAGCGCGCCGCGCGGGGCCTGCACGAAGCCGACGCCTTCGGCCTCGTCCGGCATTTTCCACGGGGTGTAGAGCTCGGTGTCGCCGCTCTTCACGTTGCCGACCAGGGCATCAAGCCAGACCGGAATCTGGTTGGCGGTGACCAGGCACTCGATGCCGCGGGCGGCGGTGCGGCCCAGGGTGGAGAACAGGGCGGCGGGGCCGACGCCCAGCTTGCCCAGCACGAAGTTCACGGCGTCGACCGTGGGCTTGTGGCCCTTGGCGTAGGCGACGAGAACGGTGGCCAGGGGGCCGGTTTCGCAGGACTCGCCCATGTAGCGGGGAGCCTTCATCCAGGAGTAGCGGTCCTTGTCCTGGAGGTTGGTGTACTTGGGCTCGGTGACGCCGTCGTACGGGTGCTTGGCCTGGTCGCCCACGTACCAGCTGTGCTTCACGTGCTCCTGAATCTGCTTGGGATCAAAGGCCTGGGGCTTGGCGATGTCGCGCTTGAACACCACGCCCGGGGCGAAGAAGCGGGAATCCAGGTTGTACTCGTCGGTGGGGAACTCGCCGAAGCTGATGAAGTTGCTGGTGCCGCCGATGGCCGCCCAGTCCTTGTAGAAGCCGGCCACGGCCAGCAGGTCGGGGATGTAGAAGTCCTTGATGAAGGCGGTGACTTCGTCGGTCAGGGCCTTGTACTCGGCGATGCGCTCGGGCTTCAGGGCGTCGTAGTTGGTGACGCCGCCCACAACCGTGAACTGGGTGTGGGGGTTCTTGGCGCCGAAGATGGCCATGGCGCGGGCGGCCTTGACCTGCATGTGCAGGGCGTCAAGGTAGTGCTTGGTGGCCATGAGGTCGGCCTCGGCGGGCAGGTAGTAGGCCTCGTTCTTCTTCTCGCCCAGGAAGTAGGCGTTGGTGAAGATGCCGAGCTTGCCGGAGGCGATGAGCGCGCCGACCTTGTCCTGCACGGCCTTGAACTGCGCGGCGGTCTCTTTGCGGCCAGCCGAGAGGCTGTTGGACAGGGCCGCGGTCTTGGCCGGGTCGGCCTTGAGCGCGTTGGCCACGTTGACCCAGTCAAGGGCGTGCAGGTGATAGAAGTGCACCAGGTGGTCATGCAGGAACTGGGAGGCCATGACCAGGTTGCGCATGATGATGGCGTTCTTCGGAATCTTGACCTTCACGGCGTTGTCGACCGCGCGGGTGCTGGCCAGGGCGTGCACGTAGGTGCAGACGCCGCAGGAACGCTGGGTGAAGTGCTGGGCGTCGCGCGGGTCGCGGCCCTTGAGGATGATTTCGAGGCCACGGAACAGCTGCGAGCTGCTGCGCACATCGACGATCTTGCCGTTCTCGACGGTGGCGTCGATGCGCAGGTGACCTTCAATACGGGTGACCGGGTCGACAATGACCGGGCCGGAGAAGTTGCTCTTAGGCGTGACCGGGATGGCCTGAGGTTTGGAACCAGACATATTCTGTCCTCCTATAGGGAGTTAAATTCTCGTGTACTGCCTTGTAACAGCTGGGCAAATAATCCGGTACGCCTACTTCTGCTCTTCGTAGAAGGGGCTCATGGTATCCCAGAACTTGGGCTCGCTGCAGCCGATGCAGGGGTGACCGGCCTGCACGGGCCAGGACACGCCGACGCCCTTGTCCAGGGGGTTGAACTTCTTGGTGGGGCAGTTGTTGTACGTGTAGGGGCCCTTGCAGCCGAGCTTGTACAGGCACCAGCCGGCCTTGGCTTCCTTGGAGTCGAAGGACGGGGCGAACTGGTCCTTCTCGAAGAAGGGCAGGCGCTCGCACTTGTCGTGAACGGTCTCGCCGAAGAAGAGCAAGGGGCGCTTCAGGTCGTCGAGCTTGGGCAGGGGCTTCTTGTTCACCACGGTGTCGATGGCGGCGATGATGGTGCCGACCAGGTTGACCGGGTTGGGCGGGCAGCCGGGCACGTTGATGATGGTGGCCTTCGGGAAGACCTCGTCAACGCCCTTGGAGTCGGTCGGGTTCGGCTTGGCGGCCTGCACGCCGCCGTAGGTGGCGCAGGTGCCGTAGGCGATGGTCGCCAGGGCGCCGGGAACGACCTTCTTGCAGATGTCGAGCATGGTGTGTCCGCCGACCATGCCGTACACGCCGCCGTCCTTCACGGGGATGGCGCCTTCAACCACGCACAGGTAGGGCTTCTTCATGGCGTCGTGCAGGGCCTTTTCGGCCATTTCGCCGGCGGCGGCCATGATGGTCTCCTGGTATTCCAGGGAGATGACGTCCAGGATCAGGGCGTCGATGTACGGGGCCGCGGTGCGCAGGATGGACTCGGAGCAGCCGGTGCATTCCGCGTTGTGCAGCCAGATGACGGAAGGACGGTTGTCAGCCGTCAGCGCGGCGGCGATTTTGGGAGCAAAGGCCGGACCCATTCCCATGGCCGCAGCGATGGTGCCGCAGAATTTCATGAAGTCGCGACGAGAAATGCCGCGCTCTTCAAGGCGTTTTTCGGCGCCGCTCAAGCCATGTCCTACGGAAACCTTCATACAACACCTCCAGATTATGGTAAAAACGTGACGGATACGCCTCTTGGACCTGTTCTCCGACAGGCGTGTCACAAAACAAAAGTGCGTGGCACGTCTGTCATACGAATCTTAAAAAAATATGCAACCATATTGGTGCTTTAGCTGCTCTTCCACTACACGGATACCAAGACATTGGCAAGGCCATTTTGGAAAAAAAACGGAAGGGCGCTGGCATGTTGTGAAGGCCGTTGGCATAACTAGCTGTATTCCTGCACTATAGCAAAAGCATGGTTCGGGCTTGCCGGAAAGCCTAGCTGGCGGTAGGGTTTGTCTGGCTCGGCGGTTGTGCCAAAACGAGGGCAAGACACACGGAAAGGGGGAGATGCATGAGCGTCATCATCGACTTGGCGCTGTTCCCGGTGGACAAGGGCCAGAGCGTCGGCCCCTTTGTGGCCCGCGCCGTGGACATCGTCCGCAAGAGCGGCCTGGCCCATCAGCTCACGCCCATGGGCACCTGCATTGAAGGCGAATGGGAGGAGGCGCTGCGGGTTGTGGACGCCTGCTTCCGGGCCATGGCCGAGGACAGCGACCGCGTGTACGTGACCATGAAGGCCGACTGGCGGCGCGGACGCCAGGGCGGGTTGGCCGGAAAAACCGCCTCGGTGGAGCGCGCCTTGGCCGGAAAGGAGGGGGGGCGATGAAGCGGATCGTGTGTGTGCTGGGCAGTCCGCGTCCAAAGGGCAACAGCGCGGCAATGGCCAGGGCCGTGTGCGAGGCCGCGGCCCTGGAGGGCGCGAAGGTGCGGACCTTCGAGCTGAACAAGCTGGCCTACCGTGGCTGCCAGGGCTGCATGGCCTGCAAGACCAAGGCGGAGGCCTGCGTGCTGGACGACGGCCTGACCCCGGTGCTTGAAGCCGTGCGCGCCTGCGACGTGCTCGTGTTGGCCACGCCGGTATATTTCGGCGAGGTGACCGCCCAGCTCAAGGGCCTCATCGACCGCTGCTACAGCTTCCTCACGCCGGACTACGCCTTTAATAAGGAAAAGCGCACGCGGCTGGCGCCCGGCAAGACGCTCTGCTTCGTCATCGCCCAGGGCCACCCGCGCGAGGACCTGTTCACGGACATCTTCCCGCGCTATGCCTATTTCTTCAACTGGCTGGGTTTCAGCCACAGCAGGCTCCTGCGCGCCTGCAAGGTCTACCACCTCGGCGACGCGAAAAAGCGCCCGGAGGTTCTGGCGGAAGCGGGCGCCCTGGGGCGCGAGCTGGCTATTGGCCCGACCGGGCCAGCGGATTGAGCGGCGGCTGGGGCAGGCTGGTCGCCTGGCCCGGGCAGTTCAGCCCGTCCAGGCAGAAGAAGCGCACCTGCTCGCGGTTGTAGATGGCGCGCAGGTACTTGGGATCCGCCATGACCAGCTGCGCGCCGTTGGAGCATTGGGTCACGTGCATGGCCTCCCGGGCGCGCACCTTGGCGGGCAGCCCCTCCAGCACAAAGCGCGCCAGAAAGAAGTCGCGCGCCACGTCGCGTCGCGCCAGCGCAAGGCCGGTCCGGCTCACCTCGCGGCAGGTGGCGGCAACGTCGAGGTCGCAGATGGCCTCGACGACGCGCTTGCCGTTCTTGTCCTCATAGGTGTTCCACTCGATCCTCGTGAAGTAGGGATAGCGCGACAACGCCTCCTCCACCGTGACGCTCTCGTCCGGGGAGATGCGCGCCTGGCGCACGGTGTCCACCGGGCCGGAGCAGGAACACAGGAGCGTGAAGAACACGGCCAGCCCGGGCAGAAGGAACGTAGCTGGTATACGTAGTGCGGCCATGCGCCACCCTGGCACACGGGCTTGGGGAATGCAACGCCGAAGCGTGCGATTCCGCGCAGGGGCTTGCAAAGTGCGGTGCAAACGCATAAGGCATTTGCTCAAAGCCGCTGAGCGGGCGCGTCATCCGACGCCCGGCCACCGCTTCCCACGCCGCATTCCGAGCCAGCAACAGCGCCGCACCTTGGGCGCGCGACGCAGGCGCAGGCGAACGACGTCCGCGTCAGGTCTCGAAGATGTCGCCGAATGCGAGCGCTCACTTGCAGGTGAGGGGGGACGGGCCGGGAGGCGTTGCGCACCCGCGTCGTCAGCGGGGCCGTTTGCGCGGGGCGTCCGCGCGAGCCGTGCGCGTGGGGCGCAGCGCGTCATTTTGTGAGAGAGGGTGGGGAAACACATGGACATTGTCTCGGTTCTACTGGCGTTCTTTCCTGTCATCGCCATCTTTTTCCTGCTGCTGGTCTACCGCGTGGCCGCGGACACCGCAGGGTACATCGGCTGGGTCGTGGCGGCCCTGGTGGCCTGGTTGTACTTCCAGACACCGCTTGAGGTCGTGCTGACGGCCTCCGTGGCCGGGCTTGTGGCCTCGCTGCCCATCGCCCTGGTCATGGCGGCCAGCATCATGCAGGTCACCCTGATGCAGGAGACCGGGGCCGTGGCCCGCGTGGTGGCGCTCATGAAGACCATCGCGCCCGGCCAGCAGACCGTGCAGATCATGATCATCAACATCGGCTTCGGCATCCTCCTGACCAGCCTCGGCGCGGTCACGGTGTCCATCCTGCCCCCGATCATGATCGCGCTCGGCTACTCCACCTTCGCGGCCATCCTGCTCCCGGCCATCGGCTACGACGCCCTGTGCACCTATGCGCTGCTCGGCATACCCGCCGTGGTCTTCGCGCAGTTCGTGGGCCAGCCGGTGCAGGAGGTGGGCCTGCACTTCGCCTACTTCATGCCGGTCATCAGCACCTGCATCGCCCTTGGCATGCTGCAGCTCACGGGCGGCACGGCCATGGTCAAAAAGGGCATCGTGCCCGCGCTTCTTGCTGGCGTCACCGCCGGTGTCGTGGCCATCCTCATGGCCCACGCGGGCCTGGTGACCATCACCGGCATCGCGGCCGGCCTGGCGGTCATCTTCGTTTTGGTGGCCTACGTGAAGCTTACCGGCAAGACCCTGCAGGACCGTGGGCTCTTGAACGAGAAGGACATCGCCGCGGAGCAGCACCTGTCCCTTGCGCGCGCCTGCTCGCCCTGGATTCTGCTCACCATCTTCTCGCTCATCCTGAACGCGCCGTTTCTGCCCTTCTTCAAGCTGACCTTCGTGGACTGGGCCATGCCGCTCGACATCATCCCCGGCAGCCCGGAGAAGCTGCGCCTGCTTTGGCAGGCCTACTTCTGGGTGGTGGTCTGCACCTTCCTGGCCCTGCCCATCATGAAGGCCACGGGCGAGCAGGTGCGGCGCGGGCTCAAGACCTCGGGCCGCCGCGCCCTGCGCCCCATCATGTCGGCCTCGGTGTTCTTCGCCATCGCCTACGTCATGAACCACTCGGGCAAGGGCATCGACTGGAAGCTCGCGGAGCCCACCCACAACATGATCTACGTCATGGCCGACGCGGCCGCCGGCGTGTTCGGCAAGTTCTACGCGGCCGTGGCCCCGTTCCTGGGCCTGCTCGGCGGCTTCATCTCCGGCTCGGAGACCTCGTCCATCGCCATGCTGACCAAGCTGCACCTCTCCACCGCCGAGAAGATCGGCGCGTCGGGCGTGGTCATCGCCGCGGGCAGCGCCATCGGCGGCGGCCTGGCCAGCGTCATCTCCCCGGCCAAGCTGCAGAACGCCGCCTCCAGCATCGACAAGATCCGCGAGGCCAGCACGGCCATTCGTCCGGCCTTTGTTGTGTCCATGCTCATCACCGGGGTGTGCGCGGTCATGACCATGTTCTGGGCCTACTAGCCCCCAGTTCCGCCAGTCTTCGCTTCGGGGCCGGGGGCGCGTTGCTGCGCTTCCGGCCCTTTTTCTTGGCCATAGCGCCGCGCTGTTGACCCTTGGCCGGCTTCATTATACGGGAGGAGCATGAACATAACAGTCAAGTGCTTCGCGTCCCTTTCGCGCTTCACCCCTCCGGATGCCGACGCGTACCCCATCGCGGCGGGCGACACAGCCGGGAGCGTGGTGGCCCGGCTGGGCATCCCGCTGGAGGAGCTGAAGCTGGTCTTCGTCAACGGCGCCCACGCCCAGCTTTCCGCCTCCCTGGCCGACGGCGACCGCCTGGGACTGTTTCCGGCCGTGGGCGGGGGTTAGCCATGCCCGCCCGCACCCCGGCCGCCGAGACCCTGCTGGCGCGGCGCGTCCGCGAACTGGCCCAGCCAACCCGCCTGCCCGATGGCCGGGAGCTTCCCGTGCTGCCTTTTTTCGCCGCAAAGGAGCTGGCCCGCTCCCTGGGCCGCAGCCGCAGGCCACTTTTGCCTGAGGATGAGCGCAGGCCGCCCGGACGGGCCGTGGCCAAGGTGGAGCGCGCGGCGCTGGCGGCCGGCGTCATGCCAGAGCGCTATTTGCGGAATTTCGACTGCTACGGCCTGGACGAGCAGTTGCGGCTGCTTTCCTCGCGCGCGGCCATGCTGGGCCTGGGCGGGCTGGGCGGCCATGTGCTGGAGCTGCTCGCGCGCGCGGGCGTCGGGGCTCTGCGCGCGGCCGATGGCGACGAATTTGTGGCCTCAAACCTGAACCGACAGCTGTATGCCACCAGGAGCAGCCTGGGCGGCTACAAGGCCGCCGCCGCCGCCGCGCGGCTCAGGCAGGTGAATCCGGCTGTGGACTTTGAGCCTGTGGCGCGGTTTCTGGACGAGACGGACATGGGCCGGTTCATGGCCGGGGCGGACCTCTGCCTGGACGCCCTGGGGGGCTTGAAGGACCGCCCGGCCCTGGCGCGCCAGGCGGCCCACGCGGGCATCCCGCTGGTGACGGCGGCGGTGTCCGGCCAGAGCGGGCTGGTGGCCACGGTATTGCCGGGCGCGACGAGTCCGGCGGACTTTTTCGGCGCGGGCGCTGGCGCGGAGGACGCGCAAGGCACCCCGGCCCCGGCGGTGGCCACGGCGGCCTCGCTTATGGCGGGCGAGGCGCTGAACATTCTCTGCGGACGCGGCCCGGCGCTTGCGGGCAAGATGCTGCTGTTCGACCTCGCGCGGATGAGCTTCGAGACCGTGACGCTCTGAGCTAGCCCTGGAACTTCTGCCGGATGGCGCGGATGACGTCCTGGATGTCCAGGAAGGCGTCCACCACTTCGGGGTCGAACTGCGTGCCCCGCCCGCTCTTGATCTCCTCCAGCACCTTCTCCTCCGGCCAGGCCTTCTTGTACACGCGGTCGGAGATGAGCGCGTCGTAGACGTCGGCCAGGGCGGTGATGCGCGCCGCCAGCGGGATGTCCTCCCCTGTGACCGGCTCCACGCAGAGCTGGCGCACCTCTCCCAGGTCCTGGGGCAGGCGGCCGGGATAGCCCTGGCCGTCCCAGCGCTCGTGGTGGCCCAGGGCGATGTCCTTGCACAGCTGGTCCAGCTCCGAGGTGGTGTTGGCGAACAGCGCCGCCCCGTACACGGAGTGCCATTTCATTATGGCCGCCTCATGGGGCTCGAAGCGCCCGGGCTTCTTGAGGATCGCGTCGGAGATGCCCACCTTGCCCACGTCGTGCAGCATGGCGGCCAGGCGCAGGGTGTCCTTCTTGCGCTTGATGGTGTGCCGGTCCACGCCCTGCCTGCGCGCCCACTGCTGATAGATTTCCGCCGAGTAGGCGCCGACGCGCTGCACGTGCGCGCCGGTCTCCATGGGGTCGCGCATCTCGGCCATCTTCATCATGCGCAGCATGATCTCGCGGGTCATGATGCCGCGCTCGATGATCACCGAGGCGGAGTTGGCGAAGAGCGGCGCGTACTGGACATCGCTTTCGGTGAAGGGGTGCACGGTTCCGCAGGTGTCGCGGGCGTTGATGAGCTGCATGACCCCGACGACTCTGCTCTGGAAGGTGCGCAGGGGGATGGTGAGCATGGAGCCCGTGCGGTAGCCCGTCTCCTCGTCGAAGCTCTTGTTGAACGAATACGGCTCGGTGCCGGAGAGCTCGTAGGCGTCCGGAATGTTCAGGCTCTCGCCGGTCATGGCCGCGTACCCGACGATGGATTGCTCGTTGATGGGCACGGTGTAGTCGGTGTAGAGGTGCTTGTTGGCGTCCGGCCCGGTGAACAGGGTGTCGTTGTGCACGTAGCTGAAGCGCAGGGTGTCGTCCTCCACCAGGAAGATGGAGCCCGCGTCGGCATGGGTCATGGTGCGGGCCTCGCCCAGTACCTGGTCCAGAATGGAGTCCACGTCCTTTAGGGTGTTCAGTTCCTCAATGACCTTGAGGATGTCGCGAACGATGTCGTATGGCTGGCGGTCCTTGCACTCCATCGGAAACTCCGGGGTTGTTGGCCTGCTGCAAATACTCCATACAGCGTCCACGTTGTTAAATCCAGGGGAGCTTATGCTTAATTTGTACGAAATGATCCAGGTGGCTGGTGTATGTTCCGAGGCCGAGGCGCTTCTGCTCGCGGACTGCGGCGTCACCCACGTGGGCCTGCCCCTGCGCCTGGCCGTGCACCAGCCCGATGTCGGCGACGAGGAGGCGCGGGCCATTGTCGCCGCCCTGGCCGGGCGCGCCCAGGCCGTGCTCATCACCTACCTGGAGGACGCGGCGGAAACGCTGGCGCTGTGCCGGCATCTCGGCGTTTCCGGCCTGCAGCTGCACGGGAACATGCCGCTTTCCGAGGTCGCCGCGCTGCGCCGGGCCGCGCCGGAGCTGCTGCTCATCAAGAGCCTGGTCATCGGCGCCGCGCCCGAGGCCGAGATTCTGGCCAGCGCGCAGGCGCACGCGCCCTATGTGGACGCCTTTTTGACCGACACCTTCGACCCGACAACCGGCGCAACCGGGGCCACGGGCAAGGCGCACGACTGGGCCGTGAGCGAGCGGCTGGCGCGCGCCCTGCCGCGTCCGCTCATTTTGGCGGGCGGGCTGAACGCGGACAACGTGGCCGAGGCGATTGCGGCCGTGCGGCCCGCCGGGGTGGACGCGCACACCGGGCTGGAGGACGCGCGGGGGCGCAAGGACGAGGCGCTTGTGCGGCGCTTTGTGGCCCAGGCGCGGGCCGCATTCGATTTCCAGTCCCGCGCGGGGCTTGCCAAAGCTTGCGAATCGAAGTAAGAAGCGGCACCTTTCAAGAGCCTCCGGATTCCAGGCTGTTGCGAACAGCAGCCGGGCGGGGGACGCAATCGAGGAGACTGCATGTCCAAAGAAGAAGCCATTGAGGTCGAGGGCGTCATTCAGGAAGCCCTGCCAAACGCCATGTTCCGCGTCGAATTGCAGAACGGGCACAGCATTCTGGGCCACATTTCCGGCAAGATGCGCAAGCACTACATCCGCATCCTGCCCGGCGACAAGGTCAAGGTGGAGCTCTCCCCCTACGACCTGACCCGCGGCCGCATCACCTTCCGTTTGCGCTAATCCCCCCGACCATAGCTGCCTGACGAGCCCGCCTTTGGCGGGCTTTTTGGCGCTTCGCGCGAGTTCGGGGCCGCGACTCCGGCGCGTTGTCGCGCCCCGCGCCTGGGTCGTTGCCAGGCAGGGCAGGCGTGGGCTATGGTGGCGGTCAGCGGCGCGGGCGCATCCGGCCACGCGCGGCCCAGGGAGGGCGACCATGCAGCGGCGCAAGGGCGTTGTGAGCTATTTTGACGAGCGCAAGGGCTTCGGCTTCCTCACCGACGAGGAGGGCCGGGACGTGTTCGTGCACTATGCGGAAATCCAGCGCGAGGGCTTCCAGACGCTGGCCCCGGGCGAGCAGGTGCTCTTCGATCTGGCCGAGGGCGGCAACGCCCTGCGGGCGGTGAATGTCGAGGTGCCGAAGGAAAAGGTCGGGGCGCGCAGGCCGTAGCTGCGCGTCGGGCGATGGAAATGACGAAGGGGCCGCAAGGCCCCTTTTTATTGTGTTGATTTGGAACAAGAAACAATAACGGATCCCCAAGCTGCCACCGCAGCAAGGATTGCTGCAACTGCTGACCACTTTGCAATCAGCAAGTGACGTTGATCACTCTCTCTCTGAAAGTTCTCGTGTTGTGTTTTCTCTTTGTCTTCCAAGTCAGACTTGTATGCAAAAAGCATCTTCCCTTTCTTATTCGCGTCGAATGGTATGAAAGAGTGGCAGGAGGTTTGGAAAAGAAAAGCACCAGGCTTCCAGAGGTCTGGAATCTTCCCGGCGGCTCCCTCATCCCATTGACCAAGGTGGCAACAATATGAATAGTAGTTTTTAATTTCTTCTAGTTGTCCATTCTTAACAAATGATCGTTCCGATGCGCTCATTGAAAATGTAAGCCTTCTGCCCCCATTGTCTTCAATATATTCTTTGACGAAAAAAGCACAGTTAATGCAGCTCGTGGTGTATTGTGGTTCGTCCATTTTTCACTCCTCAAACTCAACGTGCCAGGAACTGGAGGAGGCAAGTCTCAATAATTACCCCACCTCCACCACGGTCTTCCCAATGGGCGCGAGGCTGGCCCCGGCCAGCTTCATGTGCTGCACGCCAAAGGGGATGCCGATGATGGTGAGGAAGCAGAGCAGCGCCGAGAAGAAGTGCCCCAAAAACAGCCACCAGCCCGCCACCAGGAACCAGATGAGGTTGCCCAGCGCGCCCAGGGTGCCCGTGCCCACGTCCTGCTTGCCGGTGAGGGCGCTGCGGATCACCACCTCGCGCCCGAAGGGCCACAGGCAAAAGCCCCCCAGCATGAAGCAGGCGCGCCCCCAGGGGATGCCGATGATGGAGAGGAACATGCACAGGCCGACGAGAAACCAGCCCAGGCCCATGAACAGCCCGCCAAAGACGAACCAGATGAGATTGCCGATGAGCCTCATGCGGGTGGCCTCCTTGGCCGCTTTCGCTAGTTCATGCCTTCCATCACGTTGTCCACCATGACGCTCTTGGCCGTCCAGCCGCCCTTCTTGATGACGTAGCGCGTCAGGGCATAGTCGATCTGGTCGATGTAATCGAGCTTGCCCCAGCCGCCGTCGTCCAGCAGCCGGGCCACGGCGTCCAAAAACGGCTCCACGTCGATGTACTGGCCCTCGAAATCCACGGCCAGGATGCGGTCCTTGTACACCACCTGGTCAAAGGGCAGGGACGGGCGAATCTCCTCAAAGGCCTCGGGCGAGAGCCCGTGAATATCCGCGTACACGCGCACGGCTTCCATTACTGCTCCGTTTCAGGCTGCGACAGGCTGCGCAGGTCGTCCAAAATGATGGCGGCGGCCCGGTGCGCCGCGCCCGGCCCGCCCACCTTGGCCCGCAGCCCGGCCAGATCGGCCCGCGCCGCGGCCAGGGCGATGTCCTCGGCCAGCCAGGGGCGCACGCGCTCTGCCAGCAGCTCGGCCCTGGCCTTTTCCTGCAGCAGCTCGGGGAAGATTTCGCGGCCCATGATGAGGTTGGGCAGGCTGGCCCACTGTACCTGCACCACGGCCTTGCCGATGGCGAAGCTCAAGGCCGAGAGCTTGTAGGCGACAACAGTGGGCGTGCCGATGAGCGCGGCCTCTAGGGTCACCGTGCCGCTGGCGGCGAGCAGGGCGCGGCTTTGGCGCATCATGCGGTAGCGGTCCTCCGGGGGAAAGATGGTCACCGGCAGCTCCGGCGGCAAAAACTGGCGCAGGTAGTCCTCGTCCACGCCGGGCGCGCGCGCCAGCGCCAGCTTGAGGTTCGGCAGACGCTCGCGCAGCAGCCGGGCCGCGCCCGCGAACTCCGGCAAGAGCGCGCTGATCTCCTTGCGGCGGCTGCCCGGAAGCAGGCCCAGCAGGTCCGGGTCCGGGCGCATGGCGTCCAGCTCCAGCAGCGGCATCTGGTCCATGAGCGGGTGGCCCACGTAGTCCACGTCCATGTTGCGCGCGGCGTAAAAATCCTTTTCAAACGGCAGGATGCACAGCACCCGGCGGGTGAAGCGGCGCAAAAACTCCACCCGACCGGAGCGCCAGGCCCAGACCTGCGGGCTAACGTAGTAGTACACCGGGATGCCGAGCTTTTTTGCAATGCGGGCCACGCGGAAGTGGAAGTCCGGGCAGTCGATGAGAATCACCGCGCGCGGGCGCGTTTCCATGAGCGCGCGCTTGACCTGCCCCAGCAGCTTGAGGATGCGCGGCAGGCCGGACAGGACTTCGGTAAGGCCCACGAGCGAGATGAGGCGCATGGGGAAGCGCACGTCGCACCCGGCCTTGGCGAGCGCCGGGCCGCCCATGCCGAGCGCGCGCAAGCCCGGCTCCACTTCGCGCAGGGCGGAGAGCATCGTGGCCGCGTGGATGTCGCCCGAGGCCTCGCCCGCGCTGATCCAGACCGGGCCGGAAGGGTTCATGCTGGTGGTGGTTGCGGTCATGCTCATGCTTGGCAGATAGCGTGAATCCCCCCGTGGCGCAAGGCGCGCAATGTGTTGTGGCGCCCGTGCCGGACGCGGCGGCGGGGGACTCTGCCCCGACGTTGCAATGCCCGGCCCGAGCATGTAGGGGAAGGGCTGCCCATCCGTCCCCGTGCGGGCGCATCGCGCCGGGGCCAGGGCGCAAAATCACTCATGTTGGAGCAATCCATGCTAAAAGTCGGCGTCATCGGTCTTGGCTCCATGGGCAAGATCCACCTGCGCAACTACTGCGAAATGCCGGAAGCCCAGGTGCTGGGCGTGATGGACGTGTCCCAGGCCAACCTGGACGAGGCGAAAAGCCGCTTCGGCGTTGCCGGGTTCACCCGCCTGGAGGATTTGCTGGACCTGGGGCTGGATGCGGTGAGCATCAGCGTGCCCACGGTGCTGCACCACGAGGTGGGCATGGCGGTCATCGAGCGCGGGGTGGCGCTGCTTTTGGAAAAGCCGCTGGCGGGCACGGCGGCGCAGGGGCGCGAGCTGGTGCAGGCGGCCACGGCCAAGGGCGTGCCGCTCATGGTGGGCCACATCGAGCGCTTCAACCCGGCTGTCCGGAAGCTCAAGGAGCTGGCGGGCGACGGGCTCGTGTCCGTGGACATCGAGCGCGTGGGGCCGTTTCCGGCGCGCATCCAGGACGTGGGCGTCATTCGCGACCTGGGTTCGCACGACCTGGACCTGCTGCGTTTCCTCTCCGGTTCGGACTTCGAGAGCGTGAACGCGGTCTACTCGACCACCCTGGCCCCGCACGAGGACAGCGCCTTCATCGGCGCGCGCATGAAGAGCGGCGTGCTCGGGCACATCACCACAAACTGGCTCACCCCGGCGCGCTCGCGCAGCATCCGCATGGCCTGCAAGGACCGTTTTTTCGTGGCGGACCTCATCGCCCAGCAGGTGCGGGAGTACGGCCCCTTTGACCCGGTGGCCAAGAACTACACGGTCAAGGAGCACCCGGTCATGCCACGCGAGCAGATGCGCGAGGAGCTGACTCAGTTTTTGAAATGCGTGCGCGAGAAGACGCCCGCGCCCATCACCGGCGAGGACGGGCTCATGGTGCTCACGGTCATCGAGAAGATCTTCGCCGGGGGCGGGGCGGTGTAGCAGTCAGCGCTTCTGGAGCAGGAAGGCGGCCCGTCGGGAAACCGGCGGGCCGTTTTTTATTGCAGTAGCCTACGGGCTGACGGGCCGGGCGGCATAGAGCGTCACATGGTTCTGCACGTGCGTGGCCCCGGCGATGTGTGCGCTTTCGAGCAGATTTTCCTCTTCGGCTCTGGTGCGCACGCGGCCGATGAGCACGGCGTTGCCCTCCACCACGTGCACGCGCACCTCGCGGGTGCGGATGCCCGACAGGCGCAGGATGGTGTCGCGCACCTCGCCGTCGTTGACGCGGCGCGCCGGGCCGGAACCGGCCGGGAACAGGCAGAGCGTCACTTCGCGGACGCCCTTGACATTACGCGTGGCCTTGCGTGCCCGCTCCAGTTCCTGCCTGCCTGCGTAGGTGCCCACCACATAGGCGCGGCCCTGGGAAACATGCGGAATGGCGTAGCGCAGGTTGCCTCCCTGGCGGTCCAGCGCGGCGCGCAGGCGCGCCTCGGCCTGGCCGTCCGGGCCTTCGTCCTCCTCCAGATTCTTGCGGGAGTTGAGGCCAGCCGCCATGTCGTAGCCGGTCTTGCCCAACTCCGCAGCATTCATCACGTCCAGCGCCGCCAGCAGCGGAATCGACGAGCAGCCCCCGGCCGCAAGGGCAAGGAGGCAGAGGATGAATGTCAAACGGAGGGATCGCACGGGAGGCCTCCAGTCTTCTGCCGGTTTGGCGGCGCGCACGGTGCGTGGCGTCCGCATTGGGGGGTCGGCGCCCCCGGTCATTCTTCGTCAGCTACACATCGGCTTCTGCGCGCGGGCTGATTAGGGTTGGCGCACGCAGGCCCGCCGTGGGTCGCAAGGCAGAGGCTTCAAGCTGCCGTCCTTGCGGCTGATGGCCACATAATAGGGCTGCCCGGACATCCACTGCTCGAACACCTTGACCATATGTTCGGGCCGCCCGGTCCAGGCGTCCCACTTCTTTTTCTTGATGACCAGCACCACGTCCTCCTCGGCCACGACCTTTTCCAGCGCGTCGAAGGAGGCGGTTTCGCGCACGACGCCGCCGAGATAGTACGAGTAGATGCCCTGGTAGATGTCGTGGGCCACCGGGGTGTAGCCCTGCCCGGCAAAGAGCTTGAGCATCATGGCCTGGGGCCTGGGGCTCATGATGGCGTCCAGGCTGGGGGCCAGCACGCGGCCTGCGGGCTGCACCCAGGCGGCGGTCAAGAGGGCCAGGGCCAGCAGCACGTGGCGGGCGTCCTGCCTGCGCAGCAGCAGCAGGCCCACGCCGCAGGCGGCGAAGCCCGCGGCCACGGCGTAGGCTCCGGGCAGGCCGCCGTCCGGCGACACGGGCGCGGGCAAAAAACGCTCGGCCTGGGTGGTCGCCGCGGCCAGCAGGAGGAACAGCAGGGCCGCGGCCGTCCACAGCCTGCGCCAGGGCAGGCTGGAATCGAGCAGGGCCAGGGCCAGCAGCAGGGCCAGCGGGGCCAGCTGCGGCAGCAGGTAGATCACCACCTTGCCGCTCAGGAGCGACAGGAGCGTCAGGCCGCTGACAGCGGAGAACCACAGCCAGGCGCGGGCGTCGGCCTCGGGCGAGGCGGCCTTGCGCGCGGCGAAGAGCCCGCGCCAGAACTGTGCGGCAAAGAGCCTGCGCACGGGCAGGGCCACGGGCGCCAGCATCCAGGGCAGCCAGCAGGGCGGGAAGGCGACGAGGTAGAAATACCAGGGCTCGGCGTGGTGGAAGGTCTTGGTGGCGCGCTGAAAGATCTGCTCGTAGAAGATCTTGTGCAGGAAGCCGGGGCCTTCGATGGCGTACGCGGCCAGCACCCAGGAGGCCACCACGGCCAGCAGCGCGCCCAGGCCGGGCAGCAGGTCCTTGCGGAAGAACTCCCGCGCGCGGCCCCGCCAGGCCAGAAAGAGCAGCGTGGTGAGCAGCGGGAAGGCGAGTCCCAGCGGCCCCTTGGTGAGCGTGGCCAGGGCGGCCAGAAACAGCGCCAGGGCCGCGTTGCGCCCGCGCCGCGCCTCGTCTCCCGGACGGAAGGCCAGGCAGAAGGCCGCCTGCGAGGCGGTGATGAGCGCCGCGAAGAGCAGGTCCATGCGCGAGTAGTGCAGCAGCCCGGCAAAAAAGAGCGTGGTCAGAAGCGCCAGTCCGGCCAGCAGCCCGGCCTCGCCGGGGAGCCGCAAAACCTTGGCCCAGGCCAGGGTGGCGTAGAGCATGAGGAGCCCGCTCACCGCCGCGCCCAGGAAGAACACCGCCGGGTCGGCGATGCCGGTGGCGGCGTCCAGCGCGCGCAAAAGCCAGAAGTACAGGGGCGGCTTGTCCGGGTAGGCCACGCCGTTCAGGCTCAGCACCAGCCACTTGCCGCGCAAGAGCCCGGCGTAGGCGTCGGCGTAGCGGACCTCGTCGGAGAACCAGAGCGCGCGCGTGGACAGCGTGCCCACGGTCTGCAGGGCGGTCAGCAGGGCCAGGGCGGCGAAGGGCCAGCGGCGAAGAAGATCCCAGAGGCGCTGCACTAGAGGCCTCCCTTGGCGAACAGGCGCTCCAGGCGCGGTTCAAGCCTGGGGGCGAGGCGCTGGCAGAAGAGCCCGCCCAGGCAGCCCACCGCCATTCCGGCCAGAAGGTCCGTCGGGTGGTGCGCGCCCACGGCCAGGCGGCTTGCGCCCATGAGGCCGAGCAAAAGGCCCATGAGCGCGGGCACGGCCAGGGACCTGGCGAAAAGGGCGACGCAGGCGGTCTGCACGGTCATCTCCGCGGTGTGCCCGGAGGGCATGGCGTTGTGCGCGGCGTCAAGGGAGAAGGGCACGAACGGGCCGCCCACGTCGGGCCGGGGCCTGCCGATGCCGACCTTGAGCACGCGCTCGATGGCCAGGGAGAACAGGAGCTGGGCCGCAAGGTAGGCCAAGGCCCAGGCCGCCAGGTCCGCCCGGCGGCGTTTGACGCCGAGGGCCAGCATGGCGGCGAACACCATGTAGAGCGCCGGGTTGCCCCAGTCGGTGTAGAACCTGACCAGGCGAAGCGCGCCGGGGTTCTCCGCGCGCCACTGGGCGAAGTGCGCGGCCACGGCGTCCTCCGCGCCGATGAGCGCGAAGCAGGCCAGAACGACAAGGAGCAGCGGGAGGCACAGGGCTGTCCAGACGGCGAGGGGGTGGGGCGTATGGCGAAACATGCGGCCTTATAGGCCGGTTCGGCCCTGCGCGCAACATTTGGCGGCCCTGCCGCGCCCCGCACAGGACGAACGCCCGCCCGGAAATGTCCTGGCAGGCGTTCGGCACGGTTCATGAGGCTTGCGGTCCTAGGCCGCGCTCTTGCTGTCCAGGCCGCCCACGCAGCGGTCCACCTCGCGCACCTTGGCCAGAATGCTCTTGCCGATGCGCTTGAACTCCGAGAAGTCCGCCGGGTGGTACGAGTGCCGCGTCTTGGCAAGGCCCGCCAGGTCGATGGTCTCGTTGAACAGGTAGGGCAGGTACAGCGGGTCCTGGCGCACGAAGAACAGCGCCTGCTCAAGCAGGGTGTGGATTTCCTTCTGGCTCTGGCCGCACTGGCGGAAGAGCTTCTGCATACGCTTCTCAAGCCCGCGGATGGAGCTGGTCCAGATGTGGCTCCTGGGCTCGAAGCGATAGCCCCTTGACTGGCCGCGCGCCTGTTCCAGGGCGTACAGGAAGCGCTCGCGGCTGCCCGGGGCCGAGGACAGCGCGCCGGAGCCGCGGGCCTCCTCCAGGTCCATGGCCGGAGCGCCCTCGATGACCACGCCGCCGCCGTACAGGTTGGCGATGCGGAACGGGCTCTTCTTGATGTCGTTCTCCAGGTCGCGCTTGCTGGTGAGGTACTGGATGCTCGAAATGATGTCCTCGCCCCAGAGGTTCTTGAGCCGCTGGTGCATGGCCGGGTTGAACACCACCTCGCGGGAGGCCGCGTGGTGCCCCTCGGCGTGGGTGTGGCCGCCCGTCCAGGCGAAGTCCTGGCCGGCCAGCAGGATGCTGCCAACGCCCATCCAGCGCAGCAGGCGCACCAGGGTCAGGCTCACGTTGCCGCCCGCGTCCAGCACGAACTCGCGGTCCTGCAGCACGAAGGTGGCCATGCCGCCCATGGTCCACAGGGGCAGGGTGGGGCCGGGGTAGCGGCGCACCACTTCCGGGTTGACCTTGGTGGAGTAGATGAGCGGGATGTCCCTGGCCCAGTCCGCGTCCAGGCGGTTGTAGATGGAGAGCATGGAGTCGTCGTAGTCCAGCGCCAGGCAGAAGTGCGGCTTCAGGTCGAAGCGGCGCAGGGCGGGCAGGGTCTGCAAGGCCGAGGCATACAGCGCGTAGCCGGGATTCTTTGCCAGCTCCGGGGCGAAGCGCGCCAGGGACGGTCCGGCGCCAAGCACCACGGCCCCGACGCCGCGCGCGGCGTCCTTGAGCGGCAGCAGGCTGCCGTCGGCCTGGGCGCGGCGGTAGTTCTTCAGCTCGTTGCCCACCATCACGTCCTGGCGGCAGCGCAGGGTGATCATCTCCACGCTGAAGTTCTCCAGGCGGTTTTTGACGATCTCCATCCAGCGGGAGTATTCCGGCCCGAGCTGGCAGCTGGGGATGTCCGAGCGCAGGTAAATTTTGCCGTACACGTACTGCAGGTCCAGGTTCTTGATGTATTCCTGCAAGTGGTCTTCATCCGGGGTGATGAAGTGCAGCTTCTTGTTCTCGAAGAACGGGCGGTAGTCGGTCTGGCCCAGGCAGGCCAAGAGCAGCGAGGGGTTGGGCTCAAGCACGAGGATCTTGTGCGAGTCCGGCGTGTGGACCAGGGTGTGGTTGAGCCCGTAGCCCAGGTTTGTGCCCACGATGACCGTGGCCGAGAGGTCGGGCTTTTCGATCACCGGCCAGTCGCGATAGAGCATGTTCGGGGGCATGCCCTCGAAAAGTCCGGTTCCAGAGGGCATCCGCCAGTCAATGAGGCCCCATCTGTTGACAAAGATGCTGCTTTTCAGGGACTGTTCATCGAAGGGGCTGCTGGAAAGCCAGGCGTACAGCGCCGGGTTGGCCTTCTCAAGCGCGGTGATGTTGTCTTTCAGGAACGGATACATGGTCATGGTGCCGACCTCGCTGGTTTGAGCTCGGCTTTGCAAATCACGGGCCAGCGGTTCCCCGGGCATGGGGTCGCGCCGCAGGACAGGGGCATATGATGGAGCGCACGGACATTCTGAGGCTGGTCGGCAACACTCCCCTGGTGGAGATTCGCCGCCTGAACCCGCACCCGAACGTCAAAATCATGGCGAAACTGGAGAGCATGAACCCCGGCGGGTCCATCAAGGACCGCGTGGCCGTGGCCATGATCGCCGCCGCCGAGAAGAGCGGCGAGTTGACGCCGGAGAAGACCATCATCGAGGCCACCAGCGGCAACACGGGCATCGGCCTGGCCATGGTGGCGGCGGTGAAGGGCTACAAGATGTGCCTCATCATGCCCGACTCCGCCAGCGAGGAGAGAAAGCGCATCATGCGCGCCTACGGCGCGGAGATCCGCCTCACGCCCGGCCGCCTGGGCACCGACGGCGCCATCGAGCTGGCCTACCGTCTGGCCCGCACCGAGCCCGACACCTATGTGCTCATGGACCAGTTCAACAATCCCAACAGCATCGCCGCCCACTACGAGGGCACCGGCCTTGAGATCTGGAACCAGACCGGCGGCGCGGTGACGCACGTGGTGGCCACGCTGGGCACCTCGGGCACGGCCATGGGCCTGGCCAAGCGCATGCACGAGTACCCCGGCGTCCAGGTCTGCGCCATCGAGCCCTTTGCCGGGCACAAGATCCAGGGACTCAAGAACATGCACGAGTCCTATCCTCCGGGCATTTATAATAAAAAAGCTCTGGACCAGATTCTGCGCGTGGAGGACGAGGAGGCGTTCGAGGCCTGCCGCCAGCTGGCGCGCCAGGAGGGGCTGTTCGTGGGCATGAGCTCCGGCGCGGCCCTGGCCGGGGCGCTCAAGCTCGCGGCAAGCATCGAGGCCGAGGGCAAGAGTGGCCACATTGTGGTGATCTTTCCGGACGGAGGCGAGCGCTACCTGTCCACCCCGCTGTTCGCGCCCAAGACCCTGGACGGCCTGCGCCTGCTGAACCTGGCGACCGGCGGCAAGGTGCACCTGGACGCCACCGGGCGGCTCAACATCTACGGCATCGGTCCCAGCCTGGACACGCCCGACGACCCGGACGCCTGGCGCAGGCTGGTGCTGGCCGACGTGCTGGCCCGGCACCTGAAGGCGCGCGGGGCCGATGTGCGCCTGGCCGTGGGCCTGGCCGACCTGGACGACCGCACGCTTTCCTCGGCCCGCGAGGCCGGGCTGTCGCGCGCGGACTACGTGGCCGGGGTCATGGCGCGCATCCGCGAACGAGCCACGGCCCTGGGGTTGCTGCCGGAGACCATTTTTGAGCCCGCCTCGGCGTCCATGCCGCAGGCCATCGACATCTGCAAGAAGCTGCTGGGCAAGGGCCTGGCCTACGAGAAGCTCCGCAGCGTGTACTTCGACGTGCGCCGCGACAAGCGCTACGGGGCCATGAAGCTCATGGACATGGACGGTCTCAGCGTGGGCAAGACCGTGGATCTGGGCGACTACGTGAAGGACAACCCGCTGGACTTCACCCTGCTCAAGCGCGCCACCCTGCAGGACTTGAAGCTGGGCGACATCATCGAGACCGAGTGGGGCAACGTGCGGCCCAGCTGGTTCGTGCAGGTGGCCGTGGCGGGCCTGTCCGCCCTGGGCCGCGTGGACGTGCTGGTGGCGGGCGAGGACCATCAGTTCCCGCACCTGGAGAACCTGCGCGCCATCTGGAGCGCGGCGGGCGTGGAGCCCAAGGCCTGGCTGGCCGACCGCAAGATCTCGCGCTCGGACGTTCTTGGCGGCGAGGGCGCGGCCCAGGCCGAACCCGGCGGCGAGGCGCTCGACCTGGCGTCGCTCTTGGAGCGAGCGGGCGGCCCGGCTGCGCTGCGGCTCTGGCTCTTGTCCGTGTCCTACCGCAAGTCTTTGGCGGCCACGGGGCAAAGCCTGTCCATGTGGGCGCGCAACTGGCACAAGGTGCAGGAGGCCGCCTGCGGCCTGCGCCTGGCGCTGGGCGAAGCCGGGGGCGAGGCCGGGGGCGGGGCCGGAAAGGGCGGGCGCACGGGCGATCTGCCCGAGGACGTGGAGCAGGCCGTGTTCGACCTCAAGGCCGGGCTTGTCTCCGCCCTGGAGGATGATCTGTCCCTGCACCGCTACTGGCCGAAGCTGTTCACCTTTGTGAAGCGCGTCAATGCCTGGCTCACGGGCGGGAAAATGACCGGCGCGGCGGCCTCGGCCTGCCTGAAGCAGCTTGAGGCCGCGGACGCGGTGCTGGGGATTCTGGACCTGACGCAGATGCCCATTGCCTGCGCCTGCCTGCCGCAGGGCGTGCAGGAACTGGTGGCGAGGCGCGAGGCCGCGCGCAAGGCCAAGGATTTCGCGGCGTCCGACGCGCTGCGCGAAGAGCTTGCCGCCCTGGGCTACCGCGTGGAGGACACGGCGCAGGGCCCGCGCGTGTATGCCAAGCCCGCGTCGTCCGCGCAGGGGGTGGCGTAGATGGACCGCGCTTCCCTGCTCTGGGTTCTGGCCTCCTGCGCGTGGCTCGGCTTCGCGGGCATCGCCATCATCTGCGGCGCGCTGCGGGTGAAGCTGCTGGAGCCTTGGCTGGGCGAGGCCAAGGCGCATGTTGTCGGCACGCTCCTGGTGTGCGTGCTGCTTCTGGCGGCCATCCAGCTCTTTGTGGCCGCGTCGGGCCTTGCGGACACCTGGCCGCTCATGCGCATCGGGGCCTACTGGACGCTGCTCACCATCTGCTTCGAGTTTCTGTTCGGCAGGCTGGTGCTGAAGAAGGAGCTTGACGAGTTGTTCGCGGACTACAACATCTTCAAGGGCCGTGTCTGGCTCCTCGTGCTTATTACCACTTTTTGGGGGCCGGTGCTGGTTGGGGATGCTGCGGGCGCATTAGGCGACGGGCGTTTGCGGGCCGCAGGCCCTGGACGCGAAAAGCCCCCGGTTGGACAGCAGAGCTTCCAGCCGGGGGCTTTTCGTCGCCGTGCGAGGCGGCGCCCTATCTCCGCGTCAACCCATACTTCTTGAGCTTGTACTGGAGCGTGCGGCGGCTGATGCCCAGGGCGTCGGCGGTTTTTTCGCGGTGCCCGCCCGAGGCGTCCAGCGCCTGGCGCAGGGCCTCGCGCTCCGCGTCCTCCATGGCCCCGGGCAGGCCCGAGGTCAGGTCCACGCCCTGCGCCTCGCCAGCGGCGGAGCCGGAGGCCGAGGCCAGGCCCGCGATCTGCGGCGGCAGCAACTCCGGGCCAAGGGTGTCGCTGCGCGCCAGGATGAGCGCGCGCTCCAGCACGTTCTCCAGCTCGCGCACGTTGCCGGGCCAGCTGTAGCGCGAGAGCGCCTCCACAAAGGCCGGGGCGATGGCGCGGATTTCCTTGTGGTTCTTCGCGCCCAGCTTGCGCAAGAGGTGCCCGGCCAAGAGCGGCAGATCGCCGCTGCGCTCGCGCAGGGGCGGAATCTGAATCTCCAGCACGGCCAGGCGGTAGTAGAGGTCCTCGCGGAAGCGGCCGCTGGCCACGTCGGCGCGCAGGTCGCGGTTGGTGGCCGCCAGGATGCGCACGTCGGTCTCCACGGCCTTCACCGAGCCGAGCGGCTCCACGATCTTCTCCTGCAGGGCGCGCAGAAGCTTGGCCTGCAGCGTGGCGGGCATGTCGCCGATCTCGTCCAGAAACAGCGTGCCGCCGCTGGCCAGCTGGAAGCGGCCCGGCTTGTCCTTGATTGCGCCGGTGAAAGCGCCCTTGACGTAGCCGAACAGCTCGCTCTCTAGCAGATCTGCGGGCAGGGCCGCGCAGTTGACCTTGATGAGCGGCTTGCGCGCGCGCGGGCTGGCCCGGTGCAGGCCGTCGGCCACCAGCTCCTTGCCGGTGCCGCTCTCGCCCAGGATGAGCACCGTGGCCTCGCTCGGCCCGGCCTGCTCGATGAGTTCGCGCACGCGCAGGATGCCGGGGCTCGCGCCCACGAGCGCCTCCGCCGCGCCGCCCTGCAACTCGGAGCGCAGCCGGGCGTTCTCGTCGATGAGCCGCCGGTATTCGTAGCTTTTTTCCAGCACGGCGGTCAGTTCGTCGTTGTCCGCCGGTTTGGTGAGGTAGTCGAAGGCCCCCTGCTTCATGGCCTCCACCGCCGTGCCCACGCTGCCGAAGGCGGTGAGCAGCACCACGGGCAGCACCGGGATGCGGGCGTGCAGTTCGCGCATCAGAGTCAGGCCGTCCATGCCGGGCATCTTCATGTCCACCAGGGCCACGTGCGGCTGGGCGCGGTCCAGCACGGCCAGGGCGGCCTCGCCGGTGGCGGCGTCGGTGACGCGCCAGCCCGCGTCCTCCAGCACGGCGCGCACGAGCATGCGGTGGCCGGGTTCGTCGTCCACGATCAGGGCCGAGCGCTGGTCATTGGTGTGCGTCATCTGTGGAGCCTCCGCCGCTTTCGCGGCCATCGGGGTCGGGGAAGAACAGGCGCAGGGTCGTGCCCTGGCCGGGGCTGGAGTCGATGAGCGCGCGGCCCCTGTGCCCGCGCATGATGCCCTGCACGATGGCCAGCCCCAGACCCGTGCCCTGCCGCTTGTCGGTGAAGAAGGGCTCGAAGGCCTTCTCGCGCACGGAATCGATCATGCCGCTGCCGTTGTCCGCCACGCTGATCCATACGCCCGGCGCCACGCCCTCGGACGGCTCGCTGCGGCGCGAGGCCAGGGTCAGCACGCCGCCGGTCTCGGGCAAGGCGTCCAGCGCGTTGACGAGCAGGTTCAGCAGGCACTGCTTCAGGGCATCCTCGTCGGCATACACCGTGGGGGCCTGCAAATCCAGGCCCGGAGTCACGGCCTTGTGCTCCAGGTCGAAGCGCAGCAGTCCGCGCAGGCTCTCGGCCATGCGCGTCAGGTCCACCTCGGCGGGGGCCAGGTCGCGCGGGCGGGCCAGGAACAGCAGGTCCGTGACCACGCGGTTCAGGCGGTCGGCCTCCTGGACCATGGTGGAGGCATAGGACGCCAGGGGCTCCTGGCCCTTGAGCTTGGTGGCGAAGAGCTGGGCAAAGCCGCGCAGGGAGGACAGCGGGTTGCGAATTTCGTGCGCCACGCCCGCGGCCAGGGAGCCGATGGTGGCCAAGCGCTTGGCCTCGGCCAGGTCGTCCTCCAGGGTCTTCAGGCGGGTGCGGTCGCGCACAAGCACCATGCGTTCGCCGCCAGCCCCCTCGGAGGAGGCGTCGGCCTGCAGCGGCAGGGAGAGGATCTCCAGCACGCGCCCGGCGTGGTCGAACTGCCGCCACTGGTACGGGCCTGCGGCGTCCGCGCCGCCCGCGAGATCGGCAAAGGGGAACTCCGACCAATTGCGGCCAAGCAGGGCGGCGGCATCGAGCACGGGGTCGGCGGCGGCGTCCTCGGCCAGCAGAAGCCGGGCCGCGGAGCCGTTGGCCGAGAGGATGGAGCCGTCCGCGCCCAGGGTCACCAGACCGTCGGGCATGTTGTCGAGCAGCTTGGACTGGAAGCGCTCCAGACGCGCGGCCTTGAGGGCCTGGTCGCGGCGGCGCAGGTAGGCGAAGGCCAGCACCCACAAGAGGCTTGCCGCGCCAAAGACATAGCCCGCCTGGAGCAGGGCGGCGCGCCGGTAGGTCTGGAACTGGTCCAGGTGGCGTTGGGGGTTCAGCCCGGCCAGGAGGAACATGGAGGGTACTTCCGGCGAGCGGCCAATGCCCGGCACGCGCGGCGCGCCGGAGACATCGTCCATGAGCGCGCCGGACGGCGGACCCATGCCGCCGCCCCTGCCCCTGCCCATGCCGTCGCCCCTACCTCTCCCATCGCCCTTGCCGGGGCCGCGAGGGCCGTCCTTTTCCGGGATGAAGGGGAAGCCCAGGCGCGCGCCCTCGCAGAGCATGGAGAGCTTGGCCGGGGAGCGCACGGCGGAGAAGATGGCGGGCTTGTCCTTGTAGTAGAGCGGCCCGGACCAGCGGCCCTCCACCTCCAGGGCGGCGATGATCTGCTCGGGCAGGACGAGGTTGTGGGGCGCTTCGTTTTCCGAGGAGGAGACTATCAGATGCCCGTCCTCGTCGAAAATTCCAATGAACACCACCTCGCCAGAGGCGGTCATCTCCTTGAACAGCTCGTGGATGCTGGGGAAAAATTTCGTTGCCGCGTCGGGCGAGCGCTGGAGCGAGTGCAGCACCCGCATGAGGTTGGCCTCGACGCCGTGGACCACGGCTCCGCCCGCCAGCTGCATGTGCTGGTCCACCAGGTCGCGCTGGCGGCTGATGTTCTGCCAGGTGAGGAACATGCT
Organism: Desulfovibrio sp.; assembly: GCA_050251495.1. GTDB lineage: Bacteria > Desulfobacterota > Desulfovibrionia > Desulfovibrionales > Desulfovibrionaceae > Humidesulfovibrio. The sequence goes on along the minus strand of JBFWMQ010000002.1, from coordinate 122,452 downwards.
GCCAAGGCCGAGGGCCAGCAGGGCGACCACAGCCGCCAGGATCGGACCCTTGTCCCTGTTGAAGGTGCGCAGTTCCATTCGAGCTGTCCTTGTGCGTGCTGCTGGCCGTGGGCGGCTTTGTGCTGTGCTAGGCCGCTTCCGGGCCGGGTGTCAACCGCCGCCCCGGAGATTGCGCCGGAGCCTTGGACGCGGCTGGGGCGGCCTGGCCGGATTTCAGGGTCCGGTCCGGGCCGCCCCGTGTGCGCCTGGGGGCGGAGCGTGCGCTCCGCAGGGGGGATTAAATGCGCCTTAGTTGCACATGCCGCCGGCGCAGCTGTTCATGCCGCGTCCGAAGCCCTTGCCGCCATACCCGGCGCCGCAGTCGTTGCCGCAGGCGCCGCCCATGCCGCCGCCCATGCCGCCGCGATGGTAGCCGTACCCGTAGCCCTTGAGCCCGGTCTGCTTCTCGATCTCGGCGCTGATGGCCAGGCGTTCCTTGTTCATGGCGTCGCGCAGCTTGGAGATGTCGGACACCAGGGACTGGATGTCGCTCTTCTCGGCCTTGCCGGAGTTGGACAGGGCCTGCAGCTCGGTGTGCTTGGCCCAGATCTTCTCGCGCAGCTCATAGATTTTGTCCTGGTGGGCGTCGACGATCTTCTGGATCGTTGCGCGCTGTTCGGTGGTCAGCTGGTTCTGGCCAGCTCCACGTCCGCCGCGCGGGGCGGCGAAGGCCATGGCGGACAGGGCCACGAGGGAAGCCACGGCCACGAGGGTGATGATGCTCTTTTTCATTTCTCATTCCTCCAAGTTTCAAACTGTTGGTGAGCTGTTGCGCAAACAGGCGTGCGCAGCGCTTTGCTTGAAACATGGAAAGCATGAGCCGTGCCAACTATTTTAGAAAGTAATTTCGGACTGTTGGTAGAATGACAGGAGCATCGCGTGTGCATATGTCTGCACAAGCTGCACAACGGGCCGTCCTGCGCCGGGGGCCTTGGCTGCACAAGTCCGGCCCTTGCCGGCAACCCTTGACTGGCGCGCCTGGCGGTCGCATTTCTGGAATCGAAGCATCAAGGAGGACATTCGTCATGCCACTATACGAATACAGGTGCCGCACATGCGGCCAGAGCTTTGAGGACCTGGTGCGCAACGCCGAGGATGAGGCTGCGCTGGTCTGCCCGGCCTGCGGCGCGAAAGAGCCGGAACGGTGTCTTTCCGCCTGCGCGGTGCGTGTTGGCGGCGGAACCGGTTCCGGAGATTTCGCCGCTTCGGCGCCTCCGATGCCCGGCGGCTGCGGCGGAGGCGGCGGGTTCAGCTGAGGGGCCTAGGCCCTGTGGGGCAGGCTCCGGTCCGGAGCCGCGAAATCTTCATTGTCTTCGCTCATCCATCCAGGCATCCATGCCGCACAGCCCGCACGCCTTGCAGCCCTTGGCCGGACAGCCGGGGCTGTGCAGGGCGCGGGCGGCGCGCTCGTATTCCCGGCGCAGGGACGCGCGCGTCACGCCCAGGTCGATGACCTCCCAGGGGAAGACCTCGTCGGCCCCGCGTTCGCGGTCCAGAATCTCCGCCGTCTCGGCTTCGAAGCGGCGCATGGCCTTTTTCCAGCCGCCCTCGTCCGCCGCCAGTTGCACCAGCCGGAAGGCGTCTTCCCCGCCACGGGAGAGCACGCCCTGCAAGCGCGCCTGGAAGGGCGCGTCCACATTCAGCGCCACCCCGCGCAGCTTCCTGGTCATCTCGGCCAGCCGCTTCTGCGCGGCGACGAGTTCCGCCTCGCCCATCATGGGCGCCCATTGCAGGGGCGTGAAGGGCTTGGGCACCAGCGAGCTTGCGCCGAGGGTGATGCGCATGAACTCCCGCGTCTTGGCCCCATGCCCGCGGTCGCGCGCGGCCACGATGCGTCCCAGGAAGTCCTCCAACTCGTCATAGTCTTCAGGCCCCTCCCAGGGCCAGCCCAGGATGAGGTACACGCGCAGGTGGTTCACCCCCAGGCGCGCGCAGCGCTCCACGGCCTGCAAAAAGACCTCGGCGTCGAGCTTCTTGTTGGCAGCGCGGCGCAGGCGTTCGCTTGCGCCCTCCAGGGCCAGGGTGATGGTGCGGATGCCGCACTGGCGAAGGAAGCCGAGCAGCTCCTCGGTCAGGCCGTCGGCCCGGAGCGAGGACAGGGAAAATTTTGTTTTGCGCGCCGCCAGCCAGCGCAGAAATGGCAGCAGGTCCGGCCAGTCGGTCAGCGCGGTGCCCACCAGCCCCACCTTGGGCGGGTTGGCTTCCTCCACCTGGGCGATGAGGTCGGTCATGCGGGCGTGGCGCGGCGGGCGGTATACGAACCCGGCGGCGCAGAAGCGGCAGGCGTGGGGGCAGCCCCGGTTGATCTCGAGCAGCAGCGCGTCCGGAAATGCGGCCTGCGGCCCGGTGAAACTGGAGACGGCGGGGCAGGAGAGCAGGGTGGTGTCGGCGCTGTCTACGGCCAGCACGCGGCGCACCGGGGTCTTGGTCAGCCCGGGCACGTAGAGTCCGGGCATGTCCTTGACGGCCTCAAGGAACGCCTGCTTGGGCACGCCCTCGAACAGCGCGCGCTTCATGGCCAGGCAGAACTCCGTCAGCCCGGCCTCGGCCTCGCCCACCCAGAACGCATCGGCCAGGGGGGCGAGCGGCGCGGGATTGATGAAGGCGACCGGTCCTCCCACCAGCACCAGGGGGTAGTCCGGGCGTTCCGCCCGCAGAGGCGGAACGCCCGCTGCGGCGAGCGTCCTGAGGAGGGGGAGGAAGTCCTCCTCAAATGAGACGCTCGCCGCCATCAAGGGGAAGAGCAGTAAATCCTTGCCGCTGTCGTGGGACGTTGGCGCATGGAAGCCCTTGCCGAGGAAGAATCGTTCCACGGCCATTTCCGGCTCCCGGGTCAGCAGGCGATGCACCACCTGCCAGCCCAGGGCCGAGAGACCCATGCCTTCATCGCCGGGAACCAGGAGCGCCACGGGAAGGCGGCCTCCATGATCCGGCGGCGGGGCCTGGGCCGATCCGGAACGGGGGATGCGCTCACGCCTCTGCGGACGCTTGCGCTCCGCCCCGGAAGGGCGTCTCACCTCGCGCCTAGTCCGCGTTGCGGCGGATGAACGCGGGCGTGTCCAGGGCCTCGTCCTCGAAGAGGAACTCCTCCTCGCCCGCGCCCATGGCGCGCAGGGCGGGATGGGCCTGGCGCTCCTCGCCGGTCTTCGCCGCGCCATAGCGCACATAGGCGGGCAGGTCGCGGTTGGAGCTGGCGATGACGCTGGAGATGGTGCTGCGGCGCGTGGCGGCGCGCTGAGTCACGGGCACCGGGTTGAGCAGGGACTTCACTTCCTTCTCCGGCTTGGGCGCGGCCTCGCGCTGGTCGATGCTGGTGGCGATGACGGTGACGCACATCTCCTCTCCGGCATTGGGGTCGGCCACCACGCCGAAGACGATGTTGGCGTCCTCGTGGGCTTCCTTGGCGATGAGGTCGGAGACCTCCTGGATCTCGTCGGTGCTCATGTCCTCGCTGGCGGTGATGTTGAACAGCACGCCGCGCGCGCCGGCGATGGACACGTCTTCCAGCAGAGGGCTGGTGATGGCCTTGAGGGCCGCCTCGCGGGCGCGGTTCTCGCCCGAGGCGATGCCCGTGCCCATGAGGGCCAGGCCGGAGTTGGTCATGATGGCCTTGACGTCCGCGAAGTCCAGGTTGATGAGGCCGTGCACGGTGATGAGGTCGGCGATGCCCTTGACCGCGTAGTAGAGCACTTCGTCGGCCTTTTTCAGCATCACGCCGAAACCGGCCTTCTTGGCGGCCATCTGGAGCAGGCGGTCGTTGGGGATGGTGATGATGGAGTCCACCACCTGCTTCAGCTCGCTGATGCCCTTCTCCGCCTGCTGCATGCGGCGGCGGCCTTCAAAGTAGAAGGGCTTGGTGACCACGGCCACGGTGAGGGCTCCGGCCTCGCGGGCGGCCTGGGCGATGACCGGAGCCGCGCCGGTGCCGGTGCCGCCGCCCATGCCCGCGGTGATGAACACCATGTCGGTGCCCTGCACCAGGTCGCGGATCTGGTCGATGCTCTCCAGCGCGGCGTTGCGGCCCACTTCCGGGTTGGCGCCCGCGCCAAGGCCCTTGGTCAGCTTGCCGCCCAGCTGGATGGTGTGGTCGGCCAGGGACTTCTCGATGTCCTGGGCGTCGGTGTTGGCGGCGATGAAGCTGACCCCGGTGAGCCGGGACTGGATCATGTTGTTGATGGCGTTGCCGCCGCCGCCGCCGCAGCCGATGACCTTGATTTTCGCGCTCATGTCGTTCTCAATCTCGAAATGTGCCATGGGTTCCTCCTCCCAAAAGCTTTGGCTTGAAATACGTGGACCTTCCCCTTGATCGAAACGCCCTGGTCTAGGCGATGTCGACGAACCATTTCTTCATGCGGCCCAGAATCCTGTTGAAGACGTTGTCCTCGCGGATTCTGAAATCCCCGCCGCCGGAGCTGGGCGTCTGGCGCATCTCGGCTCCGTAGAGCAGAAGGCCGACCGCCGTGGCGTACTTGGGATTGTTGACCATGTCGTAGAGGCCGCCCACGTATTCGGGGTAGCCGATGCGCACCGGGAGGTCGAAGACCTGCTCGGCCAGATCCTGCATGCCGTCGATGAGCGAAGTGCCGCCGGTCAGGACCACGCCAGCGGCGATCTGGTTCTTGAACCCGCTCTTGATGAGCTCCTGGTCCACCAGTGCCAGAATCTCCTCGCACCTCGGCTCGCAGATTTCCGCCAGCACCCGCTTGCTCATGGCGCGGCTCTCGCGGCCGCCGACGCTCGGCACTTCTATGCTCTCGTCCACCTTGACCATCTCGGCCAGGGCGCAGCCGTTCTCGATCTTGATCTTCTCCGCCGCGGTCATGGGCGTGCGCAGGCCGAAGGCGATGTCGTTGGTCAGGTTGTTGCCGCCAAGGGCCAGCACCGCCGTGTGCTTGATGGAGTCCTTGGAGAAGATGGCGATGTCCGTGGTGCCGCCGCCCAGGTCCACCAGGCACACGCCGATCTCCCGCTCCTCGGCGGAGAGCACGGCCTTGCTGGAGGCGAGCGATTCAAGCACGATGTCGGCCACGTCGAGGCCCGAGCGGTGGCACGAGCGCACGATGTTCTGGGCGCTGGTCACCGCGCCGGTGACGATGTGCACCTTTACCTCAAGCCGCACGCCGGCCATGCCCAGCGGATCGGCGATGCCGCGCTGGTCGTCGACGATGAACTCCTGGGGCAGGGTGTGGATCACCTCGCGGTCAAGGGGGATGGCCACGGCCTTGGCCGCCTCGATGACGCGGTCCACGTCCTTCTGGGTCACCTCGCCGCCCTTGACGGCGATGACTCCGTGGCTGTTGAAACCCTTGATGTGGCTGCCGGCGATGCCGGCGTAGACCGAGTGGATCTCGCAGCCGGCCATCAATTCCGCCTCCTCCAAGGCTTTCTTGATGCTCTGCACGGTCTGCTCGATGTTCACCACCACGCCCCGGCGCAGACCCGTGCTGGGGCTGGTGCCGATGCCGATGATGTCCACCAGGCCGTCGTCCTTGGCCTCGCCCACCACGGCGCAAATCTTCGTGGTGCCGATGTCCAGGCCGACGATGATGTCGCTCTTGGCCATAATCTCCTCCCTTGTTTGACTCGCCAAAAACCGGGCCTTCCCTATTCTTCCCCGTCGGGAAGTCCCGGGCATCTACCTCTTCTCAACAGAAATCTTTCCGCCGCTGGCCTCGATGGCGACCACCTGGCTCGTCTCGCCGCGCAGCTTCAGGTCGCGCCAGACAGTCTCGATGCGGTCGAAGTGCGTTTCCCAGTTGTTCAGCTCCGCGCGCACGCGGATGCGCAGGGCGTCCAGGTACAGCTCCACCTGCCCGGCCTCGGTGAACTTGACCCAGGCCATCTGGCCCAGGGCGAAGGGCAGGGCCTGCCGGTTCATGCGCGCCACCATGGCCGCCACCACCTCGCGCCGGTCGCCCAGCTCCGGGGCGATCTCAAGCAGGGGCAGCGAGGCCGAATCGCCGGGCGAGAGCTGGGTGATGATCTTGCCTTCGCCGTCCGCGAAATAGAGCTGCCCGTCCTTGCGCACCCAGAAGGAGGGCTGGCGCTCCACCAGGGTGATGAAGAGCTTGTCCGGCAGCTCGCGGCGCACGGTGACGAATTCCACCCAGGGGTTTTGCGAGAGCGCCGACTCCACCCGGGTGACGTTGACGCCCAGGCTGTTCTGGCCCAGGCGCAGGCCCGCGATCTCCAGCACCTGTCCGTAGGCCAGGCGCTGGTTGCCGGACACGCTGATCTCGGTGAGCCCCAGGGCCGGGGTGGTGGTGATGAGCCGGTAGGAGTAGATGAGCCCCGTGCCCAGCAGGCCAAGCACCAGCACCGAGGCCAGGAAGAACATGAAGCCCTTCACCGCGCCGCCGGGATTGAGCGCCAGCGAGGGGCCGTCTTCCTTGCGGGGACGGTTCAGGCGCACCGGGGCCTTGCGCGCGGGCTGCGTCCTGCGCGGCGTTGTGCCGGGGCGCAGGTTCATGTGAGCACCACCACTTCGGTCTCCAAGTCCACTCCAAAGCGTTCGCGCACCGCGCGTCTGCCAAGGTCCAGCAGCTCCAGGGCCTGGGCGGCCGTGCCGTGGCCCAGGTTCACCAGAAAATTCGCGTGCTTCTCCGAGAAGGCCATGCCGCCAAGCGCGCGCCCGCGCATCCCGGCCTGGTCCAGCAGCCTCCCCGCGCTCTCGGTCCCCGTGGCGCTGGGCGGGTTCTTGAAAACGCAGCCAGCGCTTCTCGCGGTCACGGGCTGCACGGCCTTCTTCTTGCGGTACACAGCCTCCATGCGCGCGCGGATGGCCGCCGGGCTGTCGCCGCCGAGCTGGAACTCCGCCTCCCAGATGAGCACAAAAGAGGCGTCCAGGCCTGCGTCGAAATGCCGGTAGCCGAAGGCGCAGTCCCTGGCGTCGCGCCACACGAGCCCGCCCTCCGGGGTCCACAGGCGCACGCGGCGCAACAGCGCGCCCGTCTCGCAGCCGTAGGAGCCCGCGTTCATGGCCACGGCCCCGCCCACGCGGCCAGGGATGCCGGTGAGGCTTTCCAGGCCGGACAGGCCCAGGCGCTGGCACAGGCCCAAAAGCCGGGGCAGGCCGAAACCCGCGTCAACGCGCACCAGCGTTCCGCTCGCGCGGTGCTCGATGCACGGCTCGACCGCGTTGGCGGGCCGCACCAGGACCAGGTCCAGCGGCCCGTCCGCGGCCAGGAGGTTGCTGCCCGCGCCAAGGGCCAGCGGGCGTCCGCCCAGGCCCGGCAGGGCTTTGCCCAACTGCTCCAGGTCGGCCTCGGCGCACAGCACGGCCTCGGCCAGGGCGGGGCCGCCAAGGCGAAGGGTGGTGCGCTCGCTGAGGCGCGGTGCGTGGAGCAGAGCCAGGGCCATGTGCCGTATCCTTGGTTATTCTTCGTCAGGGGTGTTCAAGTAGTTCTCGCCGATCTTCCAGATGCTGCCCGCGCCCAGGGTCAGAAACAGGTCCCCGGGCTTGAGGACTTCCTTGAGCTGACGCTCCAGGCCCGCGAAGTCCGGGAAGAAGCGCACCTTGGTCTTGCTCACCTGCTTGATGCCCTGGGCCAGGCTCATGCCGTTCACGCCGGGGATGGGCGCTTCGCTGGCCGGATAGATTTCGGTCAACAGCAGCAGGTCCGCCTGGGCGAAGGCGGTGCAGAAATCGCCGAACAGGGCCTGGGTGCGGCTGAAGCGGTGCGGCTGGAAGGCCACCACCAGCCTGCGGTCCGGGTAGCAGGCCTTGGCCGTCTCCAGCGTGGCCTTGATCTCGGCAGGATGGTGGCCGTAGTCGTCCACCACCAGCACGCCCTTTTTTTCGCCCTTGCGCTCGAAGCGCCTGCCCACGCCGCCGAAGTTGGCCAGCCCCTGCAGGATGGCCTCCTTGGGCAGCCCGGCCTCCATGGCCACGCCGATGGCGCCGAGGGAGTTGAGCACGTTGTGCACGCCCGGGTGCGCCAGGGTCACCTCGGCCCAGGGCTCGCCGTCCAGGCTCACGTTGAAGATGCTGCGCAGGCTTGAGGTGGTGATCTCGCCGCGCAGGCGGTTTTTCGCGCCCAGGCCATAGGTCAGGCAGGGGCGCTTGATGGCGGGCAAAAGCCGCGCCACGCCGGGGTCGTCGCCGCAGACCACGTTCACCCCGTAGAAGGGGATGGAGTTCATGAAGGTGGTGAAGGAGCGGTCGATGGCGGCCTGGTCGCCGTAGAAATCCACGTGGTCGCGGTCCACGTTGGTGACCACCGTCATGATGGGCGAGAGGCACAAAAACGAGCCGTCGCTCTCGTCGGCTTCGGCGATGAGGAATTCGCCCTCGCCCAGGCGCGCGTTGCTGCCGTAGGTGTTCAGCCGTCCGCCGATGATGACCGTGGGGTCCAGGCCCGCCTCGGTGAAGATGGTGGCCAGCAGCGAGGTGGTGGTGGTCTTGCCGTGGGTTCCGGCAACGGCGATGCCCGTGCGCATGCGCATGAGCTCGGCCAGCATCTCCGCGCGGGGGATGATGGGGATGCTCATTTCGCGGGCGCGGACAAGCTCCGGGTTCGTGTCCTGGATGGCGGTGGACTTGACCACCACGTCGGCCTTGCCCACGTTCTCGGCCCCGTGACCGATGAACACCTGAGCGCCGAGCTTTTTCAGCCGGTGCACGGCGGCTCCGGCGGCCATGTCCGAGCCGGTGACGGTGAAGCCCATGTTCAGCAGCACCTCGGCGATGCCGCTCATGCCCGCGCCGCCGATGCCCACCATGTGCACGGTGCTGACCCGGCTGTACATGGCCGGGCTGGCGCTGCGGCCCGGCACCGCGATGCGTTTTCCCTGCGTCGTGTCGATCATCGTGCTGAGTACCATTTCCATGTCCGTGTCCTCGCTGCTCCGCCGCGCTAGGCCGCGCCGCAGAGCTCCTCCAGGCCGTCCACGATGCGGCTCGCGGCGTCCGGTCTGGCAAAGGTTCTGGCCGAGCGGCTCATGGAGGCCAGCCGGGCCGTGTCGCCAAGAAGCCCGGCCACGGTGTCGGCCAGGGACTGGGCGGAAAGATCCTTTTGGGCGATGAGCACCGCAGCGCCCAGGTTGGCCAGGTGCTCGGCGTTGACGCGCTGGTGGTCGTGCGCGGCAAAGGGGAAGGGCACCAGCACGCTGGGGGTGCCCGTTGCCGCCAGCTCGAAGATCGTGGACGCCCCGGCCCGGCACAGGGCCACGTCCGCCCAGGCATAGGCCTGGGCCATGCCCTCGATGAATCCGTGCACGTTCGACGGATCGGCCCCGGCCTGCGCATAGGCCTCGCGGATGCGCGCCTCGTCGCTGGCCCCGGTCTGGTGCAGGATGTTCACCCGTGCGCTCAAAAGCAGCGGCAGGGCGGCGACCACGGCGTCGTTGATGGCCTTGGCCCCCTGGCTGCCGCCAAGGATGAGCAGGTTCCCGCGGTCCGCCGCCTCGGGGCGCTTCACCTGGGCGATGTCCGCGCGCACCGGATTGCCTGTGCGCGTCACCTTTACTGGAGGGAAATTGCGGGCGCGGTCGTCAAAGGACACGAACACGCGGTCCACCACCTTGCCCAGCACCCGGTTGGTCACGCCCGGCACGGAGTTCTGCTCGTGCACGGCGCACGGGATGCGCGAGAGCGCGGCGGCCAGCACCGGGCAGAAGCCCGCGTACCCGCCGAAGCCGATGACCGCTTCGGGCTTGAAGCGGCGCAGCGCGGCCGAGGCCTTGACGACCCCGCGCGCCACCCAGAACAGCGCGAGCAGCCCCTTCACGCCCTTGCCCAGCACGCCGCTTGCGGGCAGCGCCTGGAAGTCCAGCCCGGCCCGCGCCGCCAGCTCGCCCTCGGGTCCGCCAGCGCCCAGGAACAGCACCTTTGCCTGCGGGTTGCGGCGCCTTGCCTCCGCCGCCACGCAGAGCGCGGGGAAAATGTGCCCGCCCGTGCCGCCGGTGGTCACCACCAGGCGCGAAATGTGTTTGCGCGCGCTCATGAGCGGTTCCTCGACAGGTTGAGCAGGATGCCCACGCAGATGAACGAGGCGATGAGCGAGCTGCCGCCGTAGCTGATGAAGGGCATGGGCACGCCCTTGGGTGGCACGGTGCCCAGCACCACGGCCAGGTTCAGGCAGAAGCCCAGGGCCAGGATGATGCTCATGCCGAAGGCGATGAAGCGGTCCATGAGCTCCTCCTGCAGGAAGGCCACGCGGAAGGCCCGGAGCATCAGAAAGCCCACCAGAAGAAACACCAGGGAGATGCCGAAGAAGCCGAGCTCCTCGCCCACCACGGCCATGATGAAGTCGTTGTGCGCCTCGGGCAGGAAGAACAGCTTCTGCTTGCCAGCGCCCAGGCCAGAGCCGAAGAACTTGCCGGAGCCGAAGGCGTAGAGCGACTGCACCAGCTGGTAGCCCGCGTCCTTGGCCACGGCGAAGGGGTCGAGAAAGGCGGTCCAGCGCTTGAGGCGGTAGGGCGTGGAGGTGATGAGCATCCAGCCTGCCCAGGCCCCCATTCCGGCGGAGAGCACAAGGTAGATGATGCGCGTGCCGCCCACGAAGCACATGCAGAACAGGATGAAGCACAAAAACGCCGTGCCGCCGAAGTCCGGCTGGGCCAGGAGCAGCAGGCACATGACGCCGGTGACCAAAAACGGGGGGATGACGCCCACGGTCAGGCTCTTGGTCTGCACCAGCTCCTGCTTTTTGGCGAAGAAGAAGGCGAGGTAGAACACCAGGGCGATCTTGGCGAACTCCAGGGGCTGGAGCGAGAACGGTCCGAGCGGAATCCAGCGCTTGCTGCCGCCGATGGCCGCGCCGATGACCAGGCAGAGCACCAGAAGCGCGATGGCCAGAAAGACCCAGAAATAGGTCAGGTTGTAGAAGAACTGCCGCTTCATCCGCGCGCAGACGATCATCACCCCGGTGCCCAGCACCGCGAACATGGCCTGCTTCTTAAAGAACAGATACTTGTCGCTGTAGAAGCGCTCGGCCATGATGCCGGAGCTGGAGAAGACCATGATGAGCCCGAACCCGGCAAGCAGCAGGGCCGAGAACAGGAGCCAGAAGTCCATGGGGAAGTACTGCGTGTTGCGGCGCTGGTTCATGACGCGCCTCCGGTGCCGTCTGTTCCCGCTTCGACGCTGATGGCCTGGGCCACGCGGGCGAAGTCGCGGCCGCGCTCGGCGTAGTTCTTGTACGCGTCGAAGCTGGCCGTGGCGGGGGAAAGCAAGATCACGTCGCCGGGCTCGGCCAGGGCGAACTGGCGGCGCGCGGCGCTCTCCAGGGTCGCGTCCCAGCTGACCGGGAAGTGCGGGGCCAGCACGGGCTCAAAGACCTCGCGGCTGGCGCCGAACAGCCCGATGGACGCCACCCGGCCTTCAAGCACGGGCAGGAGCGAGGCCACGTCGCCGCCCTTGAACACCCCGCCCAGCAGCAGGCGCACCGGGCGCTCGAAGCTCTTGACCGCCGCGCACACGGAGTCCAGCGTGGTGGCCTTGGAGTCGTTGACGAAGAGCACGCCGCCAGCCTCGCCCACGGGCTCGATGCGGTGCGGCAGGGCGCGGAAGTCGGCAATGGCCGCGCGCGCCTGTTCTTCCGTCACGCCGAAGGGCCGCACCATGCGCCAGGCCGCGGCGATGTTCTCGCGGTTGTGGCTGCCCGGCAGGCCTGGGCAATCGAACAGGCTCTCGGCGGTGAAGCCTTCCACGCGGGCCTTGGTGAAGCCGCGCGCCTCAAGCTCCCCGCGCATGGCCTGGGGCACCACGGCCAGGCAGGCGTGGTCCTGCCGGGCGAAGAGCTGGAGCTTGGCCGAAAGGTACTCCTCCATGTCCAGGTGGTAGTCCAGGTGGTTGGCCGAGAAGTTCAGCAGGGCCGCCACGCGGGGCTTGAAGCTGCGGCAGTTCTGGAGCTGGAAGCTGGAGATCTCGATGACCAGCACGTCGGCCTGCGTGCCGGACAGAAGATAGTCGCACAGGGGCGTGCCGATGTTGCCGCCCACGAAGGTGGAAAGCCCGGCCCGCTCCAGGATGTGCCCGACCAGCGTGGTGGTGGTGGTCTTGCCGTTGGTTCCGGTGATGGCGATGATGGGCTCGGACAGGAACCAGGAGGCGAACTCCATCTCGGCCACCACGCGGGCCGGGTCCACGTCCTTGAGCACCTCCGCAAGCTTCTTCACCGGCACCCCGGGGGAGAGCACGATGAGCTGCGCGTCCGCGAACTGGGCCGGGCTGTGCGCTCCAGCCTCCAGGGTCAGACCCGCGGAGGCCGGGTCCGGGTGGACCTTCAGCAGCACGTCCTGGGGCAGGTCGGCCTTGGCGTCCACCAAGCGCACGCGCGCGCCCAGGGAGAGCAGGAACCTGCACGCGGCCAGACCGGAGACGCCCGCGCCGACCACAACGGCCTGACGGTTCTCAAAAATCTTTAGACTTTGGAAGATGCGCACTGTCCTGTCCATGCCGGCCACCTAGCGAAGCTTCAGTGTGCTCAAGGCCATAAGGGCCATGAGGATGGAGAGGATCCAGAACCGGATGATGATTTTGGATTCCGGGATGCCTTTGAGCTCAAAGTGATGGTGCAGCGGGGCCATGCGGAAAATGCGCTTGCCGCCGGTCATCTTGAAGTAGCCCACCTGCAGGATCACCGAGAGGGTTTCGAACACGAACACGCCGCCCACAAGCGCCAGGATGAGCTCCTGCTTGGCAAGCACGGCGATGAAGCCCAGCGTGCCGCCGAGCGAGAGCGAGCCCACGTCGCCCATGAACACCTGCGCCGGATAGGCGTTGAACCAGAGGAAGCCCAGGCCCGCGCCCACAAGCGCCCCGCAGAACACCGTCACTTCGCCCACGCCCGGCACCGGGGTGATGTTCAGGTACTGGGCGATGACCGCGTTGCCCGCCGCGTAAATGAACAGGGCGAAGCAGGCCGCGCTGACCACCAGCGGCCCGATGGCCAGGCCGTCCAGGCCGTCGGTGAGGTTCACGGCGTTGGAGGCCGCCACCAGCACCATGACGGCGAAGGGAACATAGAAGAGGCTCAGGTTCGGGTGCACGTTCTTGAAGAACGGCACGGAGAGCACCGTGGAGTATGCGGGCTGGAAGATGAGCAGGGTGATGGCCGCGCCCGCCACAAGGAGTTGTCCGGCGAGCTTGGCGCGCGGGGAGATGCCCTTGTTCTGCTTCTTGACCACCTTGGTGTAGTCGTCCCAGAAGCCCACGGCCCCGAAGCCAACGAAGACCAGCAGCGTGAGCCAGATGTAGACGTTGGTCAGATCGGCCCACAAAAGCACGCTGGGGATGAGCGCCGCCGCGATGAGCAGGCCGCCCATGGTCGGGGTGCCTTCCTTGGCCTGGTGGCAGGTGACCTCCGACAGGATGTGCTGGCGGCAGCGCAGGGCCTTGAGCCATTCGATGAGCCTGGGGCCGAGCAGCACCGAAATAACCAGCGCGGTCAACAGCGCGTAGACGCTGCGGAAGGTGATGTACCGGAAGACGTTGAACAGCGAAACCTGTGCCGCCAGGGGGTAGAGCAGATGATAGATCATGGCTGGCCCCCGGTGGTTGCAAGGTTCTCGAGCAGCGACTTGGCGTAGGCCTCCATGCGGCAGGAGCGCGAACCCTTCACCAGGATTGTGCCGCCCGCGTCCAGCTTGGCCAGCGCGGCGAGCACCTGGCCGGGCTCGGTGACGGCGGTAAGGGGGACGCCCGGCGCGCCTGTGGCGACCTGGGCCGCGAATTCGCCCTGGAAATAGACGGCTGCGGGCTTGGCGGCCTTGACCACCGCGCCGAGCTCCTGGTGGGCCAGGGCCGCGCCCGGGCCAAGCTCCTTCATGTCGCCCAGCACCAGCACAAGCTGCCCCTCGCCCGCCATCAGGCGCGCGGCCTCGATGCTGCGGCGCATGGACAGGGGATTGGCGTTGTAGGTGTCGTCCACCACGCGCCAGCAGCCGGCCTCGGCGCAGCAGAAGCGCTGATCCGGCAGGCTGGCCGCGGCAAGGCCGCTGGCGATCTGCTCCGTGGTCAGGCCGAGCAGATGGCAGGCCCCGGCAACGGCGGCGGCGTTCTCGGCAAAGTGCGCGCCGCAGGCGGGCAGCTCGGCCCAGAAGGCCTGGCCGTCCACAATGATCTCGAACAGGCCGCGTCCGCCGGGCAGGGCTTCCTCGAAGCGCGCGTAGTACCGGGCGAAACTGTTTCCGGCGGAAAAGCCATGCACTTCTGGCAGGAGTGCTTTCGCCTCGGCCCAGAGCTCGGGGTAATCCATGCAGCACAGGCCCAGACCGCCGGGCCGCAGATGCGCCAGGAGCGAGGCCTTGGCCTTGGCCACGCCGGACAGGTCGCCCAGGCCCTCCAGGTGCGCTGGCCCGATGTTCAGCACCACGGCCAGGTCCGGAGCAATGATCGCGCCCAGCTCGGCCATGTCGTGCGGCTGGCTGATGCCGACCTCCATGACCCAGGCGTCCTCCTGGCCGGTGGCCGCGAGCATGGACAGGGGCAGGCCCACCTGATTGTTGAAATTCTTGTGGTTCTTGGCCACGCTCAGGGTCTGCGCCAGGGTCTGGGCCAGCAGTTCCTTGAGCGTGGTCTTGCCCGCCGTGCCGGTGACGGCCACGACCTTGCCACCGGCCTGCGCGCCGAAGCGGTCGCGCCAGCAGCGCGCCAGCCTGCCCAGGGCGGTCTGCGTGTCCGGGACCTGGATCACCGGGCAGGAGATTCCTTCCAGCGGACGCGAGGCCACGATGGCCGCCGCTCCCGCCTCGTCCACCTGAGCGGCGAAATCATGGGCGTCGAAGCGCTCGCCCTTGAGGCAGAAGAAGAGGTCCCCCGGGGCCACGGCGCGGCTGTCCGTGCGCACGGCGGCGATCATCCGGTCCCCAAGGAGGCCCGGAGTCTCGTTGCCCGTGAGGCAGAGGACTGCGTCGCGCAGGGTCAGGTTCATCCCTTCACCTCTTTGATGGCGCGCTTGGCCGCCTCGACGTCGGAGAACGGGTGCTTCACGTCGCCCACCTGCTGATACGTCTCGTGCCCCTTGCCCGCGATGAGCAGGGCGTCGCCGGGCTGAAGCTGGCCCACGGCCTTGAGCAGAGCCTGGTAGCGGTCCGCGTCCTCGATGACCGCCTTGGCCCCGGCCAGACCGGGGCGCACGTCGCTCATGATGTCCAGCGGGTTCTCGTGGCGCGGATTGTCCGAGGTGAGCACGCAGATGTCGGAAAGCTCGGCAACGGCCTTGCCCATGAGCGGGCGCTTGGTGCGGTCGCGGTCGCCGCCGCAGCCGAACACCGTGACAAGGCGCTTGAACCCGGCGTTGCGCAGGGCGCGCTGCACGTTCATGAGCGCGTCCGGGGTGTGGGCGTAGTCCACGAACACGTCAAGACCATGCTCGTTGTGCACGCGCTCCAGCCTGCCCGGCACGCCGGTGAAGGGCGCGAGCGGCTGCATGTCCGCCGGGCCGAGGCCCAGGCCCAGGGCCAGCGCCTGGGCGGCCAGCAGGTTGGAGGCGTTGTGCCGGCCCACCAGGCCGGAGTTGAGGCTCCAGCACTTGCCCTCCCACTCCATGCGCAGCAGCAGGCCCTTGGAGCCGCATTCCACCAGATTGCCGCAGAGCATGGATTTGTCGCACTTGGCCCCGCCTTGCAGGGTAAAGCCCAGGGCGTCCGGAAACTCCTTGAGCAGCCGCTGGCCGTAGGGATCGTCGGCGTTGGCGGCCTTGTGCTTGTCCGCGCGCGGGTAGGCGCCGAAGAGCAGGCGCTTGGCCTGGTAGTAGTCCTCGAAGTCGCCGTGGTAGTCCAGGTGGTCCTGGGTCAGGTTGGTCAGCACCGCGGCGTCGAACTCCAGACCCGCCACGCGCTTCTGGTGCAGGGCGTGGGAGCTGGCCTCCATGACCACCGTGTCCACCCCGTCGGCGGACATCCGGGCGAAAAGCTCGTGCAGACGCCAGCAGCCGGGCGTGGTGAGGCTGGCGTCGATGCTCGTGCCCGGCCAGCGATAGGCCACGGTGCCCAGCACTCCGACCTTGCGGCCGCAGGCGGCCAGCAGGCCCTCCAGAAGATAGGCCACCGTGGTTTTGCCGTTGGTGCCGGTGACGGCCACCACCTGCATGGCCTGCTCGCGGGTGCGGAAATATGCTCCGGCCAGGACGCCCAGGGTGTGGGCGGCATCGTCCACGCGCACAAGCCCGGCCTCCATGTTTCCAGGCACGGAGACGTGGTGGTCGGCGACCACCCAGGCCGCGCCCCGGGCAAGGGCGTCGGCCAGGAACGCGGCGGATTTGTCGGCGGCGCTGGGCATGAGCACGAACACTTCGCCTGGCTGCACCTGGCGCGAATCCGTGCGGACCATCAGGCCCCGGCTGACGAGGGCCATAAGTTCGTTGAAGCGCGGGCCGTTCACTGCGTCTTCTCCTTGTCGCCATGCCCCAGCCAGAGAACGAAGCCTTCGCCTCCAGAGGCGTCGCCGCCTTCCGGCCAGGGTTCGCCCGGTGCGGGCTTCTGGTTCGTGATCTCCATGCCGCCGCCCTTGAGCGAGGGCACAATGCCTCGTTTGCCCAACACCTCAAGCGCCCTGCGCACGGAGAGACCGACAAGGTTGGGCACGTTGGCGCCTCCGCCCTCCGCCGTGGGGGCGTGGGTGGCGCGGGCGGTCATGCTGTGCTCCTGGGCTTCGTCCTGGGGCGCGCCCTTGGCCTCCGGCAGACGGCCGAAATACGACAGGGTCTTGATGGCGATGTCGCGCACGGCGGGGGCGGCCACCACGCCTCCGTAGGTGACTGGAGTGGGCTCGTCCACGCTGACCAGGAACAGAAACTCCGGCTTGTCCGCCGGAACCAGCCCCACGAAGCTGGCCACGATGCCCTCGCCATAGCCCTTGCCAGCGCCGCCGACCTTCTGCGCGGTGCCGGTCTTTCCGGCCATGGTCACGCCGGGGATGCGCGCCACCTTGCCCGTCCCGTCCTCCTCCACGACCTCGCGCATCATGGAGAGCACCGCGTCGGCGGTCTTGGCGCTGAACACGCGCACCGGCTCTTCCGTCTGCTCCGAGGGCGGCTCCGCCACCAGTCGCAGGGGCTTGGTCATTCCCTTGTTGGCCAGGCACAGGTAGGCCTTGGCCATTTGCAGGTTCGTGACGCCGATGCCCTGGCCAAAGGAGATGGCGGCCAGGTCGAACTCGGTCCACTCCTTGGGCTGGCGCAGGATGCCGGGTGACTCGCTGGGCAGGCCCAGGCCGGGGCGCTCGCCGAAACCGAGGCCGCGCAGAGTGTTGTAGTAGGGCTGCGCGCCCAGGGCCAGGCCGATCTTGGCCGAGCCGATGTTGCTGGAGTAGCGCAGCACGCGGTTGGCCGAGAGCCAGCGGTAGGGGTGCGTGTCGCGGATGATCTTGCCGCGCAGCTTCCACTTGCCGTTCTCGCAGTCGAACACCTTGTTCGGGTCGATGACCTTCTGCTCCAGCGCGGCGGCGAACACGAAGGGCTTCATGGTGGAGCCCGGCTCGAAGATGTCCAGCGCGGCGCGGTTTCTGCGCACCGCGGGCTTGGAGTCCCTCGGGCTGTTGGAGTTGAAGTAGGGGTAGTGGGCCAGGGCCAGGATCTCGCCCGTCTCCACGCGGACGACCATGGCCATGCCGGAGCGGCCATTGAACTTGTTCACGGCGTCGGCCAGGGCCTGCTCGGCGGCGTCCTGCACCACTGTGTCGATGGTCAGGCGCACGTCCTGGCCCTTGATGTTCATCTCGCGGCCCTGGGCGTCCAGGTAGAGCCTGCGGCCCGAGGCGTCGCGCTGGACCACGAACTTGGCGCGGCCGCCGGCCATGCGCTCGTCGAAGAGGCTCTCGATGCCCTCAAGGCCCTTGCCGTCCACGTCGACAAAGCCCAGCACCTGCCCGGCCAGGTGCCGGTTCGGATACATGCGGCGGAACTCGCTGGTGAGGTGGATGCCCGGCAGGTTGGCCTTCTGGATCGCCTGGGCCTCGCGGTCCTCGATCTGGCGCTTGACCCAGACGAAGCCCTTGCGCGACGAAAGCTCCTTGTGCAGATTCTTCTTGGGCGAGCCGAGAATCTGCGCCAGGGCCTGGGCCGTTTGGGCCGGGTTCTGGATTTCAACGGGCGAGGCGTACACGCTTTTGCTCTCCACGCTGGTGGCCAGAAGGGCGTTGTTGCTGGCGTAGATGTGCCCGCGTTCGCCCAGTTCGAATTCCGTGGCCAGGGTCTGTTTGTTGGCGGCTTCGGAAAGCTTGGGGCCGAGGTACAGCTGCACATAGGCGGCGCGTCCCCACAAGACCACCCAGATGAGGGCGAAGCACAAGGCCGCAAGGGTCAGCTTGAGCTTTCCCAGGTCGGTCCTGCTTCTGGCCTCTTTGGGCCGCTTGCGCTCGATGCGACTTTTGACCGCCATCGTCCATGATCCTTGCCGCTATTTGTCCGCTTCAGGGTTCGGAACCTTGTCCTGGCCCGTCATGATGCGCATCTGCCCCGGGCCGACGGGCACGAGCCCGTACATGGCCGCCAGCCGCTTCAGGCGGTAGGGCGAAATGAGATTGTTGCGCTCCAGTTCCAGTTTCGCCGCCAGCGCCGTGCGGCTGGCCAGCTCCTTCTCCAGCTTGTTCAGGTCGTAGGCCAGGTCCATGCGCTCGATGTTCAGCCACACGCTGGACAGGCCAAGGACCAGCACCGCCGCAATGGCGCAGAAGAACGCGCCCACCCAGCCCTTCACGCGGCTCATGGCCTGCCCCCGGGCGCGGCCACGGGTTCGGGCAGGCACTCGGCAACGCGCAGTTTGGCGCTGCGGCTGCGCGGGTTGCGGTCGATCTCAAGCTGCGTGGGCAGCTGCGGCTTCTTGGTCAGCACCTTCAAAACCGGGGTGCGGTCGCAGGTGCAGAACGCCTGTTCGAGCGGGCAGCGGCAGCCCTTGGCCCAATAGCGGAAGCTTTCCTTCACCTCGCGGTCCTCCGCGGAGTGGAAGGAGATGATGGCCACGCGGGCGCCGGGCTTCAAATGCCGCACGATGCGCTCAAGAAAAGTCTTCAATTCCTCCACCTCGTGATTCACGGCCATGCGCAGGGCCATGAAGGTGCGGGTGGCCGGGTGGTTGCGCGCCTCCCGGCGGCGGTCGGGGGGGTACGCCCTGGACACGATTTCCGCAAGCCTTGACGTGGTGGTGATCTCGGCCTGCTCGCGCGCGCGGATGATGGCCCGCGCGATCTTGCCGCCCAGGGGCTCGTCGCCCAGGTCGCGGATGATGCGGCGAAGCTCCTCGTAATGCTCGCGGTTCACCAGCACCCGGGCCGAATCCATGCCGCTGGTGGCGTCCATGCGCATGTCCAGCGGGCCGTCGGCATGGAAGCTGAAACCGCGCTCGGCCTCGTCCAGCTGCAAGGAGCTGACGCCCAGGTCCAGCACCGCGCCGTCGAGCTGGTCCCATCCGGCCTCCTCAAGCGCGCTCTCGAACTCGCTGAAGGGGCAGTGGAAGCTCAGGGCCTGGCCGGAAAATTCCTCCAGGCGCTCGCGCGCCAGGGCCAGCGCCTGCTCGTCGCGGTCCAGGCACAGCAGCTGGGCCTTGCCGCCGCTTGCGCGCAAAAGCCCCAGGCTGTGTCCCGCCAGGCCAAGGGTGCCGTCCAGATACCGGCCGCCGGGACGCGGGGAGAGGTACCCCACAATCTCGTCCAGCATTACCGGGATATGGGGGACCTTGTCGTTGACGGACATTTTCGCTCTCCCGCTAGAACGGCAGCTTTATGTTGGACTGGGCCATCTCTGCGGAGACGTCTTCCGGCGTCTGCTCCAGCAAGGCCTCGAAGCGTTCCTTGTCCCAGATCTCCATGCACTTCCCGCCGCCCACCAGCACCACGTCGCGCTCAAGGCGTCCGCTTTTGCGCAGGTGCGTGGGCAGCTGGATGCGGCCCTGCTTGTCGAGCACGACCTCCACGTAGCCCGCAAAGGCCACGCGGCGGATGTTCTGCAGGGTGGGCGAGGGGGTGGCGGGCTTTTCCAGCTCGGCCACGAAGGCGTCCCACTGCTCCGGGGTGATGCCGATGATCTGCCCCTGATAGATGGTCAAGACCAACCGCCCGTCCGGCGAGGCCGCCAGGAACTGGTCGCGGAACTCCGGGGTCAGCATCAGCCGACCCTTGGGGTCCAGATTGCGGTGGGCATGACCTAGAAGGCGCACTTTTTCCCCTTGTTCATCCACTATTTTCCACGAATTACCACTTCGCCCCACCTTTTTATGAATTCCAGGGGAAAGTCAACCACAAAAAACATTTGCTTCCCCTGCAAATGCGGTTAGTAATCAGAGCAGCAAATGAGCCCATTGTCCGCCTGGCCGGAAGAGCAAGCAATGCCGGAATGTTGGCGGGCCAGGACGCGGCCCGAATGCCCCCCGGGCGGCGGAAAAAAAATGAAGGAGAGCGCGTCATGCACACCAAAATAATCGCCACCCTCGGCCCCGCCACGGAGAGCGAAGAGGCCATCGCCGCCCTGGTCGAGGCCGGAGCGCGCATCTTTCGCCTCAATTTCTCCCATGGCGGCAAGGAAGGCTTCGTCAAGCTGGTGACCATCATCCGCGGGTTGGAGAAGAAGACCGGGCTCAACCTGACCATCCTGCAGGACCTCTCCGGACCCAAGATCCGCACCTGCGACATCGGCCTGGGCACCCTGGAGATCGCCAAGGGCGCGGAGGTGCTTCTGGGCACGCCCGGGCAGCAGGAAGGCCGCGACGAGCCCTTCATCTGCCTGGACCAGCCCGCGCTGTTGCGCAGCATCAACGTGGGCGAGACCGTGGCCCTTTCCGACGGCATGCTGCAATTCAACGTGGTGGCGCGCGAGGGCGACCTGCTGGTGCGCCTGCGCGCGGAGAACGCCGGCATCGCCCCGGCCCGCAAGGGCATCGCCTTTCCCGGCAAGACCACCCCGCTGGCCGCCTTCACCGCCAAGGACAAGGAGGATCTGGCCATCGGCATGGAGCTCGGCGTGGACGTGGTGGCCCTCTCTTACGTGCAGAAGGCCGACGACATCTGCCAGCTCAAGGCCGAGATGAAGAACATGGGCCGCGTGCTGCCCATCATCGCCAAGCTGGAGCGCCAGAGCGCCATCCTGGGGCTGGACCGCATCCTGGAGGAGAGCGACGGCGTCATGGTGGCGCGCGGCGACCTGGGCCTGGAGTGCGAGCTGGCCCAGCTGCCCTCGCTGCAGAAGCGCATCATCAACGCGGCCAACGCCGCGGGCAAGCCGGTCATCGTGGCCACGCAGATGCTTTTGTCCATGGTCTCAAGCCCCATGCCCACCCGCGCGGAGACCACCGACGTGGCCAACGCCATCCTGGACGGGGCCGACTGCATCATGCTCTCCGAGGAGACGGCCATCGGCAAGTACCCGGACAAGGCCGTGGGCTTCATGCGCAAGATCGCCACCTGGGCCGAGGAATACTTTTTCGAGGACGAGGGCGCGGCGCCCAAGCCGCCCAGCGACCAGGAGCACCCGGCCAAGTTCTTGGCCTACTGCGCCTGCCTGCTGGCCCAGAAGACCCGCTCCAAGGCCCTGGTGACCCACTCCACCTCCGGCTCCACGGCGCGCATCCTGGCCGCCTGCCGACCAAAACAGCCCATCTACGCGCTCTCGCCCGACGACCGGGTGCGGCACTTCACCAACCTGTCCTGGGGCGTCACCCCGGTGTCGCCAATCGCCGAGGACGACAACCACCAGGAGCGCGCAGAACGCTTTGTGCGCGAATCCCCGCTGTTCGTGGCCGGGGATGTGGTGGTGGTCACGGCGGGCCAGCCCAAGCGCGGCCAGCTCCAGACCCAGACCAACGTCGTCAAGGTCTACGAGAAATAGCCCGTGGCAGCCGGAGACAAAAAGGCGAGCATCGCCGACGCCCTGGACGAGCAGTATTACCAGATCAACCTGGACATACTGGAGAGCTTCAGCAAGTACCGCCCGCCCTTGAACCTCTACAGGTTCAAGGAGGACGTGGCGCGCGTGCTGCCCTACTGCAAGGCCGGGGAGCGGCTGACGAACGAGCAGGTGGAGCAGCTGGCGCAGCTGGTGGATGAGGGCCTGATCTTCGTGTCCCGCGCGGACCATCCGGTGTATGTGAAGCACATCAGCTTCCAGCTGGATCTGGTGCTGGTGGACAAAAACCTGCACGAGACCGAGATCGCCGACATCTTCACCCAGGCGCTCACGCGGCGGCTGGGCGAGTTTTTCGCCCAGCCCGTGCCCATGGTCTTCGCCAAGCTCTGGACGGACATGATGGTGCTCACCGAGTACCTGTACAACGACCCCAACCGCATCCGCGCCTTGTCGCGCCGGCTGCACCAGGTGCACAACCTGGCCAACCACTCCTTCAACTGCGGCATCATGGGCCTGGCCGTGCACATCAAGGCCCACGCCAAGCAGTACGAGGCGGGCGACATCAAGCGCAAGTACCTGGACCACCTCACCGCCGGGCTGTTCCTGCACGACCTGGGCATGAGCAAGATTCCGGGCTTCCTTCTGGAGAAGGACAAGCCCCTTACCGGCGAGGACCGCGGCAAGGTGCAGCGCCACACCCAGCTGGGCTACGAGATGCTGGCCAAGCTGGACCTGCGCTTCGCCGAGGTGGAGGAGTGCGTCACCGACCACCACGAGCGGCTGAACGGCTCCGGCTACCCGCAGAAGAAGCAGGGCGCGGCCATCGGGACCCTGGGGCGCCTGTGCGGCCTGGTGGACTCGTACTGCGCCATGACCGCGAAGCACCCCTTTGGCGCGGCCTTGGAGCCCGCCAAGGCCGCGGCCCAGCTTTCGCAGGACCCGGCCTACGACCCGGAGTTCTCGCGCGTGCTGCAAGCCATGGTGATGCTGAACAAGTCCAAGTAGCCTTTCCCCTTTTCCGCCCGGTCGCCGGCCGCATCGCGCCTTGTCGAAGGCGCGACGCGGTTGTTTTCCGTCTGGCCCCCCGGAAGTGTGGCGGCGGCGAGACCGTACGGTTCCTCCCGCCTGCGTTTTGGGAGTGGGCCTGCGCCGCCAGTCCCGCATGTTCAGCTGAAAGAGCCTGCGAGTTGCCCCGCTGGCTCCATGAAGACGACTTCTGCCGGAATCGCTCTGTCTTACAAGGCAAACCGCTCACCAGCCGACTTGGCCGGGTTGTGAACGACGTCTTGCAACTCTACATCAGCGCGCCGATTGGCAGCATTCACGTCTCCCGATGCCCATGCCCGCGCGAGGGCATGGGACGCCGTGCCCGGCCAGGTTGTGCGCCGGGACTGGTTGTCGTTGTCAACGAACGTGTTTCAGAGGGGAGCAAGGTTCTGCCGCGCGCGGGCCAGCACGCGCCTGCACAGGGCCAATTCGTGCTCGTCGATGCCTGCATAGGCGTCATGCAGCACGCGCTGCACCAGGGCGGCAAGGGCGGGCATGGCCGTGAGCCCCTGGTCGGTGAGGCGGAGGGTCTTCTCGCGGCGATCCAGCGTGCCCGGCGCGCGGCGGATGTAGCCCTGCCGCTCCAGGCTGGCGAGCAGCCGCGCGATGTTGGTCTTGTCCTTGAACAGGCGTTCGCCAAGCTCCTGCTGGGTCAGGCCGCCCTGGTTCCAGATGTGCACCAGCGCGGTCCATTGCTCGCTGGTGACCGGGTGTCCGGCCGCCTGAAGGTCCTGGTTGATGCGCTTGAGCGCGGCCTTGGAGAACTGGGTCGCCAGGTGGCCAAGGGAGTCCTTGAGCAGGTAGTGCGAGGTGGATGGGTGCATATGGTTGATATATGCAACTTGTTTGGCGGCGTCAAGCGCCGGGGGAGTGATGGCCGGATCCTGCGGCCCCCGGTCCGGCAGGGGGCAGCTTGCAGATGATGGGGTTCACGGCCAGGAGGGCCTCCTTGAGCGGCAGGGCCGGGGCGCAGAGGAAGCCCTGGCCAAGGTCGCAGCCCAGTTCGCGCAGCAGGTCGCGCTGGGCGAAGGTCTCGACGCCCTCGGCCACGGTGGTGAGGTGCAGGCTGCGTGCGATGGTGATGGCCGCGCGCACGATCTCCTGGTCCTCCGCGCTGTGGGTGAGGCGCGAAACGAAGCTCATGTCGATCTTCAGGCGGTCCAGCGGCAGCCGTTGCAGGGCGCTCAGTGACGAGTAGCCGGTGCCGAAGTCGTCGAGGGCGACGCGGACGCCCTGGGCCTTGAGCCGCGTCAGGATGTTGGCCGAGGACTCGGGGTGCTTCATGATCGACGATTCGGTGATCTCCAGCACCAGGGCCTGCGGCGGCAGGCCCGTTGCTGTCAGGATGCGGTCGATCTGGTCCGGCAGGCCCTGGCGCGAGAACTGCCTGGGCGAGAGGTTTACGGCCAGGGTCAATTGCCTGGCTTCGGCGTGGCTTTCCATGACCTCCTTCATCTCCCGGCATGCCTGCTCCAGCGCGAAGCTGCCCAGCTCGAAGATGGAGCCGGACTCCTCGGCCACCGGGATGAACTCGGCCGGACCCACCAGCCCGCGCACGGGGTGCCGCCAGCGCATGAGCGCCTCGAAGCCCGCAAGGCGGTTCTCGCTCAGGGCGAAGATGGGCTGATAGAGCATGAAGAACTCGCCCTGCGCCAGCCCGCGCCGGATGTCGTTTTCCAGGCTCATGGTCAAAATGGCGGCCTCGTGCATGCTGGGCTTGTACACCACCACCCGGTTGCGCCCCTGCTGCTTGGCCCGGTGCAGGGCGATGTTGGCGTTGCGCAGGATGTCCTCGGGACCGATGTGCCCCGCCGGGGGGTAGGCCACGCCGAAGCTGGCCTCCACCTGAATGCCGTGTCCGCCAATGGTGATCGGTTGTTTGAGGCTCTCGCGGATGCGCTTCAGGGTGCGCAGCACGGCGCGCGCGGGCAGCTCCTCCAGCACCAGGGTGAACTCGTCGCCGCCGTAGCGGCACACGGTGTCCATGCGCCGCGTGCACAGAAGCAGGCGCGCGGCCACCTCGCGCAGCAGCTGGTCGCCCGCCTCGTGCCCCAGGCTGTCGTTGATGACCTTGAAGCGGTCCAGGTCCATGAACACCACGGCGTAGTCCGGCTGCGGCCGTCGCCGCGCGCGCTCCCCGGCCAGGGCGATGCGGTCCAGGCAGAGGGTGCGGTTGGCCAGGCCGGTGAGCGGGTCGTGCAGGGCGCGGAAGAGCAGCTGCTCCTCCATCCGCTTGCGCTCGGTGATGTCGCGGAAGGTGCCTTCCACGCCAAGGATGGCGCCGTCCTTGTCGCGGTAGAAGTTCGACGAGGTGGCCACATGGATGATCTGTCCGTTCTTGGCCAGCAGCTCCACCTCGAAGTCGCGCACGCCTCCGCGCTCCTTGATGGCCTCAAGCAGCCGGATGCGTTCCTCGGGTTTGCGCCAGAAGGTGTCGATGTGCCTGCCCAGCACCTCATCCATGGAATCATACCCCGCCAGAACCAGTCCGGAGGGGCTGAGCATGACCAGCTTGCCTGTGCTGTCCGTGCGGTAGAACACGTCGGAGATGTTCTCGATGACCGAGCGGTAGCGCTCCTCGCTTTCTCGCAGGGCGCTTTCGGTCTCCCGGCGGCGCAGAACCTCCTTTTGCAGCACGAAGTGGCGCAGGCCCATGGTCACGCCAAAGGCGGTGAAGACCAGCAGCGCAAGCCCCAGCGGCAGCAGGTACAGGCCGAAGCGCTTGATGGTTGCGAGGATTTCGGATTCCGGCGTGACCACGCAGATCGACCAGAAGGTGTCCTCCAGCGTGATGGGCAGGTACACGGCGTGCTTGAGCATCGGCTCAGGCCTCTGGTCGCGCACGCGGTCAAAGGTGAAATGGGCCTCGCCCGACTCGCCGCGCAGCATGGCCTCCACCGTGGACCGCAGGCC
Source organism: Desulfovibrio sp. (assembly GCA_050251495.1). GTDB lineage: Bacteria > Desulfobacterota > Desulfovibrionia > Desulfovibrionales > Desulfovibrionaceae > Humidesulfovibrio. The sequence goes on along the minus strand of JBFWMQ010000002.1, from coordinate 96,674 downwards.
GGGAAAATTCGCGGCGATCTCCGTGTAGTGCTTGCCGCTCAGGCCGGGGACCGGGGTGTACAAGAGCACGCCCTGCTGGCTGTAGACAAAGGCGTAGCCCGTTTCGGCCACGCGCACCGGCTCCAGGTACCGCCGGGCGATGGCGTCGAAGTCCATCAGGATGGCGATGCTGCCCTCGAAGCTGTCGTCCTTGAAGACCGGAATATGCAGGGCGATGGAGCTGTAGCCCTGCACCGAGAGGAAGACGTCGCTGGCCGTGGGCTTGTGGCTGGCCAGGATGCGCCGCACGTGGTCTTGGGCGGACACGTTGCGCCCGGCCACGGAGTTGTCCGGGGCGGAAAAGACGATGACGCCATGCTTGTCCACGCGGGAAATGGCCCGCAGTTCGCGGGTGTTGTCCTTGAGGGTGGTGGCGAGGAGGGCGCGGCCCTCGCCGTCCAGGGTCACGATGTGGTGGTTCTGGGCCAGCGAGTGCACGAGGTTGCGGCTGTGCGCGAAATAGTCCTGGATGCCCTGCGCCGCCTGCCGGGCCAGAATCCACTGCTGGGTCTGGAGGTTCAGCACGGCCTCCTGCCGGGCCACGGCGTACGCCCCGTAGAGCAAGGCTCCGCAGCACAGGGCGAAGACAAGCAATAGGGAGAAGTACGTAACGCGGCGCATGATTAAGAATAGCACCGGAGTTCTCAACAGGTAAAGTGGAAAGTGTCATTCGCCGGTATGCTGTGAATGTTGGCGGATCATCCCCAGGATTTGCAACAATTAGCCGCTACGTAAGATCAACGCGTGGAACAGCCTGTTCCAGCCGTCGGCCCCCGTGCGATAGTCCTTGAAAAGCGCGCGGGAATAATTACAGTCACGTGGCCTGCGCGCGGCGCAAAAAGAGGCTTTGGGAGGGTGGTTCATGGTGGAGAAGGCTGAAGGCAACGTGTTTCTGCGGCGGCTCAAGTGGCTGGCGCTGGCGGTTCTTGTGCTGTTGGCCGCCTGGCAGGGCGCGCCCCTGTTCGAGCGTCTGCTGGGCAAGGAGACGGCGACGCCCCGGGTTGTAACGCCCCGCGGCGAACTGGCGGCGGACGAGTTGAGCACCATCGAGCTGTTCGAGCGTTCCAAGGATTCGGTGGTGTTCATCACCACCACCCAGCGCGTCATGGAGTTCTGGACCCGCAACATCTCCACCATCCCGCGCGGGGCCGGTTCGGGGTTCCTGTGGGACGAGAAGGGCCACGTCATCACCAATTTCCACGTCATCGCCGGAGCGGCCGAGGCCCGCGTGCGGCTTTCCGACGGCAAGGAGCATACCGCCGCGCTGGTGGGCGCAAGCCCCATGCACGACCTGGCCGTGCTGCGCATCGACACCAAGGTGGAGCGCGCGCCCTTGCCCGTGGGAACCTCCGCCGACCTCAAGGTGGGGCAGAAGGTCTTCGCCATCGGCAACCCCTTTGGCCTGGACTGGACGCTCACCACGGGCATCGTCTCGGCCCTGGACCGCTCCCTCAAGGGCGAGGACGGCAGCGTCATCGAGCATTTGATCCAGACCGACGCGGCCATCAATCCCGGCAACTCCGGCGGCCCGCTGCTCGACTCCGCCGGGCGGCTCATCGGCGTGAACACGGCCATCTACAGCCCCTCCGGGGCCAGCGCTGGCGTGGGCTTCGCCGTGCCGGTGGACACCGTGAACCGCGTTGTGCCGGAGATCATCGCCAAGGGCCGCTACTCGCGCCCGGCCCTGGGCATCGAGGTGGACCAGCGCGTGAACGAGTATGCCGCCGAGCAGCTGGACATCAAGGGCGTGCTGGTGCTGCGCGTGCGCGCGGGTTCCGGGGCGCAGGCCGCCGGGCTGGAGGGCGCGCGCCTGGACCAGAACGGGGTCTTTGTCCCCGGCGACGTCATCACCCAGGTGGAGGGCAAGGGCGTGGACAGCGTGCCCGCGCTGCTCTCGCGGCTGGACGACTTCCGCCCCGGCGACAAGGTGCGGCTGACCATCCTGCGCGCCGGCAAGGAGGAGGAGCGCACGGTGATGCTGCAAGCCGAGGGCGCGGCGGAGGGCGCGGCGGAGCAGTAGTCGGGCCAACGGCCCAGGGCCTGACGCGCTTCCCGGTTTTCCGCTTGGGCAATGACAAAGAGCCGCCGGACAGTCGAGGCTGTCCGGCGGCTCTTGCGCGCCCCGCGGGCGGAATGTCGCGAGGGGCGAAGGGGGCGCTAGTCCTCGGTGTCCAGGTCGATGAGGCCCAGGCGGGCGGCGTAGCGCACCAGCGCCACCGGGCTCTTTATGCCCAGCTTGGCCAGGATGTTGGTGCGGTGGTTCTCCACCGTCTTGCGGGAGATGAACAGCCGTTCGGCGATGACCGCCGGGGCCAGCCCCTCGGCCAGCAGCCGCAGCACCTGCTGCTCCCGGCGCGAGAGCTTGCCGTAGGCGGCGTCGGCCATGCGCGTCTCCTCGCTGGGGCGCGACAACAGCTCGGTCACCACGCGCGGCGAAAGCGAGCCGTCCAGGTACTGCCTGCCCGCCATCACCGCGTCGAGGGCCTGCAACAGCTGCTCGCGGCTGGACTCCTTGGCCAGGTAGCCGGACACGCCCGCCTGGAAGGCCGTGGCGATGAAGTCCACCTTGGAGTGCATGCTGAGCATGACCAGCTTGGTTTGCGGGGCCAGGGCCAGGATGTCGCGCGCCAGGTCGATGCCGTTGCCGTCGGGAAGCGAAATGTCCACGATGACGAGGTCCGGCTTGAGGCTGCGCGCCAGGGCCAGGCCCTCGGCGCAGGTGCCCGCCTCGCCCGCGATTTCGTAGTTGGCCCCGGTGCGCACGATGGTCTTGAGGCCGTCGCGGAACATGGGGTGGTCGTCGATGATGAGCAGTTTGTATTTAGACGCCATTGTTGCGGTTCTCCACTGGTATTTCTATGTGGACAAGCATGCCCCGGCCGGGGCGCGAGCGCAGGGTGATGGCCCCGCCGAGCAGCCTGGCCCGCTCGCGCATGCCCCAAAGGCCCATGCGCCGCGCCTCGCGAATCTCTTCCTGACGCTTCTCCAGGTCAACGCCCTGGCCGTTGTCCTCAATGCGCACGATGACGTTCGGGTGCGAAAGGATGATGCGCACCGTGACCTGGTCCGCCTTGGCGTGCTTGCGCACGTTCGTCAGCGATTCCTGGGTCATGCGGTAAATATTGATCTGGGTTTCGAAGCCCAGCCGCAAGCCCTCCATGCCATCGGCGAAAAAATCCACGCTCAATCCGGTGCGCTTGGCGAAGTCCGCGCAGTAGCGCGACAGGGTGCGCACCAGGCCGAGATCCTCCAGCCCCGGCGGGAGCAGGTCGTAGGCGATGTCGCGGATGGCGGTGATGGCCCCGGAGAGCCGGTCCGCCAGCGCTGCAAGCTGCAGGGGCAGCTCCTCCGCGTTTGGAGCGGGCGGGTCCAGCAGGCCGCCCAGGTCCATCTTGAGGGCGGCCAGGTCCTGGGCCAGGTGGTCGTGCAGCTCGGTTGCGATGCGCAGGCGCTCGTTCTCCTGGGCCTTGATGAGCTCGCGGGAGAGCACGAGCATCTGGGCCTCGGTGCGGGCGGCCTGGGCCAGTCTGCCCAGCTTGTCGGCCACGGCGTCCAGCAGGCTGCGCTCCTCCAGCAGAAAAGGGCCCTCGTCGCTTGCCGGGCGGGGCTCCAGGTAGCAGACCTCGATTTCGCCCAGGCGCTCGCCCTGGATGACGATGGGGCTTTGCTGGCGCCAGGGCGTGCGCTTGAAGTTTCTGGTGGCGATGTCGAGCGCGTCCATGCGGATGCGCGCGCAGGTGATCTCTGGATACTGCCAGGACTCGCACACCAGCCCGGCCACCTGGCGGAGGACCTCCTCCATCGGCAGCTCGCGGTTTTGCGCCAGGCGCGAGATGCCGTACAGGCAGTTCAGCTCCTTCACGCGCTCGCGCAGGTCGCGCAAAACGCGGGCGTGCTCCTGGCCGAGCGAGGCGGAACGGGCCTCGTCGCCGCGCAGCCTTGCGAGCTCCTCCACGAGCTGGGCCTTGGTTCTGCGCGTGTCGAGCATACTCATTGCCTAGCGTTGGGGCCGGTTTCGGGAAATCTTCCTAACGATAGCATGCCCGTCCGGCCGCGCCAAGTCCGGGGCGGGGCTCCCCCCCGCCTGGCGGCGGAGGGGAACCCGTTTCCGGTTTAGCTTTCCAGGATCTTCCTGGCGGTTTCGTCCTGCACGTCGGTGATGAAGCCGATGCCGGTCTCGCGCTCGGTCTCGCGGTTGGCGGAGGCGATGTCGCTGCGGCACAGCTCGGGGAGGCTGAAGCGGCGCGCGCCTGCGAGCAGCTGCTGCAAGCCCGCGGAGAGCTTGTCGGCCAGGGTGCAGAAGGCGATCGCGCCGTAGGGGATGTTCTTCATCTCCTTGGCGCCCACGCGCTTCTTCACGTCCTCGTAGCAGGCGAAGATCTGCTCCGGGGACTTGCCGAGGTCGGCGACGGTCTTGGGCAGGGTGTCCCAGTTGCCGTGGACCTTGGCCTTGCGGTCGGGGTTGATGGCGCCTTCGATGTTGGCGCCCAGGAAGCCGGGGATCATGATGGCGCGGCCCATGCAGATGAGCTTGGTGAACGGCGCGCCCAGGGCCATGGCCTTGAAGATGTGGTCTTCACGGGCAAAGCCGCCGGCGAAGGACATGTCCACCACCTTCTGGCCGCGGGCGGCCAAGAGGGCGGCGTAGTCGCGGGCCTTGGCGTGCAGCAGGATGCTCGGCACGCCCCAGGTCTCCATCATGTTCCAGGGGCTCATGCCCGTGCCGCCGCCGGAGCCGTCGATGGTCAAGAGGTCGAGGCCCGCGTCGCTGGCGTACTTGATGCTCATGGCCAGCGCTTCCATGCCGTAGGATCCGGTCTTGAGCGAGATGCGCTTGAAGCCGAGCTTGCGCAGGTAGGCCACGGCCTCCATGAAGTTCTCGCGCACCTGGGCCTCGGTGGACAGGTCGGTGTAGCCCAGGCGGCTATGGCGGGCAAAGCCGTGCACGGCGCCGGCCTTGAAGGCCTCCTGAACTTTCTTGTCCTCGGGGTCCGGGTCCACCAGGTAGCCGCGCTTTTTCAGGAACAGCGCGTAGTCAAGGCTGGTGACCTCAATCTCGCCGCCGATGTTCTTGGCGCCCTGGCCCCACTTGAGTTCCAGGCAGACCTTGTCGCCATACTTGTTGATGACGTACTCGGCCACGCCGTTGCGCGTGTCCTCGACGTTCATCTGCACGATGATGGCGCCATAGCCGTCGTTGTAGCGCAGGTAGGTCTCCACGCGGCGGTCCAGCTCGGGGGCCTTGGTGATCTTCTTGCCGGTGAGCTTGCTCTCGCGGTCAACGCCGACGACGTTCTCGCCCACCACGACCGGGATGCCCACCAGCGAGCCGCCGATGGCGAAGGAGTCCCAGTATTTGGCGGCGATGAAGGTGGAGCCGAGCGCGCCGGTCATCAGCGGCAGGCGGCACTTCACGGGATCGGCGTTGCCGAAGCTGGTCTCCAGGTTCACCTTGGTGAACAGGCAGTTGTCCGGAGAGTTGGACACGCCCTTGGCCAGGCCGTCCGCGCCGTAGTTGTAGCCCTGGATGCGCAGGGAGTTGTAGCTCACGCCCACGTGGCAGGTGTTGCCGCTGCCAGCGGTGACCGCGCCGAAGTCGCGGGGATAGAGAAGGCTGCGGCCCTTCAGGCTGGAGAGCCAGGTCTCGCACTTGCCGGAGCAGTCGGACCGGCACAGGGTGCACAGGCCGGATTCACACGGGTTGCCCCGGTTCATCGTGTTCAGAACGTCATTGCTTTTGGACCACTGGGACATACTACCTCCAAACTGAATTGATTCCCCCAAAAAAATGCCTCAACCCCTGCCCATGGCGCGTGCGCATCGCAAAAAAAGCGCGGACAGTCCCGTTTGTGGCTGGGCCGTCCGCGCGCCTACAGTTGCGTTTTCCTAGGAGAATCCGCGCGGATTTTCCCGGGTGACCTTCCGCAGAGAGATCTCGTTGGCAAGGTAGGCGACTTTTTCCTCTAGGGCCTGCACCCTTTTCCGCAACGTGCGCAATTCCAGCTCCATCATCTCTTTCTCAGCCAACTCCGCCGATTCTGCGCGGAACTGTCGTTGTGCGTATTCTGAATTGCTTGGCATAGAACCTCCACCTTCAGAGCGCATTCCCGCGCCTCGGATTCCGAGCCACGGGCCTTGCCGGGAAAGACTCCTGTGCTTGGGATTGATAGCCCTGCGCAGCGCATCGGGAAATAGGTGGAAAGGCTATTTATGTAGGGAAAATATCGGTGATGGGCAGGGATGGAATCCCAAAAATGGGAAAAACTCCCAGGCGGGGGCGACCCGCGAGAGCCTGTTCGCTCGTTCCCGGTTTGCCGGGGCTTCGGCCTTGCCCAGGACGGGCGAGGGGGGCGCGCCCGGGGGCGGGCGGGAGGGGGCGGCGAGGGCTATAAGGGATACGCGGATGCGAGGCAAGCATTCCCAGCAGGCGGCCTGTGCCCTGGCCAGGCCACGGCCAGCGTTTTGCCCGCGTCCGCGCACGGCGCGAAGCGGCCCCGCAAGGACGGTGTCCCGCGGGGCCGCTTGAGGGAGCCGAAGGGGCCTACGAGCCGCTCTTCATGTTCTCGATGAGCGCGCGCAGGCTCTGGGCCTGGCTGGCCAGGTCGCCCACGGCCTGGGCCGACTGGTTCATGGCGCTGGCGGTCTCGCCGGAGATGCGGTTGATGTCCTCGATGCTGTGGTGGATCTCCTCGCTTGCGGCGGACTGCTGCTCGCTTGCGGCGGCGATGGAGCGCACCTGGTCGGTGGACACCTCCACGAGGTTCACGATCTCCTTCAGGGCCGCGCCGGACTCGTTGGCCAGGGCGGTGGCCTGCTCGATGGTGCCCACGGAGTTTTCCACGTTCTCCAGGTTCCTGCGCGCCCCCTGCTGGATGCCGCTGACGGCGTCGCCGACCTCCTTGGTCGCGGTCATGGTCTTTTCGGCCAGCTTGCGCACCTCGTCGGCGACCACGGCGAAGCCGCGCCCGGCGTCGCCCGCCCGCGCGGCCTCGATGGCGGCGTTGAGCGCCAGCAGGTTGGTCTGGTCGGCGATGTCGGAGATGACGTTCATGATCTGGCCGATGCCCTCGGCCTGCTTGCCCAGCACGGCCATGTCCTCCTTGAGCTTCACGGAATTTGTCTGCACCGAGGTGATGCTTTGCACCGCGCTGGCCACCACCTTGGCGCCATCCACGGCCTTGTTGCGGGCGTTGTGCGAGGACTCGGCCGCCTGGGAGGCGTTCCGGGCCACCTCAAGCACGGTGGCGTTCATCTCCTCCATGGCCGTGGCGGTCTCGGCCACGCGCTGGCTTTGCACCTCGGTGCCCCGGCTGGACTGCTCGATCTGGGCGGAGAGCTCCTCGCTGGCGGAGCTGACCGCCTCGACGATCTTCTCCAACTGGAGCGCGGCCTGCATCATGCCCTCGGCCTTGGCGCGCTCGGCCCGCTCCTTGGCTTCGTGCGCCTCGGCGGTGGCGAGCTGCGCCTGCCTGGCCTTTTCCTCGGCCAGCTCGGTTTTGCCAGCAACATCCTTGAGGGTGCGATCCAGGTCCTCGGCCATTTCCTGGAAGGCGTGCGCCAGCTGGCCGACCTCGTCGGCCTGCCGGACATCGAGCCTGGTGGAGAAGTCCTTGGCAGCGACCAGCTTGGTGAAGGCCAGCATCTTGCCCAGCGGCTTGGTGATGCTGCGCGTGACAAGAACCGCGATGGCCGCGCCGAGCAGGATGCTTGCGCCCGTGAGCAGCAGGATGAGCATGGTCAAGGTTCTGAAGTTGTCGGCTGCATCGGCCTGGGCCGCCTTGCCTTGCTCCACCACCTTCTCGGTGAGGTCGTCGAGGTGCTTGCGCATAGCCTCGAAGAGCTGCTTGGTGGAGCCGAGGGACATGGCCTTGGCCTTCTCCCGCTCCACATCTCCGCCACTTTTCGACAGGGCCAGGACCTCTCGTGACTGCTTCTCCCACACCTCCCTGTCCTTGAAGTAGCTCTCCACAAGAGCTTTCTGCTCCGGGGCCGTGGCGAGTTCGCCAAAGGCTTTGACGCGCTTGTCCGCCTGGCCGATGTTTTCCTCGTAGCTTTCCAGGAGCGCTGCGTACTCCTTGCTGCCGGGGTTCTCCAGCAGCATGGAGCGCTCGGCGATGAGCATCTGGTGCAGGTCGCGGTCGGCTTGGAGGAGAAGCTCGATGCATCTGAAGTCTCGGTCGAAGACCTGGTTCAGCGCGGCCTGGATGCCTTGCGCGCTGGAGAAGCCCAGCCAGCCCATGAGGAGAAGCAGGGCGATGTTGATCGCCGAAATGATCGTCAACTTTTTGCCGGTGGAGATGTCTTGCAGCATGCCCATTTTGGGGTACTCCTGTCTTTTTTGCGTATTCGGCCAGGGCGGGCTTCGTGTTTAGGGGGGGCCGTCCCTATTCTCCCTTTTACAGCAAAAGGGGAAAAAGGCTAGAGGCTGCCCGCAAGAAAAGCAGGGCAACCGACTGCTTCGGAAGCTGTTTTCGTATCCTTTCCCTTGCCCGGCACGACGCGATATGGCATGTGCGTACTGCTGGGGCCTGACGGTCTGATGCCCAGCGCGTCCACGCGTTCACGGAATATCTTTCGAGGAGGAGTATCCATGACGAGCGTCCGCTCCGCCAAGGCTTCCCGCAATCTCCTGGTGTTCGCTTCCCTTTTGGCCCTGGCCCTTTGCCTGCATGGCTGCGGCAAGGGCGACGACGACAGCCCGGACTCCAAGCCCGTGGCCGTGAGCACCCTGGTGCTTCAGGCCAAAACCGTGCCCCTGGTGGGCGAGTTCACCGGGCGCACGGATTCCGAATCCACGGTGGAGCTTCGGGCGCGCATCAACGGCTTCCTCAAGAAGATCAACTTCCACGAGGGCTCGCTGGTCAAGGCCGGGGACCTGCTCTTTGTCATCGACCCCGTGGAGCAGGAGAACACCCTGGCCCGGACCTCGGCGGACGTTGCCCGCGACAGGGCGCAGCTTGACTATGCCCGCAAGGAGCGCGCCCGCTTCGAGACCCTGGTCAAGCAGGGCGCTGTGAGCCAGCAGGAGTACGACGCCAAGCTGACCAACGAGCGCCAGCTGGCCGCCAGCGTGGCCGCCGCCGCCGCAACGGCCAGCGAGGCCCGCACCAACCTGGGCTACACCAAGGTCCTGGCCCCGCAGGACGGCCGCATCGGCAAGAGCAACTTCAAGGTGGGCGACCTCGTCGGTCCGGGCCAGAACAGCCTGCTCGCCACCATCTCCGCCACGGACAACTTCACCGTCACCTTCAACATCACCGAGCGCGACTATCTGGCGACCGCCAAGGAGGCCGCGGAAGCCCAGGCCAAGGGGCTGCCGCAGAAGATCTACAAGGCCACGGTGGTCCTGGCCGACGGCAGCGTGTACCCGCACGAGGGCGTCGTCGACATGGCCGACCGCGCCATTGATCCCACCACGGGCACCCTGCCGGTGCGCGCCGTGTTCCCCAACCCGGAGGGCATGGTCAAGCCCGGCCTGTTCGCCAAGGTGCGCGTGAACATCGGCACCCTGGACAACGCCACGGTCGTGCCGGAGCAGGCCGTGTCCGACGTGCAGGGCGAGAAGTTCGTGTTCGTGGTGGACAAGGACGGCAAGGCCGCCAGCCGGCGCGTGACCCTGGGCGCGCGCGTGGAGGCGGGCTACGTGGTCCAGCAGGGCGTCGCCCACGGCGACACGGTCATTGTGGACGGCTGGCAGAAGGTGCGCACCGGCAGCCCCGTGGCGGGCACGCCGATTGCCGCCCCCGCGACGATGGCTCCGGCGGCGACGGCGAACGCGACACAGTAGCGCTGCCCTTGCTTCGCGCCAGGGCCGGGTGGAGGTGCTTCGCCCGGCCCTGGACGCGAATTTTTGAGCCATTGCTCCAGACAGATTCTCGCAAGAAGCGGACAGCACGTCACCACAAGGGAGTCCGAGATGGTCAACTTCTTCATCCAGCGGCCAATCTTCTCCGCCGTCATCTCCATCATCATCACCATAGTGGGCCTGCTGTGCATCGCCGTGCTGCCCGTCTCGCAGTTCCCCAGCCGCATCTCGCCCTCCACCGTGCAGGTGGTGGCCAGCTACAACGGCGCAAGCGCCCAGGTGGTGGAGGAGACCGTGGCCGCGCCCATCGAGCAGCAGGTCAACGGCGCGCAGGACATGCTGTACATGAACTCCGTGAGTTCCAACGACGGCCGCATGGTGCTGAACATCTCCTTCGCCGCCGACCGCGACCTGGAACTGGCCACCGTGGACGTGCAGAACCGCGTGCAGCTGGCCCAGTCCAGCCTGCCCAGCGACGTGACCCGCGCGGGCGTTTCGGTGATGAAGCAGTCGCCGGACATGGTGCTGGTGGTCAACCTGACCTCGCCCTCGGGCATTTACGATTCGCTTTTCCTAGAGAACTACGCGCGCATCAACCTCGTGGACGCCATCAGCCGCATTCCCGGCGTGGGCAACGTGACCCTGGCCGCCAACCTGACCTACGGGATGCGCGTCTGGCTCGACCCCAACCGGCTTTCGGAGCTGGGCCTCACCGCGGTGGACGTGGCCAACGCGCTCTCCGAGCAGAACGTGCAGGCCCCGGGCGGCCAGTTCGGCCAGCAGCCCGCGCCGGACAACGTGCCCTACCAGATCACCGTGCAGGTGAAAGGCAGGCTCGCCGAGCCCGCCGAGTTCGAGAACATCATCCTGCGCGCGGGCACCGGCGGCAACATCGTCCGCGTGAAGGACGTGGCCCGCGTGGAGCTGGGCAGCGAGAGCTATCGCGGCTACACCCGGCTGAACGCCAAGCCCACCTCCACTATCTGCATCTACCAGCTGCCCGGTGCCAACGCCATCGACCTGGCCAACCAGGTGCGGGCCGTGGTGGCCGAGCGCGCCAAGAGCTTCCCGGAGGGCATGGAGTACAAGATCCCCTTCGACACCACGCGCTTTGTGCGCGCCTCCATCGAGAGCGTGCTGCACACGCTGTTCGAGGCCGTCATCCTGGTGCTCATCGTGGTGTTCATCTTCCTGCAGGACTGGCGCGCCACGCTGATCCCCATGATCACGGTGCCCGTGGCGCTCATCGGCACCTTTGCCGCGTTCCCGCTGCTCGGCTTCTCCATCAACACCATCACGCTCTTCGCCATGGTGCTGGCCATCGGCATCGTGGTGGACGACGCCATCGTGGTGGTGGAGGCGGTGCAGCACAAGATAGACCACGACAAGCTGCCGCCCATCGAGGCTACGAAAAGGGCCATGTCCGAGGTGGCCGGCCCCATCGTGGCCATCTCGCTCGTGCTCATGAGCGTGTTTCTGCCCTCGGCCTTCATGAGCGGCACCACGGGCCGCCTGTACCAGCAGTTCGCCGTCACCGTGGCCGTGAGCGTGGGCATCTCGGCGGTGAACGCGCTGACCTTGAGCCCGGCGCTCTGCTCCCTGCTGCTGCGCCCGGCCAGGGAGAAGACCGGCGCCCTGGCGCGCTTCTTCGGGGCCTTCAACCGCGGCTTCGAGTCCTTGACCCAGGGCTACGGCGCGCTGGTCAAGAAGGGCATCCGCATGTCGGCCATCGTGCTGCTGGCCCTCGTGGGCCTGATCGCGGCCACCGGCGGCGTGCTCAAGGTGCTGCCCACGGGCTTCGTGCCCAGCGAGGACATGGGCTACTACATCGTCGCCGTGAACCTGCCCGAGGCCTCGTCGCTCAAGCGCAACGACGCCCTGGTGCAGAAGATCGAGAACGTGCTGGTCAACGACCCCGCCGTGGAGAGCACCATCGTGCTGGGCGGCCTGAACATCCTGACCGGCGGCTACAGCTCCTACACCTCCTGCGTGTTCGTGGTGCTCAAGCCCTGGGATGAGCGCAAGACCAAGGCGCTCTCCCTGCCCGCGAGCATCCGCCGCGTCCAGGCCCAGTTCTCGCAGATGCCCGAAGGCCGCATCATCTGCATTCCGCCCCCGACCGTGCCCGGCATGGGCAGCACCGGCGGCTACCAGTTCGAGATGCAGGACCGCAGCAGCAAGTCCCTGGCCGAGCTGGGCCAGAACACCGGACTCTTGTGGAAGGCCGCCTCGGAGAACAAGGCCGTGGCCAGCATCTTCACGGACTTCAGCGTGAGCGTGCCCCAGTACTATTTTGACGTGGACCGCGACAAGGTGAAGAGCCAGGGCGTGGTGCTGAGCGACGTGTTCAGCACGTTGCAGATCATGCTCGGTGGGAAGTACGTCAACGACTTCAACAAGTTCGGCAGAACATACCGGGTGATGCTCCAGGCCGAGCCGCAGTACCGCGCCACGGAGGACGACCTCTCGCGCTTCTTCGTGCGCAACAGCTCCGGCGGCATGGTGCCGCTGAACACCCTGGGAACCGGCACAAGCATCAAGGGACCGGAATACATCCGCCGCTACAACCTGTACCGCTCGGTCGAATACACCACGGGCGCGGCCCCCGGGCACAGCACCGGCGAGCTCATCGAGGCCATCGAGCGCACCGTGGCCAAGACCCTGCCCCAGGGCTACGGCATGGAGTGGACGGGCATCGCCTTCCAGGAGAAGATGTCCGGCTCGCAGGCCATGGTGGCCTTCGGCATGGGCCTGCTCATGGTCTTCCTGGTGCTGGCCGCGCAGTACGAATCCTGGTCCATCCCCTTCGCCGTCATCCTGTCCATCCCCACCAGCGTGTTCGGGGCCATGAGCGCCCAGATGCTGCGCGGGTTCGACAACAACGTGTACGCGCAGATCGGCCTGGTGGTGCTCATCGGCCTTGCGGCCAAGAACGCCATCCTCATCGTGGAGTTCGCCAAGATGCGCCGCGAGGCCGGGCTGCCCACGGCCGAGGCCGCCGTTGAGGGCGCGCTGGCCCGGTTCCGGCCCATCCTCATGACGAGCTTCGCCTTCATCCTGGGCGTGGTGCCCCTGGCCCTGGCCAGCGGGGCCGGCGCCGCCTCGCGCAACACCATGGGCACGGCGGTGTTCGGCGGAATGCTCTGCGCCGCGGCCATGGGCGTGCTGCTCATCCCGGTGCTCTACAGCGTCATCCAGGGCTTCTCGGACCGTCTCAGCAGGAAGCGGTCCGGTAACGAGTCCGGCACCAAGCCCGGCAATTAAGGGGGGGCGGGCCACGGCATGATTGACCAAAGCGGTCCGCGCAAGGGGCTCATGGCCTCGCTGCACCGCCTGCTCATCCGGCGCCTGCTGGGCATGACGGTGGTCATCTGCGCGCTTTTCGCCGCAGCGACCTACATCCAACTGTATACGCAGTACGACGACGTCATCATCGAAAACTCCCTGCGCGGGGCGGAGGACCTGCGCGCCCTGATCCTGCCCCAGCTGGACGCGCCGGGCAGGCTGAACCCGGACCGCATCCAGGCCGCGCTGGATTCGCTCTCCGGGGGGGCAAAGCGCCCGGCCTTGGGCTTCACCGTCTCCGTGCACCTCCTGGGGCCGGATTCGGAGGTTCTGGCCCACCGCGCGGCCACAAGCTATCCCCTCGCCAGGGAGGTGGAGGCGTATCTGGCCCGGCACCGCTTCGCCTTCCGGCCCGGAGAGGCGGTGCAGAGCCGCGCCCTGGTGAGCATCGGCGGCAAGCCGCACGTGCACCTGGCCGTGTCCCTGGCCGACAGCCGCGGCCGCGTGGCCGCCTACGCCGAGAGCATCTTCGCGGTTTCCCAGAAGGTGCAGGACGACATCAAGGCGGGCATGTACGGCACGATCGGCCTTGTGGTGCTGGTGGTGCTGGCGACCACGCTCCTGCTCTATCCGGTCATCATCCGGCTTCTGCGGCGCTCCACCGACCTTTCCGTGCACCTGCAGGAAGCCAACCTGGAGACCCTGCGCGTGCTCGGCAGCGCCATCGCCAAGCGCGACAGCGACACCGACCGCCACAACTACCGCGTCACCATCTACACAGTTCGCCTGGCCGAGGCCCTGGGACTTTCCGGCGCGGCCATCCGGTCCCTGATCAAGGGCGCCATGCTGCACGACGTGGGCAAGATCGGCATCCGCGACGCGGTGCTGCTCAAGCCCGGCACATTGACCGACGCCGAGTTCCGGGAGATGCAGTCCCATGTGCAGCATGGGCGCGACATCGTGGCCCAGGCCCGCTGGCTGTCGGACGCCGTGGACGTCATCAGCGGGCACCATGAGCACTACGACGGCTCGGGCTACGACTCCGGACGCTCCGGGGCGGAGATTCCGCTCGGCGCGCGGCTGTTCGCCGTGGCGGACGTGTTCGACGCGCTCACCTCGCGCCGCCCCTACAAGGAAGCCTACGATTATGACGAGGCCATGCGCCTGCTGGAGCTGGGGCGCGGCACGCAGTTCGACCCAGCGGTGCTGGACGTGTTCCGGGGCATCGCGCGCGGGCTGTACGACACCGTGACCCACAGCGACGAGGCCGGACTCAAGGCCTGTCTGCAACAGCTCTTCCAGACCTATTTCACCAGCGACCTGCAGGTGATGATGGAGGGCATGGAAGAGCTGCTCTCCGGCCGCAAGACGCGGCACGGCAAGCCCAGCGGCGCGCCCTGACGGGCTGGCCGCGCCGGGATCGCTTGGACCGTGCCGGGTTTCGCCAGGCCCTGCGCACGGAAGAGGGCTTGACGAACGCTTCACTGCGGCGTAATTCAATCGAACGAATGAATTGTTGAACGCGGACTTTGGAGGCATGGGTGAACAAGCAACGGTCCCGGAACACCGAGAAGGAGACGCGGCAACGGCTCGTTGACGCGGGCTTGAGCCTCTTCGGCCTGCACGGGTTCGAGGCCACCAGCACGCGCGCCCTGGCCCTGGAGGCGGGCGTGAACCTCTCGGCCATCCCGTACCATTTCGGGGGCAAGGAGGGGCTGTACCGTGCCGTGCTGGAGCACATCGTCGGCGTGAAGCTCGGGGAGGTCGGCCCCGGCCTGTTCCGGGTGGTAACGGTCTGCAAGGACCCCGCCTCGAGCCGGGAGCAGCTTCTGGAGGCCATGCGCGTGCTGGTGCGCACCATGGTCGCGGTGATGCTCGGCAGCCCGGAGTCGCGCTCCTTCAGCCAGATCATGATGCAGGAGCAGATAGCGCCCACCGGAGCCTATGACATCTTCCACGACGGGTTCTTCACCAAGGTGCACGGCGTATGGTCGCTGCTTCTTGGGCGGCTGCTCAGGCTGCCGGAGGATTCGCTGGAACTGCGCCTGCGCGCCCTTGCCGTCATGGGGCAGATGGTCGTGTTTCGCGTGGGGATGACCGGAATCCTGAAGATTATTGGGAGCGAGAAGCTCTCGGAAGGGCACCTGGAGTGCATCGCGCGGCTGTGCATCCAGCAGGTGGAGGCCATCGTTTCGGGCCATGCGCCCGTCTGCGCGGGAGGGGAGATATGAACAGGAAGCGGATCGCGCTGCTCGCGGGCGTCCTGGCCGCTGGGCTCATCGTTTGGCTTGTGGTGCGCAATGGCGCGGACAAGGGCCAGGGGCTCAAGCTTTACGGCAACGTGGACATCCGCGAGGTGGAGCTGTCGTTCCGGGTGCCCGGGCGGCTGGCCGAGGTGCGCGTGGACGAGGGCGACCCCGTGAAGGCGGGGGACGTGCTCGCCGTGCTGGACGCCCAGCGCTACCGCGACGTGCTCGCCAAGGCCGTGGGCGACCGCGACGTGGCCGCGGCCAACATGGCCAAGTTCCATGCAGGCTCCCGGCTGGAGGAGGTGGCCCAGGCGCGGGCCACGGTGGCCCAGTACGAGGCTCAGGTTGAGAATGCCGTGCGCGTGGCCCGCCGCCGCGAGGAGCTGCTCAAGAGCGGGGCCATCTCCGCCCAGGAGCGCGACGACGCCGTGGCCTCCCGCGATGCCCTGCTGGCCCAGCTGCAAAGCGCGCGCAAGGGCTTGCAGCTGCAGGCCTCCGGCTTCCGGGCCGAGGAGGTGCTGGGGGCCGAGGCCGCCCTGCGCTCGGCGGAGGCCTCCGTGGCCGCGGCCATGACTGACCTCGCGGACACGGAGATCGTCGCCCCGTCCGACGGCACTGTGCTCTCCCGCGTGCGCGAGCCCGGGGCCATGGCGCCTGCCGGGGCCACGGTGCTGGTGGTCTCGCTGAACAAGCCCGTGTGGGTGCGGGCCTACGTGCCGGAGCCGTCGCTCGGCAAGGTGCATCTGGGCATGGCCGTGAAGGTGCACACGGACAGCAGGCCGGGCAAGCCCTATTCCGGCACGGTCGGCTTCATCTCGCCCGTGGCCGAGTTCACGCCCAAGAACGTGGAGACCGAGGCCCTGCGCACGGATCTGGTGTACCGTCTGCGCATTGTGGTGGACGACCCGGACCAGGGCATCCGCCAGGGAATGCCCGTCACCATCACCGCCGAGGCCTCGGCCCTGGCAGGGAACGGGGCTGCTCCGGCCAGGGCGTCCGCACCGGACAAGGACTCCGTTGCGCCGAAGGCGGAGGCCCAGGCCAACGCGTCCGTTGCGGCGAAGGGGGATGTTCCGGCTGGTGCGGCAGCTGTCGCCCAAGCCCCGGCTCCAGCAAAGAAATCCTCTTCGGCCAAGGCGGATGCCCCGGCCAAGGAGGCCGGGCGATGAACGCCCAGCCGGACAGCGCCGGAGCGCCAAGCCCCGGCGCGTTCGCCTCGGCCGACGCCCTGATCACGGCCAGCGGGTTGGTCCTGCGCTACGGCGCAGCAGACACGTCTGCCCCGCCCGCCCTGGACGGCATCAGCGCCAGCATTCTGCCCGGGCGCATCACCGGGCTCGTGGGGCCGGACGGCGCGGGCAAGACCAGCCTCATGCGCCTGCTGGCCGGGCTCATGGTGGCGAGCCAGGGCAGCCTCTCCGTGCTCGGCCTCAACCCGGCCACAGAGTCGCGCGCGCTGCACGCGCGCATCGGCTACATGCCGCAGAAGTTCGGCCTGTACGAGGACCTGACCGTGGCCGAGAACCTGCGCCTGTATGCCGAGGTGCGCGACCTGCCCGGGGCTGAGCGCGCCGCCACCTTTGAGCGCCTGCTCGGCTTCACCGGCCTGGCCCCGTTCACCACGCGGCTGGCCGGGCGGCTCTCCGGCGGCATGAAGCAGAAGCTCGGCCTGGCCTGCGCCATGATCAAGCGGCCGGAGCTGCTGTTGCTGGACGAGCCCAGCGTGGGCGTGGACCCCATCTCCCGGCGCGAGCTGTGGCGCATGGTGCGCGAGCTTGCCGACGACGGCATCGGCGTGGTCTGGAGCACGTCCTACCTGGACGAGGCCGAGGGCTGCGACGAGGTGCTGCTTTTGTCCGCCGGGAAGTTGCTCTTTTCCGGCAAGCCCGGGGAGCTGACCGGCCGGGTGCGGGAGCGGGTGCTGCAGGTGCGCGGGCTTGACGGCCACGAGGGCGGGAGCCGCCGCGCCGTGCTGCGCCGCGCCCTGGGCCAGCCCGGGGTCATCGACGGCGTGATCCAGGGCCGCCATGTGCGCCTGGTGCTCGCCAAGGACGCGGCCCTGCCGGACCTGGCCGCCATGCGCGCCGGGCAGGGGGCCGAGCTTGTGCCGGTTGCGCCGCGCTTCGAGGACGCCTTTCTGGACGTCCTGGGCGGCGGGCCGGGCGGGGTGTCCGCCCTGGCGCAGGCCATGACCAGCAAGCCTGCCACCGAGAAGAGCATGGTGGAGGCGCGCGGCCTCACCAAGCGTTTCGGCGCGTTCACAGCGGCCAGCGACATCACTTTCGACATCCGCCAGGGCGAAATCTTCGGCCTGCTTGGCCCAAATGGCGCGGGCAAGTCCACCACCTTCAAGATGATGTGCGGCCTGCTCAAGCCGACCCAAGGCCAGGCCCTGGTGGACGGCCTGGTGCTGGGCAAGAGCAAGGGCGCCGCGCGCGAGCGCCTGGGCTACATGGCGCAGAAATTTTCCCTCTACGGCACGCTCTCCGTGCGGCAGAACCTGGACTTCTTCTCCGGGGTCTACGGCCTGGAGGGCGCTGTGCGCAAGCGCGCCGTGGAGGGCATGATCGAGACCTTCGGCCTTTCGCCGCATTTGCGGGCCTCGGCCGACGAGCTGCCGCTTGGCTTCAAGCAGCGCCTGGCCCTGGCCTGCGCGGTGATGCACGAGCCCGCCGTGCTTTTCCTCGACGAGCCCACCAGCGGCGTGGACCCCATCACCCGGCGCGAATTCTGGACGCACATCAACGGCATGGTGGAGCGGGGCATCACGGTCATGGTCACCACGCACTTCATGGACGAGGCCGAGTACTGCGACCGCATCGCGCTGGTGTACCGGGGCCGCGTCATCGCCATGGGCTCGCCCGACGACTTGAAGGACGGCGTGCGCGGGGAGGCCGAGGCCGAGCCGACCCTGGAGGACGCCTTCATCACCCTGGTGGAGCGCGACGACGCGGCCAGCGCCGAGGCCGAAGGCGCGGGAAGGGCGGCGGCATGAGCCCGTCCCTGCGTCGCGTCGCGGCCATCACGGTCAAGGAGATCCTGCAGATCATGCGCGATCCCTCGTCCATCCTCATCGGCGTCATCCTGCCGATCTTTCTGACCCTGCTCTCCGGCTATTCCACCAACCTGGACATCGACCACGTGTCCATCGGCATCGTGCTGGAGGACTCCTCGCCCGAGGCCCGCGACCTTGCCGCCTCCTTCATGCACAACAAGTACTTCAACGCCCGCGTGGGCCGTGACCGCCGCGAGTTCGCCGAGGACATGGTCTCCGGCAAGGTGCGCGGGCTGGTGGTCATTCCGCGGACCTTCAGCCGCGACCTGGCCCGGGCCGGCGAGTCCGTGCCCTTCCAGGTCATCGCCGACGGCGGCGAACCCAACACCGCGCAGTTTCTGCAGAACTATGCGCAGGGGGCCTGGCTTTCCTGGATGCAGGTGCGCGCCCAGGGCAAGGGGGCCGAGTTCCGGCCGCCGGTGAGCCTGCTCCCCCGCACCTGGTACAACCAGGAGCTGGTGAGCCTGAACAGCCTGCTGCCCGGCGGCATGGCCATCAACCTGACGCTCATCGGCGCGCTGCTGACCGCCCTTGTGGTGGCCCGCGAGTGGGAGCGCGGCACCATGGAGGCCATGCTGGCCACGCCGGTGGGGCCGGTGGAGATGCTCATCGGCAAGCTGGCCCCGTATTTTCTGCTGGGCATGGGGGCCATGCTCATCTGCCTGGGCATCACGCTGGTGGTGTTCGGGGTGCCGTTCCGGGGCTCGCTCTTGGCGCTTTTGGCCGTGTCCTCGGTGTTCATGGTCTCGGCCCTGGGCATGGGACTGTTCATCTCCTCCATCGCGCGCAGCCAGTTCGTGGCCGCCCAGGCCGCGCTCCTGTCGGCCTTCATGCCCGCGTACTTCCTCTCCGGCTACGTGTTCGAGCCCTCGGGCATGCCCTGGCCCATCGAGCTTCTGTCCCGAGCCATCGCGGCGCGCTACTACGTGTCCTGCCTCAAGACCCTGTTCCTGGTGGGCGATGCCTGGGCGCTGCTTCTGCCGAACATGGGGGCCATGGCCCTGGTGGCCCTGGTGTTTTTAGGGCTCACGCTCAAGAACACGGCGAGGACGGTGGCATGAGCTACGCCCGCGTCAAGGCCCTGGTCATCAAGGAGCTGCTGGCCGTGCTGCGCGACCGCAAGAGCCGCACCGTGCTCATCCTGCCGCCCATCCTGCAGCTGACCATCTTCGCCTTCGCAGCCACGCTGGAGGTCAAGAACATCGAGCTGGGGCTTCTGGACAAGGACGGCGGCAAGGCCGCCACGGAGCTGGTCCAGCGCTTCCGGGGCTCGCCCTCGTTCGCGCGCGTGTTCCCGCTGGAGGGCCAGCAGGAGGTGGCGCCCACGTTGGAGGATGAGAAGGCCATGGCGGTGCTGGTCATCGACCAGAACTTCTCCCGCGACGTGGCCGCCGGACGCCCGGCCATCGCGCAGATTCTGCTCGACGGCAGGCGCAGCAACGCCGCGCAGATCGTGCAGGGCTACGCCCAGAACATCGTGGAGCAGTACAATCGCGACCTGGTGCGGCGCTACGGCCTGCCCGCCCCGCCCGCCACGCTCGTCGCCCGCAACTGGTTCAACCCGAACCTGGACTACCTGTGGTTCACGGTGCCGAACCTGATCGGCCTGCTGACCATGGTGGTGGGGCTCATCGTCACCGCGCTCTCGGTGGCGCGCGAGCGCGAGCTCGGCACCTTTGACCAGCTGCTCGTCTCGCCGCTTTCCCCGCGCGAGATATTGGCGGGCAAGACCCTGCCGGCAATGATCCTCGGCGTGGTGGAGAGCGTGCTCATCGTCATGGTGGCGATTCTGGTTTTCGGCATCCCCTGCGTGGGGTCCCTGTTCGTGCTGGGCATGAGCATGGTGCTGTTCCTGTTCTCCGTGGTGGGCTTCGGCCTGTTCATCTCGTCCTTGTGCAACACGCAGCAGCAGGCCATCCTGGGCACCTTCACCTTCATGATGCCCGCGACCCTGCTCTCCGGCTTCGCCACGCCCATCGAGACCATGCCGAAGTTCCTGCAGCTCGTGTCCCTGGCGAACCCGCTGCGGCACTTTCTGGTGGCCGTGCGCGGCATCATGCTGAAAGGGATGCCGCTCATGACGGTGCTTGACACCATCTGGCCGCTGACGCTCATCGCCCTGGTGACGCTTGTCCTCGCGGGCTGGCTGTTCCGCAAGGGGCTGGGGTAGGGGGCTTTTGGTTACACTGTAATAATATTGATAGTCTTCTGCGCAACGTAAGCGAAATTTTGTAGGAAGGGCTATGAGATACCTTGTACTTGCAGCGGACTATCACGACGACTGTTGCTTGCATGATGAATTTACAGGCGAATCGGCAATGAACAACGAAGCTATCGATATGGAGATGCGAAACCGTATCATTCAATGGAATCGTATGTATGTGCCAATTATTGTTGGTGCAGTGAGTAAGTCGGACTCGTTAGAAGAAATTGTGAGACTCGACAGGAATGGGTACGATATTGCACAAGTAATACAGGACACCATTGGCGATGATACAAAGGTGAAATACTATAGCGAAGGTCATGGGGTCTATCTCTTGCAGTGGAATCTATAAGTTCGGAAAAGAGATTGATAAAAGACGTTCTCGGATGGCCAGAAGAGTTTAAAAGCCTTGAGGCCTTTTGTCTCAAGCCGCAATGAATTGTAGGAGCTTGGTGTGCGTGTAAGAGTACGAGAGGTCCCTCCGGGACAAGGCGTTAATGGTTACATTATCGGCGTTGATTTTCTGGTGGTCGAGATGTCGATTCACCCTGGCAAAGTTTACGTGAGGGTTGAAGACCCTGTTGAGCGGAGACCATACCTGCTGGATTTCGCATTTGTGGATATCGTGGATCCGACTAAGCCTTGCCGCTGGGTCATTCGGTCTTGTCCGGATGGTGTATATTTAACACCAGAGGCTTGGACCGGGGACGATTTCTGGGACGCGTTCTATGATTACGTGCCTTGGGCAGAAGAACTGTATGAGCGTGAAGCAGCAATCATGAGAGGTGAGCTGGATGTTCATTTTTTCAAGTATGGTGCTGGTGTTGGGGCAAACTGTCTTTGTAACTATCTCAGAAAAGCATGTGATTTTCTCCTTTCGGAGAAAGATGATTGTACTATAGAAGATGTCTTGCGAAATGGTGATGTTGTTCGATATAACGCCACAACAGAAGAATTTGGCGTGTTGGGTGTTGCTGGCGTTATCCTAACCTATTTCAAAGCTTCTGCTGGCGTACATGGATACGAAACAAACTATGAGTACTTTTGTGTGCAGAAATAACGAGAAAATCACGTGTCCTATTTGTGGTCACATCGGCTTATCCCGCCAGGTCCGTGACACGCGCGGGTATCCAAGCCGTGAAATTTGCCACTGCTGTGGTTTTGAAATTGGATATGAGGATGCAGGGAGAACGCATCAAGAGCTAAGAGATGATTGGATACGTGGCGGAATGGTTTGGTTCTATCCCCCGGATAAGTCTAAAGAGGACTGGGATCCAATCCAGCAACTGAAAGCTGCCGGGCTATGGTCGTCTCTGTTGTCGCTGAAGTAGAGTGCAAAGTGAAGAGCACCAAATTTGGCCCGGCCCCTCACCGGGCTTTTGTTTTGCAAGGTTGAGTAGGCCGCTGACGCTCATCACCCTGGTGACGCTTGTCCTCGCGGGCTGGCTGTTCCGCAAGGGATTGGGGTAGGGCCGGTTCCGAAACATTGGGAAGATGCATTGGCTTGCGCCAGACAAATTGGCTGTGCTATGGGGCCGAAACGTGTCCGAAAGCCGCCTCGCGCCCTGCTTCATGCGTCAACATCTTCGCCGGAGCCGCCCATGCGCTTGAAGAAATTCGCCGCCGTCCTGTTGTCCCTGGCCGCCTTCTGCCTGTTCGCCGCGAGCCTTGGCGCGCCAAGCGCCCAGGCGGCGGGCAAGAAGCTCCGCGTGGCCTTCCTGCTCTATGAGTCCATCGACGACCAGGGCTGGAACGCCGCCCACCACGCGGGCATGATGCAGCTGAAAAAGCAGCTCGGCTCCCAGGTGGAGATCGCCTTCACCGAGAACGTGGCTGATTCGGAACACGCTGAGCGCGTGCTGCGCGACTACGCCGGCAAGGACTTCGATCTCATCTTCGGCACCACGGTGGAGTACGCGGAGCCGATCTACAAGGTCTCCGGCGAGTTTTCCAAGGTGCGGTTCATGCACTGCTCCGGCGCCAGAACCCGGCCCAACCTGGGCTCCTACGTGGTGCGCATCGAGCAGGCCGAGTACCTGGCCGGGTACATGGCCGGGCTCATGGGCTTCAAGAACGTGGGCACCGTGGCCACCCTGCCCATCCCGGACGTTGTGCGCGGCGTCAACGCCTTCACCCTGGGCCTCTTGCGCGGCCTGAATGAGTCCAAGACCCCGCACGACCCGGCCAAGGTCAACACCGTGGTCTGGCTCAACACCTGGCGCGACGCGAAGAACGAGAACGCCCTGGCCGAGCGCCTCGCCGTGAGCGGGCACGACCTCATCCGCGAGATGGCCGACACCTCCGATTCCTCCAAGGCCGCCTGCCGCATGGGCGTGCCGACCATCGGCTACGCCACGGACTCGCGCAAGGCCGGGGCCGAATGCGCGCTGACCTCCACCACCTTTGAGTGGGGCCGGTTGTACGTGGATGTCGTGAAGTCGGTCCTTGCCGGAACCTGGAAGAGCCAGGAGCTCTATGCCGGGTTCGAGGCGGGCGGCGTGGGCCTTGCGCCCTTTGGCGAGGCCGTGCCCAAGGCCGTGGCCGCCAAGGTGCTGGCGCTCAAGGCCAAAATGGCCAAGGGCCGGGACATGAGCTTCGCCGGTCCCATCGTCGACCAGGCCGGGGTGGAGCGCATCGGCAAGGGCGCAAAGGCTTCCGACAAGGAACTGCTGTCCATGAACTGGTTCGTCCGGGGCGTTTCCGGCACGCTGCCAAAGTAGCCCCCCGCATTCGCTTCATGAACGGCGCGTCCCACAAACCGGGCGCGCCATTTTTTCGAGTGCTGGAGCGCTTGCCGCTGGGAAATCTGTTGTGGTATCCGCTTGATGTCTGAAGCGCGAGGCGTTGCTCCCGTCTTCAGGCGTCATCCCATCCGCTGGAGAACCCCGTGCGCCTGACCCGATTCGCACTTTTCCTGCTGCCCCTGGCCATGCTGTGCCTGTTTGTGTTGAGCCTTGGCGCGCCAAGCGCCCAGGCGGCGAGCAAGAAGCTCCGCGTGGTCTTCGTGCTCCTGGAGTCCATCGACGACCACGGCTGGAACACCGCGCACCACGACGGCATCGAGTATTTGAAGCACCGGCTTGGCGATCAGGTCGAGGTCTCCTTTATCGAGAACGTGGCCGATCCGGGCCAGGCCGAGCGCGTGTTCCGCGAGTGCGCCAGCCAGGGCTTTGACCTCATCTTTGGCACCACCTTCGGGCACATGGAGCCCATCTACAAGGTCGCCGGGGAGTTCCCGAAAGTCCGGTTCATGCATTGCGCCGGATTCAAGACCCGGCCCAACCTGGGCACCTACATGGTGCGCATCGAGCAGGCCGAGTACCTGGCGGGCTACATGGCCGGGCTCATGGGCTTCAGGAACGTGGGCACAGTGGCCACCATGCCCATCCCCGAGGTGGTGCGCGGCGTCAACGCCTTCACCCTGGGCCTGTTGCGCGGCTTGGCCGAATCCGGGACCCCGCACGACCCCTCCAAGGTCAATACCCTCGTCTGGCTCAAATCCTGGCGCGCGGCGGCGAGCGAAACCGCCCAGGCCGAGCGCCTCGCCGCGAGCGGGCACGACCTCATCCGCGAGATGGCCGACACTTCCGAGTCCTCCGTGGCCGCGTGCCGCAAGGGCGTGCCCGCCATCGGCTACGGCACGGACTCGGTCAAGTACGGCGCGCCCTGCGCGCTGACCTCCACCACCTTCGAGTGGGGGCCTGTGTACGTGGACATCGTGAAGTCGGTCCTTGCCGGGACCTGGAGGAGCGAGGAGCTTTTCACCGGGTTCGAGGCGGGCGGCGTGGGCCTTGCGCCCTTTGGCAAGGCCGTGCCCAGGGCCGTGGCCGCCAAGGTGCTGGCGCTCAAGGCCCAAATGGCCGCTGGCCAGGACATGAGCTTCGCCGGTCCCATCGTCGATCAGGCCGGGGCCGAGCGCATCGGCAAGGGCGCAAAGGCTTCCGACAAGGAGCTGCTGTCCATGCTCTGGTTCGTCCGGGGCGTTTCCGGCGCGCTGCCCAGGTAGCCCTCCATTGCCGCGCCCAGAGCCCAGCGTCCGCTTGCGGTCGGGATGCCTGTTGCCCGCCCCCGCCTGCCCCCTGTTGACGAAATTCTTTGCCTCCAGGCCATAAAAAGCGTTTTTGCCTCTTTTCAAATTCAAGAGAATGACCGATAGCGGGCATGTGCGGTCAAGGCTGGCCCGCCTGCTGTCCCCCGCAGCACGCGGCCGAGACCCGGACCGCGCTGGGAGGAATCAAATGAGAGGCATCACCATTCGTGCCCGCATCATCCTGCTTATCTGCATTTCCGTCATTTTCTCCGTGCTCATCGGGGGGGCCTTTCTGTCCCAGCTTTTCCAGCTGAAATCCCTGGCCATCGACGAGACGCAGCAGGCCATGCTTGAGGGGCAGAAGGAGAAGCTCAAGGTGGCGGTCCACAGCCTGGCCCTGTCCCTGGGCGAGAGCGTCAAGGCCGCGCCGGACAAGGAGGCCTGGGCAGGGGCCATCCGCGCGCAGATCAACCCCATCCGCTTCGAGGCGGACGAGTCGGGCTATTATTTCGTCTACCAGGGCACCACGGTTGTCAGCGTGCCGATCAAGCCCGAGCTGACCGGGAAGAACCTGGCCGAGGTGAAGGACAAGAACGGCGTGGCGTACGTGAGCGAACTGGCCGAGGCAGCCAAGAAGGGCGGCGGGTTCGTCAACTACGTGTTCGACAAGCCGGGCAAGGCCCTGGTGCCCAAGCTGGCCTATGCCGAGCCCATTCCCGGCACGGACTACTGGATCGGCACCGGCGTCTACATCGACAACATCGACGAGCGCAAGGAGGCCATCAGCGCGCAGATCGGCGGCATGGTGCGCACGGCCAGCCTGACCATCGGCGGCGTGGTGGCGGCCCTGTTCCTGCTGGTGGTGCTGCCCTTGTCGGTCATGATCTTCAAGAGCATCATCGCGCCGCTTTCCGCCGCCACCCAGGCCGCGGAAACCGTGGCCGGAGGCGACCTCTCCGTGCGCCTGAACCAGGCCGGACGCGACGAGATCACGCACCTGGAGACCGCGCTGAACACCATGGTGGGCACCCTGCGCACCAACATGGAGGCCATCGGGGCCAAGACCCGCGAGGCCGAGGAAAAGGCCCGCGCGGCGCAAGTCGCCACCGACGAGGCCAACGAGGCCAAGGCGGAGGCCATCCGCGCCCGGAGCGAGGGGCTGCTCGCCGCGGCCAACAAGCTGGAAACCGTGGTCGAGCGCGTGTCCTCCGCCTCGGAGGAGATCTCCGGCCAGGCGCAGCACATCGACGCCGCGACCGTCACCCAGAAGGAGCGCATCACCGAGACGGCCACGGCCATGGAGGAGATGAACGCCACCGTGCTTGAGGTGGCCCGCAACGCGACCCAGGCGGCCCAGGGCGCGGAGACAGCCAGGAGCCAGGCCACCGCCGGAAACCAGGTGGTCACGCGCTCCATCAAGTCCATGGACGACCTGCTGGTGCTTGCCCGGGGCCTGAAAGAGAACATGGACCTCCTGGGCAGGCGCGCCACCGAGATCAGCCAGGTCATGAACGTCATCAACGACATCGCGGACCAGACCAACCTGCTGGCGCTGAACGCGGCCATCGAGGCCGCGCGCGCGGGCGACGCGGGCCGGGGTTTCGCGGTTGTGGCCGACGAGGTGCGCAAGCTGGCCGAGAAGACCATGACCGCCACCAAGGAGGTGGGCGAGACCATCCGGGGCATCCAGGAGGTTTCCAAGCAGAACATCGAGGGCATGGACGCGGCGGGCAAAGCCATCGAGGAATCCACCGACCTTGTCCGGCAGTCCGGCAAGGTGCTGGAGGAGATCGTCAACATGAGCGAGAGCACGGCCCAGCAGGTGTCGAGCATCGCCACGGCGGCCGAGGAGCAGAGCGCCGCCAGCGAGGAGATCAACCAGTCCGTGGACCAGATCAACGCCATCGCCACCGAGACCTCCAACAGCATGCAGGAGACCACCATCGCCATCCGCGAAATGGCGAACCAGGCGGACACCCTGCGCGCCCTGGTGGCGGAGCTGAAGCGCGAAGGCGGCGCATGAGGCCAGGCGCGCCCGGCTGTTTCGCGCTCTTTTGAAGGGCGTCTGGCCGGGCGCGGCCCGCCGACGGCGCGACGCGCATGAAGGACCGGTCCTGTGGGGCCGGTCTTTTTTTCGCCCTGCGCTTTTGCCTGGCCCCTTGATGGCCCTCCCGCACCGGGGGAGAACCCTCGGGCTCCCGGCGGCTTTGCGGCCTTCTCCCCACCAATGTTGATATTTTTTCCGCCTATCCGTTGATTCTTGCGCGCGCACGGCATACCGTAGGGCTGTCCTGGCCAAATACGCAGGAGGATGCGCGGGCGGCGCTGAGGGAAACGGCTTGCAGCCTGCGGCGCGGTTTCTGGGGAGGGGGTCTGCCATGCTCGACACGCTGGTGAGCATCGTCTTGCTGCTGGTCATGCCGCCGCTGCTCCTTGGCGTGATCAACAAGACAAAAGCCTGCTTCGCCGGGCGCGATGGCCCGCCCCTGCTGCAACCCTACCACGACATCCGCATGCTTCTGCGCAAGGGCCTGGTCGTCAGCCGCACCACCACCTGGGTGTTCCCGGTCGGCCCGGTGGTCACCCTGGCGGCGGTCCTCCTCGCGGGCCTGCTCATGCCCCTCGGCCCGTTCAACGCCCCGCTCAGCTTCACCGGCGACATGCTTCTCTTCGCCTATCTTTTCGGCCTGGCGCGCTTCTTCACCACCTCCGCCGCCCTGGACACCGGCTCGGCCTTCGAGGGCATGGGCGCCGCGCGCGAGGTCACCTTCGCCTGCCTTACCGAGCCCACGCTGTTCTTCGCACTGCTGGTGCTGGCCAGGATGTCCGGCTCGCTGAGCCTGAACGCCATGCTGCAAGGCCCGGAGCAGGGCTTCTCCGCCGTGGTGGCCGCGCCGCTCATCCTGGTGGCGCTCGGCCTGTTCGTGGTGCTTCTGGCCGAGAACTGCCGCATCCCGGTTGACGACCCCACCACGCACCTGGAGCTGACCATGATCCACGAGGTGATGGTGCTCGACCACAGCGGTCCGTTGTTCGGCGTGATCCTGTATTCCGCCGCGCTCAAGCTGTTCATCCTGGGCGCTTTTTTGCTGCACCTCGTGTTTCCGGCGCATACCGGGCTTGCCTGGGCGGACTGGTCCCTGTTCGTGGGCCAGATGCTTGGGCTCGCCGTGGTGGTGGGCGTGGTGGAGTCGGTGCGGGCCAGGCTGCCCATGCCCCACGTGCCCTATCTGCTGCTGGCCGCCATGCTTTCCTGCGGCTTCGGTTTCCTGCTGCTGGTCCGGGGGGCGGCATGACGAGCCTCTTGAACGCCACCCTGGCGGCCGTGCTGGTGATGAACCTCTTCGCCCTGGGGGCCAGCCGCATCCGCGCGGTCATCCGCATCGTGGCGGCGCAGGGCGCCATCCTGAGCCTGATCCCGCTCATGGTGGCGCCGCATCCGGGCGTGCCCGTGGTGCTGGTCGTGCTGGCCACCATCGCCATCAAGGGCGCGGTCATTCCGTGGATCATGCTACGGGCCATGCGCGACGCCAGCATCAAGCGCGAGGTGGAGCCGCTCATCAGCCGCCTTTCCTCAACCGTGCTGGGCGCGGCGGCCATTCTGCTGGCTTTGCTGTTCGCCGGGAACCTGCCCCTTGCCAGCGGGCACGAGGGCCTGCTGCTGGTGCCCGCGTCCATGGCCACCGTGCTGGCGGGCTTCATCCTGCTCGTCACCCGCTACACCGCGTTGAACCAGATCGTGGGCTATCTGGTGCTGGAAAACGGCATCTTCATCTTCGGCATGCTGCTGGTGGAGGCCATGCCGCTGGTGGTGGAACTCGGCGTGCTGCTTGATCTGCTCGTGGGCATCTTCGTCATCTGCATCATCGTGAACCACATCAACCGGGCGTTCTCCTCGCTGGATACGCGCCAGTTGGCCTCCCTCAAGGAATGACCATGGCGCTCGGCATGACCCTGTTCCCGATCCTGATGGCGCTGCTTGCCCTGGCCTTTCCCGTGGGGCGCGGGCGGCCGTGGCGGCCCTGGCTGTTCCCTGTGACCGGCTGCGTGAACATGGCGCTTGTGCTCCAGGCGCTCTTCGGGGCCGGGCCGGTTCAGAACGGCGGCTGGTTCGCACTGGACCCGCCGGGGCGCATCGTGCTGCTGCAGGTGGGCGCGCTGTACATGCTCTGCTCCTTCTACGCCGTGGGCTACCTCAAGTCCCGGCTGGAGTCGTCCAACCGCATCTTCTGCGCCTGCCTGCTGGCCTTCCTCGGGGTCATGAATCTGGTGATCTGGTCGCAGCACCTGGGCGTCATGTGGGTGGCCATCGAGGCCACCACGCTCTTGACCGCGCCGCTCATCTACTTCAAGCGCACGCAGCAGAGCATCGAGGCCACCTGGAAGTACCTGCTCGTGGGTTCGGTGGGCATCGCCATGGCGCTTCTGGGCACGTTCTTTCTGGCCTACGCCCTGGTCCACGTGGGGCTGAACGCCCCGCTCACGGTGGAGGCGCTGCTCGGCCACGCGCCGCAGCTGTCCAGGCCCTGGGTCCAGGCGGCCTTCGCGCTGTTGCTGGTGGGCTACGGCACCAAGATGGGCCTGGCCCCCATGCACACCTGGAAGCCCGACGCCTACGGCGAGGCCTCGGGCCTCGTGGGGGCCATGCTGGCCGGCTGCGTGACGAGCTGCGCCTTTCTGGCCTTGGTGCGCATCACGCACATCTGCGCCGTGGCCGGGCAGGGCGCGTTCGCCTCACGGCTGCTGCTGTTCATGGGCCTGTTCTCCATGGTTGTGGCCGCCATGTTCATGGCCGCCCAGCGCGACTTCAAGCGCATGCTGGCCTACTCCAGCGTGGAGCACATGGGCATCCTGGCCCTGGGCCTGGGCCTGGGCGGCCCGGCCCTGTTCGGCACCATGCTGCACGTGGTCACCAACGGGCTGACCAAGGGCGTGCTGTTCCTCTCCGCGGGCAACATCCACCGCGCCTACGGCAGCAAGAGCACGGACCAGGTGCGCGGCGTGCTGCGCCGCCTGCCCGTGTCCGGCACGCTCTTTTTCGCGGGCTTTCTGGCCATCACCGGCTCGCCGCCCTTTGGCCCCTTTGTCAGCGAATTCTCCATCCTCATGGGCTCGTTCAAGGCCGGGCATTTCCTCATCGGCGGGGCGTTCCTGTTCCTGCTGCTGGTCGTGTTCGTGGGCATGAGCCGCACCGTGCTCCGGGCCGTGGAGGGCCGCGCCCCGGCCATCGGGAATGCTCCCGCTCCCCGCGAGAGCGTCCTCACCACCGCGCCGCCGCTGCTGCTGCTTGCGCTGGTGCTGCTCCTGGGCGTCTTCATCCCGGCCCCGCTCAACGAGTTGCTGCGGGACGCCGTGCGCTTCCTGGAGGTGCGGCCATGAGCGCAGCGATCTGTGCCCCAGGCGGCGTCGCGCTGCGCACCTTCACCAATGGCTGGTCCATCGACCTCGCCACGATTCCGCTGCTGGACCAGGATGTTTTCGGGCAGGCCATTGTGGACGCCGTGGCCCAGGGCCAGCGCGTGGTGGCCCTGTTCGGCGCGCCGGGCCAGAGGCCGGACGTTACGACGCTTTACGTGGTGCTGGCCGACGACGAGGAGAATCTGCTGGCCGCCGCGCGCGCGGAAGTCACCGGCGACCGCTTCGCCTCGCTCACGCCGCGCTGCCCGCAAGCGCATCTGTTCGAGCGCGAGATCGCCGAGCAGTACGGCCTCGTGCCCGAGGGCCACCCCTGGCTCAAGCCCGTGCGCTACGGGCATTCGTGGACCGGGCGCGATGCCTGGGGACGCGAGCCCGGCCAGCCGATTTTGCCGGGCGTGGGCGACTTCTACCGCCTGGAGGGCGAGGAGGTGCACGAGGTGGCGGTGGGCCCGGTGCACGCCGGGATCATCGAGCCCGGGCATTTCCGCTTCCAGTGCCAGGGCGAGCCGGTGCGCCACCTGGAGATCGCGCTGGGCTACCAGCACCGGGGCGTGGAGGAGGCCATGCCGGGCGGCCCGCACAAGCGCTCCCTCCACTACGCGGAGACCCTGGCCGGAGACACGACCATCGCGCATGCGACCTCCTACTGCCAGGTGCTGGAGTCCCTGAGCCGCTGCCAGAAGACGGCCCGCTCGCAGACCCTGCGGGGCATCGCCCTGGAGCTGGAGCGCCTGGCCAACCACGTGGGCGACCTGGGCGCGCTGGCGGGCGACGTGGGCTTTCTGCCCACGGCCAGCTATTGCGGCCGCATCCGGGGCGATATTTTGAACATGACGGCCATGCTCTGCGGCAGCCGCTTCGGGCGCGGCATGATCCGGCCCGGCGGGGTGGGCTTTGACGTGGACGCCGCGCGCATCGAGGCCCTGCTGCGCCAGCTGGAGGCCGCGAGCACGGACGCCCATGTGGCCGTCAACCTGCTCTGGAGCACGCCCTCGGTCATGGCCCGCTTCGAGGGCACAGGAACGCTTCCCCGGCAGGCGGCCATGGACCTGGGCATCGTGGGTCCTGCGGCGCGGGCCTCCGGCCTGCAGCGCGACGTGCGCCAGGACCAGCCCTGCGGGGTGTTCCGCTTCGCCCACATCCCGGCCTCGGTGGTGGAGTCCGGCGACGTGTTCGCCCGGGCCTACATGCGCTGGCTGGAAATCCACCAGTCCCTGCGCTTCGTGCGGGAGCAGCTCATGGCCATGCCCACGGGCGCGGTGCTGACCCCGCCTGGCCCCCTCGCCCCGGAGAGCTTCGTGGTTGCCCTGAACGAGGGCTGGCGCGGCGAGGTCTGCCATGTGGCCATCACCGACGCCCAGGGGCGTTTCTGCCGCTACAAGGTGGTGGACGCCTCGTTCCGCAACTGGAGCGGCCTGGCCTACGCCCTGCGCGGCCAGCAGATTTCCGATTTTCCGCTCTGCAACAAGAGCTTCAACCTGTCTTACTGCGGGTTCGACCTGTGAGCCGGGCGGTTATGATGCGCCAGGGAAGACCCGCCACACGCAAGGGGAACGCGGCATGTTGAAGATCATCCAGGCCCGCCTGCAGCAGGGCCACCGCACCATACGCTACCCCGACGGCCCGCCGCCGCCGGTGCCGGACCGTTTGCGCGGCGCGCCGGCCATCGCCTCCGGCAGGTGTCCGGACGGCTGCCGCGCCTGCGAGGAGTGCTGCCCCACCGGGGCCATCAGCCTGGAGTCCGGGCCGCGCATGGACCTGGGGCGCTGCCTGTTCTGCGGCCAGTGCGCCGCCGTCTGCCCGGCCGGGGTTCTGGCCTTCAGCACCGAGCACCGGCTGGCCGCGCGCAGTCGCCAAGACCTCCTTGTGGGCCTGGACAAGGCCCAGGCGCGCCTGGCCGAGGCCCTGGAGCCGCGGCTGCTGCGCCTCTTTGGCCGCTCGCTCAAGCTGCGCCAGGTGAGCGCCGGGGGCTGCAACGCCTGCGAGGCCGACGTGAACGTGCTCGGCACCGTGGGCTGGGACCTGGGGCGCTTCAGCATCCAGTTCGTGGCCGCGCCGCGCCACGCCGACGGTCTGCTCATCACCGGGCCGGTGACGCGGAACATGCGCCTTGCCCTTGAGAAGACCTACGAGGCCGTGCCGGAACCCAAGATCGTCATCGCCGTGGGGGCCTGCGCCATTTCCGGCGGGCCGTACCAGGGCCATGCCCAGGCCTGCGACGGGGCCGGGAGCGTCGTGCCCGTGGACCTGTTCATTCCCGGCTGTCCGCCGCACCCGCTGACCATCCTGGACGGGCTGCTGCGGTTGCTGGGCCGGGTGACGGACCGCGCAGGGGGCGGGCGCTGAGCCGCGCAGGCACGGGGAGATGCGCGGGATGGGGCTTGTGCCGCCAGCCATGCCGCACGAGCAGGAAGCATTGAACGTGGTGTGTGAACCTGTTTCCGGGGGCCATGCATGAAGTTGTCAGTGAAGGATGCCGCCAGCCTGCTCAAGGTTTCCGAGGATGTGCTCCACCGCTGGGTCAAGGCCGGGGTGCTCCCGGCCTACCGCATCAACGAGGAGTACCGCTTCAACCGTTCCGAGCTTCTGGAGTGGGCCATCTCCCGGCAGATGGACATCTCCGGGGACGTCTTCGGAGACGGGCGGCCAGCCAGGACGGCCCAGTCCAGCCTCGCGGACGCGCTGGAGGCCGGAGACGTGCTCTACGCGGTGGAAGGCGAGGACAAGGCCGCCGTGCTTCGGGGCATCATCGACGTGCTGACCCTGCCGGAAGAGGTGGACCGCGAGTTCCTGTACCAGGTGCTGCTCGCGCGGGAGGCGCTCGGCTCCACGGGCATCGGCGGCGGCATCGCCATCCCGCACGTGCGCAACCCGGTCATCCTGCACCTGGAGCAACCCGCGGTGACCATCTGCTTCCTGAAGCGGCCCATTGATTTCCAGGCCATCGACGGGCAGCCGGTGCACACCCTGTTTTTGCTCATCACCCCGACCATCCGCGCGCATTTGCATCTGCTCTCACGCTTGGGCTTCGTGCTGCGCGACAAGGAGGTCCGGGCGGCGCTGGGGCGGCAGGCCCCGCGCGAAGAACTGCTGGAATTGCTTGCGCGCGCGGAGGCGGCCCTTGCGCCGCCAGCGAGCCCCGTTCCGGACGGGGCAAGAGAGTAGCCCATGTCCCTGACGCTGGTCCTCATCGCCATAGCCCTTGCCGCTGGAAGCGGACTGCCCGCGCTCGCCCTGCCGCGCTCCTCCCTGGCGGGCCAGCGGCTCGCGGCGGGCGTCATGTGTCTGGCGGCGGTCCTTGGATTGGGCGGGGTCTTGAGCTGTCTGCTCGGAGCCGAGAGCGTGCCCTTCGCGCCCTTCCCCTGGCCGGACGCCCTGCGCGTTCTGGGCCAGGGGCGCGTGGCCCTGGACGCGTTGAGCGCCTTCTTCCTTGTCCCGGTGCTGCTCATGGGCGCGCTCGGCCCGCTCTACGGCCTGGGCTACTGGCCCCAGGACCGGCACTCGCGCAATGCCCGCAAGCTGCAACTCTTTTGGGGGCTGCTGGTGGCGGGCATGGCGCTTCTGGTCGTGGCGCGCCACGCCCTGGTCTTTCTGCTGGGCTGGGAGGTCATGGCCCTTGCGGCCTTTTTGCTCGTCACCACCGAGGACCAGCGCGAGGAGTCGCGCCGGGCCGGGTTCATCTACCTGCTGGGCACGCATGCCGGAACCCTGACCCTGTTCGCCCTGTTCGCCCTGTGGCAGGGGGCCACGGGCTCCTTCGAGCTCGTCCCCGTTGCGGCGGGGGGCCTGGGGCCGGGCGCGCAGGGCGGCCTGTTCTTGCTTGCGCTCGTCGGCTTCGGGGTCAAGGCGGGCATCATGCCGCTGCACTTCTGGCTGCCCGGCGCGCACGCCAACGCGCCCAGCCATGTCTCGGCCATGCTCTCCGGCGTGGTGCTCAAGATGGGCATCTACGGCCTCGCGCGGTTCTTCCTGCTCCTGCCAGAGCTGCCCGGAATCTGGGGCGGGCTGGTGCTCACCCTGGGCGTTGTGAGCGGCCTGCTGGGCGTGGTCTTCGCCATCGGCCAGCACGACCTGAAGCGCCTGCTCGCCTACCACAGCGTGGAGAACATCGGCATCATCCTCATGGGCCTGGGGCTGGCCATGCTTGGCCGGGCCGCCGCGCGGCCGGAATGGCTGGTGCTTGGGCTCTCCGGCTGCCTGCTGCACGTGTGGAACCACAGCTTCTTCAAGTCCCTGCTGTTCTTCTGCGCCGGTTCGGTGGATCACGGCGCGCGCACCCGGCAACTGGACCAGATGGGCGGGCTCTCCAGGAACATGCCCTGGACCGCGTCCCTGTTCCTCGTCGGCGCGGTGGCCATCTGTGGCCTGCCGCCGCTCAACGGGTTCGTGAGCGAACTGCTCGTGTACCTGGGCCTGTTCAAGACCGTCACCGTGACCGGGAACGCGGGCGGCGCGGCCATGCTCGCCGTGCCGGTGCTGGCCATGATCGGCGCGCTGGCCGTGTCCTGCTTCGTGAAGGTCTATGGCGGCGCGTTCCTGGGCGAGCCCCGTACCGCGGGCGCGACCAAGGCCCACGAGGCCCCCTGGTCCATGCGCGGGCCAATGGCCGCGCTGGCGCTGCTCTGCGCGGGCATCGGCCTGGCGCCCATGCTCGTGGCCCCGCTGCTCGACCGGGTGCTGCTGGCCGTTGCGGCCGGGCCGGGGCAGGCGCTTCCAGGCCTGGAGACCCTCGTTCCGTTCACGCTCTTGAGTCTGCTCTCGGCGGGGCTGCTTGCCCTCATCATCCTTTTGTCCTTCGTGTTCTTGCGGCGCTGCAGGACAGCGCCGCGCACCGGCACCTGGGACTGCGGCTACGCCCAGCCCACCAGTCGGATGCAGTACACGGCCACCTCCTTCGCCCAGATGATCGTGGTGATGTTCGGCTGGGTGCTCCGGCCGCACGTGCAGGAACCCCGCGTGGAGGGGCTGTTTCCGTTGCCGACCAAGACCCAGAGCCATGTGGACGAGGTGGTGCTCGACCGGGCGCTTGTTCCGCTGGGGCGCATGGCCGAGCGCTGGTTCGCCTGGTTCCATCAGTTCCAGCAGGGGCTTACCCAGCAGTATGTGCTCTACATCCTCATCGCCGTGGTGCTTCTGCTTGGCTCGCTCATCCCGCTCGAAGGCTATTTCGCGGACCTGTTCGCGCGGTAGTTGCGAAGGTGCGAAAACTCGTCCAGTTAGCCCGGCCATTCACTTTCTTGGCATCCCCAGGCAAGGGGGGAAGAGCCCGGACGGAAAGGAGCCTGGGCGGCGGGGAAGAACCCTGTTGGACCGGGAAGGGCGACTTGGCCGCAACAGTCTGGGCCAGCGGCGAAATCCCCTTGGCCAGCCTGAAACTTCTTGGCTTTTGACACGGTTCAAGGCAGAAGGAAGGTAGGGCTTGTGGTGAAGCGTTTTCCGGGAAATTCTCCCGGCAGCGCTGCCGCCGCCAGAATCCGGCAGGCGCGGCCGACGAGGGAATCGCGGGCCGCTCCCGGATGGTGCGGCGGTTTACTTGCTGCATGTTTTTGCGTTACTTGATATGTGAAAAGCAGCGTATCCTGGACCGTATTTCGTGTCCGGGCTCCAAGTGCCGCGTGTCTGGCTTTTTTCCGCAACGGAGAAAGAATGAACCTGGACGACATCGGACGCACCCCCATCCCCGGCGCTTCGCCGGCAGGGCAGGACTCGCACTACGAGTCCGCGTTCGTGCAGCTCCAGGCCGAGATCGACAAGCTTTCGTCGGTCACCGCCGGCGGCGCGGTGGACTGGGTCCGCGTGGTGGATCTGGCCGGAGAGGTGCTCTCCACGCTGTCCAAGGACCTCACCGCCGCCGCCTACCTCGCGGTCGGGCTGACCCAGACCAGGGGGCTGGACGGCCTGGGCCTGGGCGCGCGCATCCTGGGCGATCTGACCACCACCTTCTGGGAGGACTGCTTCCCGCCCAAGAAACGCCTGCGCGGACGCATGGCGGCCTTTGCCTGGTGGCAGGAGAAAATCCTGGCTTGGCTCAAGAACACCCCCGAGCCCGAGCCCATGCCCGACGAAAAGCACCATGCGCTGCTGGTTGACGTGCAGGCCCTGGACAAGGCGTTGGGCGAGCTGCTGCCCGAATTTCCGCCCATGAGCGACCTTGTCTCGGTGTTGCGGCGTCTGCCGGTGATCCCGGAGGCTGCCGCCCCGGAAGCCCCGCAGGCCCTAGCTGGCGCGGCGGCCTCCGCCTCGCGGGTTGCCTCCCCGCAGGTTGCGGCCCCTGCCGCCCCGCAGGACGCCCGGTCCGCGCGCGCCGCCCTGGCCGATGCGGCCCTGGGCTTCGCCGCCCTGGCCGGTCGCGAGGATCCCGCCGACCCGTGGGTCTGGCGGGCCACGCGCCTGGGGGCCTGGCTCAGGCTCAAGGGGCCGCCCCCGGCCGAGGGCGGCAGGACCATGCTTCCCCCCCCCGAACAGGCGCTCAAAAACGCCCTGCTCTCCCTGCTGTCCCAGGGCCGCTTTCTGGAGGCCGCCCAGGCCGCCGAGGAGCAGGTGACCGCCGAGCTGTTCTGGCTCGATCCGCACCGCATCGCGGCCAAGGCCCTGGAAGGCCTGGGCGCGGAGTACGCCGCGGCGCACGGCGCCGTGTGCGCGGAGATGCGCGCCTTTCTGGCCTGGCTGCCCGGGGTGGAGCAGCTGACCTTTTCCGACGGCACGCCCTTTGCCGACGCCGAGACCCGGGCTTGGCTCTCGTCCCTGGCCGCGCTGGACGATGCCCGCCCGGCCCCGGGCGGGGCGCGCGTCGGCCCTGGCGATGAGTTGGCGCAGGCCCGCGCCGAGGCGGAGAAGCGTTTTTCCGACCAGGACGTTGCCGGGGCTTTGGATGTTCTCGGCCAGGCCGAGCGGCGCGCGGCCAGCGGCCCTGTGCGGTTGCGCCTGATGCTGGCCCAGATGTCCCTGCTGGGCCGGGCCGGGCACTGGCCCGTGGCGGTGTCTCTGGCCGAGGCCGTGGTGGGCGAGGTGGAGCGCAGGGGGCTTGAGGATTGGGACCCGGAGCTGGCGCTGGAGGCGCTGCTCGCCACGCGCGAGGCCTATGCCGGGCTGGGCGGCGAGGGCGGCCTGGCCAAGGCGAGGGAATACGCAGCCTGCGCGGCCCGCATCAGGCCGTCCGCAGCGCTGCATTTGGCTGGTTGATGCGATAGGTTAGCCGGAGCCCCGTGCTCCGGTCCGCGGATAATCTGCAGGTCTGAAGGAGGACCATCATGGCGCAGGAAGGTTCGGTTGCCCCCAAGGAACGGGTCAACATCGTGTACAGGCCGGCCACTGGCGACGCCAAGGAAGAGGTCGAACTGCCCCTCAAGATGATGGTGCTCGGCGACTTCACCTTGAAGCCGGATGACCGCATGGTCGAGGACCGCGACCCCGTGTCCATCGACAAGGACAACTTCAACGACGTGCTCAAGGGGCAGGGGCTGGAGCTCTCGCTCAACGTGCCCAACGCCCTCTCCGGCAAGGAGGACGACCAGTTGGCCGTGAAGATGAAGTTCGAGTCGCTCAAGGACTTCGACCCGGACGCCATTGTGCGCAACGTGCCCGAGCTGGCCAAGCTCATGGACCTGCGCGAGGCCTTGAAGGCCCTCAAGGGGCCGCTGGCCAACGTGCCGGAGTTCCGCAAGAAGGTGCAGGAGCTGATCAAGGATCCGGGCGCGCGGGAGAAACTGCTCGCGGAACTGGGCATCAAGGGCTAGCAGGAGGAGATGAAACATGGCTGACGAACAAGTACAGGCATCCGCCGGGCAGGCCGCCCAGACCGGGGAAGGCGCGAGCCTCCTCGACCAGATCGTCGAGGCCTCCAAGCTCAAGCCCACCGACGAGGGCTTTGCCGCCACCAAGGCCGGGCTGCAAGCGTTCTTGACGCAGCTCGTGCAGACCGGCGGCGAGGCCAAGGTCTCGGGCGCGCAGGTGGACGACATGCTGGCCGAGATAGACCGCAAGCTCTCGGCCCAGGTCAACGCCATCATGCACAACGACCAGTTCCAGAAGCTGGAGTCCTCCTGGCGCTCGCTCAAGTTCCTGGTGGACCGCACGGATTTCCGGCAGAACATCAAGGTCGAATTCATGAACGTCTCCAAGGAGGACCTGCTCTCGGACTTCGAGGACTCCATGGAGGTGGTGAAAAGCGGCCTGTACAAGCAGATCTACACGGCCGAGTACGGCCAGTTCGGCGGCCAGCCCATCGGGGCCATGGTGGCCAACTACGACTTCGGTCCCGGCCCGCAGGACATCTCGCTCCTGCAGTACGTGGCCTCGGCCGCGACCATGGCCCATGCGCCGTTCGTGGCCGCCGCGGGCAAGGAGTTCTTCGGCATCGATTCCTGGGAGCAGCTGCCCAACCTGAAGGACCTGCACTCCATCTTCGAGATGCCGCAGTACGCCAAGTGGCGGAGCTTCCGCGAGTCCGAGGACGCGCGCTACGTGGGCCTGACCCTGCCCAAGTTCCTGCTCCGGCTGCCCTACGGCGCGAACACCGTTCCGGCCAAGAGCTTCAACTTCCAGGAAACGGCCGAGAACAACGACGACTTCTGCTGGGGCAACACGGCCTTCGCCTTTGCCTCGCGCCTTACCGACAGCTTCGCCAAATACCGCTGGTGCGCCAACATCATCGGCCCGCAGGGCGGCGGCGCGGTGGAGAACCTGCCGCTCTACCAGTTCGAGGCCATGGGCCAGACCCAGACCAAGATTCCCACCCAGGTGCTCATCAGCGAGCGGCGGGAATACGAGCTGGCCGAGGAGGGCTTCATCGCGCTCACCATGCGCAAGGGCTCGGACAACGCGGCCTTCTTCTCGGCCAACTCGGCCCAGAAGAACAAGGTCTTCGCCAACACCCCGGAAGGCAAGGAGGCCGAGCTCAACTACAAGCTCTCCACCCAGCTGCCCTACATGATGATCATGAACAGGCTCGCCCACTACATCAAGGTCATCCAGCGCGAGAACATCGGCACCTGGAAGGAGCGCACGGACCTTGAGAGCGAGCTGAACAAGTGGGTCAGCCAGTATGTGACCGAGATGGACAATCCCGATCCCACGACCCGCAGCAAACGTCCCCTGCGCCTGGCCAAGATCGAGGTCAACGACGTGGCGGGCGATCCAGGCTGGTACTCGGTGACGCTCAAGGCGCGCCCGCACTTCAAGTACATGGGCGCCAGCTTCACCCTGTCTCTCGTCGGCAAGTTGGACAAGGAATAATCCTGTAGACCGAACACTTTGCCTCAAGGAGGGAGTCCGATGGCTCTGACCGCGTACATGGCTGTGAAAGGCAAGACCCAGGGCGACATCAAGGGCGACTGCAACCAGGGTGGCGACAAGAAGGACAAGGTCCTGGTCTACGCCTCGGACCATACCGTGGAGATTCCCAAGGACACCCATACCGGGCTGCCCACGGGACAGCGCATCCACCATCCGCTGACCGTCACCAAGCACAAGGACCAGGCCAGCCCCAAGCTGTTCAAGGCCTGCTGCACCGGCGAGCAGTGCTCCGTGACGTTGGACTACTATCGCGTCTCGGCCGATGGCCGCGAGGAGAAGTACTTCACCATCAAGCTTGAGGAAGCGATCATCGTCAGCACGCACGCCTACACGCCGCTGACCTTCCTGCCGGAGAACAAGCCGTACCACGACATGGAGGACATCTCCTTCACCTACTCCAAGATTACGTGGACCTACAACGACGGCAACATCGAATACGTTGACGACTGGAAGAAATAGCCGGACATGGCGGCGCGCCGGACTTCGGCGCGCCGCCGTTGCGTGTCCGGGCGCCGAGCGGGAAGCTGTGATGCGTGAAAAGAGACTGCTTGAGCGGCTGCGGGCCGTGGAGCTTGATCCGGACCTGCGCGGCGTCTCCGATCCCGCTGTGGCGATCCAGTCGGTGCTTGGCCATGTGGTCAAGATTCTGAACACCCGGCAGGGCAGCGCGCCCATCGCCCAGGATTTCGGCGTGCCGGATTTCACGTCCATCGCCAGCTCCTTTGGCGTGGAGTCCGTGGCCCAGATCGAGGAGGCCATCACCCGGGTCATCCAGAAGTACGAGCCCAGGCTCACGGGCGTGCAGCTGAGCTTTGAGCCGCAGGCGGACAAGCCCTTTTCCCTGGCCTTCAAGCTGGTGGCCCAACTGGCAGGCGAGGGGCGGCAGACCCCGGTGGTCTTCGAGACCATCCTCAACCCCGATGGCCGCATCATGGTCCTGGAATAGCGGGAGAGCCTCCACGTGATCGAGAAGTACTACCAGCGCGAGCTGTCGCACCTGCGGGATCTCGCCGCGGACTTCGCCAAGGCCCACCCCGCCGTGGCGCCGCTTCTGTCCGGCCCGTCGTCCGACCCGGACGTGGAGCGCATCCTCGAAGGCACGGCGTTTCTCTCCGGCCTGGTCTACGAAAAGCTCGACGACGACTTCCCGGAGATCGTGCATGGGCTCATCCAGCTCATCTTTCCGCACTATCTGCGGCCCATCCCCTCGTCCACCTTGATCCGCTTCACGCCCAAGAAGAGCCTGATGGAAACCGTGACGGTCAAGGCCGGCACGGCCATCGATTCGGTGGAGAGCGAGGGCACGCGCTGCACCTTCACCACCAGCTACGACGTGGACCTGCACCCCCTCGCCCTCACCGGCGCCACGTACGAGCCCCTGGGCGGGGAGGGCGGCAAGCTGACGCTTTCGCTGAACCTGGCCAAGGCCCTGCCGCTCTCGGCCTTCCGGGCCAAGAGCCTGCGCTTCCATCTGGGCGGCGACTACGCCGAGGCCACGCGCCGCTACTGGCTTTTGTTCACCCGGCTCAAGGAGATCCGCCTGGTGCCGGGCGAGGGCGGCGCGCCCATGAGCCTGCGGCCCTCAAGCCTTCGCCCCGTGGGCTTTACCGAGGACGAGGCGCTCATCCCCTTTCCGGCCCGGTCCTTTCCCGGTTACCGGGTGTTGCAGGAGTACTTCATCCTGCCGGAGAAGTTTCTCTTTTTCGACCTCACCGGCCTGGATGCCTGGCGCTCGCGCGGGCAGGGCGGAGCCTTCTCCGTCGAGTTCGTGTTCGACAAGCTGCCGCAGGACATGCCGGCCATGCGCGCCGAGCATTTCCAGCTCTTCGTCACCCCGGCGCTGAACCTCTTCCCCTACCACGCCGACCCCATCCTGCTGGACCACAAGCGGCCGGAGTACGCCATCCGGCCCTCGGGCCAGAACCGGGACCACTATCAGGTGTTCACGGTGAACAAGGTCGTCAGCTTCGTGCAGGGCTCGGTCGAGGAGCGGGAGTACCAGCCCTTTGAGATGTTCAACCCCCAGGTGGAGGCCACGCCGGTCTATTCCCTGCACCACCGCCTCTCGCCCCTGGGCGGCAAGGCGGAGCTGCACCTCTCCGTGGCCTATCCCGGAAGCGGGGAGCTGCCCAAGCCGGAGACGCTGTCCATCGAGATCCTGTGCACCAACGCCTCGCTGCCGGAGACCCTGCGCGCGGGCGATGTGCGCCTGCCCACCGAGACCTCGCCCGAGCTGGCCGAGTTCACCAGCATCCGCCCGCCCACCGCGCCGGTGCAGCCGCCGCTGGGCAACAACATGCTCTGGCGGCTCTTGTCGCACCTGTATTTGAACTACCTCTCCATGGCCACGGCGGACAACCTGCGCTCCATGCTCAAGCTCTACATCTTCACCGAGACCCGCGACCGCGTGGCCGTGCTGGCCAATACGCGCCGCGTGGAAGCCATCGCTGGCCTGAGCGTCCGCGCCGCCGAGCGCTTTGTGGGGGGCCGGGTGGCGCGCGGTCAGGACATCAAGCTGACCCTGGACCGCCAGGGCTTTGCCGGTGAGGGCGACATGTTCCTGTTCGGCTCCGTGCTGGACGTGTTTCTGGGGAATTACGCGGCCATCAATTCCTTCACCCGGCTGACCGCAGAAGACGTTCTGCGCAAGGAGCGCTTTGTATGGCCCGAGAGGCTGGGCGACAGGCCCCTGCTGTAGACGGGCAGGCTCCGGTCGCGGTCGAGCGGCCAGCGGAGCGCAGACCCTCGCTGCTTGAGCAGTTGCGGAGCAATCCGCGGGCCTTCTCCTTTGTGCAGGCCGTGCGGCTGCTGCGCCAGGCCCACGGCGGCGCGGATACGGCCCAGGCCGAACGCTTCCTGCGCGAACGGCTGCGCGTGCGTTCGCTTCTGTCCCTCGGCTTTCCGGCCACGGACCTGACCGAGCTGGAGGACCTGCCCCCCCGCGAGGGCGAGTCCGGTCCGGACCAGGACCGCTTCCGCCTCACCGCGACCTTTCTCGGGCTGTACGGCCCGTCCTCGCCGCTGCCCACCTTCTACACCGAGGAATTGCTCGACGAGCAGTCCGAGGACCGCTCGGTCAGCCGCGACTTTCTCGATGTGGTGGGCGACGGGTTTTTCACCCTGTTCTTTCTGGCCTGGACGCGGCACCGCCTGTCCCTCAAGGCCTGGGAGGAGCGCGACGCAGCCACCATGGAGCGGCTGTTCAGCCTTGTGGGCCTTGG
Organism: Desulfovibrio sp.; assembly: GCA_050251495.1. Classification (GTDB taxonomy): domain Bacteria; phylum Desulfobacterota; class Desulfovibrionia; order Desulfovibrionales; family Desulfovibrionaceae; genus Humidesulfovibrio. The sequence goes on along the minus strand of JBFWMQ010000002.1, from coordinate 54,075 downwards.
CGACCCCGAGGTGCGCAACGTCTTTTCCACCCCCGGGCTGATGCTGCGTTCCGCCGGGCTGCTGACCCAGTTCCCGCGCTCGGCCGCCGGGCTGCGGGGCCTCTTGTCCGACCGCGCCGGCGCGCCGGTCACGGTGGTGCAGTGCGTTTCGCGCAACGTGCCCATTCCGGAGGACCAGCGCTGCATCCTGGGCCAGGACACGGCCCAGCTCGGGGCCTCGGCCTGGCTGGGCAGCGAGGTGCGCGACGACACGGGCAAGTTCCGCCTGGAGGTCGGCCCGCTGGATGCCGAGACCTACCACAAGATCATTCCCCAGGGCGATTGGCACATGTCCATCGTGCGGCTGGTGCGCTTCTACTGCACCGAGCCGCTGGAGTTCGACGTCCTCTTGCGCCTGGACCCGGCTGAGGCCGAGGACGCCCGCCTGGGCACGGGGACCTGGTCGCAGCTCGGCTGCGACGCGTGGCTGGGCAGGGCGGAGGGTGAGGAGCCGCGGGCGTTGTTCACGAATCTGCGGCAGCAGTATGACCGAAATCTGCAAAGGAGTGTGGCGCAATGATCGGCGTAGACATGAAGGCGCTTCTGGAAAAGTGCAACGGCTTCTGCACCCAGGCTTTGCACACAGCGGCCGGGCTGACGGTCAACCGCACCCATTACGAGGTCACGGTGGAGCATTTCCTGCTCTCCTGCCTGGAGGACCAGACCTGCGACGCCTCGCTGGCCCTGGCGCGCTCCGGCGTGGACGCCGGGCGGCTCAAGAAGGCGCTCAACGACGCCATGGAGGACTTCCGCGCGGGCAACTCTTCCAGGCCGGTGTTCTCGCCGCTGTTGATCGAGCTTCTGGAGGCGGCCTGGCTGGTGAGCTCGGTGGACCTGGGCCTGTCGCGCATCCGCTCCGGCTCCGTGCTGCTGGCCTTTTTGCGCAAGCCCAGCTTCTACGCCCAGGGCGGCTATTCCGACCTGCTCGGCCAGGTGAACCGCGAGGATCTGCAGAAGACCTTCTGGGAGCTTGTGCGCGCCTCGTCCGAGACCGGCGGCGAGGGCGGAATTTCCGAAGGCGCGGGCGGCGGCTCCGGCGCTGCCGGCGCGCCCGGCCCCGGCGGCGAGAGCTTCATCGCCAAGTTCTGCGAGGACTTCACCGCCAAGGCGGCGGGCGGCAAGATCGACGCGGTGTTCGGCCGCGATGCCGAGATACGCCAGATCGTGGACATCCTGGCGCGCCGCCGCAAGAACAACCCCATCCTGGTGGGCGAGCCCGGCGTGGGCAAGACCGCGGTCATCGAGGGCCTGGCCCTGCGCATTACCCAGGACGACGTGCCCGAGATCTTGAAGGGGGTCACGCTGCTCGGCCTGGACATGGGCCTGCTGGAGGCCGGGGCGGGCATGAAGGGCGAGTTCGAGCGCCGGCTCAAGGGCGTGCTGGACGAGATCAAGTCCTCGGAAAAGCCCATCGTGCTGTTCATCGACGAGGCGCACACCCTGGTGGGCGCGGGCGGCTCGGCTGGCGGCTCGGACGCGGCCAATTTGCTCAAGCCCGCCCTGGCGCGCGGCGAGATCAAGACCTGCGCGGCCACCACCTGGAAGGAGTACAAGAAATACTTTGAAAAGGACCCGGCGCTGGCGAGGCGCTTCCAACTCGTGAAGCTGGACGAGCCCAGCCCGCAGACGGCGGCGCTCATCCTGCGCGGCGTGCGCGACTCCTACGAGAAGGCCCACCGCGTCATCATCCGCGACGACGCCATCGCCGCTGCGGCGGAATACTCGCACCGCTACATCACGGGCCGCTTCCTGCCGGACAAGGCCATCGACCTGCTGGACACGGCCTGCGCGCGCGTCAAGGTCAGCCTGTCCTCCAAGCCGGGCGAGCTGGAGGACAAGGAGCGCGCCGGGCAGGCGGCACAGCGCGAACGCAAGGCGCTGTTGCGCGACCAGGCCAACGGCGCGCCGGTGGACGAGGTGCGCATCACCGAGCTGGCCGGGGTCATCGCCGAGGCCGCCGCGCAGGCGGACGCCATCCGCGCCGGGTGGACCCGCGAGCTTGAGGCCGCCCACGCCCTGGTGGAGGCGCGCACAAATCTGGCCGAGGCCAAGAAAGACCTGCCGGACGACGCCGAGGCCCCGGCGGAGCTGGTCACGGCCCTGGCCGAGGCGCGGGCCGCCTTTGAGGCCGTGCGCTGGGGCGACGGGCTGGTGTCCATCGAGGTGACGCCGGACGTGGTGGCCCGCGTGGTCAGCGACTGGACCGGCATCCCGCTCGGCAAGGTGGCGCGCGAGCAGGCCGCCCTGGTGGCGGACCTGGAGCACAGGCTCACCGAGCGCATCAAGGGCCAGGACGCGGCCATCGCCGCGGTGAGCGAGGCCATCAAGGCCAGCAAGGCCGGCCTGCGCGCCCCGGAGCAGCCCGTGGGCGTGTTCCTGCTGGTGGGGCCTTCGGGCGTGGGCAAGACCGAGACCGGCCTGACGCTGGCCGACATGCTCTTTGGCGACGAGAAGAGCGTCGTGACCATCAACATGAGCGAATTCCAGGAAAAGCACACCGTCTCAAGGCTCATCGGCTCGCCTCCGGGCTACGTGGGCTATGGCGAGGGCGGCATGCTCACCGAGGCCGTGCGCCAGCGCCCGTACTCCGTCGTCCTTCTGGACGAGGTGGAGAAGGCCCACCTGGACGTCTTGAACCTGTTCTACCAGGTGTTCGACAAGGGCATGCTGGCCGATGGCGAGGGCAAGGAGATCAGCTTCCGCAACACGGTGATCATGCTGACCTCCAACCTGGCCTCGGACGTGATCCAGGAGATGACCAAGGACGGGGGCGACGTGGACCTGGAGACCCTGCTCGGCGCGGTGCGGCCGATTCTGTCCGAGCACTTCAAGCCAGCGCTGCTCGCCCGCATGACCATCGTGCCCTACAAGAGCCTCTCCGCCGAGGCCCTGGGGCGCATCAGCGTGCTCAAGCTGGAGAGCCTGAAGCGGCGGCTGATGGCCAACAACAAGATGCTGCTCGCCTGGACGGACAAGGTGCCCGAGACCATCGCGGCGCGCTGCACCGAGGTGGAGACCGGGGCGCGCAACATCGAGTACATCCTCAACGGGACCATCCTGCCGCGCATGTCCCAGGAGATCCTGGCGCACATGTCCGGGGCCGGGATGCCCTCGTCCGTCGCCCTGGATGTGGGCGAGGACGGCGGCTTCACCATGACCTTCGCCTAGGGGGGCGCACGCATGAAGAAGACAGTCTTTCTCACCATGCTCGACAAGGACGAGGGCCTGGCCAAGCTCCTGTTCCAGGAGATGGCCCGCTACGGCCTGGAGCCCAGCGGACACTTCTGGGTGGATGACCTGCCGAACATGGCCTGGAGCGGCGCCAGCCCGGAGCTGGCTGGCGACAGCTGCGGCTGCTGGGTCATCGTGGGCCAGGCCGCCCGCTTCCAGGACAAGGCCACGCTCCAGGGACTGTCCTGCCTGGCCCTGGCCGCGCAGGCCGCGCACGGCCACGGCTTCCCCATCCTGCTCTCGCCCTCCGGCGGCAAGCTGGACCCGGCCGCGCTGCCCACCCCGCTCAAGGGCGCCGAGGTCGTCGCCTCGGGCCTCGGGGTCAAGGCCGTGGCCAAGGTCAACGCCCGCCGACAGCAGGAGCCGCAGGAGTACCGCCTGAACGTGCACCCCCTGCCGGGATTGGGCTTCTGGCTGGAGCTGGGGCCGGGCCGCGACCCCTGGCGCGGGGCCATGCTCGGCGCGAGCGGAGCCGTGCCCGACGCCCACGGCGTCGGCCCCGCAGGGACCATCCCGCAGACCTCGACCCTGCACTATCCGGTGCGCGGCATGAAGCTCGCCCTGGGCGGGACGGAGTACGAGGCCTGGGGCGTCAAGAACGAGCTCTCGGTTGCGGAATCCTATTACGTGCGCCTGAACGGCACGCCGGAGGGACTGGTTTTCGGGGCCTTCCCGGACGACGACGAGGCCAGCGTCTTTACTGTTTCATTCACATAGGGTAGTTGAAAGAATGGCAAAGGTTATATGCGGATGAGATGTTGTTGCGGGTCTGGAGCACGGGGCGGGGCCTCTGCGCGGGGCGGCTTTTCGCGGCTGCTTTCCGCCGTGCTGTGCTGCCTGCTGCTGGCCGCCTGCGGCGGCTCCAAGCCGCCTCCGCCCAAGCCCTACGAGGTGCCGCAGAAGGCCGAGAGCCCGCAGGCCATGAAGTGGACCTACGCGCCCCGCGCCCTGACCCTTGAGTACACCGCCGATCCGGAGCTGAACACCTACGAGGGCTTTTCGCACAACCTGCTGTTGTGCATCTTCCAGCTCGGCGACACCGCCGCCTTCGAGGAACTGGCCGCAAACGAGGGCGGCATCCGCAAGCTCTTGGCCTGCGACCGCTTCGACAAGTCCGTGGTGCATTTCGAGCGCCGCTTCGTCAGTCCGGGCAGCAAGGCCACGCTGAGCATGGACCGCGCCGAGGGGGCGCAGTTCGTGGGCATTGTGGCGGGCTACTACGACCTCCAGCCTGGGCTGGTCACCCGGACCTGGCAGTTTCCCCTCAAGGTGGACCAGGAAGGGATGCTGTTCTGGAAGTCCGATGTCTACAGCCCTGGCACCCTGGACATGTTTCTGCTCTTCGGGCCAAACTCCATCCAGCGCATGGGAGGCGACTAGTGGCCGACGGTTCCGTCTATTGGCATCATGGGTTGTTCCTGCAGCCCCAGCATTTTCAGCTCACGGACCAGCGCCTGGCCGAAGCCCTTGAGGGGCTGCTGGCCGCCGTGCGGCCCTGGTTCTGGGGTGCGGATTCGGCCGAGGTGGACGCCGGGGCCTTGGCCGCGGGCCGTCTGGAGTTCTCCTCCTTGTCCGTGCTTTTCCCCGATGGCCACGGGCTCTTGCTGGCCACGTATCCCGGCAATTCGGTCTGCGCCGCGCGCCGGATTCCCCTTGAGGGCATCCCGGCCGGCGAGGGCATGAAGGTCTATGTGGGCCTGCGCGGCATCAAGCCCGGCGAGCCCAACGTCACCGTGGCCGAGACGCCGGACATGCTGGCCGAGGCCCCCACCCGCTGGGCGGTGCCCGCCGAGCCCGAGAGCCTGCCCGACACCTACGGCGATGGCCCGGCGGCCCAGGTGCGCCGCTTGAAGAGCGTGCTGCGCGTCGTGTTCGAGCCCGAGGTCCAGGGCGCGGGCGATCTTTCCCTGGTGCCGGTGGCGCGGGTGCTGCGCGAGGGCGACGTGCTCCGCCTGGACCCGGACTTCGCCCCGGCCTGCCTGACCCTGCGCGCCGCGCCCTGCCTGCTGTCCCTGTTCACCGAGCTGCGCGACCGGGTGCTGGGCAAGGCCCGGCAGTTGGAAGGCTACAAGAATCTTTCCGGTCGCGGCGGCGACATGGGCGAGCTGGCGGTGCTGCTCATGGCCCTGCGCTCCCTGTCGCGTTTCGCGGCGCGCCTGGACCACGCGTTGCGCGGCCCCAGCCTCGCGCCCTGGGACGCGTACGGCATCCTGCGCGAGCTGGTGGCCGAGCTCTCCGTGTTCTCCCTTGAGCTGAGCGCCCTGGGCGAGACCTGGCAGGGCGACCAGCTGCTGCCGGAGTACGACCACGAGAACCTGGGCTTCTGCTTCCGCACCGCGCGCGACGTTTGCGTCCGGCTGCTGGAGGGCATCTCCGCCGGGCCGCGCTGGGCCGCCCGCTTCGCCTACAAGGACCCCTACTGGACCGTGGAGATTCCGCAGCCCGTGCTGGGCGAGGGCGGCGAGTTCTGGCTCGTGCTGGCCTCGCAGCAGGGCGAGCTTGCGCACCTGCGGGCCTCGGCCCAGAAGCTGCTCAAGCTCTCGGCCACGGGCGGCATGTCCTCGCTTCTGGTGCGGGCCGTGCCGGGCATCCCGCTGGGTTTCAGCGAGACGCCGCCCGCCGGGCTGCCCCGCCGTCCGGGCGCGCTCTACTTCCGCATCGGCACGGAGAGCGCCCAGTGGGCCGACGTGGTCCTGGGCCGCAGCCTGTCCATCTACTGGGACGACGCCCCTGCGGACCTGGACGCGCAGCTCGCGGTCATCGGGAGGTAGCCCGTGGCCCTGGTGGACAGATTCCTCCCGGCGGCGGCCTTTGCCGCGCTGCTGGCCCGCGAGCCCCAGATGCGCGACGTGAGCTTCGAGACCGCGCGCGGCGACATGGACCGCCTGCTGGACCAGGCCGTGGCGGACGCGCGGGAGTACCGGCCGGAGGAGGTGCAGGACGCCCTGTTCGCGGTCTGCGCCTTTGCCGACGAGGCCGTGCTGTCCTCTGACTGGCCCGGACGGAACGAGTGGCTCAAGCACTCCCTGCAGCGACTGCGCTTCGGCACCGCCAACGCGGGCGAGGAGTTCTACGTCCGGCTGGCCGCGCTGTGCGACCAGGCCTCGGAAGGCCTTGGCGCTGGGGCGGGCCTGCCCGGCCAGGGCGGCTTGCTCGACGATTTCGGCCGCCGGTCCAGCCTGCGCGAGGTGCTGGAGATCTACGCCGCCTGCCTGACCCTGGGCTTCACCGGCCGCTACTTCGGCGACACCGGGCGCGAGCGGCTTGCCGCCATCACCCGCGAGAGCCTGGACCGCCTGATGGTGCACGGCCCCTCGCTTGGCGATCATCTTTTCCCGGAGGCCTACGCCCCCCGGCAGCCCGCGCCGCCGCCATCGCGACTGCGCGCGGCGCTCGCGCTCGCCGTGCTGCTCGGGGTGCCCGCGCTCACCGCGCTCTACCTGCACGCGGCCTACGCTTCGCTGCTCGCCGCCTGGGTGCGGGACTGGCTGAGCGCTTTCACGTAACCAACGCTTCGGGGCCGGCGCCCCGATGAAGGATGCCAGGCTTCATGGCCCGATTGCTCATCACCGCGCTGAAGATCTTCCTTCTTCTGGCCCTGGCCGGCGCCGCCGCGTTCGGGGCCGTGCTGCTGGCGCGGTACGAGGGCTGGCCCGACTGGACCGCCGCGGTCATGGTGGCCTCGGTCCTGGCCCTGGTCGTCCTGGCGCTCTTTTTGCGCCGCTACTTCTACCGCAGGCGCGAGGCCTCGTTCATCAAGCGCGTGGTGGCCCAGGACCAGAAGTCCGTGGACGCCGCCCCGGCCCAGGAGCGCAAGAAGCTGCAAGAGCTGCAGGACCGCTGGACCGCCGCCGTGCGCATCCTGCGCTCCTCCAAGCTCAAGCACCGCGGCGACCCGCTGTACACCCTGCCCTGGTTCATGATCTTCGGCGAAACGGCCTCGGGCAAGTCCACGTCCGTGTCCCACGCGCGCCTCACCACCATCCTCACGGACGCCGGTCCGGCCAAGGGCATCGCGGGCACGCGCAACTGCGACTGGTGGTTCTTCGAGGAGGCCGTGGTGCTCGACACCACCGGCCGGTACGCCATCCCCCTCGACCAGGAGGCCGATCGCGAGGAATGGGAGCGCTTCTTGTCGCTGCTCTCGCGCTACCGCCGCCGCGAGCCGCTCTCCGGCCTGGTGGTGACGCTTCCGGTGGACCGCCTGCTCGGCGGCGACACGGACAAGCTGGCCGAGTATGGCCGCTCCATCCGTCTGCGCGTGGATCAGCTCATGCGCACCCTGGGCGCCAAGTTCCCGGTCTATGTCCTGCTGACCAAGCTCGACCTGGTGCTGGGCATGACCGCCTTGTGCGACCTGCTGCCCAAGGAGGAGCGCGGCCAGGCCATGGGCCTGCTGAACGCCGACGAGCGCCTGGCCCCGGAGGAGTTCGCGGGAAACGCTTTGGCCCACGTGTCGCGCCGCCTCAAGGACATGCGCCTGCTTCTGGCCGTCAACGCGGGGCAGGGCGACGGCAAGGCCGCGCTGTTCCCCGACGAGTTCGAGCGTCTGATCCCGCTCATCCAGGCCTTCATCGAGGGCGCGTTCAGCGAGAATCCCTACCAGGAAACGCCCTACCTGCGGGGCTTCTTCATCTCCAGCGGGCGGCAGTCCGGCATGACGCGCTCCAGCGTGCTCGGCAGCCTGGAATCCCTGAAGGACAAGCAGTGGCGGCTGCCGGACACCGGGCGCGGGCTGTTTCTGCACGATTTCTTCTCCACCATCCTGCCCAGGGAACGCGGGCTGTTCCGGCATATCGACGAGTACCTGTCCTGGCGCACGGCCACCCGCAGCCTGGGTCTGCTGGCCTGGATGCTCACGCTGCTCGCGGTCATCGGGCTTTCCTCGCTGGCCTTCGTGAAGGTCCGGGGAGCCATGGAGCCGGTGCGCACCGCCTTTCCGGCGTCGCCGCGCCTTGGCGCCGGGCTGGACGCCGACCTTGTGCACCTGGGGCTCCTGCGCGACAAGATCGTGGACATGGAGAAAGGCCTGCATGGCGGTCTCTGGCCCTCCATGGGCTTTGACCAGGGCGACGAGGCCCTGGCCGAGCTCAAGCGGCACTACTGCGCCTGGTTCCGGCACTACGCGCTCAATCCCATGGACAGGACCATGAACGGCCACCTGGCGGCCCTGAGCCAGCAAGGCCGGGAAGGCTACATGGCCAAGTCCCTGGAGTACCTGATCTGGCGCATCGACGTGCTGAACGCCCGCGAGCGGAAGACCGCCGCCAAGCTGGACGGCAGGGACCCGGTGGACGGCCTGGCCCTGGCCTTTGGCGGACGCCTGCCCGAGGTGGCGGCCTTTGTTCCGGACATGTACCGCTCCTACGCCGCCTGGGAGGAGGACACCCGGCTTCTGGAGCGCGAGCGGCGGGAGTTGCAGTCCTGGGCCGCGCGGCTCGTCGAGTTCGAGGGCGCGAACCTGCATTGGCTCACCCAGTGGGCCGACGCCCGCCCGGAACTGCCGTGGGTGACCCTGGATGACTTCTGGCCGGGCCTCGGGCAGGAGCCGCACGGCCCGCGCATCAGTCCCGCCTTTACGGCCAAGGGCAAGGCCGAGATCGACAAGCTGCTGGCCGGGCTGGAGGAGGTCATGGCCAACCGCGAGCACTTCCAGGCCCGGGCCGCGACCTTCTGGCTCTGGTACCAGCAGCGCTTCTACGAGGAGTGGAAGATCTTCGCCACGGACTTCCAGATGGGCCAGGAGAAACTGGCCGTGCGCGAGGATTGGCTGAGCGCCGCGGCCTCCATGTCCACCCTGGACAACCCTTATTTCAAGCTCCTTGAGCGCATGCACAAGGAACTGGACGCCGTGGAGAAGCTTGGCCCGCCTCCGGTCTGGGGACACATCCCTGAACGCTTCGCCGCCCTGCTGGAGTACCAGCGCTCCAAGCAGAAGAGCGCCACCCTGGAGGCCAAGGTCGAGGGCGAGGTAAAGACAGGCGTGATCAAGGTTCTGGGCGCCTTTGACGATCATGTTCTGGGGCGCATCGACAAGATCGTCCAGGCCACGGCCACCTTTGACGACTACATGAAGCAGCTTGGCGCGTTCCAGCCCATCACGGCCTCCAAGGAGGCGGCCTTCCGTTTCACCACGCAGCATTACGGCAGCGCCGGGGCCGCCGCGCCCAGCCCGCCGCCGGCACCGGACAAGCCCGGCCAGGCTCCGGCCGGGGCCGAGGGCGGGCAGCCCACGGCGGTGGATCTCGCGGTCGCTTCCCTGCAGCGCTTGCGCCTGCTTCTGGGTGACGGCCAGGCTCCGGAGGAGGCCATCTGGCAGGTCGCCAGCGGCCCGCTGACCTTCCTGGTCATCCTGGCCACCGACGAGTCCGCCTGCAGCCTGAACGACTTGTGGCAGGCGCAGGTGCTGGCCGAGGTGCGCAACACGCCGGAAGCCGAGCTGTGGGAGGCGCTGTTCGGGCAGAAGGGCCTGGTCAACGCCTTTGTCCAAGGCCCGGCCAAGCCCTTCCTGCGGCGCAACGTGCGCGGCTGGTTCAGCGGCAACTGGCTCGGCGTGCCCTTCCCCTTCGAGCCCCACTTTCTGGACCTGCTTGAGGCGGGCGGGTTGCGGCGGCAGCAGGTGCAGCCCAAGTACACGGTGCGCATCGAGGCCTTGCCGACCAACGTGAACGCCGAGGCCAATTCCGAGCCGAATTCCGTGTCGCTGCGCATGCAGTGCGCGGCCAAGGTGCAGCAGCTGGACAACTTCAACTATCGCGATGCCCAGGATTTCACCTGGGAGCCCGCGACCTGCGGCGAAGTGTCCATGGAGATCGTGTTCCGCGAAGCCACCTTGAAGAAGACCTGGGCCGGACCCTGGGGCTTCCGCGACTTCTTGCGCGACTTTCGGGACGGCAGCGAGATATACGTGCCCCGGGACTTCCCGGACAGGCAGAGCACCCTGGAGGGCCTGGGCGTCACGCACATCCAGGTGAACTACGCCATCACCGGGGCCAAGCCCGTGCTGGAGCTGAGCGACTATCCCCCGCTGCTGTTGCCGCAGTCCGTGGCCGCCTGCGGGCGCGGCCTGGGCATGGACGCGGCTTCCGCCGGAGGTGAACAATGAGCAGGCTGCACACCCGCCTCATCCCCTGGGTCATGCTTGCCGGGTTCCTGGCCGCCGCCGTGGCGCTGTTCGCCCTGGCCGCCGGACCGGAGGCCGTGCAGTTGCGCGGGGTGCTCAGCCTGGCCAGCCTGTGGGAGGAGCGGCCCGCACCCCGGGAGGTGCGCCGGGTGGTGGCCCGCGTGCGGCAGGCCGAGCAGGAGGCCGAGCATTGGCTTCTGGACGCGGCTGGCAAGCGGCTGGAGGCCGGGGGCAAGGCGCTTGAGGCCAGGGGCAAGTCGCTTGAAGCCTTGGCCGATCCTGAACAGGACTCCGGGCCGGAGCAGGGCGAGGGACCGCTGCGGCTCTTGTCCCACCGCTTCACCGAGACCGCCACGGAGTTCAAGGCGGTGTTCGCCACGGATCTGCCGCCGGGCGAGGGCAGAACCTATTTCCTGCGCGGCCCGGCGCGCTTTGTGGTGGACATGCGCGGGCAATGGCGCAATTCCTCGCCCCGGCTGAACACCTTGCGGGGACATTTCATCAACCGTGTGGTAATCGATTCGCACGACTCGTTTCTGCGCCTGGTTTTCCATTGTTCCGACCCCGCCCTGGAGGGCAAGGACCAGCTGCGCCTGGAAAGGGGACCGACCGGCTTTACGGTGACTATCCTTCGACCGCGGTGAAGCCCTGCGCGGATGCGTTGAATTGGCGCGCACGGGCCGGGGGCGGTGGACGTTTTTGAGCCATTGCTTAAGGAGGACGCCATGCCACAGCTATCCGAGTACCTGTTTCAGTTCCAGAGCCAGGCCGTGGACAAGAACACCTTCGCGGTGGCGCGCTTCCACGGCGAGGAAGGCCTGTCGCAGCTCTACAGCTTCGAGATCCTGCTGGTCTCGGAAAAGGCCGACCTGGACCTGGAGGCCATCCTGCAGAGCCCGGCCGTGTTCACCATCAAAAGCAAGAACGGCGACCTACCCTACCACGGCATCCTGGCCTCCTTCGAGCAGCTGCACAAGGCCGACGCCTGGGTCTTCTACCGCGCGGTGCTGCGTCCCAAGCTCTGGTGGCTCACGCTCACCCACCACAACCAGGTCTTTCTGAACAAGAAGCTGGACCAGTTCCTCACGGACGTGCTGTCCGACGGCGGGCTCTCTCCGGGGCTGGATTTCCAGTTCAGGCTCCAGGGCCAGTACCCGGTCTGGGACTACCTCTGCCAATATTCGGAGTCGCACTTCGGGTTTTTGTCGCGCTGGCTGGAGCGCGACGGCGTGTACTACTGGTTCGAGCAGGGCGAGGGCGGCGAGAAGATGCTCGCCTCGGACACCCGCATCGCCCACACGCCCATGCCCGGGCACGAGACCTTCCACTACGCCCCGCCCACCGGGTTGGACGCCACCCTGGCCGACGAGGTGGTCAAGGGCTTCACGCTCAAGCGCACGCCCATGCCCAAGTCTCTGCTGGTCAAGGACTACAACTACGAGAAGCCGAGCCTGGATCTGACGGGCCGGGCCATGGTGGCGGACAAGGGCCGGGGGGAGATCTACCTCTACGGCGAGCATTTCAAGAACCTGGACGAGGGCAACCGCCTGGCCCAGGTGCGGGCCGACGAGTGGAAGTGCCGGGAGCAGGTGTTCCACGGCCTGTCCAACGCCCCGGCCATACGCCCGGGCTACACCTTCAGCCTGGACCGCCACTACCGGAGCGACTTCAACCAGAGCTACCTGACCGTGGGCATGAGCCACGAGGGCAGCCAGGAGCGCTATCTGTTGTCCGGCCTTGGCGTGACCGGGCTGTCGGATCAGGACAATCTTTTTTATCGCAACCACTTCGAGTGCATCCCGGGCACCGTGCAGTTCCGGCCCGTGCGCGAGACGGACAAGCCGCGCATCCACGGCTCCATCTCGGCCAAGATCGACGCGGCGGGCTCGGGCCAGTACGCCGAGCTGGACAGCCAGGGCCGCTACAAGGTCATCCTGCCGTTCGACCTCTCGGGCCGCGGCGGCGGCAAGGCCTCGGCCTTTGTGCGCATGATGCAGCCCTACGCCGGGGCGGACATGGGCATGCACGCGCCCCTGCACAAGGGCACCGAGGTGCTGCTCTCGTTCATCGACGGCGACCCGGACCGACCGGTCATCGCCGGGGCGGTGCCCAACCCGGAGACGCCGGGGCCGGTGAACGACGGCAACCAGACCATGGTGCGCCTCAAGAGCGGCGGGGGCAACGTCATCCACATGGAGGACCAGGAGGGCAGCCAGCGCATCCTGCTGCACACGCCCACGGCGGGCTCCTTCATCCGCGTGGGCTACGAGAACGACCCCGACAACAAGAAAGAGGTGGAGGATCCGCAGGGCGACTGCATGCACGACAACACCGAGGGAATCAAGGTTAAGAGTGAGAAGACCTTGACCTTTGAAAGCGGCGACACCTGCACCATCGTGCACGGCGACGAGTTCATCCACGTGGCCGGGGACGAACGCTACATCATCGATGGCCAGACCGAGGAGTTCGTGGGCGGCCTGTGCACCGAGATGGTCGGCGGCAACGAGTTCACCGGCGTGCTTGGGTATGCCGAGGATGTGAACATCGGCCTGAAGGTGGACATGGCCCTGGCCGAATTCATGGAGCTTGAGGCCGGGCTCAAGTTCGAGGCCGGGTTCGGCCCCAAGATGACCTTTCACGAGATGCACGAGGAGTTCATTCCCAAGAAGGACACCTTTGAGGGCTTCAAGGAGCATTGCGAAGGCGTGCTCACCAAGCTTACCGCGGACAGCAAGAAACTTGTCGCGGCCACCAACGAAATATACGGCAGCGTGGATGAAATGATGGCGGAAGTGAACTGTCTCGCTGGGGCGACCAACTCGCTGGCTGGGGTGATGGAGAGGACCGTTGGCGAGTCGAGCGAGGCCGAGCTGGCGCTGATCAGAGCCTGCGGCGAAGAGACGGCGATGGTGGGAGAACACACCGCAGCCATGGGAGAAGAGCTGCGCACCTCGGCAAGCATAACGGAACTGGTGGCCCTCAAGGAGACGATCTAGCGTGAAGATCTTCAAGGAGCGGCGGCACGCCCTGTTCAACCGTCCGGTTGAGATAGCGGGCAAGCACTACCTCAGCCTCGGGGTGATGCTCTATTTCGACCTCACCGCGCCGGACGAGCTGCACACCGAGCAGGAGCTGTGGAAGGAGCTGGTGGCGCTCATGGGGCCGGAGATGGTGCTGGACCAGGGCTGGCCCAAGCCCCACGCCGAGGTGCTCCTTGCGGGCCACGCCTGCGCGCCCGGCGGCAAGCCCACAGCGGCCCTGAAGGTGCGTCTGCGTTGCGGACCCGTTGACAAGGCCCTGAACGTCTTTGGCGACCGCGAATGGGTGCGCGGCAATGATGGCGTTTTGCGCCTCAGCCAGGCCAAGCCCTTTGTGGCCATGCCGCTGGACTGGAAGCACGCCTTTGGCGGACCGGAGTTCAAGGACAATCCACTCGGCAAGGGCATCGAGGCCGTGACCCGGCCCGATGGGACGCAGGTCGTTCCCCTGCCCAACGTGGAGGGGGACATGTTCATCGGCGCGCCCACGGACCGCCCGGCTCCGGCCAGCTTCGGCCCGGTGGACTTGCTGTGGCCCATGCGCGCGAAGAAGAACGGCACCTACGACGACGCCTGGGTCAAGACCCGCTGGCCCGCCCTGCCCGACGACATGAACTACGAGTTCTTCTGCATGGCCCCGGAGGACCAGTATCTGCCCGGCCACTTCGAGGGCGGCGAGGTCATCGAGGTGGAGGGCATGCACAAGGACCTGCCGCGCATCTCCTCGCACCTGCCGCGGTACCGTGTGCGCGCCTTTGTCACCCGGCGCGACAAGAAGGAGCCCGAGGACCTGTCCAAGGCCAGTTTCGACGAGGTGGGGCTCAAGCCCGAGACCCTCTGGCTGTTCCCGGAAATATTGCGCGGCGTCATCCTGTGGCGCGGCATGGTGGCCTGTTCGGACGACGAGTATTCGGACCTGGGGCGGCTCTTCGTGGCCGACGAGGCCAACGCCTCGGAGCCAAAGCCCATCGAGCACTACCGCGACATCCAGCTCAGGAAGGCCGACCTCTCCGTGCCCTTTGACCCGGCCATGCAGCTGGAGTTCCAGCGCAAGATGGCGGCCGGGGCCAGGAAGGCGCTGAACCTGCCCAAGGATCTGAAGGAAGGCCTGGCGCGGCGGCAGGGGCAGGCCCCGGCCATGGTCATGCAGCCGGCTGACGTGGCCCGGACCCTCAACGCCGCCCTGGCCAGAATCCGCTCCAGCGTTGATGCCGTGGAGGGCACGGCCAAGGGGTTGCACGAACGCTTCGGGCACATGGCGCCCGTCAACCTGAACGCCATTCCCCGCGCCCGCGGCCTGGCCGATGCGATGGAGGGCAAGCTGAACGCCATGCTCCAGAGGGCTGAGGCCATGGAGCAACGCAAGGCGGCGTTCCTGGACAGGGCCAGGGAGATCCTCAAACGCCCGCAGCTGACCTACATGGCCGACCAGAAAGGCCTGGGCGACCTGGAGAAGCTGCTGGAAGGGCCGCAGGAGCCGCCTTTTCACGCCACGGGCTTCCCGCTGCTTGTGTCCTGGCGCATTGGGCTCGATATCGACCAGGAGCGTCTGCGCGCCCTCTCCGCCCTTGGCCTGGAGCGGGGCACGGTGAAGCGGCGCTGGCTGGCCTGGAACCCGGAAGCGCGCCAGGAGCGCGCCGCTGACTGGGGACTTGAGCCAAAGCCCGGCCAGGACACCTTCACCATCCCCGCCGGGCTGGTGCTGCCCGGCTTCAGCGGACCAAAGCTGGATCGCCTGCTGGTGCGCACCGGCGCGCTGGACGACGCGGCCTCGGACCAGCTTGTGCTTGGCTCGCGCGACGAGCCCTTGTTTCTGGAGGCCGCGAGCGAGCAGGGCGTCGTGGCCCTGGTCCCGGATGAGCTTTCCGCCGCCTTCATCGAGCAGGAGGCCGGGGATTTCGCCCATGTGGCCGTGTGCGCCCAGCCCGCTGGGCCGCTGCCCAAAGCGGCGGCAGGGGCGCTGAAAAACGGCGCGCTGGCCGTGGTGCTGCTGCCCGAGGCCGGACCCTGGGCAGCGCTGCAAAAAGAGTTCGAGGCCGCCCTGCCGGACTGCCGCTTCGCCCGCCTGCCGGAGGCGAAGGACGTCTTCGCCGCGCACAGGAAGGGTCAGGACGTGCGTCAGGCCATTGTGGAGCATCTGCCGCCGGACAAGGCCCAGGAGCACAGCCTGCTCTTCGACGCTCCCGGCCTGCCCAAAAAGCCCGGGGCAAAGAAGCTGCAAGATATTCTCTCCGCAGCGTCCATCGCTGATCTCATCAAGGGCGGGGTGGCCGACGTCAAGGCCGCCAAGGAGGCCAGCTTTGGCCCGCGCCTGGCCGAACTGAACCAGCGGGCCGAGGCGGCCAAGGCGCGCATGGCCAAGGAGGGCTTCATCGCCCCGGACCCGCCGCCCCCGGCCGGTCCCACAAGCATGACCGAGCAGATGAACATTGCTGCGGACAAGGCCGAAGGCATCCGCGACAGGATGCGGAACATGGATTCCCTGCCGCCCGAGGCCGAGGCCAAGATCAATGAGCTGGCGGCCAAGCTGCGCGCCACCGGGCCGAAGCTCGACGCCCAGAAGGCCGAGCAGCTGGGACGCCTGCGCGCCTTTGAGCCCACGCCGGAGATGGCGCAAAGCTTCGCCAAAGCCGGGCTCGACCCGGCCAAGCTCAAGCCCCAGCCGCCGGAGCTGGTGCTGGCCGCGGCCAAGGGCCAGGGCGACATGCGCGGAGCCACCATCAAGGACTTGGACTTCTCCGGACAGGATCTCTCTGGCCTGGACTTGACCAAGACGCGCATCAGCAAGTGCCTGTTCAAGGGAGCGAATCTCGCGGGCGCGCGCTTTGAGCAGGCCATTGTGAAGGGTTGCGACTTCAGCGGCGCGGACTTGACCGGAGTGGTGCTGGACCGCGCGGTGTTCAAGGAGTGCGTTCTGGACAAGGCCAGCCTGCGCCGGGCCACAGGCGAGATGACCGTGATCCAGAAGTCCAGCCTGAAGGGGACCGACCTGACCGGGAGCGGGTTCGGCCAGCTCATCGTGCAGCAGTCCTGCATGGAGGGGCTGCGCCTGGACCAGGGCGGCTATCGTCTGAGCATCTTTTCCGAGGGCGACGCCACCGGCCTTTGCGCAGACGGAGCGCGTTTCGAGAAGTGCGTGTTCAAGAAAGTGGGGCTGAGCAAGGCCAGTTTCCGGGGGATCAGCACGGATGCCCTGCTCCTGCACACCTGCGCTGGCGAACAGGCCAGCTTCGCCAACTCGGAGCTGTTCAAGTTCCGCATCTCGCACGACTCGGCCTTTCCCGGCCTGAACCTGCGCGGCGTGACCTGGAAGCAGGGCTATTGCAAGAAGGCCGACCTGACCGGCGCGGACTTCCAGGGTTCGGAGCTGGAGCGGACCATCTTCGACTCCTGCTCGCTCGTAAACACCAACCTGGCCAAGGTGAAGCTCCGGCGTTGCCGCTTCCCCAAGAGCGACCTGGAAGCGGCTGTGCTGCACTTCGCGGACCTGTTCATGGCCTCGCTGCGCAAGACGCGGCTGGTGCAGGCCGACCTGCGCGGGGCGAACTGCTACGCCGTGGACTTCTTCCGGGCCGTGTTCGGCCAGACCCGCATGGAGGGCGCGAACCTGAAGCGCAGCCTCATCGACGGGCACGAGGAAGCCATGCGCTTGGAGGGCCTTATCAAATGAGCCCGGAACTGCTTCATATGACCCGCCAGGAGGTCCTGGAGGCACTGCGGGACAACCGCACCGTGAAGAACGCCGACCTGACCGGCCTCGACCTCTCGGGCCTGGACCTGAACCTGGGCCGCTTTCACGGCTGTAGCCTCGACCGCGCCAACTTCGAGGGGCTCAAGCTCTCCAAGACCGGCTTCCGCGATTGCAGCTTCAAGGCCGCGTCCTTCCGGGGCTGCTCGTTCACGGACATGCTGTTGCGGCGCATGGACTTTTCCGGGGCCTCGTTCAGGGACGCGCACATCCTGCGCTGCCATTTCTCGGGCTCCAGCCTGGCCGGTGCGGACTTCGAGGCCGCGCGCATCCACTGGACCTTTCTGGACAAGACGGACCTTTCCGGGACGTTGTTCCGCGGCGCGGAGTTCCTCAAGTCCGTGTGCATGGAGGCCGAGTGCCGCGGCGCGGATTTTTCCGGCGCGCGCCTGGAGCGCGTGACCTTCCGCAAGGCCAAGCTGGAGGGCTGCCTTTTGCGCGGGGCGGAGTTCGACCACGTGAATCTCTCTGCGGCAAAGCTGGCCGGGCACGACTTCTCCGGCCAGAAGCTGCGCTCGGTGAACTTCTCCGGGGCCGAGCTGCCCGGGGCCGACTTCACCGGGGCCGACGTGTCCACCTGCGTGTTCCAGGGGGCCGTGCTCACGGGCGCGAAACTCACGCGCATCATCGCCCAGAAATGCATGTTCGCCGGGGCAAAGCTGGACATGGCCAGCGGCCAGGAGGGCGACTACGCCCTGTCCTACTTCGGCGAGGCCGACCTCTCGCGTTCGGACTTCCGCAAGGCCAGGTTCCAGGGCGCGCGCTTCGAGAAGACCAAGGTGCTGCAGGCCGCGTTCATGGACAGCGATTGCTACAACTGCGACATGAGCCATGCCGACCTGACGGGCTCGGACTTCAGCCGGGCCAACCTGTTCCTGGCCTGCATGCATGGGGTTGTGGACAAGGACGCGCGCTTTGAGGGCGCGAACAAATTGTACCTGCGCGGGCCGGACGCGGACATGGCCGCGGCGGAGAGCTTCCGCGCCCCTGAATAGCTGACGACGCGCACGCAGCAAGCGGCGCAAGGAGGACATATGGGCAGAGTCATCGAGATCAAGCGGGAAGAGGCCAGGGCCGACGGGGCGTGCCCCGGCGCCATGCAGCTGGTCCCCTGCCGCCTGCTGGCCGCGGGCGAGGATTTCGCCGTGGCCGACACGCCCCTGGGCGCGCTTTCCTGCCAGCGGGCCGCGAGCTGCCTGCTGCGGCCGGAGCAGGGCGATCTGGCCCTGGTGGCCCTGCCCGCTGCTTCGCGGTCCACGGCCTTCATCCTGGCCGTGCTGGAGCGCGGCCAGGCGGGCAGCCCGGCCATGCTCGACCTGCACAGCGGCGCGCGCCTGTGCGCTCCGGCTGGCGGCGTGCATATCGAGGCCGCGCAAGGCATCAGCCTGTCCACTCCGGCGGAGTTTTCGGCCTCTGCGGGCAGCATGAGCTTCGCGGCTGGCAGCGTGCGCTGGCTGGCGAGCGCCTTCTCCTTCCTGGGCAAGGCGCTGGAGCTGGTCACCCAGCGCTTCACCGAGACGGCGGCGGAGCGCGAGACCCAGGCCGGAACCTGGACCCAGCGCCTGGGCGACAGCTTTCGCCACGTGGAGGACATGGACGAGACCCAGGCGGGCATGGTGCGCACCCTTGCCCGCGACACGGCCCTGCTGCATGGCCGGGTGACCCACGTGCAGGCCGAGGAATTCGTGAAGGTGGACGGACAGGAAGTGCACCTGGGCTAGGCCCGGGACAACAAAAGGATGTCGCTATGTTTCAACTGAACATGGGTTGCGGCATGGACCTGGGCTTCCCGGACGTCTGCCTGACTCCGGTTGTGGTGCCCGTGCCCGTGCCCTATCCGGACATGGCCTTTTCCGTCACCTCGGCCCCGGCGGCGTACAATATCCTCGTCGACTGCATGCCCGCCCTGAACCAGCTCTCCGAGGGGCTGGTCAGCGTGGGCGACCAGCCGGGCGTGCTGCTTGGCGTGGTCTCCCACCTGGAGGCCGGGGAGGCCGAGTACCTGCTCGGCTGCTTCACCATCTTCGTGGATGGACCGCCCGCGCAGCGGCTGACCTCCGTGACCGGCCAGAACGCCCTGGGCCTCTTGCCCAACGCGCCGGGCATGACCCTGGTGCCCAGCCAGTTCACGGTGCTGACCCTGGGCTGAGGATTTCGCCGGGCACCTCGCCCGGCTGGGGCGAAATGTGAATGCGCGGATCTGAACGCCTTTTCAGAAGACGTGCGTGTTCGTTTCCGCCTGGTCCCGCCGGACCGGGGCCTCGCAGACCCGGTTGCGGCCTTCGGCCTTGGCCCGGTACAGGGCCTTGTCCGCACGGTTCAGGCCGGTGTCCACACAGGAATCGTCCGGCAGGTTCCCGGCCACGCCGAAGCTGGCCGTGATGCCAAATCGCTTGCCGTCCACCTCCAGACTCAGTTCCGCCAATTCCCGGCGCAGGGCTTCGGCCAGCAGCACGGCCTGCGCCGGGCTCGTGCCCGGCAGGAGCAGGGCGAATTCCTCGCCGCCATGACGGCAGAACAGGTCGGTCTGGCGCAGGCGCGAGGCAATGAGCCGCGCCGCGGCGGTCAGGGCCAGATCCCCGGCGGCGTGGCCGTGGGTGTCGTTGACGGCCTTGAAGTGGTCCAGGTCGATGACCACGCAGGACAGTTCCCCGCCATAGCGGCACATGCGGGCGAATTCCCGGTTGGCCGACTCCATGAAGGCGCGGCGGTTGAGGGCGCCGGTGAGCAGGTCCGTGGCTGCGGCCAGGGCAAGCTGCCGCCCCTGCCGGTTGAGTCGCATCTGGCCGCGCACCAGGAGCACGCTTAAGGCCGACACCACCAGCAGCAGGACCAGTGAGGCCCCGCCATAGACCAGGGCGTGCCGCTTCCAGGGGGCCAGGACTTGGTCCAGCGGATAGCCCGCATAGGCCACCAGGGGATAGCGGTTCACCAGCGTGCTGCCGGACGCCAGCTCCTCGTCCTCCACGGGCGAGCGGCCGACATGGGTGCCGCCCTGCCCCTCCTCCTCCACATAGCTTTTGAGCACCGGGATGGAGCGCCCGACAAATTGCGCCTGCCCCGGTTCGTAGATGTAGATCCGGCCAGCCAGATCCGTGACCATGAAGCCGACGCCGGGCGGAATGTCCTGGCCCAGAAAGGTCTCGAGCAGGAGGTCCAGGCTGATCTCCGCCGCCATGATGCGCGTCAGCCTCCCGTCCTTGCCGCGCAGGCCCACGCTGATTCCGAAGCCCCAGTCCCTGGCGTGCCTGGATTGCTGGCGCGGCGTGCCAACAAAGACCTCGGGCGATCCGGCCAGGTGGGCCTGAATGTAATCCAGAGCTCCAGCGTCCGGGGGCTCCTTCTGACTGGTCCAATCGGTGGGCCGACCCTGGGGGTCGGTGACCAGCAGGCGGCGCACATAGGGGCGCTTCCGCCTGATGTCGGTCAGCATTTCATGCAACTGGTCGCGGTGGTCCTGAACGTGCCTGTCCGGCAGCAGGGTCAGCAGCCGGCCAATGGATTCCAGGTCGCCTTCGGTGTCCAGCAGGATCATGCCCACCTGTCCGGCCAGCAGGCTGGACACGAAGCGCGCGTTCTGCCTGGCTGTGTCGAGCGTGGCGTGGTAACTGGTCACGGCCATGCTCAGGGACAGGAACAGCACGCCCAAGGTCAGGCCGCAGGCCGCCAGGACGGCAAGCACGGTCTGCCAGCGGGAGCCTCGCATGCCGCTGCGCTCGCCCGTGGGCCTCAAGTTGCTGTTCATGGGCGTCAAGAACGTGTCCTCCTGGCGGGGGCGGTTCAAAGCGGTGTTGGGCGCCGGGGGGGGGCGTGGGGCCGGGGCGTCAGTCGCGCCAGCGGTCCTTGAGTTGCAGGATGGTGTCGAGGCTTGCGAAGAACGCCTCCACCACCGCCGGGTCGAAGGCCAGGCCCGAGCCTTGGCGGACGATGCGCTGGCACTCGGCCTCCGGGAAGGGGATCTTGTAGGGCCGGTCGCTGCCAAGGGCGTCGTACACATCCACAAGGGACACGATGCGGGCCTCCAGCGGAATGGTCCCGCCGACAAGGCCGTGCGGATAGCCCGTGCCGTCCCAGCGCTCGTGGTGCGCCAGGGCGATGGTTCTGGCCAGGGGCATGAGACGCATGGCCTCCTGGTCCGCCTCCGCAAGGGGGAAGGGCGCGGAGCCGATCTGGTCCGGCAGGGGGGAGTTGCTGGGTTGGCTCAGGATCAGGCAGCCGTACTCGCAGTGCCGCTTCATCACTTCCCATTCGATGGGTGTCAGCTCGCCCGGCTTGAGCAGAATCTGGTCCGGGATGCCGATCTTTCCGATGTCGTGCAGGGGCGCGGCCTCGCGCAACATCTCCACGCGTTGCGGGGGCAGGTCCAGGGCGCGGCCCACGGCGGCGCACATCTCGCCCACGCGGATGACGTGGCGACCGGTCTCGTTGTCGCGGTATTCCGCCGCCTTGCCCAGACTGAAAAGGATCTGGCGGCGGGTGTCGAGCAACTCCGCCGTGCGTTCGTTCACAAGCGATTCCAGGTTTTGCTGGTATCTGCGGTTCTCAAGGATGAGCCGGGCACGCTCCAGCACGCGGGCGATGGTGTATTCCACCACGTCGAAGCGCGACACGGGCTTGGTGATGTAGTCCCAGGCGCCCAGGCGGATGGCCTCCACCGCCTTGTCCACCGTGCCCACGCCGGAGACCACGATGACCGGCAGGTCCGGCAGGCGGTTGTGGGCCGCGTCGATGAAGGCGTAGCCATCCATCACGGGCATGTTCAGGTCCACCAGGGCCACATCTGGCTGGAAGTCCTCCAGGGCCTGCAAGCCCTCGGCTCCGTTGGCCGCCAGGGCGGTTTCGCAGCCCATGTCCTCCAGATAGTCGGCCAGGGTTCGGCGCAGCATGGGTTCGTCATCGATGACGAGCACGCGCGGCATCCGCCCGTGCGCTTCCTGGAAGCCCTTACAGAACGGCCCTGTCGATGGCATGGACGATCTCCATCATGTCGGTCACGGGCTTGTAGAGCACTTCTCTGAAGCCCTTGATGCCCAGGATGACGGCCTTGGGGAGCTGCTCCTCCGGCGAGCCGGTGTGGATGATGTAGCGCAGATCCGGGTTCAGTTCCTGCGCCCGGAGGATGAACTCGATGCCGTTGATTCCCGGCAGGCGCATGTCAACCAAGCAGACATCGACCATACGCTCCTTGAGCAGAGCGAGCCCCGTTTCCCCGTCTTCGCACTGGAAGATGTCGAAGCGGTTCTCGTCCATCAGGAAGTCCACGATGGATCGCCTCAGATAGGGCTCGTCATCGAGGATGAGCACGGAGATGCGTTTTTCCGTCATACGTATTTATTACTCCAAAGGGAGCTCGATGGCAAACGTCGTGCCCTTGCCGGGGTGCGAGTCCACGGTGAACCTGCCGTTGTGCTTCTGGGTGATGATGAAGAAGCCCACGGAAAGCCCCAGCCCGGTGCCCTCGCCCTGGGCCTTGGTGGTGAAGAACGGCTCGAAGACGCGCTTGCGCGTGGCCTCGTCCATGCCCGGCCCGTTGTCCCTGATTTCGATGCGCGCCGCCCCGTTCACCCGCCGGGTGACGAGGGTGAGGATGGGCGGCTCCTCCTGGTCTCCACGACCGGGCATAGCCTGGGCCGCGTTCTTGATGATGTTGAGCAGGACCTGGACGATCTCGGTCTCCGAACAATCGACCGACCCCAGGTCCGGGTCGTAGTCGCGGTCGATGCGGATGCTCTTGAAGTCGTACCGCCTCTTGAGGTCGTAATCGTTCACAGCCAGATCCACGGCGGTGTCGAGCATGTTGTTGACGTTGCTTGAGACGCGCGCGGACCGGCTGCTGCGGCTGAAGTCGAGCATGGTGCGGATGATCTTGGCCGCGCGGTCGCCGGCCTCCTGGATGCCGCGCATGTACTCGTCGATGCCGCGGCCGCGCATGTACTCGGCCACAAGGTCCAGGTCCAGCGCAAGCCGGGCGGCAAGGGCGATGTTGCCCGGCAGGGCGGGGGAGAAGCGGCGCTGCATGTTCTGCACGGACTGGAGGATGATGCCCAGCGGGTTGTTCAGCTCGTGGGCCATGCCCGCCGCCAGGCCGCCCACGCTCATCATCTTTTCGGTCTGGACCATGAGCTCCTGCATCTTCCGGCGTTCCGAGACGTCCCTCAAGAACGCCAGCACATAGGTTTCGCTGAACAGGTTCATTGCCGTGAGCGAGACCTCGGCGGTGAAGTGCGAGCCGTCGCAACGCAGGTGCTGCCACTCGAAGCCCTGGATGCTCCCCTTGCCCGCCTGTCCGAGCAACTCCGCCGTCTTGGCGGCCGAATCCTCGCCGCTGGGCTGGAGAAGCGGCGAGAACTCCACGGCGCTGCGGCCGATCATCTGCTCCCGCGCGCAGCCGAACAACTGCAGGGCTTGCGAATTGCAGTCCGCAATCAGCCCGTCCTTCACCAGGAAAATGGCTTCCGGCGAGGACTCGAAAAGCACGCGGTACTTCTCCTCGTTGCGCTTGCGCTCGTTGATGTCCTCGGTGGTCCCGTCGAGGAACGCCGGGCGGCCCTCGGCGTCGAACTGGAGCGAGGCGTTGATGGCGGCATAGAAGCGCGAGCCGTCCTTGCGCTTGAGCTCCGCCTCGATGCGCGCGCCTTTTGGATTCTTGAGCAGAGCTTCCCGCAGTTGCAGCTTGTTGCCTTCCTCGGCGTAGATGTCTGTGCCCACGTCGTTTATGGCTGAGAGGAGTTCCGCTGGCGAATCATACCCGTGCAATTTTGCCAGGGTCCGATTTGCCTCCACAAACCGCCCGGCGTAGGTGGTGCGGAAGATGCCCATTGGCGTGTTCTCGAAGATCGTCCTGTAGCGCTGCTCGCTTTCCGCCAGGGCCAGCTCGTTCAGCTTGCCCGGCGTGATGTCCATGAGGTAGCCGCTCCAGCTGGGCGGGCCGTCCTGCACGGGGTTGGGCAGCGACGCGGCGCGGATCCACTTGATTTCCCCGCCTTCAAGAACCACGCGGAACTCATGGTTGAAGGCGTCGCCGTGGTGCGCGGCCTCCAGGCTCGCCGCGGCAAGGGCCGCCCTGTCGGCTGGGTGAACAAGGCCGCTGAAGGCGGAGGGGTCGGCGACCATGGCCTCGGCTGTGACGCCCAGCAGTTCTTTGACCTTCTCGCTCACGTAGGTGAAGCGGTTCTCCAGCGGGTTGTCGCTGCTCGCCACCAGTTCGTAGAGGGCCACCGGCACGGTGGCGGTGATGGTGTTCAGACGTTGGAGAATCTCGCGCAGCGCGCTCTCGTTTTTCTTGCGTTCGGTGATGTCCACGATGATGCCGATGAGGCCGCCAGGGCTTCCGTCCGACTGGCGGAAGCCGTTGACGGAGTAGAGCGTCTGGTGCACCTCTCCGTCCGCGAAGGGAATGGGCATCTCCTTGTGCACCTCGCCCACGCTGGCGATGACCGCCTCGTCCTCCGCCTGGTAGGCCAGACGGTCCGCCAGGGGCAGATACTCCAGGTCGAGCACGCTCTTGCCGATGAGTTCCTCGCGCCGGACGCCGAAGACCTCCTCGTAGGCCTTGTTGAAGCCCAGGAAGCGGGCGTCGGCCCCCTTGTAGAACACCGCGTAGGGGATGGTGTCCATGAGCGCCTGCCGGAAGGCCAGCTGGTCAGCAACGTCCAGCTCAAGGCGCTTGCGCAGGGTGATGTCGCGGAAGATGCCCTCCACGCCCAGCACCCGGCCTTCGGCGTCGCGGTAGTAGGTGCTGGTGGTGGAGACAAGCACCGGCTCGCCCGTCTTGGTCTTGAGCGTCAGCTCGTAATCCACCACGCGGCCGTCGGCGTTCAGCCGCTCAAGCAGCCCTTGGCGGTCTTCCGGGCGTAGCCAGAAATCCGCGGCGGGCCTGCCGAGCATCTCGTCCATAGAGCCGTAGCCGAGCTGTCTGGGCGTGGAGGGGCTCAGCATCACCAGCCGCCCCTGGTCATCGGTGCGGTAGAACATGTCCTGGATGTTCTCGATGACCGAACGGTAGCGCGCCTCGCTTTCGCGCAGGGCCTCCTCGGCCCGCCTGCGTTCGGTGTAGTCGAACACCAGGGAGAGCATGGCCTCCTGCCCGGCGAGGCTGATGATCTCCGCCGACCAGAGCACGGTGCGTTTCTGCCCGGTCTTGGTGAACAGTTCCGCGGGCACGTCCTTGAAGAAGCGCTGGTTTACGAGGAGTTTGATGGCGTTGTCACGCGTGGCGGGATCGACCCAGATTCCGATCTCCTTGGTGGACCGTCCGATCTGCTCCTCCCGCGAGTAGCCAAGCATCTCGACCCAGCGGTCGTTCACCGCAATGAGCCTGCCTGTGGCGATTTCCGAGAGGACCATGGGGGCGGGGCTGGAGTGGAAGGCCTTGGCGAAGCGCTCCTCGCTGGCCAGCAGCGCCTGCTCCGCCAGCTTGCGCTCCGTGATGTCGGCGTTGACGCCCACGATGCGCAACGGTGCGCCCTCGGCGCTGCGCTCCACCACCTTGCAGCGGGAGAGCAGCCAGCGATAGTCGCCATCCTTGGTCCGCGCGCGGTACTCGTGCGTGTGCTCGTCGCTCCGGGCAAGCCCTTCGGCCTGCGCCGCGATGACGCGGGCGCTTTCCTCCGGGTGCAACAGGCCCTCCCAGGCGCCGATGTCCGTGGGCAGTTCTCCCGGGGCATAGCCCAGCATGGCGTACCAGCGCGGGCTGAAGTAGCAGGCGCCGGTCGCGTAGTTCCAGTCCCACAGGCCGTCGTTTGTGGCCTCCAGGGCCAGGCTCAGCCGCTCGGCCTGGGCCTGCATCTCCTGCTGCGCCTCCCGCAGACTTATGACCTTTTCATTGAGCCGCCGCTTGAGGAGATAGCTGATGCCCGCCAGGCTGAAGACCAGCGCAAGCACGAAAAGCCCCCCGAACTTGATGCGCTGCACGGTCTCGGGGGCCAGCCCGCTGTGGGGCTCAAGGGATATCCACTGCTTGCGGGCCGCCTCCAGTTCCTCTTCGGGTATCCCGGCCAGGGCCTTTTGCATGGCCGTGAAGAGCAGCGGATAGTTGCGGCTCACCCCGATGCTCCAGGAGAACTTGTATTCCGTGCTCCCTGCGACGCGCAGGTTGGGCAGTCCTTCCTTCTCGATGTAGTAGGCGGCAACGGCCAGGTTCTCCACAAAGGCGTCCACCTCGCCGAAGGAGGTGTCGCGCAGGCCTTGCGGCACGCTCTGCACGGTGACGACCTCGAAGCGGCCCCGGGATATCTCCTTGAGCTGCCGCTCCGTTGCATAGCCGGAGACAACGGCCACCCGCAGCCCCGAGAGGTCGTCCAGGCTCATGGCCCCTTTGCGCGCCCGCGTGGTGATGATGACCACGGGCACCGTCGCGTAGGGCTGGGTGAAGCGGGCGAAGCGCTCGCGCTCGGATGTGCGCACGATGGTCGGGGCGATGGCGCATTCGCCGCTCTCCAGCGCGGCGAGATGCCTGTCCCAGTCCGTGGAGGCGACCTTCTGGAACCGGACCCCGAGCCGTGTCTCGACCATGGCCACGACATCGGCCCCAAGGCCGCTGAAGCTCCCGTTTTCCGAGCGGAACTCTATGGGGGGGAAGTCCGTGTTGTACCACAGGACGATGTTGTCCCGGTTCGCGTCGAGCCATTTCCGTTCCTCGGGAGAGAACGTGGCGCTGGGTTGTTCCGCGCTCATCAGCAGCGCATGGGAGGCGAGCACCAGCGCGACCACAGAGGCGAACAGCGCGGCGCTCACGATAATCTTTCGCACGTTGACCTCCGCGGGAAAACCGTAAAGCAATTGACCGACAGATGCGGGGGAGTCTTCAGCCGTTGTTCGCTGGCTCTGCTATCTATAACGGCCTATGTCGGGACGCACCTTGATTCATTATGCACGGAACGGTTCTGTAGCGCAACGGCTTGCAAGCTTCTTTATACGGTCAATATGCGCAGTTGGAGCGCGGAATCGAAGGAGGCCTCGCTGGAGAAGCTGGGCAGCGTCTCATGGGTTTTGAGCCAGGGATTCGGCCCGTTGCGCGAGGAACGCCGCGTAGCCTCGCTCCAGGTGGCGGGTGGAGAAGAGAAACACCGCCCCGCTGGACGTGGTGGTGAAGGCGATGTCCTGATGGTCTGGGCTTGCGGCCATGGCCTGCAAAGACTGCCCGATGTCCTCCGGCGTCAGGTCAAAGGGCTGCGCCTCGAAAAGCTCCACGGGCACGGGCCGGGGGTAGTCCCTTGAATTAGCCCGGATTTCCTCGGCCATAAGCGCCAACGGGGAGCCCTTCCTGTCCAGGATGCGGGCATAGGTGTGGCTGAGCAGCTCCGGCGCGTGATAGACCGTCTGGCCCGTAAGGCTTTCAAAGGCTGCCAGGTCCGGGTGCTTGGCCAGGATGCCGCCAAGCAGGGTTTCCAGCTCCTGGCTGTCCAGGGAGTCCAGCTCCTCCTGGCTGAGGCAGGCAGGGGAGGGGGGCGCGATCGTGTCCGCTCCAGCGTTTTCCCCCTTGGCCGGGTTGCTGGCTGCGGCCGCCAGGACCATTGCCAGCAGCTCCTCCCGCGTGGCCAGCCGCAGTTCCAGGCTGGCTTTGCGCACCGCGTCCACAAGGGCTTGCGCGAGCCAGTCCTCCGTTCCAGGGCTCATGCAGGCCTCCCGGGCAGGAGCTTTCGAGCCTTGAGATCCCGGCCCACGTCAGCGAGCCCTAGCCGGGCATAAGTCTCCGCCGTGGGCGCGCCCGTGGCCGTGTCCCAGCCCATGACCTCGTAGAAGAGGTCCATGGCCCGGCGGATATCGGCCCGGTCCATGCGGATGGTGCCCTTGGTGAAGGGAGCGGCGCCGTTTGGATCCTCAAAGACCCAGGGCGGCACTGTGTCGTGGTGCGCGCGCATTTCCAGTTCGCCCATGTCGCGCATGGTCACGGCCCGGTGCAGGGTGAAGATGCGCTCGCCCATGTGGTCCAGGCCCTCGCGGTCCAGCTTCTGGCCTGTGGCCAAGCTGTAAAAGCGGGACTCCAGGCTGTCGTCGCCTCGGTAGCTGCGTTCCTTCAAGGGCGAGGCCACCCACGGCCCCATCCAGTTGCACAGGCCCAGACTGTCGTGCAACTCCTTGCGCACCAGCGACCATCTGGCACGCCGAGCCTTGTGGATGTTCATAGGGGTGTAGTCGCCCACGGCGTCCACTGCGTCCGCCGACCCCCAGATCTCTGCGGCCAGCTTCTTTTGCACGCCAAGCGGCAGGCCATTGCGCGTGAAATTCGAGTGGGAGTGGCACTGGGAGTCGCGATTGTACTGGGTGTTGATGATGACCCCGCACTGGCCGTCGTCTTCGTTGGCGTGGTGCTTGGGGTGGCCCATCTTCCAGTATGCGGCCTTATGGTCCCGGCTCCAGGTCTCCTCGGAGATGCCCCAGTGCGAGAACAGCCCGGCGCTGCCCTGGCTGAGCGCATGGCCAAGCTCCCCCTGGCGTTCCCCGATGCGCGGCAGGATGTCGAAGAGAAAGGCCGGGTCGCCCTGCTTGAACTTGTCCCAGGCGATTGAGGCGTATTCCTTCGCGCCGAGCTTGGCCTTGAGCAGCCCCTCCCGCTCAAGCTTCAGGAAGTCGCGCTGGAGCTGGCCATAGTTGCACCAAATGCCCAGGTCGTCGGCCAGGTGCATACCCACCATGCAGGCCTCCAGGGCGGTGTGGCCTTTGAATCCTCCGGGCGGGCGCTCGAAGAAGCTTCTGCCGAAAAGCATGCCGACGCACGTGTTCTGGGCCGATTCGCGGATGCCGTACTTGGCCGCCACTGCGGGAACTTTGAGCACGGTGTGGCAGCGGATGGGGCAGGCGGTGCAACCGTTGCCGCGCACCGTGTGCTTCCAGGCGCCATCGCCGAGGAGAAAGGCCGCGCTGTTGGTTCGGTAGGAAATGCGGTTCAGGTCGTAGAGGTCGCCGGTGAGTTCCACCGGCGGCTGGGCCGCGCCCCAGCGTTTGCCGGGTTCGCCCACCCAGCGCGAGCCGGGGTTGTAGTACTCGGCCTGGGGGGAAGGAAAAGCAGGCACCACATGCTGGTTGTTTCCGCCCAGGATGGACAGGTGGAACTTGATGAGCTTCTCCCATTCGCTCTTGTCTCCGGCGATGCGCACCGCGCCGCTGCCCTGCACGCCGATGGCCTTGAGATTTTTTGAGCCCATGACGCCGCCCACGCCGCCTGCCGAGTGCGAGAGCGAATTGGCCACGATGGCCATGGGCGCGAGCTTCTCCCCGGCCTGACCAATGGCCGCCACCGAGCAATCCGCGCCCATCTCCTGGCTGATCGCAAGCGTGGTCCGGCGAATGCCCGAGCCCCACAGGTGCGAGGCGTCGCGCAGCTCCACGCGGGCGTCGCGGATGAACAGCCAGACCGGACGCTCGGCCCGGCCCTCCACGATGATGGCGTCATAGCCCGCGTATTTGAGCTTGGCCGCGAAGTTGCCGCCCATGTGCCCGGAGCCCGCCAGGGCCTTGGGCCAGCAGGTGGGAAAGAGGCAGGTCACGGCGGTGCGGCCATTGCAGGGCACGCCTGTTCCCGCCAGCACCCCGGTGGCGAACACGAGTTTGTTGCCCGGATCAAAGGCCCCGGTGCCCGGGGGCACTTCCTCCCAGAGAACCTGATAGCCGAGGCCCGTGCCGCCCAGCACGGCCCCATACTTCTCCCTGGTGTCCAGGGTGCGGACTCTCCCGGTGCACAGGTCCACCCGCAGCACCTTGCCGGCAAAGCCTCCGTTGGTATTGCTCATGTGGCGCTCCTCGCGGGGTTCCTAGCGGCGGGCCGGTTTCTTGCCGGATGGGACGTGGGAGTCGGTGCGGGCCAGGGCCGGGGCAGCGGGGGTGACGGACGCCGCCACCCCGCCGCCGCGCCCCTCGCCAGCGATGTCGCGCCAGGGCACAAAGCGCAGGGCCGCAGCGGGACAGGCCTCCACGCACTTGGGCCTGCCGTCGCAGAGAAAACACTTTGTGGCCTTTTCGCGTTCTTCGTCAAAGCTGACCATGCCCCAGGGGCAGGCCGTCTGGCACAGGCGGCAGCCCACGCAGCGCTTGGAATCCACAACACGGGCCCCGGTTTTCGGGTCGGCCTGGATGGCGTTCTCCGGGCAGGCCGTGGCGCAGGGCACAGGGTGCGGGCACTGGCGGCACACGCTTTGGGCCACCAGGCCGTTGCCCCAGGTCCCCTGCATGGCCGGTCCCGCGCCGGGGCCGTCCGGCCCGAAGTTCACGGCCCGGTCGATCTTGATGCGGGACAGGGAGGGTTGGGCGCGGCCATCGTTGAATTCCGTGCAGGCCAGTTCGCAGCGCTGGCAGCCCACGCAGCGGGAAGGGTCGGCCAGAAGCATCCCCTGGGCGTTGTCCAGAATCACGAGCGGGGGATTCGCGCCCAGGGCCTCGCACAGGCCCAGGGCCGTCAGGCTGGCCAGGGCGGAGGCCGAGAGCATGAGGAAGCCCCGTCGTGAGAGGGACGCGTCCAATCCTGCCGCGCTCGCCGCGAGCCGGATCAACTCGGGATGCTTTCCGCGCATCGTCCCTCCTTGCCTTTTGGGTGGATGGCCTGGGTCCAGGCCGCATGAAGCGGAGCGTTTGATCGCTGATATGCTGAGCCAGTGGCAGCGTCAATCTCATGCCTGGCCGCTTGGCGCGCGGGAAAGCCCTGGGGACAGCCCGCATTCCCGTAGCTTTTGCTTGTGCTCCCCGCACTTTTGTTGATAAGTAGTAGCGTACAGTGCATGTGCTTCCTTGGGACAGTTCCTCTTGCAGTGAACAGTGATGTCATCCGCAACATCAGGCTTCAATACCAATGACTGATTCGCCGCAAGATTCCTCGCTTCCCCTTTCGCCCCGCGCAACGCGCACGCGTTTTCTCCGGTTGGTGCTTCGCCTGGCCGGGCCGTACTGGCATTGCGAGCGGCGCGCAAAGGTCCGCGGGGCGACGCTGCTTCTGCTTCTGCTGACCATGGCCCAGGTGGGCCTGGCCGTTTGGGGCAACTACTGGCACAGGGCGCTGTACGACGCGCTGGAGCAGCACTCCGTGCAGCGCCTGCTGGTGCAGGTGGCGGTCTTCGCCGTGATCCTGTCCTGCTCGCTCGTGGTGACCGCCGCGCACCTGATGGTCAAGCGCTGGCTGCAAGTCGACTGGCGCGCGTGGCTGACCGAGCAGCTGGTCGGAGACTGGCTGGCTGACGCCCGGCACTACCGCCTGGTCTACACCGCCGGGGAGCACGACAACCCGGACCAGCGCATTTCCGAGGACATCCGCATCGCCACGGAAAGCGCCATCGGGCTGGCGCACTCGCTCACCTTCAGCCTGCTGATCCTCGGCCTGTTCGTCAACATCCTGTGGTCGGTTTCCGGCTCGGTCGACGTGCCGGGCTTCAACATCAACGTGCCGGGCTACATGGTGCCCCTGGCCTTTCTGTACGCGACCCTGGGCAGCGCCTTCGGCTGGATGGTCGGCCGCCCGCTCGTGCGCACCACGAACGCCCTGCAAACCGCGGAGGCGACCTTCCGCTTCGGCCTGTCGCGGGCGCGGGAGCACTCCGAGGCCATCGCGCTCATGCGCGGCGAGCCCAGGGAGCGGGCTGGCTCTTCGGCGCGCTTCGGCCAGGTCCTCATCGAGTGGAACCGGCAGTCCCTGGCCTACATGGGCCTGGTCTCCTTCGGAACGGTCTATGGCGGGCTCTTGCCTGTGCTGCCCATCCTCATCGCCGCCCCCCAGTACATTGCCGGGGCCATATCCCTGGGCGTGCTCATGCAGTCCGCGCAGGCGTTCCAGCAGCTCACCTCCTCGCTCTCCTGGCCGGTGGACAGCATCGGCGAGATTGCGCGCTGCCGCGCTTCGGCCGATCGCGTGCTGTCGCTCTATGAGGACATGCAGCGGCTGGACGACAAGGACGAACAGGCGCAGAATCCGCAGATTGCCCTGACGCGCTCGGAGCCCGACGCCCTGGTGATTGAGGACCTCTGCATCGCCGAGCACTCCGGGCGCATCCTCATCGAGAATTTCAGCGTTGATATCCGTCGTGGCGAACGGGTGCTCATCACGGGCGACCCGGCTGTGACCGGGAGTCTGTTCAAGGTCATCGGCGGGCTTTGGCCCTGGGGAAGCGGCCGGGTGCGGCTGCCGGGCGACCGGGACATGTTGTTTCTTGCCCAGCGCCCGTTTTTGCCCGAAGGCACCCTGCGCGAGGCCATTTGCTATCCGCGCCCGGTGGACGAGTTCTCTGAACCTGCGATCCTGCAAGCGCTGGAAAGGGTGGGCCTGATGCGGCTTGCTCCGCGTCTGGACGAACGGGACAACTGGGAGCAGGCGCTGCCGCAACGGGTGCAGCAGCAGCTCGGCTTTGTGCGTGTGCTGCTGCAGCGGCCGACCTGGGTCTTCATGGAGGAGGCCACCGACGCCTTTGATCCCGAGGGCGAGCGGCAGATTCTGGAGATGCTGTACAGCGAGCTGCCGGATGCAACCCTGCTGAACATCAGCTTCCACCCGGACCTGGGCGGGCTGCACCACCGCACCCTGAACCTGAACCGCGCCAGCGAGACCAGGATCCTTTTCGGCGAGCGGCGCGAGGGCAACGGCAAGCACTAGAAGCGCGGCGGCAGCCACCCCCGCTCCACGCACTCGCGGAAGCACCACTCCGGCGTGGTCTCGGTGCGGTAGCTCCAGAAGAACCAGCCGCGATACTGCTCGTAGGTGAGCAGCTGGGCCGCCGCATAGGCGCGGTAGGCCAGGTCCCGCTGGAACTCGCCCAGGTTCGTCAGCGCGTGGTCGTACGGCCCCTCGGCCCAGAGCGACACCACCTCCAGGTTCAGCCCCAGGCTCCATTCCCCGACGATCGCCGGCAGCTTGAGCTCGCGGCGGATGTCGCGGGCCTCCTCGGCCCAGAGCACCCCGGCCTTGTGCAGGTGGCCGTGGATGTCCATGTCCAGGTCCTCGCGGCTGAAGCACTGGTAGCGGTGGATGTCGAACAGCACGTTTGCGTGCCCCGGCGGCTGCATGAAGCCCAGGTATTCCCCGTGCGGGCGGAAGCCGTCGTGGAACACGACCGCCACGCGCTCAGGGCCGCAGTGCGCGCGGATGGCGTCGTAGGCGCGCAGGTTGTAGCCCTTGAGCAGCTCCGTGGGCACGTCCCAGCGGGGCTCGTTCAGCACCTCGATGCCGTAGAGCATGGGCTGGGAGCCATACCGCGCGGCGAGCCGCCCCAGCACCTCCACGGAGTGCGTCAGGTATTCCTCTTTGGTGTGCCACTCCACCACGTCCTTGATGCCGCCGTTGTCAAAGCCGTTCTGGCAGCCCGGGGCGGCGTGCAGGTCAAGGACGACGCGCAGGCCGAACTCGGTCGCCCATGCAAAGGCCCGGTCCAGCACCTCGACGCCGCCCGTGACAAAGGGGTGCGGGTTCGCCCCGTACTTGGCGTGGTAGGGGTAGGGCGGGCCGAAGAGCCAGTGGCCGAGCGGGATGCGCACGGCGTTGACCCCGACGCCCGCCAGCCAGGCGAAGTCCTCGCGCGTGATGAAGCGCTCCCAGTGGGCGCGCAGCTTTTCCGGGGCCTTCTGGCCGAGTTCCGCGCACCAGGTGGTCTCGTCCGTGGCCTCAAGCCCCTCAAACAGGCTCGGAGTCATCCACTTCTCAAGCACCAGCCAGCCGCCGAGGTTGACGCCGCGCAGATGGGCGGGGTGGGGCGGAAGCAGGGCAGGGTTCGGCATGGCGTTTCTCGCAGTTCCATCGGCGAGGTTTGGAGGCCCGCAGGTTCCGTCGATGGATACGGGCCTGCCAGTGGCAACGGTCACTCTGGGGTCATTTTATAAAAGAATCCGCTGTGATTGCAAGCATGCTTGGAACCCTCCGCAAGGGCCTGCGCTGTGGGGCGGCAGCGGCTGGCCCGCTTGAGGCCTGGGGGCGCGAACCCTGTTATCCTGCTGCGCCAGCTTGACATAGCGGCTGTCCCTGGTGAAAATCCTCACTTGCCGTCACGCACAATACCTGGAGGAACGCATGCGTAAAGTCCTTTTCTGCCTGGCCCTGGTGTTGGGCCTTGCCGCCGCCGCCCAGGCTGCACCCCCGGCCCAGCCCATCCCCGTGGGCCTTGCCGTGGCCACCACCAGCAACGTGGCCCTGTTCGGCGAGGAGCAGGTCAACGGCGCCCGGATCGCCGAGGCGTACTTCAACGCCCAGGGCGGCGTGAACGGCACGCCCATCCGGCTGGTGCTCCAGGACACCGGCGGCGACGAGGCCGGGGCGGTGAACGCCTTCCAGAGCCTGATCTCGGCCAAGGTGGTGGGCATCATCGGGCCGACCCTCTCCCAGCAGGCCTTTGCCGCCGATCCTCTGGCAGAGCGCGCCAAGGTGCCGGTTGTCGCCGCCTCGAACACCGCCAAGGGCATCCCGCAGATCGGCGCCTTCATCAGCCGCATTTCCGCGCCC
This sequence comes from Desulfovibrio sp., assembly GCA_050251495.1. GTDB lineage: Bacteria > Desulfobacterota > Desulfovibrionia > Desulfovibrionales > Desulfovibrionaceae > Humidesulfovibrio. Next base: position 19,489 of record JBFWMQ010000002.1, on the reverse strand, counting down.
ATGACCGTGGTGGCCCCGATGTCGCTGAAAAAGGCCCTGGAGCTGCGGCCGGGCATCAAGAAGGTGGCCGTGCTCTATGCGCGGAACGACGCCTTCTCCGTCTCGGAGACCGGGGTGTTCCAGGAGGCCGCCACGGCGCTGAACCTCAAGGTCGTAAGCGTGCAGAAGTTCCAGACCACCGACACGGACTTCGCCGCCATGGTGAACGCGGTCATCGGCTCCGGAGCGGAGCTGGTGGTCATCTCCGGCCTGGCGACCGATTCCGGCACCCTGGTGAAGCAGTTGCGCCAGTCCGGCTACAAGGGGCTCATCGTCGGGGGCAACGGGCTCAACTCGCCGAACATGTTCCCGGTCTGCGGCCAGCTCTGCGAGGGCACCATGGTGGCGCAGGCCTACAGCCCCCAGGCCGAATTCCCCATCAACGTCGAGTTCGCCAAACGCTTCACCTTGGCCTACAAGAAGGCCCCGGCCCAGTTTTCGGCCCAGGCCTTCGCCGCGGTCCAGGTCATTGTGGAGGCCCTGCGCAAGGTGGAGAAGGACTCGCGCAGGAAGATAACGGCCATGGATCTGGCCGAGGTCCGCACGGCGCTGAACAAGGCGCTCACCTCCGGCATGGTCTTCAACACCCCCCTGGGCGAGATCAGCCTGGACCGCGACGGCGAGGTGAACCAGAAGCAGTTCCATGTGTCGAGCATCAAGATGAATCCGGACAAGAAGACCGGGGCCTTTGTGCTGATGAAGTAGCGCGGTGCCGCGGGCCTGGGCGTCAGGGCGTGGGCGCCAGGGGCCGCTTCTCGTGGAACTGCACCGTCTCCAGGGGGGTGAAGTCCTCCAGATGGCGCGAGAACGCCGCGCCCAGGAAGCTGTCCACCCAGCCGGAGATGTTGTTGCGGCGCACGTTCTCGCGCAGCTTGTGCATGCGCATCTTGCGCTCCAAAAGCGGCAGCTGGCAGGCCGCGTTCAGCGCGTCGGCCACCTCCTGGGTGTCGTAGGGGTTCACCAGAAACGCGCCCAGGCGCTGGAACTGCGCCGCCGCCCCGGCGAACTCGCTCAGGATGAGCGCCCCGGTCTCGTTGACGTTGCTGGCGCAGTACTCCTTGGCCACAAGGTTCATGCCGTCGCGCAGGGCGGTCACCAGGGCGATGTCCGAGGCGCGGTAGTAGGCCACCAGCTCGGGCCGGGAGAGGTTGCGGTAGAGGTGGTGGATGGGCACCCAGCCGGGCTCGGTGAACTCCCCGTTGATCTGCGTCACCAGACGCTCGATCTCGTTCTTGAGTTCCTGGTATTCGCCCACGCCCTCGCGGCTGGGCACCAGCACCTGGATGTAGTTGATGCGGCCGCGCAGTTCCGGGTAGCGGGTCAGGGCGTTGCGCACGGCCTCCAGGCGCTGCGGCACGCCCTTGGAATAGTCGAGCCTGTCCACGCCGAGCAGGATCTTGCGGTCCTTGTAGGCCTCGCGGATTTTGGCGGCGGCCTTTGCGGTCTCGCGCCTGGCGGCCAGCCTGGCGAAGGCGGCGTAGTCGATGCTGATGGGGAAGGTGCCGATGCGTACGCTGCGGCCATTGACCCCGGCGGTGATCACCGAGCCGCGGCCCCAGACCTCGGTGTGCGGAAACAGGACATGCAGGCAGCGCACAAAGTTCCTGCGGTCGCCCAGGGTCTGGAAGCCCACCAGGTCGTGCTCCAGAAGGGCCTGGAGAATCTGCTTGCGCCAGGGCAGCTTGAGGAAGATGTCCGGCGCGGGGAAGGGGATGTGCAGGAAGAAGCCGCAGCGCCGCACCGCGTGCAGTTCCTTGAGATTGTGGGCCACGTGCATCAGGTGGTAGTCATGAATCCAGACGTAGTCGTCCGGGCGTGAGTTCTCGGCCACGGTGCGGGCGAACTTCCTGTTCACGTCCAGGTAGCTCAGCCAGTAGTCGGGCGCGAAGGTGCAGCGCGACTGGAAGTCGTGGAACAGGGGCCAGATGATCTCGTTGGAGAAGCCTTCGTAATAGTTGCGGTGCTCGGCCTCGGTGAGCTCGATGGGCAAAAGGTCGTACCCGGCCTCCTTGGAGAAGGCGGCGAAAGGCGCGCTGGGGTCGCCCTCGCCCATCTGGCCGGAGGAGCCCACCCACAGGCCGCCCCGGTCGCGCAGCACCGGGGCCAGGGCGGTCACCAGGCCGCCGGCGCCGGCCTTGACCGTCCAGTCCTCGCCCTCGCGCACCAGGGTGACGGGCAGCCGGTTCGACACCACGATGAGCCGCCCCGGCATCTGCTGCGCGGCCGCTTCCTTCGCGCCTTCCTTCACGTCTTCCTTGGGCGCCGCGCGGAACGTGTTCCCGGACACGAGGCAGGATTGCAGAAACTCCAGCAAGTCGCCGGGGGGGCGTAGCAGAAATTGGGCGTGGCTGGGCTTGCGCTTGCGCGACACGAGCAGGGAGAGCCCCTTGCCCTGCAAGGCCAGGAAGGCGTCCTCGTCGGTCAGGTCGTCGCCCAGGTAGGCGGCGGCGAAGGCTTCCCCGTGCGCGGCGGTCTCCTCTGCCAAAAGCCGCGTGACGACCTGCCCCTTGTTGAAGGCCGCCGAGCGCAACTCCACCCCGCCGTCAAAGGGCAGCACCTCCGCGCCGGCGTTGGCGGCGATGAGCCCGAAGACCCGGCTGGCCTCCGACGCGATCTCCGACGCCTGCTGCGGGGTCATGCCGCGCACATGCAGGGCCAGACAGCCGTGCTTGTATTCCAGCTGGTCGCCCAGGCCCTGGCCCTCGGCCCAGAAGCGGGCGTCCTCCAGGGCCTTGCCCAGCGAGGCGTCAAGTTCGATGCGCGTGTGCACGCCGGAGAGCTCCAGGCGTTCGCCGCCGTGGCAGCCGAAGATCTCCACCGCGTGCTCCAGGCCCAGCAGGGCCGCAACGTCCGCCGTGGGCCGGCCCGAGACGATGACCACGCGCCAGCCCAGGCTGCGGGTCAAGTCCTCAAGCAGCCTGCGCACGCCAAGATAGGGGACGGCCTTGGTCCTGTCCGCGGTAAAGGGCGCCAGGGTGCCGTCGTAGTCGAGCATCAGGAGTTTGCGCGGCGCTGCGAGCAGGTTGCGGAACTCGCGTGAGCGCAGCAGCTGCGTCCATTCCTTCATGGCTGTATCTCCTTTGGGCTTTCCGGCTGTCCGGCGAGCAGGCTGCGCAGGCTGGCGAGCATTCCGCCCAGGCTCCTGCTCCTGCCTCCGCCGGGGTCGCCGCGACGCAGGGCCTCAAGGCCCTGGCCCAGTTCGTAAAAGGCCTGGTCGATGCGGAAGGTGTCGAGCATGCGGTCAAGCCCGGCCCGGTCCTGGGGCAGGAAACTGGCCGCCCCAGCCGCCTCCAGATAGCTGTGCAGGAAATGGCCGCCCATGCGTTCGCTCCATTGCGCCGCCCAGGGGCGCAGCCGCGCGACGTCCTCGGGCCGCGCAAGGGACGGGTCGCGCAGGGCGGCGTGGGCCACCTTGCCCAGCGAGCCCAGCAGGTCGCAAACATCGCGCAGGGGCGAGCGCTTGAGCCGCCGCGCCGAAAGTGAGAGCGTGGTCCGGCCCTCGAAGTCCACGATCATGAAGTCGCGCCCGGTGAACAGCAGATGCCGCAGGTCGTATTCTCCGTGGATTCTGATCTTGAGCCCCTGCACAGGGGTATCGCGGAACACGCGCAGCCGGTTTGCCAGGTGCTCGCGCAGGCCGAGCACCTGTTCGGCCAGCGCGCTTTCCCCGGGCGTCAGGCCGGGGCGCGCCTGCTCCAGCTGGCCCAGGATGCGCCGGGCCTTGCCGTTGATGTCCTGGAACACCGCGCGCCGGTATGCCTTGTCAAAGGGCTCGGGCTCAAAGGCCGGGTCGTCGCCGGCCCGGGCCAGGGCCTGGTGCATCTCCGCCGTGCGCCGCCCGATGAGCCGCATGGCGGTGATGGTGGGCTCCTCCGGCAGCGGCCCGCCCGAGGCTGGCTCCTGGCCCGCCTGGACGTCCTGGGCCGGAACGTTGCCGGACAGGACGTTGTTGAAGTAGATGCCCAGGGCCGTGGCGCAGAGGTCCCAGGCCGTGGTCTCGCTGAGCACGAAGCCGCGCAGCATGGCCACCACCACGGGGTCCAGGCCTGGCCGCGCATACTCCAGCGCGCCCAGGAAGCCCGGGGTGTTCTGGAACCCGGCCTTTTCCGTCAGGTGCCGCACCACCTCAAGATCGGGGTTGCCGCCCTCGGCCGTGTGCCGGAAGATCTTCAAGAGCGCCTGCCTGCCATAGACCACCAGCGCGTTGGCCGAGTTGTCCGGCAAAAGCTCGGACTCCGGCTGGCTGGCGGCCAGTTCGCGCAGCTGCTTGCCCCGCTTGCCGTGGACCACGGAGAACTCGCCCCGCCTGCCCTGGATGCGGCGGCGCTGGGCGAAGAGCTTGAGCAGTCCGGCATGGGCCCGGCGTTCCTCCGCACCCTCGACCACCGCGCCCGTCACCACCCAGTTCTCAGCCTCGGAGGGCGGCGGACCGGGTTCGTCTCCGGTGTCCGGGGGCGTCTCCCGCGGCCCGTAGATGGTGCACACGTAGCGCCCTGGCTGCTCCTGCGCCACGCGGCGTCCCTGCTCCGCGTCCACAAAGGAAAGGAGCAGCACGCGGGTTTCGCTGCCGCCGCTGGCCTGCTTCACGTCCAGGATGCAGAGCCAGGCTGGCGCGCGCGCGGTGCCCACGGGCAGCGCGTCCAGCAGCTGCGTGGCCAGCGTCTGCCGCCCCTGGCCGGTGGCCTCGGCCCTGCGGCGCAGATACTCCGGCAGGATGCTGCCCTGGAGCGCGGCCTTGAGCCGGGCATCCAGGAAGCGCACGCCCCCGGCATCCGGCCGCCGCAGCGCCAGTTCGGAATGCTCCCGCGCGGCATCGCCCGGAGCGCCGGACAGGTCGAGAACGTAGCAGCCGTGCGGGGCCAGGGTCAGGGGGTAGGGCTGACTGGTGATTGCCGGGAAAGGCGTGCCGCCCAGGGCCTCCACCGGGCTGCGTCCTGCGTGGGCCGAGAGGTCGAGCCGGGTGGCCTGCGGGTGGCGCGAGAGGTTGGCCACCACAAGCAGGCGCTCCTCGCCCAGCTCGCGCATGAAGGCCAGCACCTTGGGGCAGCCCTGGCGGATGAAGGTCATGGCGCCCCGGCCCAGGGCCGGGTGGCGCTTGCGCATGGCGATGAGCTGCTTCATCCACCACAGGAGCGAGGACGGGTTGCGCTGCTGGTTCTCCACGTTCACCGACTGGTAGTGGTACTCGGGATCGATGACCGTGGGCAGGTAGAGCTGCTGCGGGTTCACGCGAGAGAACCCGGCGTTCTTGTCCGGGCTCCACTGCATGGGGGTGCGCACGCCGTTGCGGTCGCCCAGGTAGTAGTTGTCGCCCATGCCGATCTCGTCGCCGTAATAGATGACCGGCGAGCCGGGCATGGTCATCAGCAGGATGTTCATCAGCTCGATCTTGCGGCGGTCGTTGCGCAGCAGCGGGGCCAGGCGGCGGCGGATGCCCTGGTTGATGCGCGCGCGGCGGTCGTTGGCGTAGACCTGGTACATGAAGTCCCGCTCCTCCTCCGAGACCATCTCAAGCGTCAGCTCGTCGTGGTTGCGCAGAAAGACCGCCCATTGGCAGTTTTCAGGAATCGCCGGGGTCTGCTCCAGGATGTCGGTTATGGGCGCGCGCTCCTCCATCTCCAGGGCCATGAACAGGCGCGTCATGAGCGGGAAGTGGAAGATCATGTGGCTCAAGTCGCCCTGGCCGAAGTATCTGGCCGCGTCCTCGGGCCACTGGTTCACCTCGGAGAGCAGCATCCGGCCGGGGTGCCGGGCCTGCACATGGGCGCGCAGCCGCCCCAGCAGGGCGAAGGTCTCGGGCAGGTTTTCGCAGCCTTCCCCCTCGCGCTCAAACAGGTAGGGCACCGCGTCGAGGCGCAGGCCGTCGACGCCCATGCCCAGCCAGAAGTCCACCACGCGCAGGAGTTCGGCCTCGACCAGGGGGTTGTCGTAGTTCAGGTCCGGCTGGTGGGCGTAGAACCTGTGCCAGTAATAGGCGTTGGCCACATGGTCCCAGGTCCAGTTGGAGGACTCGAAGTCCTGGAAGATGATGCGCGTTCCGGCGAACTTGTCCGGGGTGTCGCTCCAGACGTAGAAGTCCCGCTCCGGGGTGCCGGGCCTGGCCCTGCGCGCCCGCTGGAACCAGGCGTGCTGGTCCGAGGTGTGGTTCAGCACCAGCTCGGTGATGACCCGGATGTTGCGGCTGTGCGCCTCGCGCAGGAAGGCCCGGAAATCGGCCAGGGTTCCATAGGCCGGATGGATGTTGCAGTAGTCCGCGATGTCGTAGCCGTCGTCGCGCAGGGGCGAGGGATAGAAGGGCAACAGCCACAGGGCGTTGACGCCGAGGTCCTGCAGATAGTCGAGCTTGCTGGTGAGCCCGCGGAAGTCTCCGTGCCCGTTCTGGCTGCTGTCGAGGAACGAACGCACGTGGACCTCGTAGATCACCGCGTCCTTGTACCAGGTGGGGTCGAGGTTCTGGGCCGGGCGTCTGTTCATGGGGTCGATGCCTCTGCTGTCGTTTCGCCTGGCCGCGCCAGAAGCACGCGGGTCCGGGGCAGGATGTGGGGATGGTTCTCCCGCGCATAACATATCAGCCGCTCGCGCACCAGACAACGCAGGTCCCAACTGCGTGAGGAGTTGGACGAGCTGACCAGGGCGCGCAGGGTCAGGGCCGTGGGACCTGCCTCCGTGACTTGCAGGGTGCAGACCCGGCCATCCCACAGTTCGCCCGCCTCCTCGCGGCAGATGCGCTCAAGCTCCGCGCGCAGGGCCGGAATGGGCGCGCGGTAGTCCAGGGTGACAAAGGCCGAGCCCAGGATGTTGGCCGAGCTGCGCGTCCAGTTCTGGATGGGCCGCTCCAGGAAATACGTGGTGGGCAGGATCAGGCGGCGCTCGTCCCAGATGCGCACCACCACATAGGTGATGCCGATCTCCTCCACGCGGCCCCACTCGCCCTCCACCACCACCACGTCGTCCAGGCGGATGGGCTGGGTGATGGCGATCTGCACCCCGGCCAGCACCGCGCCCAGGAACTTCTGGGCCGACAGGCCGGCCACGGCCCCGGCGATGCCCGCCGAGGCCAGGACGCTCGCGCCGATGCCGCGCGTGGCGTCGAAGACCATGAGCGCCGAAGCCAGCGCCAGCACAAGGACGAAGAGCGTGAAGATCCGCCGGAACATCCTGATCTTGGTCAGCATTTTTCTGGCCTCAAGGTTGTCCTCGGTGCTGACGTCGTGGTTGCGTTGCAGCCACTGGCCCAGCGCCCCCCCCAGGGCCACGGCGAGCCAGGCAAGGGCGGCTATCCAACCCAGGGCGAAGACCGTATGGACGAGAGACTGGGTGGCCTCGGGCAGGGGCCAGCCGGCCCGGGCCAGTTGCAGGGCCAAAAGCAGCGTGGCCAGCCGCGTGGGCGCGCACAGCGGCTTCAGGGCCTCTCCCCAGAAGGTGGCCCCGGAAGCGCGCGACACGCGCCGCACGGCCAGCAGGATAATGGCGTGCGCGAGCAGCCCCCCCAGGGCGAAAGCCATGTATGGCAGCCCGGTGAGGAAGATGGTTTCGGCTGTGATATCTGTCGTCGGCATGGTCATGCTCCAGGTGCGGCGCGGCTTGGCGCAGGGGTTAGGCGGGCATGTTGCCCTCCGGGATTCCTGTTTTCCTGGAATCGTGCTCTGATTTCGCAGGAAGGATGAAGGCAATTGCGTGAAATGATGTGCTGAACCGCTGGCACACAGTCCGTTTTGCAGACCGTGTGCCAGCGGCGGGGGAGGGTGACGCGCGTCCGTGCCGGAAGACGCGCGTCAGCGGGAGATCTCGGCTGGCCCCGGGGTATGGGCGGAGCGCACAACGCGCAGTCCGTAGAAGGCCGTGCGCAGGTTCGGCCAGCCACGGCTGCGGTTGGCCGAGCGCAGCGTCTCGGCCTTGGTCACCCAGGAGCCGCCGCGCAGCACGCGTGAGGTTCCTTCGCCGTCGTGCCGGGGATTTTCGCGCGGGGAACGGCGGTAATACTCGCGGTTGTAAACGTCCTGGCACCATTCCCAAACGTTGCCGTGCATGTCGTGCAGGCCGAAGGCGTTTGCCGGAAAGCTGCCCACCACGTTGGTGTGCATGTTGGCCCAGATCTTGGCTGGCCGCTTGGCTGAGGCCTTCTTTCTCCTGGATTTACGCTTGGGCACGAGGGGCTCCGCAGGGAGGCTGAAGCGCTTGTCGAAGCTGGCCTGGTCGCGGCTGATCTCCTCCCCGTAGAAGTAGGCGCTGCTGGTTCCGGCCCGGCAGGCGTATTCCCATTCGGCCTCCGTGGGCAGGCGGAAGCCTGCGCCGCCCGGGCCGTTCAGGGCGGCCACGAACGTTTGGGCCATGTCCCAGGAGATCATGTCCACGGGATAGTCGTCGCCGTTTTTGATGAGCGAGGGGTTCTTGCCCATGAGCGCCGTCCACTGGCCCTGGGTCACTTCGGTCTCGCCCAGCCAGAAGCCGGAGACGCAGACACGGTGCTGCGGCCCCTCATCCGGCTGACGCCCTGGCTCCTTTTTGGGACTGCCCATGGTGAAGCATCCCTTGGGAATCCAGCGGAAGACCATGCCCGTGCGCGGTTCGGTCCAGCGCGCGCCCGGGTTCGGTTCCGCCGCTTCCGCGGTGGCGTTGTCCGTGGCATTGGCTGTAGCGTTTACTGTGGCGTTGGCCGTGGCGATTGCCAGAGCGGCGTCCAGGGGGGAGGGCTGAGCACCGTCCGGGCCATTGTCCTCTGTGGCGTCTTCTGTCGTTTCCCCCCCGGCGCCCAGGGCAAGGACGTCGGCAGCCTGGCGCGCGCCCTCGGCCGGGTCGCAGAGCGCGAACAGGACCAGCCCGGTCAACAGGACCAAGAGCCGCATCCAGTGCATGTCGTGTACCGGCCTCATTCGCCCGCCTTTGGCTGTGTCTTGGGCAGCAGCACGCTCACCAGGGTCAGTCCCGGCTTGGAGCAGTCAAGGCTGATGCCGCCGCCGTGGAACTCGGCGATGCGCTTGGCGGAGTAGGCGCCAAGGCCGGTGCCGCCGGGCTTGCCCGCAGTGACGTACTTTTCGAAGAAGCGCTGGCGGATGGCCGTGGGCACCTCGCCGGCGTTGCGCACGGTGAGGCGGACAGCCTCGCCCAGGTCGGCCAGGTCGAGCTCCACGATGCCGCCTTCGGGCGACGCCTCCAGGGCGTTCTTCACGAGATTCGAGAGCATGGTGGCGATGAGCGTCGGCTCGCAGGCCACGGTCAGCGTTTCGCCGGGCAGCGGCGGGGCCCCGCCCAGGGTCAGCAGCACATGCTTGCCGAGGCCCTGGTGCGGCAGCTCCTGGCTGGCCTGAACACCCTGGGCCAGGGCCACGAGGTCGGTCTCCGCGGCCTCCAGCGCCAGGCTGCCGCGCTCGATGCGCGAGAGCTTCAAATAGGCGTCGATGATGCGCAGCATGCCGTTTGCCGAGGCCTGAAGCCTGGCGATCCAGCCGCGCTGCTCTTCCGTGAGGTTGGAGTGGCGCAGGAGCAGTTGCGGCAGGCTGGCGAAGCCCACCAGCGGGCTGCGCAGGTCGTGGCGCAGGATGTGCTCCACGCTCTCCCTGGCCTGTTCGCGCTGGGTGCGCTCGGTGATGTCCTCCAGCACGACGATGACCGCACGCAGCGCAGCATCGTCGCCGCGGATGGGGATGGCGGAGCAGGCGACCACTGCGCGCCCTTGGGAATGCGCGCCTTCGATCTCCAGCACCTGGGAAGCGGGCTGGACCTCTTTGCCCGCAATGGCCTGGGCCAGGACAAAGTCCTCGTTGCGCAGCGGCTCTCCCGTGCCGTGGCGCCAGGCCGGAAAGCCCGCGCCCAGGTCGGGCAGGCCGTCCGCCCCCCAGATGTTTTTGCTGGCCTGGTTGGCGTAGAGAATGCGCCCCTCTGGGTCAGACATCCACACGCCCACGGGCAGGGCCTCCAGGATCATGCGCAGCAGGGCCTCGCTCTTGCGCAGCTCGGCCTCGGCCGCCTCGCGCGCGGCGATGTCGTCTGAAAGCGCTTCGGCCATGTTGTCCAGGGTCTTGGCCAGCAGGGCCAGCTCGCCGAAGCTTTCCGGTCCGCCGCTCCTGGCGCTCAAGTCGCCGCCGCCAAGGCGGCGGGCAACGCCGGTCAGGCGCTCCACAGGGCGGCTGATGACGATGCCGCCCACGCCCCAGGCCACCAGAATGGCCAGCAGGGCCGCGCCCGACAGCAGAAGCAGGTCGCGGCGCAGGGTGCCTATGGCCCCGGCCAGGGCCTGCTTTTCCGGGATGCCCACGGAAATGTAGAGGTAGGGGCGTTCCTCCGGCCGCAGGCGCAGCTGCGCATAGGCCACGATGCGCCGCACGCCGTCGGCCTGGGTGACGGTGGCTGTGCCGATGTCCTGCGGGCCGCTGATGACGTCCCACAGCTCCATGACGAGCTTGCGCCCCGCCGGGCTGGTGTCGTCGGCCGTGGGGTGGCGGTAGATGCGCGTGCCGTTGTGGTCGGCGATGGACAGCACGGAGCCGTGCGGCAGGGAGGCCACGCTGAAGACCTGCTCGTACCTGTCCGGGCTGAGCGCCGTGGAAAGCACCCCGGTGACCTGCCCCTCGGCCCCGGTGATGGGATAGGCGAAATGGATGAGTTGCTCCTGCGCGCCGCCGCGCAGGCCGAGGTCGTATTCTCCCACAGTGAATTCGCCGCTTTCCAGGGCGTTGGCGAAGTGCCTGCCGCGGCTGCCGCCAAAAGGGCGTTCAAGGGGCGTGGCCGAGGCGAAGACCCGACCCTGGGCATCGGCCGCAACGATGTTGAGGAACACCGGACTGCGCGTCTTGAGCCTGCGGAGGATGGCGCGGGTGGCCGGGCCGTCGTGCTCGCGCACCTGCGGCATTTGGGCCAGGAGGGAAAGGAGCTGCTCAGCGCGCAGGGTGATGAGTTGCTGCTCCCGGGCGAGAAACTGGGCAACCCGCAGGGCCTCGGCCTCGGCGCTCCTGATGGCCTGCGTGCGGTTCTCCAGGCTGGCGTGCAGGATGACGCCAAGGGCCGGAAGCACCGCAAGCAGCACCAGGGTGATGAGGCAGTTGCGCAGCGAGCTGAAAAAAACGTTTCTCACAGGTTGCTCCACTCCACGAAGCCGGGGCTGTTGTATTCCTTCGGGCCTCCGGCGGTCCGTGCGGACCGCCGGAGGCTTTGGGGGGCGAAGCACGCGCAGGAAGAATGCGCGGCTTCTTGCATGGGGCACCCGGACGGCATCAGCATGGGCCTGAGGGCGACGCGGGAGCCACCACATAACCCTCGCGCCGCAGTCCAGATGGTTTGCACACTTTCGTCGGCCTGGCCTGGGAACGGAGGGCCAGACGCAGGCCGTTCATCCATGGTCCTGGCGCGGGGAAAATCATGCCAGCCGCCTTGCCTGGCTGCGTCAGCCGACGGCGCTCCGCGTCATGGCTTCCCGCCCTGGCCGGACCTCGGGCCGCGCTGGCCCCGGCCCGCGCCGCCGCCCAGGGAGCGCCCGTACTTGTTCAGCAGCCCGTACAGGCGCGAGGGGCTCAGGCCGGAGATCTGGATGGCCCGCTTAAGATCGCCCTGGCTGGCCTGGATGAGTCCGTCCAGGTAGGACGCCTCGACCCGCTCCTGCTCCTGCCGCTTGTACTCGCTCCAACTGCCCAGCGGTCCGGCCTGCCGCTCCTGGTCCGGGAGCGCGTTTTGGCCCGCGTGGCTCGCGCGGCCAACGCGGGCGCGCAGCAACTGGATGCGCAGCTCCTGGGGCAGATGCGCGGGAAAGAGCACTTCCTCGTCCGGCGCGCTGGCGACCATGGCCTCCAGCACGTGGATGAGTTCGCGCACGTTGCCGGGCCAGGCGTAGTCCTTCAAAAAGGCTTTCAGCTCCCCGGAGAGCGTCTTCTGGCCCAGCCTGCTGTCGCGGCAGACGCGTTCCAGGTGGTGCTGGGCGATGGCCAGGATGTCCTCCTTCAGCTCGCGCAGGGGGGGCAGCTGCAACACCGCCGCGCGGATGCGGTAGAACAGGTCCTCGCGGAACGCGCCCGCCTCCACCATGTCGGCCAGACTCTTGTTGCTGGCGCACACCAGCCGGAAATCAAGCCGCATCTCGCGGGTGTCGCCCAGGGGCCGGAAGCTGCGCGTCTCCAGCAGGCGCAGAAAGCTCTTTTGCAGCTCCAGGGACAGCTCGCTGATTTCATCCAGGAACAGCGTGCCGCCATCCGCGCGCTGGAGCACGCCCGCCTTGTCCGAAACGGCTCCGGTGAAGGCGCCCTTGCGGTGGCCGAAGAGGTCGCTGCCCACCAGGGCCTCCTGCAGGGAGGCGCAGTCCACCACGACGTAATTCTTGTTGTGGCGCGGGCTGTTGGCGTGCACGGCCCTGGCGAAGACCTCCTTGCCGGTGCCGGTCTCGCCCAGGATGAGCACGTTGGCAGAGCTGCGCGCCGCCCGGGCCATCTGGCCCACGACCTCGGTCAGGCGCGGGCTTTCGCCTACGATGCCGCGCCGCTCCACCGGCTGCGCGGACTGCTTGTTGCGCCGGAACTCCAAGGCCCGCTTGAAGGAGAGTTGCAAGCCCTCGGGCGATCCGGTCTTCTGGATGTAGTCCCAGGCGCCGTTGCGCACGGCCAGTTCCGCTCCGTCGGGGTCGCCCAGCCCGGTCATGATGATGAGCTCCGGGGCCGAGGCCTGCGCCTTGATGCGCGGGATCAGCTCAAGCCCGTTGCCGTCGGGCAGCCGCACGTCAAGGAACACCACGTCGAAATCGGACTCGTCGAGCTGAGCGCCCGCCTGGGCCATGTCCCTGGCCACCACGGCCTCCAGGTCCGGGCCTGTGAGCATGGACGCAAGCAGCTGGGCAAAAAAATCGTCGTCGTCGATGATGAGGACCTTGATCACTGGTCGCCTCGCGTGTGTCTTGGGTTATGGCGCCGCATGGGCGGGGAGTGGACTTCCACCCTTGCATAACCCGAGTGCGGGGAATCAGGCAAATCTCAGTCCCGCGTCGCGTCCCGGCCCGGCGCGCGCACCCGTCCCAAGGCCCAGCCCATGACGATGCCCAGCCGTTGGTGGGCATGCTGCGCCGCGTCCAGGTCGCCCTTTTGCGCGGCGGAATAAATATCCTGCGCGTAGGCCGCCAGCGCCTGGATATGCAGCAGCCCGGTGAGGCTCGCCAGGGAGTGGGCCGCATCCATGACCGCCAAGGAGTCGTTCCGCGCCATTGCCTGGTTCAGGTCGCCGAGACGCTGCTCTCCGGCGACAAGAAACCGCTCGGCCAACTGGGGAGGCAGCTGCTCCAACGCCTTGTCGAAATCAACGCCCTGGCACTCCGCGGGCACCGAATCCGGAATCGCCATGTCCGGCTCTCCTCAGTCCTCTGCGCCGAACCGGGGCGCGGGGTCGTGATGATATTGCAGCACCATGCCCAGCACCTGCGCATCGGCATTTCGCAGCGGGGTGATGGAACGTGTCTGGTACTGCTGCCCTTCAACGGCCCCGAGCGGCTCGGGGAGTTCGGCCAGGTGCGTCTCGTCCCGCATGCCCGCGTGGAGAATATCGAGGATGTCCTGACGGTTGCGATGTATCTTGGCGTAGTCCTTGCCCACCAGGGCCGAGGGCGGCAGCCCCACCATGCGCGCATACGGTCCATTCAGGGCAAGAAAGACCATGCCCGCGTCCAGCAGTGCCGCCGGGTGCGCAAGGGTGCGTGCGAACTCGTCGAAGGCATCCGTGAGATCGCGCAAAGTCTTGCCATTGGCGAAAGCCGTGACGGCGAGCGCGTGAAACCCGCCAGAAGGCATTTGCAAAATATTCATCCCAAGCAGTGATCAATATCTGTGCCAGGAAGGGGTGCAAGGCAACTCGCTGAAATTACAGCGCTACAGCTTGGGATTTTCTTGTTTTTCCGCTCCGAGTCCCAAGAAATAGGAGCAGCGTTTCAGGAGTAGAGCGCTCAAAAGGGGGAAGGGGACAGAATTACTTCTCTGAAGAGTCTTTACCGCTGGAGAGGGGCAAGGACTGTGTCTGGGCGGATGTCGCACCGATATATCTCATCGGCGAGCCAGGGGCGGTAGCTCTTTGATTTTCAGGGAAATGGCGGAGGGGGTGGAGTTGTGGCCCCTTTTGATGTAGTGCCCTGATATTCTGAAGGTTTTCTCTTTGCGCGTTGGCCTGTGGTGCACCAATTTGGCGGACCAGCATCGGCTGTCCCCGTGTCCCTGCTCTTTGGCTGAAGGTCCACGGCCAGTCAATGATCCCAGGCATCATGGCCGCCTCCAACTTCAACGTGAATCTCATTTTGTGATTCGAACCCAGGTACGAAGAGTGCTGGACAAAAGAGGGAAACTCGAAAGGGGACACTATGTCACCCTTGGTGTTTTGGGTGAAGGGGGGCGAGGCTACATCGCATCCTTTTTGCCCCTGTTCATGGGTTCGCCGGCGGGTTTCTTGCCATCCTTCCATTTCTCCATATCAATCTTCTTCATGCCCATCATCTCACAGTCCTGAATCATCATCTTGGAGCCTCTGTGGGCCTCAAACTCGCGAGCCGTGAACATGCGCTCATTGCTTGCACAAGACGTGGGGTCGTGAGTATATGCTGAGCCTAGTGCGAGATGCCCTTGGCTCACCACGGCTCTCGCGAAGCCCACATGCCGGAGGTGCCAGATGACCCAGAGCCGCAGAGATTTCCTGTCCCTCACCGCGAAGGCCGCCATGATCGCCGGGGTGGCTGGCCTCGGCCTTCCCGTGCTGCTCTCGGCTGCCACGTCCGGCGAGTTCGGCTCCACTCCGCTGCCTCTGCCAGGCAGGTCCGGGCTGTTCGGCCTTCTCGCTCCCGAGGGCAAGCTGACCCTGACGGCAACGGAGGCCCCCAACGCACTTCCGGCCACGGATGCGCCCATGCTGGCTTACGCGGCCACGCACAAGGGGACACGGTTCCTGAATCCCATCCTGGTTTTGCGCAAGGGGCAGCAGTTTGAGGCCACCCTCGCCAACGGGCTGGCCGAGCCGACCATCATTCATTGGCACGGCGTGGACGGCCCCTGGAGGCAGGCCGGGCATCCGTCCTATGCGGTGGGACCGGGCGAGAGCTACGAGTACGCCTTCCCCATCACCAACCGGGCAGGCACCTACTGGTACCACCCGCACCCTCACGGCCTCACGGCCAAGCAGGCCTACATGGGACTGGCGTCCTTCTTCATCGTCCGCGACGACGAGGAGGAGGCCTTCGCCAGGGAGCTTGACCTGCGCCTGGGCGAGACGGACATCCCGCTGGTGATCCAGGACAAGCGCCTCACCCACGACGGGCGGCTGGACTACTCACCCAGCAAGGACGACTTGCTCATGGGCTATCTGGGCGACACCGTGCTGGCCAACGGACAGCGCAAAGCCACCCTGAAGGCGTCCACCCGGCTGTATCGTTTCCGTCTGCTCAACGGCTCCACCGCGCGCATCTACAACCTGTCCTTTGTCCTGGGCGGGGCGCGCCTGCCGTTCCTCCTGGTTGGTAACGACGGCGGCTTCCTGCCAACGCCCCAGCAGCTCGACGGCCTGTTCCTCGCCCCCGGCGAGAGGGCGGACGTGCTGCTGGACCTGAGCGCTCTGTCCCCCGGCCAAGAGGTCTTCCTCAAGAACATGCCCTTCGACCCCATGCACAACGAAGAGAGCGGCATGGCTGGAATGGATCACGGCAAGCCGCAGACGGCTTTGGGCGAACATGGCAGTGGAGGACATGGGGCGGCCCCTGCCGCAGCAATAGCAGACAGCCACGGTGCGGGTAGCCACGGAGCACTGGCTGAAGGGGATGCGTACCCGATCCTCCGGCTCCTCGTGGATCAGAAGGTGGTCTATGGCAGGAAGTTGCCCAAGACGCTGTCCACCCTCACGCAACCTGTCTCCTCTGGTACTGTCCGGCCCATCACCCTGGCCCTGAAGCACATGGGCGGCTGGACTATCAACGGGCTGACCTTTGACATGGGCAGCGCGCCCATCGTGGTGGAGAAGCGTGGCGCGGAGGTCTGGCGGATCAGCAACGCCAAGCAGAGTATGCCCCATCCCATGCATCTGCACGGCTACTTCTACCGGGTGCTGGACCGCAAAAACAGTCCGGCCCAGGTCAGAAGCCGGGCGGTGGACGCCCAGGGGCGCTTGGCCACGGACCTGGGCTACAAGGACACGGTGCTGGTGTGGCCGGGCGAGACGGTCTCCGTCGCCATCGATTTCGGCAGCCCCAGCTATCCAGGCGAACAGCTCTTTCTGTTCCACTGCCACAACCTGGAGCACGAGGACCAGGGCATGATGCTCAACGTCAAGGTGCTCTGAGCCTGTCAATGATCGCAGGCATTGCAGCCTGCCCACTCTCTGATGTGAATCCTGAGATGGCGTACGAATGGGCATGGTCTTCCCCTGGTGGGTTTGGACCAGCACTTTGGACTACCCCAGTGCTTTGGGCAGTCTCTTCGCAAAATTGACTAGCTATTCTGTGGTTTTGTGTGATAAGTGGCGGAGAGGGTGTCAGCCGAACATTAAGTATAACTACTGTAATAAAAAGGTTTATCTTTGCACGCGAATCTGAGTTGTCCGGAAAGTTGTCCGGTTTAGAAAAGTCTGCCACGTTTGTCGATTTCTTCGGCGGTGGGGAAATCAGCCTAGCACACCTTGTCTAACTCGGCTGTGCACATCATTTGCCCGGTCGCTACGTTGAGCTTCTTGGGTATCCGCGTTCTCTTTTCTTCTCATTGACCGCCTGGCAATGTTTTGGGCTTGGTGATTTCGCCGAGCCGTCCGGCTTTTGTATAGTGAGTTCAGAAGTTTGTTGCGAGTCGCCTCTGTGTAATTGTCTGATAATGTTGGATTTTTTCATGTGTTGGTCTTGCTAAACTTCTATGTGTATTTGTGCCATAATGGAGCGCAAGGTACCTGGGCCCACAGCGTGTTGCTGTTAGCAAAATGGTTTACCCTCACATCTCTCCGGTGGAGTCGGCTCAATGGACATCAACACTGCACAAGATTTTTCGATCGTCGCGGTCGATAAGTTCATCCACGCGACTCGGGATTCGGGGTATAAGGATACTTCGAGCGCTGTTGCTGAACTAATCGATAATGCGATTCAGGCTGGCGCGACGGACATCGCGATCAGAATATCGATCGACGAGACCATTGCTGAGGGCCCCGTTGTTCTGATGGTTATCGACAACGGGACAGGGATGGATACTCACACACTTCGAACGGCACTGCGCTTCGGAGGCAGCACCCGCTTCAACGATCGCAATGGGCTGGGGCGTTACGGGATGGGTCTTCCCAACAGTTCGCTCAGCCAAGCGAAGCGCGTTACCGTGCACACTTGGCGCTCAAAGCACGGAAATGTGCTCACTTCATACCTGGACATCGATGAGATTGCGGTGGGGAGTCTCACTGAAGTTCCCCTCCCTATCGAGGTACCACGCCCGAATTTCATCAACGGCCATGGTAGCGGCACGACAGTTACGTGGTCTCGATGTGACCGGCTGGACAATAGACGGGTATCGACCCTATCACGAAAAATGCTGCTCTCAATTGGGCGGAGGTTCCGGCATTTCCTCTGGAATGGCGTCAAGATTGCTATCAATGGAGACCTGGTCGAGCCCATGGATCCGCTCTTCCTACACCCTGGTGCCGTGCTTACTGGCGCAAGGCAGTTTGGCGAGGATTTGGTCTACGAGGTCGCTGCAAGTTCTTCTGATCCCTCTACCATCGGGATCGTCCGAGTTAGATTCTCTGAACTGCCGGTTGAGGAGTGGTCGAAGCTCACCAACAACGAGAAACGCACTCGAGGCGTGGCCAAGGGCTCCGGAGTGTCGGTGGTGCGAGGTGGGCGTGAGATTGATTACGGCTGGTTCTTCCTAGGAGGAAAGCGCCGGGAGAACTACGACGACTGGTGGCGTTGTGAGATCCAGTTCGACCCTATCCTGGACGAAGCTTTCGGTATCTCTCATACCAAGCAACAGATCCGTCCGTGTCCGCGTCTCTTAGAGGCGTTGAGTCCGGACATCGAATCGGTCGCCCACACCCTCAATAATCGCGCACGTAAAGCGCACCTCTCGGCAAAGACTGTTGGGAGGTTCAGAGCCTCGGAACTCAGAGCAAGCGAGAAGGACGGGATGCTGACGCCGCTGCCGCCGACTTTACGACTGCGAGACGAGCAGGTGCTTAACGATCTTGGCAAGAAGTACACACCTTCCTCGCTTTCGGCTCTTGCTAAGGCTGGTCAAGATCCACAGGCGGCGCAGTACCGGATTGTCCCGGCCGCACTCAATGAAACACCATTTTTCAATTACGCTCGCGACAATGGACGGCTTGTCCTTGTACTCAACCCCGACCATCCATTCTATAAGATTGTCTACAAGCCGCTGCTCGAGGCAGATTCTCCTCGCGAGGCCGAACTTCGGGTATACATCGACCTCCTTCTACTGGCTGCCGCGCGTAGCGAAGCGCTACTGGATGATCAGGACACCATCAAAGTCGCCGAGTCAATCCGCAAGGGATGGAGCGACACGCTCGCCACATTTCTGAACAGGTGATGAATGACGCGACATACCCATAACCGTTGGCTTCTGCTCTCGCCTTCGCTTCCAGAACTCGGACCAGCGCGCGTTGTCTTTCGCGAGTTCGCGGAACGGCTGGCTGGCCTACTTGCTGTTGAAGCGGATGGACAGGCTATCCAGAGGGCAGCGCTTCAAGCTACTCGCCTCGCCAAGGAAATTGAGCAACCAACGCTGCTCAGGGCCGCACTGCTTATTCTCACTGATCTCGCACGCCAAAGGTGGTCGATCCGCGTCACGCATCAAGGAGCGGTGGAGGTCAAACATCCCAACGGTATGTCTATGACCCCTCTCCTGGAAAAGGCTCGGGTCCGCTCACAAGAAGAGGTGAAACGAGACGAGCAACTAAGTGAACCGGCGACTCGCAAATTTATCAAAAGCATGGAGACCAGTTTTGTTCACAAAGGGAAGCGCGTTTCTGTCTTTTCCCTAATGCGTGACGGCCGTGAACTCGCTGCCGCTCTTCGTCAGGCGCGTCTGGCCGCGGACGGGGAAGCCCAGCGCATGCTAGGCCTAGTTATCCAGCCTTATTTGCAGTTCGTCGATGTCGCTTCGAAATGCGAACAGACCGGCATGCGACTCCAGGATGTCTGGCGGTACTTTCGCCACACGTGGGCGAATCAGTACACGAGCACTCCTGGGCGAACCATGGCGTTCTTGATTCGTGATCGAGCGAAGGAGTTTCACCCTGTCATCGGCATTGGAGCGATCGGGAGCCCTATCGTCCAAATCCAAGAACGCGATACCTGGATCGGCTGGGATCCTGAAGCCTTCATTGAGCTTGCATCTGAGGAGCCCTCGGCGGCGCTAGCAACTTGGCTTGTGAAGACGGTTGATACAGCAATTGAAGAAATTTTTGTGGAGGATTTCCTTGAGGAACAGCTAGTCAGCCTTAGTGAACTGCGAGCGCCAAC
>JBFWMQ010000001.1:0-320718 GCA_050251495.1 Desulfovibrio sp. | reverse complement strand
ACCGTGTGCTGCTCCAGCAGGTTCACGGTGGCGTCCGCCGCGTGGGCCGGGGAGTCGAACTTGGTCTCCACCTGGTTGTCATACAACGAGACCTTGCGGCACAGGGCGATGCACAGGGCCGAGGCCAGCATGAGCGGGGCCAGCAGGCCATACCCGCGCGAGAGCTCGCAGACCATGACCAGCGGCCCGATGGGCGCCTTGGCGATGCCGGAAAAGAACGCCGCCATGCCCACCAGCACGTAGCTGCCGGGATGCGGCGCGACGCTCGGCCAGAAGTCGTGGGCCAAATTGCCCACCACCCCGCCGGAAAGCCCGCCCACGAACAGCGCCGGGGCGAACATGCCGCCGCTCATGCCGGAGCCGATGGTCAGGCTGGTGGCCAGCGTCTTGCCCAGCACCATGGCGATGAGCATGAGCGTGGGCACCTGGCCCAGGATGGCCAGCTCCATCCAGCCGTACCCGCCGGCCAGGGCCTGGGGGAACAGCGCGCCCACGCTTCCGGCCAGCAGGCCGCCCAGGCCAAGGGTCCACATGATGCCCAGGCGCTGGCGCACGGGCGCGAAGAGCCGCGTCTTGCAGGCCCGGAACGTGCCGATGAACAGATAGGCCGCGCCGGAGCAGACCAGCGCCAGCACGGCGTAGAAGATGAGTTCGCGCGGGTCCGTGAACTGGAAGGCCGGGGCCGCCAGGATGTGCTCGGTGCCGAAGAAGAAGGTGAACATGCTGTACGCCGTCACCGAGCTCATGACCGCTGGCAGGATGGCCTCGGCCTCGAAGTCCTCGCGGTAGATGACCTCCACCGCCGTGAGCGCGCCGCCGAGGGGGGCGCGGAAGATGGCCCCCATACCGCCCGCCGCGCCAGCGAGCAGGAGCAGCCTGCGCTCCCGCGCGGAAAGCTTGAGCCGCTGCGCCAGCCAGGAGCCGATGCCGCCGCCGATCTGGGCGATTGGCCCCTCGCGCCCGGCGCTGCCGCCGCTGGCGATGGTGAGGATGGAGGCCAGGCCCCGGATGATGGGCACGCGCGGCGGCACCACCCCGCCCTGGCGGTGGAAGGCGCGTGTGGTGGCGTCCGTGCCGTCCGTGCCGCCGGTCACGGTCTCCGGCACATAGCGCTGGATGAAGAATCCGGTGACAAGCCCGGCCAGGGAGGTGAACACCGGCGCCAGCCAGGGCCGGTACGCGCCCGGCTCCATGTGGAACAGGTGCTCGCCCGCCGGATAGGGCAGGTTGAATCCGGCGAGATGTTGCAGCAGGTAGACCTGCAGCCACTCCACGGCGGCGAAGTAGGCGCACGCGGCCAGGCCCGAGGCCGCGCCAACGGCGATGCCGTAGCTCAGCCAGCGCCAGGAGTGCGCGTGGCGCAAGGCGGCGACGGCCCGTGTCAGGCCGTCGGCGAACCGTTTGAGAGCGTTGACGGGCATGGCCCTGGCTACTCCCGGCCTCACTGCGAGTCAACCGCCAAAGGCCAGAATCCAGGCTCCCGCGCCATTTCCTCCGAGCCGTCTCCCCTTGCGCTCCACCGGCATACGGCTTATGAATGCACCCTGCGTCCCCGGGGCTGGGGACCAAGGAGCGTTTACATGACAACCTGGTGGCACTGGGCCGGCTTCAACCTGCTGGTCCTCGTTCTGCTTGCCTTTGACCTTGGCGTTCTGCACAAAAACCACCGCGAGGTGGGCGTCAAGGAATCCCTCTGGCTCAGTTTCGGCTACTTCGTCCTGGCCCTGGGCTTCTCCGGGGTGATCTTCCACTTCGAGGGCAGGCAGGCGGGGCTTGAGTTCCTCACCGGCTACCTCATCGAAAAGAGCCTGAGCATCGACAACATCTTCGTGTTCGTGCTCATCTTCACGCACTTCCAGGTACCCAAGAAGGCGCAGCACACTGTGCTGTTCTGGGGCGTGCTGGGCGCGCTCGTCATGCGCGCCTTCCTCATCCTGGCTGGCGCGGCGGTGATTTCGGCCTTCCACTGGGTCATCTACGTGTTCGGCGCCTTCCTCATCCTCACGGGCGTCAAGATGCTCATGACCATCAACGACGTTCCCGACCTCTCCGGCAACCGGGTCACGCGGTTCATGCGCAAATACTTCCGCGTCACCGAGGACTACGAGGGCGAGCGCTTCCTGGTGCGGCGCAACGGCGTGCGCCTCATCACCCCGCTTTTGATCGTGCTGGTGCTGGTGGAGCTCTCCGACGTGGTCTTCGCCCTGGACTCCATCCCGGCCATCTTCGCCATCACCAAGGACCCGTTTCTGGTCTACACCTCCAACGTCTTCGCCATCCTTGGCCTGCGCGCCCTGTTTTTCGCGCTCGCGGGCATCATCCACCGCTTCCACTATCTCAAGTACGGGTTGTCCTTCGTGCTGGTGCTGGTGGGCTCCAAGATGGTCATCAACGCCGCCCTGGGTCCGGTGATCCAGACCGAATGGGCGCTGCTCGCCACGGCGGCCATCATCGGCGGCTCGGTCTGGCTGTCCATCCTCCGCACGCGCGGCCTGCCGCCCGAGGCGGCTGCGGAAGAGGCCCTGCGCGGCTGGGTGCCTTTAAGCCCCACCAAGGAGAAGCCTGTGGACACCGGCAAGAAGTAGTCCGGCATCGTCGGAACCACGTAAAACGCCCCGGCGGTCCTGCGACTGTCGGGGCGTTTTTCTTTGCTGGGATGGAGGATGTCAGCGCTGCTCAGCCTCGGCCCGGCGCTGCGCCTCCCAGGCGGCCAGGGGCAGGGCCAGCAGCAGGGCGTCGCGGCCGATGTACCAGAGCATGGACGGGGCATTCAACGAATCGGACGAGGCGGAGCTGAAGCAGCCGCAATCCACATCGATGCCGCGAAAATAGTTTACGATGAGCGCCAGCCAGAACGCCGCCAGCAGGCTCGTGGCCAGCAGCAGCGCGCCCTGGCGCCACAGGCCCGCGTACAGGCACACGCCCAGCACCAGTTCGAACCACGGCAGCCAGATGGCCGTCAGGTTCACCAGCGCCTCGGGCAGCAGGCGGTAGCCCTTCACAATGGCCGCGAAGTCCTGCGGATGCAGGATCTTGTCCGCGCTGGCGTAGAGCAGCACACAGCCAACCACCATGCGCAACAGCCAGGCCAGGGCCTCCCAGGGAGCGGCGTCTACTTGCCGCAATCCGTGCATATGCCCTCCTGGCCCTTGGGCAGGCTGGACATGGCCGAGCCCTTGGCGATGGGCAGCCGCTCGGCCTGCCAGAGCGCCCAGCCGTCCTTCAGCTCGTAGACATTCTTGACGCCCGCGTCGCGCAGGTGCTTGGCCAGCCTGGCGCCCAGGGGGCAGTTCGGGCCGTCGCAATAGGTGATGACGGCCTCCTTGCCCGCCAGCGCGGGCTTGATGTCCTGGAACTGCGAGGCGAACTCGCGCGGGGGCAGCCAAATGGCTCCCTGGATGTGGCCCAACTCGAATTCTAGCTGCGAGCGGGCGTCGAGGAACACCGCGCGCCCGGTAATGAACAAGAGCGCGGCGTCCTTGATTGCGATCTCCCCGCTGGACGTGTCGAGCCGCACGGCGCTCTTGGCGGCGTGCGCAAGGGGCAGGCCGCCGGACCGCAGGGCGTTGGTTCCGAAGGCCAGGGCGGCGGACAGGGCGATGACGCCCAGGGACTGGCCGATGATTCTGGAGGCGTTGCGCATAAGGACTCTCCGCTGGTTGTTCCACCCGCCCCCGGTGCAACGCGGGGGGCTTTCCCGAACAGGGCGCACCCTAGTCCAAGGCCGCCTGGATTGCAATTTCCCGGCGCGAGAAACCCTATGCCAGAAGCGTCCAGGCGATGCCCAAGGCCCCGCAGACCAGGGCCAACACATGCGCGCCGACATTTACACGCCACAAGGCCAGGCCGCAAAGAAGCGCCAGGGCCAGGGCGAAGAAGTCCACGCCGCCCGCCAGCCCGGCAGGCAGGAACGTGGCCGTGGCGAAGATGACGCACAGCTTCAGCACCACCCCGACCAGGGCCGCGCCGATTCCCGTGGCTGCGGCGCGCGCGCGCGGATGCGCGGCAAGGGTCGCGGCGTGCGGAGCCGCCGCCAGCGCGATAAACAGCCCCGGCAGCAGAAGCCCGAAGGCGGCCAGCAGTCCGCCGAGAAGTCCCGCCGCCAGCAGCGGCAGCGCGCCGGGATGCGTCCAGCCCGCCACGAATCCGACCTGCCCGGCCACAAGCGACAGCGGTCCCGGCACCATGGCGGCCAGGCCCAGCCCCGGCGCGAGCTGCGCCTGGGAAACCCAGCCCAGCCGCTGGCCCATGTCCGCCAGGGAGGCCAGCACGCCCCAGGCCCCGCCAAAGGCGAACAGCCCCGCACGCACGGACACGGACACCAGCCGCGGCAGCAGGGAATCCGGCCCGAGGAGCAGATGCGCGGCCCCGGCCACGCCCAGCCACAGGCCCGCAAACAGGGCAGCCAGCCGCGCCACGCGCCGCCACGCACCCCGCCCCGCACCCTGGGCCCGGCCCTCCGGCTCCTGCGCTTCTGGCTGCGGGGCCGCGGCGAACAGCTCGGGCCGCAGCCCGGCCAGCCACAGGCCCATGAGCGCCGCCGCGATGACGATGCCCGTGAACTTGAGCCGCAGGCCATAGCCCATGAGAAAGCTGGCCGCCGCAAAGCCCCAGAACAATGGATGCGTGAGGCTGCGCCGCCCCATGCCCCACAGGGCCTGAACGGCCAGGGCCGTTGCGGCGGCGGAAAATCCCCGGAGCGCCCCGGCTGCCGCGCCCTGCCCCAACCATGCGGCCGCCAGCCAGGACAAGGCCAGCAGAAGCAGCAGCCCCGGCAGGACGAAGAGGCTTCCGGCCCAAACGCCGCCGCGCCAGCCGCGCAGCTCGCGCCCCAGGCACACGGCCAGCAGAAAGCCCTGCGGGCCTGGCAGGAGCGCGCAGACCTCCCGCAGGCGCAGGAAGCCGCCCTGCTCCACCCAGCCGCGCGTGGCGACAAGCTCCCTGTGCAGCAGGGCCGTCTGCCTGGCCGGACCGCCGAAATTGATGAACCCGAGCCGCAGCCAGCAGCGGAAGAAGTCGTGGAAGGCCGGAGTGGTGCTCATGGAGGCCCTTGTTGCAATTTTGGCGCGCCCTGTCGAGAGGATCGCGACTGCATTGTTCCGATTGGCCCTTGCCCACCCGCAGGGCAAGGGCCTGCACGGAGATGTGCCGAGTGTTGCACAAATGCGGGGGCAATCCGTAACCAAGTGGCGCGGATGCTCGTCTTTTAAGCTGGCATGGAAATGGCAAACGCTGTTTCAAGCGAGCGTCTTACCCCGGGGCGCACCCATCGCCAGGCACAGCACGCGGCACGCCTCAGACCGGGGGCAACATTCAAGAGGACACATGGGCAGGAGATGCACGTGAACTTCAAAGCATTATTCAGCGAAAAATGGCGGCTGGCCGCGCTGGCCTGCGCGCTGCTCCTGGCCGCTGGCGGCGCATGGCATCTCCTGCGCGGCTCCAGGACCGAGGTCTCCTACCAAACCGCCAAGGTGGAACGCGGCAGCCTCTCGGCCACGGTGACCTCCTCCGGCACCATCAACCCCGTGGTCACGGTCACGGTGGGCACGCCGGTGTCGGGCATCATCAAGGAACTGTTCGCCGACTACAACTCCCAGGTCAAAAAGGGCCAAGTCATCGCCCAGATCGACCCGGCCACCTACCGCGCCCAGGTGGAGCAGAGCCGGGGCAGCTACCTGAGCGCCCAGGCCAACCTGGACAAGGCCAGGGTCACCCTGGCCGACGCCGAGCGCACCATGAAGCGCTACCAGAACCTGGTGAAGGACGGCTCCGTGGCGGTGAGCGACTACGACACCTACGTCACCGCCGCGGCCTCGGCCCGGGCCGCCGTGGGCGCGGCCGCCGGCAGCGTGGCCCAGGCCAAGGGCGCCTACGACCAGGCCAGGACCAACCTCGACTACACCACCATCACCTCGCCCGTGGACGGCATCGTCATCTCCCGCGTGGTGGAGGTGGGGCAGACCGTGACCGCGAGCATGAGCACCCCGACCCTGTTCACCATCGCCCAGGACCTGACCAAGATGCAGATCAGCGCCACGGTGGACGAGTCGGACATCGGCAAGGTGCACGAGGGCGGCAACGCCACCTTCAGCGTGGACGCCTACCCCGAGACCCACTTCTCCGGCACCGTCACCCAGGTGCGCAACGCCGCCACCACCGTGTCCAACGTGGTCACCTATTCCGTCATCGTCGCGGTGGACAACTCCGAGCTCAAGCTCAAGCCCGGCATGACCGCAAACGTGACCTTCGTGGCCGCCACGCGCGAGGGCGTGCTCACGATCCCCACCGCAGCCCTGCGCTTCCGTCCCAAGACCGCTGACGGCAAGAGCGTCGAGGCGGGCAAGCTGGAAGCAGGCAAGAAGCGCATCTATGTGCTGAACAACGGCAAGCCGCAGCCCGTGGTCATCACCACCGGCATCGGCAACGACAAGCAGACCGAGGTCACCAGCGGCAATCTGGCCGAAGGGGCCGAGGTCATCCTGGAGACCCTGACCGGAACAGCGGCCAAGAAGTCGACCAACCCAATGGGCGCGGCCAGCGGCCCAGGCATGGGACCGCCCCGCTAAGCGAACGATGGAGCGGATCATGAGCGAAGTCGTGCGCATCGAAGACGTCACCAAGGTCTACCAGATGGGCGAGGAGACCGTGCATGCCCTGCGCGGGGTGTCCCTCTCCGTCCGTCAGGGCGAGTTCGTGGCCATCATGGGCTCCAGCGGGTCGGGCAAGAGCACCTGCATGCACATCCTGGGCTGCCTGGATCGCCCCACTTCCGGGCGGTATATGCTGGACGGAGTGGCCGTGGAGAACATGGGCAAGAACGAACTGGCCGAGATACGCAACCGGAAGCTGGGCTTCGTGTTCCAAGGCTTCAACCTGCTCTCGCGCACCACCGCGCTGGACAACGTGGAGCTGCCCCTCGTGTACGGGCGCGTGGGGCAGGCCGAGCGGCACGAGCGCGCCCTGGCCGCCCTGGAGATGGTCGGCCTTTCCGGACGCGCCGGGCACCTCTCCAATCAGCTCTCCGGCGGCCAGCAGCAGCGCGTGGCCATTGCCCGCGCCCTCGCCGGCGACCCGGCCCTCATCCTGGCCGACGAGCCCACCGGCAACCTGGACTCGCACATGAGCGAGGAGATCATGGACATCTTCCAGCGCCTGAACGCCCAGGGCAAGACCATCATCATGGTCACCCACGAGCCGGACATCGCCGCCCACGCCAGCAGACAGGTCGTCTTCAAGGACGGCCGGATCATCAACGACTCCGCCGCCGGGGTTGGAGCACAGACGCCAGGGCTGGAGGCCTAGATGGACATCCTGCTGCCCCTGAAAATCGCGGCGCGCGCCCTGCGCGTGAATCTCATGCGCTCGTTTCTGACCATGCTGGGCATCATGATCGGCATCGGCGCGGTCATCATCATGGTGGCCGTGGGCACCGGCGCGACCAAGCAGATCTCCGACCAGATCGCCACAATGGGCAGCAATCTCATCATCATCCTGCCGGGCAGCACCACCAGCGGCGGCGTTCACGCGGGCATGGGCTCCCAGCCCACGCTCACCTTCGACGACGTGAAGGCCATCCGCGCCGAGTGTCCCTCGGTGCTGCGCGTGG
Organism: Desulfovibrio sp.; assembly: GCA_050251495.1. Classification (GTDB taxonomy): domain Bacteria; phylum Desulfobacterota; class Desulfovibrionia; order Desulfovibrionales; family Desulfovibrionaceae; genus Humidesulfovibrio. The sequence goes on along the minus strand of JBFWMQ010000001.1, from coordinate 313,109 downwards.
CCCCGGAACAGCGCGGCAGCGCCCAGCTCGTGGCTGGAAACATGAACTGGTCCTCGGACATCACCGGCACCACGCCGGACTTCCTGCTCATCCGCGAGTGGAAGATCGCCTCTGGCCGCGAAATGACCGAGGCCGACGTGGACACGGCCCAGAAGGTCTGCCTCATCGGCCAGACCGTGGCCGAGAATCTCTTCGGCGACGAGGACCCCACCGGCAAGCAGGTGCGCATCAAGGGCGTGCCCTTCCAGGTCATCGGGCTGCTGGAGGCCAAGGGCCGCAGCGCCCAGGGCACGGACCAGGACGACAAGGTGTTCATGCCCATCACCACGGCCCAGCGCAAGATCATCGGCAACGCCTTCCCCGGCACGGTCGGTCCCACCCTGGTGCAGGCGGTGAGCGAGAACGCAATCACCCAGGCGGTGGAGGAAATCACAGCCCTGCTCGACCAGCGGCACCACATGAGCGCCACCAAGGAGCGCGACTACACAGTGCGCAACCTCTCGGAGATCCTGGCCGTGTCGCAGCAGTCGGCCAAGACCATGAGCCTGCTGCTCGGGGCGGTGGCCTCCATTTCGCTCATCGTGGGCGGCATCGGCATCATGAACATCATGCTGGTCAGCGTCACCGAGCGCACGCGCGAAATCGGCATCCGCATGGCCATCGGCGCCAAGGAGCGCGACATCCTCTTGCAGTTCCTGGCCGAGGCCGTGCTGCTCACCATACTCGGCGGCTTCATCGGCATCGCCCTCGGCGTGGGCGGGGCCTTCGCCATTTCCGGGCTGTTCGGCTGGCCCACGCTCATCTCCGGCCAGGCCATCCTGCTGGCGGTCGCCTTCTCCAGCGGCATCGGCATCTTCTTCGGCTTCTACCCGGCCCGCAAGGCGGCCGCGCTCAATCCGATAGAGGCGCTGCGTTACGAATAGAAACAGCCGCGCCAGCGGGTCCTCGTTCAGTCCGCCCTTGAGGGGGGCAACTGCCGCTGGTCGCGCTCGCGCAGCATGATGATGGGGTCCGAACCGGCAAGGCAGGCCTCGCGCGTGCCGCGCGCCTCGTCCCCTGTCTTGGGGATGTTCAGAATCATATCGGAATTGCATGTGGAGAACAGGCCGGGTGTCTGGATCACGAAACGCAGGGTCGAGCCGTCGAACTGCACGTCGCGTATGCCCAGCACGCGCACACTGCAGGTGAACTGGGAGGAAGAGGCGGCCGTCAGGACATCGCCCGAACGGGCGAAGCGCACGAGAAACTTGTCGGTTCCGCAGCCCATGATGGTTCCGCTGTCCGCCCATTTGAACGAGTAGACGCCGGCCAAGCGCCCCATCGGCTCCAGACCGCGCTTCAGTTCCGCAGGATACGCCCCGCGTTCCTGCTCCGGCACCAAAGCCAGATAGTCGTCGAGTGTCGCTTCTGCCTTGTCGAACCGGCGGGTTTTGAGCTCGGCCGTGGCCTGGCACAGGGCGGTCAGCGCCCGGTCTGCCCCCTCCTCCACGGCGCGGCCAAACTGATAGGCTGCATCCTGGTCGCCCTTGAGTCCGAGCATGAGAGCGCGCGCCAGACGCACGCTTCCGGCCTGCAACCCGGACTCGGACAACCTCTGCGCTTGGAACAGTGCGTCCCCCTCCCTGCCGGCAAAAACCAGGGCGATGGTCAGACCGGCGCGCGCCTCGGCATCGGTGGCGTTGACTTGGAGGGCCCGCTCGAAGGCCTCGCGGGCGCGGGGCACATCTCCCCTGCCAAGCTGAGCGAAAACACCGGCCAGGGCGCCGCCTGCCTGGGCGGCTCCGGTCTGCGGGGCCTGTTTGGGCCTTGGAGCCATTGCCAACAGCTTGGCCTGTTCCAGCCGCTGACGTTCGGCCTCTAGCCGGTCCTTTTCGGCCTGGATGGCCTGCATCTGAACGAGGGCTTCCTGCTCGCGCCGCAGGCGGACCGCTTCCTCGGCCAGTCGTTGTTTTTCCGCCTTGGCGTCGAACTTGGGCTGCGCCACGGACAGCAAGGGAGCCTGACCCGCCGGAGCCCCCCCATCATTGAAATAGAAGTCCCCTGTGAGACTGGAGGACTCCCAGGGGGTTTGCCGCCGCCCGGTATCCTGCAGAACGCCCACGCGCACGCGCTTAAGCATGGTTTCAATGCCCTGTCCCGGCACGCGCATCTGCGTGAGCAGGTGCTGTGTGTACACGCCGTTCCGTCCGCTACCGTCCGCCGCGACGCTGTCCGGTGCGGTGGCATAGCCGATGAGGGTGCCCGTCGGCGCGTCCATTTTGGCCAGACCGGCCTCCGCGCTGCGCCAGGAGCGGGCGAAGGGATTGTTGCGGCAGGCGTCCAGAAGGATGATGTTCAGCCCGTTGCCGGCGTTTTCCATACGACCGAGAACCTTGTTGGCATCAAGGCACACGCTTCTCACGTCCTGCTCAACCAGGATGCGCGCGTCCACCGGCACCAGGTAGTTCGCGCCCCTCATCTGAAGGCCATGGCCCGCAAAAAAGAACAGGCCCGTTCCTCCCTGCCGGATGTTCGCCCAGAACTGGTCCAGGGCGTCCTCCATCTGACGGAGGTTGGCATTCTCCCGTAAGATGACCTCGAAACCAAGCTTCCTGAGTTCCGCGGTCATATCCCGGGCATCGTTCACGGGGTTGCGCAGAGGCGCGTCTTTGTAGGCTCCGTTGCCGATGACGAGCGCCACACGGCGCTCGGCGTGGGCCGGAGAGGCCAGCAGCCAAAGGAGGCAGAAGGCGGAGCAGATAAGTATCGGCAACGGGGTGACGGAACGCATGCGCACCTCCATGAATATCCAGGCCGATACCAAAGAGCCGACAAGGGCACAAGCGGGTGCGGCCCCCTACTCGGTGGGTCCGGGGCAGGTGATGGGGTCGAGGTCAAGCACCTCTTCGCCCCGGATGTAGTGCATGATGCGCGGGTTATCCACGGCGGCCAGCAGGTTGGCGATGGCCCCGCGCAGGCGTTCCGCCCCGCCCAGGGCACAGCCGATGAGCTCGATCTCGCGCGCCAGGTCGAAGCCGACGCCGATCTCGCGCAGCAACGCGGGCGTGCTTGAGTGCACCACGGCCTCCAGGTCCTCCTTCACCAGCTCCAGGCAGTTCTTGATGACGGACAGGGCGTTGTTGCCCACGTGGGCCATGCCGCCGGAGGCCTTGGCCAGCGCGTCGCGGCCCACCTCGAGCCGGGAGCCCACGGTGAGGGACACGATGCGCGAGCAGTCGGACAGGAAGCGGTGGTCGTAGTGGCTGAAGAAGTCCACGGCGCGGGAATAGAGCATGATGAGGCCGAAGGGCTTGGTGTCGTGCCCGCGCAGGATGAAGGCCAGGCGCGAGCGGTAGCCCTCCTGGTAGGCCACGCAGTCGTAGGACTCGCCGCCGCGCTCCGAACTCATGAGGTTGTTGGAGAGCACGTAGCTCCACTGCTTTTCCGCCACGGCCTGCATCACCGGGTGGCCGGGGATGCTCTCCTCCATGGCGCGCACCAGAATCGGCGTGCTGCTGCCGTGGGCGGTGTTGGCCGCCACGTTGATCCATTCGCCGGAGGCGTCGCGCAGGCGGCACACGAAAAGATCGGCCTCCAGCAGCTCGATGAGGATCTCGGCGCTCTGCTCCAGCACCTCGGTGGAGGTCTGGAACTCGCCGCCCACGTTGATCAGCGCGTAGATGATCTGCATGGTGAGCGAGAGTTCCTCGTGGGAGCGGCGCATGGTGGCGAACTGCCGCTCCATGTGCGCCAGGGCCTGCTCGGCCTTGACACGGCGGCGCAGGCGCGTGGCCACGGCCTGGTCGAGCTTGAGCCGCACGTCGGTGAGCATGGGCAGCAGCGAACGCCAGTCAAAGACCTTGGCGCGGCCATCGACAAAACTGGGAACCTTGCCCCCGGCGTCCAGCCCGGCCTTGACCGAGCGCATGAGGTCACACAGGGCGCGGCGCACAGTGGGGGGTGCGGCGGCCATGATGCCGAGGAGCTCCTGGCGGATGGGCTGCGGCGGAACCGGGCAGACGGCGGGACGTGAACGGCTGGGCATTTGGCTCTCTTGGGTAAGCGTTGCGAGACAATCGCGGCGGCGCTCCGCGCGCGAGTTGCAGCGACTATACCCCGAGCCCAGGCTTTGGCAAGTCTTGTGCGCAAAGGAACATGGGACGAAAAAAGGGGCGGGCCGCCAGCACGACGGTCCGCCCCTTGGAGTGCCTTGAGAGAGCGCCGGGCCTAGCCGCCCAGGTAGGCCTTCTTGACTTCCGGGTCGGCCAGCAGCTCTTCGCTGGTGCCGCGGGCCACGATCTCGCCGGTGTCCAGCACGTAGCCCCGGTGGGCGAAGCGCAGGGCCAGGTTGGCGTTCTGCTCGATGAGCAGGATGGTCAGGCCCTCGCGGTTCAGCTCCTTGAGCGTGCGGAACATGTCGTACATCAAGAGCGGAGCCAGGCCCATGCTCGGCTCGTCGAGCATCAAAAAGCTGCACTTGCTCATGACCGCGCGGCCCAGGGCCAGCATCTGCTGCTCGCCGCCGGAGAGCGACTCGCTGCGCTGCTTCTTGCGCTCGGCCAGGCGCGGGAACAGCGTGTACACGCGCTCGTAGTCGCGCACGATGGCCTCATGGCCGTCCTTGCGGGCGTAGGTGGCCAGCTTCAGGTTCTCCGCAACGGTCAGGTTGCCGAAAATGCGGCGGCCTTCGGGCACCAGCGCCATGTCCAGGTCCGAGACGATCTTGTGCGGCGGCACGTTCAAGATGCTCCGCCCGCCAAAGAGGATGTCGCCCTCGGTGACGCGGGGGGCCTCCGGGGGCGGCAGGCGGCAGATGGACAAAAGCGTCGTGGACTTCCCAGCGCCGTTGGCGCCGATCAGGGTCACGATCTCGCCCTCCTTCACGTCGAAGGAGATGCCGTGCAGGGCCTCGATGTTTCCGTAGCGGACCTTGAGGTTCTTGACTTCCAGGAGCGTTTTCAAATCGTATCATCTCCGAGGTAGGCTTTGATGACCGTGGGATTCTTCTGGATTTCCTCCGGCGTGCCGTCTGCGATGGTGGCGCCGAAGTCCACGACCTTGATGCGCGAGCACAGGCTCATGACGACCTTCATCTGGTGCTCGATCATCCAGATGGTGACCGGGAAGTTGTCGTAAATCCAGCGGACCAGCTTGATGAGCCCTTCCACGTCGGCGGAGTTGAGGCCGGCGGCGGGCTCGTCCAGAAGCAGCAGCGAGGGCTTGACGCTCATGGCCCGGGCGATCTCCACCCGGCGCTGCACGCCATAGGGCAGGTTGCGCGGCAGTTCAAAGGCGCAGTCCTTCAGGTCCATGGCCTCCAAGAGCTCCCAGGCGATGGCGTCGATGGCCTTCTCGCGGTGGACGTAGTTCTTGGTGCGCAGGAAGCAGTCCATGAGGCTGTAGCCCAGGCGGTAGTGCTGGGCGATGCGGATGTTGTCCAGCACGTGCATCTCCCCCCACAGGCGGATGCCCTGGAAGGTGCGCGCCACGCCGAGCGCCGTCACCTGATGCGGACGCAGGCCCTTGGTGTCCTTGCCGTTCAGGCGGATTGACCCCTCGCTCGGCTGGTAGAAGCCGGAGATGAGGTTGAACACCGTGGTCTTGCCCGCGCCGTTCGGCCCGATGAGGGCCACCAGCTCGTGCTCGCCAAGCTCGATATTGAAGTCGTTCACCGCGATGAGGCCGCCGAAGCGACGGGTGAGTCCTTGTATCTCAAGAAGCGACATGATCTCTCCGGCTCGCTATTTGAACGAATAGTACTTGCGAAGTTTCGGGAACAGGTCGGACAACTCCTTGTTGCCCATGAGCCCTTCCGGCCTGAACTGCATCAACAGGATCAGCAGCAGCGGAATGACCACCCACTTCCACACGCCAAGGAAGCGCAAGGCCTCCATGAGCACAGTGAACAGCACCGCGGCCAGCGCCGTGCCCGAAAGCGAGCCCATGCCGCCCAGGTAGACCATGACCATGATCTCGGTGGAGCGCATGATGTCGAAGCTCTGCGGGTTCACGTAGCCCAGGATGTGGGCGTACAGGCCGCCCGCCAGCCCGGCCAGGCCCGAGGACAGCATGAAGGCGATGAGCTTCATGCGGTTGGTGTCCACGCTCATGATCTCGGCCGCGATCTCGTCCTGGCTGATGGCCGGAACGCCCTTGCCCAAGGTGGAGGACACAAAGCGCCTGAGCAGCCACACGGTGAACACCGTGCCCAGCATGACGAAAATGAGCATCCAGGGCAGGTTAAGCACGGAGCGCATGCCGTTCTCGGTTGCGCTCATGCCCATGAAGCCGCGCGGCCCGCCAAAGATCTCCATATTGTTGATGGCCGAGATGACGATGTAGTTGGCCGCGAGCGTGATGATGGCCAGATAGTCGCCGCGCGTCTTGAAGGACGGGACAGCCACCACAAGGCCGGCCACGGCGGCCGCCAGAGAGCCCAGCAGCAGGGACACGGGGAAGCCGATGAAGGCCATGGACGCGGGCAGAAGCGGCGCGCCCAGGATCTGATTCTTGCTGAACATGAGCACGGAGCAGATGGAGGCGACATAGGCCCCGACGCACATGAAGCCGCCGTGCCCGCAGGAGAACTCGCCCATGTAGCCGTTGACCAGGTTCAGGCTGGTGGCCAGGATGATGTTGACCCCCATGAACATGATCACGGACACGTAGTAGGCGTCGAGGGCGTTGAACTGCGCCAGCGCCGCGATGAGCACGATGAGCGCAAAAAGGCCGATGGTGACGGTATGTTTCTGCATTGGCGCGTCCTGCCTAGATCTTTGTGGTCTGCGCCACGCCGAAAATACCGGTGGGTCTGAGCCAGAGAATGATCAGCAGCACCGAGAAGGCGAACAGGTCCCGCAGGGTGCTGGGGAACACGGCCACGACGCCGATCTCGATGAAGCCGAGCAGAAAGCCGCCCACGATGGCCCCGCGGATGTCTCCGATGCCGCCCACAACCGCCGCGATGAACGCCTTCCAGCCGATGAGCGCGCCCATGTACGGTTCCAGAATGGGGTAGCTCATGGCGAAGAGGATGCCCGCCAGACCGGCCATGCTCGAGCCCAGAATGAAGGTGAACACGATGATGGTGTCCAGCGGGATGCCCATGAGCGGGATGGCGAACTTGTCGTAGGAGATGCCGCGCATGGCCATGCCGATCTTGGTCTTGGTGACGATGGTCTGCAGGAACAGGAACACCAGGACGGACACCACGACCACGATGACCTTCAGGTTCGTCACCGAAACGCCGCCGCCCAGGTCCCAGACCACCTTGTCCAGCAGGTCGGGGAAGCTCTTGCGGGTGGCGCCGAGCAGGGCCAGGTTGCCGTTTTCCAGCATCAAGCCGGCCATCAGCGCGGTGATGACGACGTACAGGCGGTTCGCGCCCTTGCGGCGCAGGGGCCGGTACATGGTACGCTCAAGCGCCACGCCCACGAACGATGTCAGGACCATCGTGACGGGCACGGTGATGGCAAGCACAAGCGCCGGGTTCATGTCCATGCCCATCGGCAGGCCGCCGGTTCCCAGGAGCGACACGGCCACGAAGAAGGCGATGTACGCCCCCACCATGAAGATGTCGCCGTGGGCGAAATTGATGAGGCGGAGCACGCCGTACACGAGGGTGTAGCCCAGGGCGATCAGGGCGTAGAAACTGCCGAACTGCAACGCGTTCAGGGTATGCTGAAAAATTTCCACCGGGGCACCTTGGCTTTGAGAGTGAAGCTTGCGCGCGGTCGGGGTGGCCGCTGCCCCCTGTGCGGGGCCTCTGGCAGATGCATTCGCAGCGCAAAACGAGGCGGGCGGGGGCCGTATTCGGCCCCCGCCGCGCACTATGCCATTTCAGCGTCTACTCGGGGCAGACGGTTTCCTTGAACTCGAACTGGCCCTCGGGGCTGATCTGGACAACCACGGCGCACTTGTCCGGGTCGCCGGTGCCGGCGAACTTCATGTTGCCGGTAATGCCCGCGAATTCCTTGATGTTGGCAAGGGCGTCGCGCACGAGCTTGCGCTGGGCCTTGATGTCCGGATCAACCTTGCCGGCGGCCTGAATGGCCTGCAGCACGAGGCGGGTGGCGTCCCAGGTCAGGGCGGCAACGTCGTCCGGCACGTACTTGTACTTGGTGTTGTAGCGGTCGATGAATTCCTTGGTCGCGCCCTGGGCGCCAGCGGCGGCGTAGTGGGTGCTGAAGTACTGGCCGATGCAGTCCTTGCCGCACAGGGTCATGAGCTCAGCGGAGCCCCAGGCGTCGGAGCCCATGAAGGGGCCCTGGTAGCCGAGGTCGTGGGCCTGCTTCACGATGAGCGCGACCTGATTGTAGTTGTCGGGAATAAAGATGAAGTCAGGCTTGGCGGCGATGATCTTGGTCAGCTGGGCGGAGAAGTCCTGGTCCTTGGTGCCGTGGGACTCGAAACCGACCACGGAGCCGGCGCCGTTCTTCTTTTCCCACTCAAGCTTGAAGATCTCGGCCAGACCCTTGGAGTAGTCGTTGGCGATGTCGAAAATGACCGCGGAGGTCTTGGCGCCGAACTGCTTGGAGGCGAAGTTGGCGACGACCGGACCCTGGAAGGGGTCGAGGAAGGCGGCGCGGAACACCCAGGGGCGGTCCTTGGTGGTGTCGGGGTTGGTGGACCACGGGGTCACCATGGGCACCTGCGAATCGTTGCAGGTGGCGCCGGCCGGGATGGCCTGCTTGGAGGAGTTCGGGCCGACGATGGCCACGACGTTGTCCTGGTTGATGAGCTTCAGCGCGGCGTTGACGGCGCTTTCAGCCTTGGCTTCGTTGTCCTGGTAGACGAACTCGAGCTTGTACTTTTTGCCGCCCACTTCCAGGCCGCCAGCCGAGTTGATGTCTTCCTTCAGCATCTCGGCCGCGAACTTGGAAGCCTCGCCGACTTTCGGGATGTCTCCGGTCAACTCGAGGTTGAAGCCGACCTTGATCGTGTCGCTGTCCTTGCCGCAACCCATGAGCGCAAAAGAGCCCAGGGCCAGGGCGAGAACCGCCATCATCACCTTGACGGTCATCTTTTTCATTCGTTCCTCCTCCGAAATTTGTGAAAACCAACCAGCCAAAACATCATATTTTCATGTACCCCAAACGGAAATGGAGTTCAAAGGATTTTTTCCCGAAACCGGGGCATTGGCCCGCTGGCCGAAGATTATTCTCCCGCGGCGCACGGTCCCCTGCGTTGCCTGTGGGCATGTTTTGGTGTATTTCCTGTCCCGCTTGACGAAATTTTGTGCCAGCCAACGGAGCGTTCATGTCAGACAAAGCAGTGAGAAAAGTGTTGGAGCACGCCCGCGAGGGCCTGCATGTCCGCGAGGTGTTCTTTGAGGAGAATGCGCAACAGCTCGTCGAAATCGCGCGGGTCATGGCCCTGGCCCTCACCCAGGGCGGCAAAATTTTATTCTGCGGCAACGGCGGCAGCGCGGCCGACTCGCAGCACCTGGCCGCGGAATTCGTGAACCGCTTCCGGCTGGAGCGCCCGCCCCTGCCCGCCATGGCCCTCACCACCGACACCTCCATCCTGACGGCCATCGGCAACGACTACGGCTTCGATCTCGTGTTCGTGAAGCAGGTCCAGGCCCTGGGGCTTGCGGGCGACATCCTCATCGGCATCAGCACCTCCGGCACCAGCAGAAACGTCGTCGCGGCCCTGCGCGAGGCCAAGGCCAGGGGACTCGTCACCATCGGCATGTGCGGCTCGGCCACGGGCGAGATGGAGCCGTTGTGCGACCATTTGATCAGCGTCGGCAGCAAGGACACCGCCTTGATCCAGGAGGTGCACATCGCCGCCGGACACATGCTCTGCCACATTGTGGACCACTTCCTCTTCGAGGCCGTGATGGAGCTGGGCCAGGGGTAGCGCGCATGCTCAGAGGCCTTTTCGCAACCGCCGCGAAGGACGGCCAGTAATGCGTCCGCCCGGGGGGTCGCTGGCCGACAACGCGGCCGTGTTCCTCGCCACCCTGGGTCCGGTGGGGCGACTGCCCAAAGCGCCGGGCACCTGGGGATCGCTCGCCGCCCTGGCCGCCGCGCCCTGGTGCTTCATGCCCCTGTCCCTGCCGTGGCGCATGGCCGCCCTTGGCCTGGTGCTGGGCCTGGGCGCGGCTGCCGCCGCCCGCGCGGAGAAGGTTCTGGGCCGCAAGGACCCGGGCTGCATTGTCGTGGACGAGCTGCTCGGCCAGTGGACGGCCTTTCTGCCCTTCCACCTCGCCGGGGCTGGCCAGGCCATGCCCCTTGACCTGCTGGCGCTCTTCGCCCTGTTCCGCCTTTTCGACATCCTGAAACCCTGGCCCATCCGCGCCGTGGAGCGAGCAGTCCCCGGCGGTCTCGGCGTCATGCTCGACGACCTGGTGGCCGGGCTTTTCGCCGCCGCCAGCTACACTGTCATCCTGCTGTTCCTCTAGCGGCCTTCGGCCCGCCGCCGCCAAGCGCCAGCACGGGACCTGCGCCCCCCCTGGGGAAACGAAAAACCGCCGCAACCCTGCTGGGCTGCGGCGGTTCGTCATGTCAGAGGAACGTGCGCCTAGTTCTGGAGCTTGAACTCGTCGCGGCGGTTCTTGGACCAGGCGGCCTCGTTGTGGCCCGGATCAAAGGGGCGCTCCTTGCCGTAGCTGACGATGGTCATGCGGCTGTCGGGGATGCCCAGCTGGTTCAGGAACTCCTGCGCGGCCTTGGCGCGGCGCTCGCCCAGGGCGAGGTTGTACTCGCTGGTGCCGCGCTCGTCGCAGTGGCCTTCAATGACGATGGTGAACAGGGAGTACTTCTTCATGGCGTCGGCCTTGGAGGTCAGCACTTCGCGGCTCTCCGGGGTCAGCTCAAAGGAGTCGAAGGCGAAGAAGATCATGTTGCCGAGCTCGCGCTGGGCGGCCTCGCGCTGCTGGGCGCGCATCTCGTCCTCGGTCAGGCTGCGCGGCTCCGGCGCGGGCTGGCTCTGCCAGTCGGTGTCCTTGTCCGAAATCTCGACCTTGGTGGCCGAGGCGGGCATGACGTCCGCGCTCTTCTTGGCGCAGCCGGCGCCCAGGGCGGCCAACAGACAGATCATCATGATGCTTACGAAAAGACGTTTTGCGTTCATGGTTCCTCCTTCAATTCCAGTGCGCAGGCGCGCGAGTTGTATGGACTGCGGGTTCTATAACACGAAAAATAGCGCGTTTGTCCAGGGGTGCATATTCCGCTTGTTTGTCACGAAATGCAAGCGCCTTTTTTTCCTAGTCAAGGGCCGGTGCAACCCCCCAGGCCGGAGCCATGGCGTCGCCCGCTCCGGTGGGAATCTGCTTGGCCGGGTCGCCGTAGCGGGTGGTGACGAATATCTTGGTGCCGCCATTGCGCGAGGACGCGAAGGACACGAAGTAGCCATCGGGGTCGAAGCTGGGGTCTTCATCGTTGCCCGGGCCAAAGGTGATCTGCCGCTCCTGGTTGGCCACGAGGTCGCGGATGAAGATGCGCTGGCCGTCCGGGGTCAGGCGCGCAAAGACCACGAACCGGCCGTCCGGGCTGAGCGAGGGCCTGGTGTTGTAGCTGCCCTCGTAGGTGATGCGGTCCACCACGCCGGTGTCGCGGTTCAGCAGGAAGATCTGCGGCCCGCCCAGGCGGCCCGAGCAGAACGCCATCTTGCGGCCCGAGAGGTCGAAGCTGGGCGAGACGCTGATGGCCCAGCTCGGCGCGATGGGCTTGCCGGGGTTCATGTTCTGATCCAGCAGATAGATGTCCGGATGGCCGTTGATGGACAGCGAGATGGCGATGCTTCCTTCCGGGGTGTAGGTGGGGCTGATGGCCACGTTGCCGCCGAACTTGCGCAACCGCGAGACGCGCTTGTTGCGGTCCCAGATTCCCAGGCGGTGGCCTTTGTCGGAGATGTTGGTATAGGCCACGAAGCGGCCGTCCTTGGCCCAGTTGGGGCTGACGTTGAAGCCGCCGTCGTTGGTGATCTGGGTCAGGCCGCGCCCCAGGGCCGAGGCGGTGAACAGCTCCTTGCCGCCGTTGACCTTCTTGGAAAAGGCCAGGGTGGAGTCGAAGAAGCCGCTCTTGCCGGTCAAAACGCGCATGAGCTGGGCGCAGAAGCGGTCGGCCACCAGGGCCACGCCGCCCTCGTCCACCTGGCTGTAGGCCTTGCCCAGCAGAAGCTTGCGCGTGTAGGTTTCGTAGACGCGCGCCTCGATCTCCTGGCCGCGTCCGCCCACGGTCATCACGAAGTCGATGCGCCCCAGCTGCAGGGGCTTGAAGTCGATGTCGTCGGCCTTGAGCCCCTTGCTCGGATCGCCGCCCAGCACCTCGTTCAGGTAGGCCAGGCGCAAAAACGGCAGGTAGCCGATGTCGCTCTGCACGGTCTCGCTGAAGCTCTTGGCCAGGGCGCTGGTGCCGGGGCCGCCTGGGCCGCGCGCGGGCAGCACAAGGATGTTCGCCTTTGTCTGGCCAGGACCGAAGATGTCCACGGAGAGGATGTCCGCGGCGCTTGCACCCTTGGCGAAAAACAGGACCATCAGGCCGGTCAGTATCCAGGTCTTCAGTTTCATGGTGTGTTCAGGGACCGGGAATTATTTCCGCAGCTCCTGCAGGTTGAAGGTGATGCGCAGAATCTCCAGGTTCTTGACGCGCGGCGGCGGCAGGGTCTCGGTCTCGGCCACGGCGCGCATGGTGGAGTCGTCGTAATCAGACTTGCCCGAAGGCGTGACGACCTTGGAGCTCAATATCTTCCCCTGCGGGTCGATTCTGATCTCCAGCGTCACGGCCACGTTGGTCTCCGTGCCAAAGGCGTGGTAGCGCCAGTTCTTCTTGATGATCTGCTTTACTATGTCGCCGTAGACGCTCATGAGCCCGGAGCCGGTGCCGCCCGCGCCCGTGCCCTTGCCGCCGCCCGCGCCGCCGGGGCCGGTGCCGCCCGCGGTGAAGATATTGCCGCCGGTGGACTTGCGCAGCGCCGCAAGCTCGCCAGCCACGGGGTCGGGCTTGGGCGTCTCGGCCTTGGCGGTCTTGGCCTTGGCGCTCACGTCCTGCTTCACGTCCTGCAGGGCCTGCTTCAGGATCTCCTCGCGGGAGAGCTTCTTTTCCTCGGGCTTGGCCGGAGCCTTCTCCTCTTTCTTGTCCTGCTTCTTGTCTTCCACCTTCTTGTCGGCAATGGGCTTGGCGTCGTCCGCCTTGGGCTCGGGCTTGGCCTTCTCGGCTGCCTTGGGCGCGGGCGGGATGGGCGCGGCGGACTGCTCCTTGGCCTGGTCCTCGGGCTGCCCCTCGGCCAACAACGGCGGCGCTCCGGCCGCTTCGCCGGTCTCGCCAGCGGCAGGGTCCTCGGAAACGTTCAGGGACACGAGGTCAACCGTGTACATGGGCTTGTCCATGTCCACCTTGAGGGCTGTGCTCAAATTCAGCGCCGCCAGCGTCACAAGCGACGCATGCAGCACAAGTGAGAGCAGAAAGCCCGTCGATCTCCGCGAATCCTGCACGAAAATCTCCTCAACGCCTACGGCTGGCCCGGCTTCTTGTCCGTCGCCGGGGCGTCCTTCTCGCTGGACTCGGCCACGATGCCGAGCTTTTCGATGCCCACGCTCTTGATCTCGCCCATGACCTTGACCACCACGCCGTAGGGCACTTCCTGGTCGGCGCGCAGGTACAGCTGCTTGCGCTGGTTCACCACCAGATTCGTGAGGTGCTGTTGCAGGTCCTCAAAGGGCACATTGTACTCGTCGAGGTACAGCCCGCCGTCCTTCTTGACCGTCAGCACCAGATGGTCGCTTCCTGCGGGCAGGGTGCGCACGCTGCGCGTCTTGGGCAGGTCCACGTCCACGCCCTGGGTGAGCATGGGCGCGGTGACCATGAAGATGATGAGCAGGACGAGCATCACGTCCACAAAGGGCGTGACGTTGATCTCGGCCAGATAGCCGCGACCGCCTTTCTGCAGGGACATGCCCACTGCGCGGCCCTCCTACTGGTTCCGGGAACCGGCGCCGGAGGCCCAGGAGACCTCGCGCTCCACACGGTTCAGAAACGCGCCCGCGAAGTTCACCAGTTCGGTCTCCACCTCGCTCAGCATGGCGTTCAGGTAGTTGTAGGCGATGGTGGCGGGGATGGCCACCACGAGGCCGATGGCCGTGGCGATGAGCGCCTCGGAGATGCCGGGGGCCACAGTAGCCAAGGCCGCGCTCTGCGACAGGCCGATGGAGTGGAAGGAGTGCATGATGCCCCAGACTGTTCCGAAAAGCCCGATGAACGGGGCGGCGTTGGCGCAGGTGGCCAGAAACGACAGCGAGCTGCCCAGGCGGCGCATCTCCTCGCTCACGCCCTGGCGCAGCACGCGCCGGAGGGTGTCCTTCACCAGCATGCGCTTGCGGTCGCGGTCGATGTCGGCCTTCTCCAGCTTGCGGAACTCGCCCACGGCGAGCAGGCCCACGCTGGCAAGCGGCGAGCCCTCGTCGCGCGAGACGGCCTGCAGGCCCTCGGAGAGGTCGCTGGCCTCGTTGAACAGCGCGTAGCCCCGGCTCACCTGGCGCTTGGTGCGCCGGTACAGAATCAGCTTGTGGAAGATGATGGTCCAGCTCCACAGGGACATCATCACCAGAAAGGCCATGACGAGCTGCACGCCCAGGGTGGCCCCCAGCAGCATGGCAAAAAATCCGCCCTCAGGAATCATCGGCTGTCTCCTTTTCACGCGGCGGTCGGGATTCCCGGCCACCAAAATGTGCGCCGCCACAAACATCGGGCGGGCGCTGTGCCCCTGGCCGCAGGTGGCCAGGGCTTTGTGCGAAAACCTAGCGTCCGCCCCGGCAGCGCTCCACAATGGCCCAGGCGTTCTGCCCGGCCTGGGTGATCTCCTCAAGGCTCAGCCCCGCGCCAAGCCCCACCTTCTGGCGCAGCTCGCGCGAGACGAGATCGCCGGGCGCGTGGGCGTCGTTGTCGATGACCAGCCTGGCCCCGCAGCGTCTGGCCATGGCCGCCACGTGGCCGTTGGCGTAGCTGTGGCCGCGCCGGGTGGTGATCTCCAGCGCCACGCCGTATTCCGCCGCGAGCCGGGCCTCCACCTCGGTGATGAGCCCCGGATGCGCCAGCACGTCCACGCGGGCCTCGATGGCCGCCAGGTTGGTGCCCTGGGCCACGGGTTCGACCACGGTTTCGCCGTGGCAGACCACGATCTGCGCGCCCGCGTCGCGGGCCATGCGCGCAAAGTCGGCCATGAGCGGCGGCGGCACGTGGGTCAGCTCAACCCCGGCCAGCACCTCCATGTCGAAGAAGTGGGCGTAGGGGCCGGTCAGGCGGCGCACATTATCGAGGATAAACGAGAGGTTGCTAGCATCGGCGTGGTCGGTTATGGCCAGGGCGCGATACCCGGCCACCTTGGCGCGGCGGATGAGCTCCGCCGGAATCAGCTCGCCGTCGCTGAAGATCGTGTGGGTATGCAGATCAATCATGCGCCCTCACATTTTGTACTTGAGCTCGTCTGGGGAAAGATTCTCCAGCTCGTCGGTCCACTTGTCGCGCTCGGACCCGGAGAACTCGGCCTTGGCGCTCTCCAGGGTGCGCGTGCCAGCCTCGGCCAGCACGCTCTCGGCCACGAGGATGGGCACGCCCATGCGCGCGGCGAGCGCGATGGCGTCGGACGGTCGGCAGTCCACCCGCAGGGACTCTTCGCCTTCGCCGCTTGTGCGGCGCAGCACCAGCTCGGCATAGAAGGTGCCCTCGCGCAGCGAGACCACCTCCACGGCGGCCAGGCTGGCGGAAAGCGCGTCCACCACGCGGCCGAGCAGGTCGTGGGTCATGGGCCGGGGGGTGTCCACGGCGTTGATGGCGAGCGAGATGGCCATGGCCTCCACCGGCCCTACCCAGATGGGCAGGGCGAGATCCCGGGCCTCATCCTTCAGGATGATGACCGGCGACTGGGCCTTCTCGTCCACGGCGAGGCCGAAAATCTTCATCTCTACCAAGGCTGGCCCACCTTTTCCCCCACAAGGGAGTGGTTCTTGGCCGCGACAATCCGTGCGCGCACCATGAGGCCCGCATACTCTCGCCCGGGCCGCTGCGTGTCAATGGCGACAGCCTGGGTGCAATCCGGTCCGGCATAAACTGGCTCGCCGAGCCGCAGGTTCACCACCCGCCCGGCCTCGTCGCGCCCGCGCCAGAAGGCCGGCCCCTGGTCCTGCCTGCGGCTCTTGGCCTCCAGCAGCACGATGGCTTCCGCGCCCTCAAGGCTTTTTAGAGTTTCTTTAGTAATGTCATTTTGCAAAGACTGCAAGCGCAACAAACGCCCCTGGGCCTCGGCCTCGCCGATTTTTGGCGTCATGCGCACTGCGGCCACGCCGGGGCGGTCGGAATAGCGGAACGAGAAGCTGGACTCAAAGCGCACGCGCTCCATCATCTCCAGGGTTTGCAGAAAATCCTCCTCGGTTTCGCCGGGGAAGCCCACGATGAGGTCCGTGGTGAGCGCGATGTCCGGCCGCGCGGCGCGCAGGCCCGCCACGATGTCCAGGTAGCGCGCGCGGTCGTACTTGCGGCCCATGCGCCTCAAGACCGCGTCGCTGCCCGCTTGCAGGGGCAGGTGCAGGGCCGGGCACAGGTTCGGCAGCTCGCCAAAGGCGCGGATCACCGCCGGGTCGATGTCCTTGGGGTGCGAGGTGGTGAAGCGCAGGCGCGCAAGGCCGGGGATGGCCGCCACCTGCCGCAGCAGGTCCGCGAAGCCCACGCCCGCGCCGCCCGCATCCTGCCCAAAGCTGTTCACGTTCTGCCCCAGCAGGGTGATCTCGCGCGCGCCCTGCTCCACCCGCTGGCGGCACTCGGCCAGCACGGCCTCGGGCGAGCGCGACTTTTGCCGTCCGCGCGTATAGGGCACGATGCAATAGGCGCAGAAGTTGTCGCAGCCCTGCATGATGTTCACGAATGCCTGGGCCGGGCCGGCGTCCGGCTCGCCCGCGTCGGCGTCGAAGGCCGGGGCCAGACTCTGGGCCGGGGGCGTCAGCACGTCCTCGCGCTCCGGGTAGGCGGGCAGGAAATCGAGCAGGGCCTGGCGTTCCATCGGATCATCGGCGAGCTGGTCCAGGGCGTCGGGCGCGGCCGCGATGCCGTCGGACCCGAACACCAGACGCACAAAGGGGAAGCGCTCAAAGAAGCCCCGGCCGATCTGCTGGGCCACGCAGCCGCCCACCGCCGCCGTGAGCCCTGGCTTGCCGCGCTGGTACGCGGCCAGCCGCCCCAGTTCGCTGTAGACCTTCTGCTCCGGCTTGTCGCGCACGCTGCACGTGTTGACCACAAAGAGCCAGGCATCGGCCTCGGGCGTCTGCCGCCAGCCGCGCGCAACCAGGGCGCGGGCCAGCCAGTCCGAATCGCCCACGTTCATCTGGCAGCCGAAGGTGATGATATGGAAGGTCTTGTCCAAACAGAACTCCGAAATTCGTTTCAAGCAGATGCGCAGCACCATGCGGAAGCGGGCATAGACCCCTTCGCGGCAGAGGTCAACGCCCTTGCTGAAGCGCGGCAGGGCAGGCCGGACACGAGGCTCAGAGCCAGGGCGGGCGGGGCAGGAACATGGGTACGCGCAGGGCGTAGGCCTCCCACACCGGCCCCAGGTCGCGCGCCAGCCTGCGCTCCTCCAGCCAGGTGCCGAGCAGCATGTACGCGCAGCCGAAAAGCGCGAACACCAGCCCGCCCAGCGTGCGGGTGGGCGCACAGGCCAGGAACAGGATGCCGCCCGCGTGCATGGGGTGGCGCACCACGGCGTAGGCCCCGGAGGCGCGGAAATCCCGCCGGATGTCGGCCTCATCCGGGATGCGGCCGCGCAGGGTGTCGAAGAGCTGCGGCAGGCCAAGCATCTTGAGCCCGCCGATGCTGAACCCGGCCCAGGCCAAGAGTCCGAGGCCCGCGGCCTGCACGGCGTGCAGCAGATACTTCGGCGCGCCGTCCAAGGCCCACAGCACCTGCGGCAGGTCGGGCTCCTTGGTCAGCACCAGCCAGAAGGTCCACAGGCTGACCAGCGTGTAGGCCAGGGGATACAGGGCGTAGCGCGGGCCGAGGGCCAGCTCGAAGGCGGCCTTGATCCGGCGCGAGGCCATGAGGCTGTGCAGCGCGCCCCAGCCGGTCCATAGCCCAAAGGCGTAGGCCGCCCCGCGCAGGGCTTCCGGGCTCAGGCTCTCTGGCCCAAGAACACCAGAAGGCGTCACGCGGCGTCGCCCGCTTCCGGCGGCAGGCCGGGCAGCCAGGCGTCCAGGAACTCCAGCACGGCCTTGGCGTTCTCCTCAACGGGCCTGAGGGCGTCCAGCACGCACTCGGCCTCGGCGTTCTCCTCGTACGGAACATCCACGCCCACCACCTGGCCCAGCCCGGGCACGGGCTGGCCGGTGCGCTTGCGCATCAGCGCCTTCTGGTACATGCCGGGCATGACGTAGCCCGTGTGGTGGTGCCCGATGCCCGACTGCGCGGAGCGTACTGCCTCGCGGCGCATGGCTTCCGGCAGGGGGCAGCGCACCAGCACCTCGGCGAAGCGCGGGATGAGGTCGCGGGCCTCCTGGCGCATGACCAGCCGGTGCGCCGTGGCGTCCAGGATCACGCCGCGCCCCTGGGCCACGATGTCCGCCGCCTCGCGCGCAAAGAGGGTGTAGGCCTGGGCGCGCTCCTCGGCGGTGTACGCCGGGTGCGGGAAATACGCCTTGCGCCGCTCGTCCATGAGCAGCAGCGCCACGTCGAGCCCCCTGCGGGCGAGCTCCGCCTGCACGGCGCGGGCGATGGTGCTCTTGCCGCAGCCGGGCAGGCCCGTGAACCACAAGGCCCAGCCAGGGGCTCCCGATAGGTTCCGCGTCTGCTCGCTCATGCCTGCCCTCCGTCGTGCTCCTCAAGGTAGCGGTTCACGTTGCGCCAGTCGAACACGTCATCCTCCAGCACGCGGCGGATGAAGCGCACCAGGGCTCGCCGCACCGGGGCGGGATGGTTGGGGTACCACTCCGGCGAGACGATGACCAGCCCGCGGAACACGAAGAACGGCGCGAGCACCTCCAGGATTCCCGGGTCGCCGCTGCGCTCCAGATATGCCTCGAAGAGCACGGTCCACAGCTCGGCGAAGGGGCCGGAAAGGCGCGCCTCGTCCGGGTTCTGCAGCAGGCCGAAGAGCAGATAGTTGGCGGCCAGGGAGGCCACGTCGCTGGCGGGCTCGCCCCACTCGCCCCGGCTGCGGTCCAGCACGGAAAAGCCGCCCGCACCGTCCACCAGGATGTTCCAGGGATGCACGTCGCCGTGCACCACGCTCAGGCGGCCGGCATGGGCGCGCAGCTTCCAGCGCCAATCGATGAGCCGCTTCTCGATGCGCGCAAAGCATTCGTCGGACAAAAACCCGCAGGGGTGGGGGAAGGCCTCGTCCACCAGGCCCATGATGCACTCGCTGGCGCCCAGCAGGTTGCGCACGTGGCGGTAGTACAGGTCCGGGTCGGCCTTCTTCTCGGCGTGGATGTCCGCCAGCCAGTGCGCGAGACCGCGCGCCAGCTCAATGTCGGCGGGCAGGAAACCGCCCGAGCCGATGCGCTCCAGGTCGAGGAAATAGTCGTAGCCCTCGAGCTTCTCGTTCATGATGAAGAACTCGCGCGGCTCGGCCACGGGGATGAGGCGGTTGTGCGCGTCCACGTAGCCCAGGCCCATGGGCCGCACATGGCGCGGCAGGCGGGCCGAGGTCTCGAACTGGAACATGAGGATGGCGGCGCGGTCCCAGTAGAACTGGTGGCCGTACTTGTCGCCGCGCATGACGGACAGGACCCCCTCGCGGGGCTGGCCGTCCACGCTGAAGCGGACCAGCAGCGGCTTGCCGTAGCCAAAGCGCTTGATGCCCTGCTTGTCCAGGGTGCCGATGGCCCCCAGGTCCGCGAGGACCGCGCCAGGCCCGAAGGCCCGGCGCAGATACTCGGAGACGCTTTCCGGAGTCAGGTCGATCATGAGATCCTCCCTGCCGGTTGCCGCGCCCTGGGAACATGCCGCAAGGCGGCAGGCGCGGAGGTGGTGTCAGCCGGGCTAAATGCTCCGGCCGAAGTGGGCGGTCAGGCTGGCGTTGAACTCCGCCATGCTGAAGCGGTGCTCCTGGGTGCCCTTGCTGGCCACGCAGAAGGCCGCGCACACGCTGCCCAGTTCCGCGGCCTGGGGCAGGCTCTGGCCCAGGCTCAGGCCCTTCAGGAGTCCGGCGCGATAGGCGTCGCCCGCGCCCGTGGGGTCCAGCGCCTTGTCCACCTTCACGGCCGCCACGCGGGTTTCCGTCCCGCCCTCGGCGATGAGCGAGCCCTGGTCGCCCAGGGTGGTGACGAGCGCGCCGGTGCGCTTCAAGAGCTCGGGCCGCGAAAGCCCGGTGGCCTTCATCACCATTTCAAGCTCATAGTCGTTGGTGCACAGGGCGAAGGAGCCGTCGATGGCGCTCGCCATCTGCTCGCCGCTGAGCGCGGTGATCTGCTGGCCCGGGTCGAAGATGTACGGGATGCCGGCCTTCTTGAAGTAGCCGGGCAGTTCGACCATGTCCTGCACGTTGCCCGGCGAAATGATGGCCATGACCTTGCCCTCGTGCTTGGCCGGAAACGCGTAGCCGCAGGGTTCGCGCATGGCGCCGGGGTTGAAGCCGGTGATCTGGTTGTCGGTCTGGTCGGTGGTGATGTACGCCCCGGCGGTGAATTGCGTCTCCACCACGCGGATGCCTTCGAGCGACAGGCCCAGGCCCTTCAAGCGCTCGGCATAGGGGGCGAAGTCCTTGCCCGCGCAGCCGAGGATCAGCGGCTTCTCGCCCAGCAGGGCCAGATTGTAGGCGATGTTGCCCGCCGTGCCGCCGAAGTATTCGCTCAAGCCGTCCACCAGGAAGCAGACGTTCAGGATGTGGATCTTGTCCGGCAGGATATGGTCGGCGAACTTGCCGGGAAAGTTCATGATGCGGTCAAGGGCGACGGAACCGGAAATGTAGAGCTGCATGAATCCTCCAGATGAGGCGGACCTGGGGCCGCCGATGTGTTCTCTCAACGCGGCGCGGTCTCGGCCTCGATCCAGCGCAGGAAGTCCGGGTTGCCCGAGGCGATGGGCAGCGCCACCACGCAGGGGCAGTCGTAGCTGTGGGCCTCGGTCAGCGCCCTGGTCAGGGCCGGAACAAGGGCCTCCGTGGTCTTGAGCAGCAGCACCGCCTCGTCCGCGCCTTCCAGCCTGCCCTGCCACCAGTACAGCGAGCGCATGGCGGGCAGGATGTTTGCGCAGGCGGCCAGCCGCCCCTCCACGGCCAGCCGCGCCAGGCTCTCGGCCTCGGCCAGGCTGGGCGCGGTGACGTAGACGAGCTGCGCGGCCACGTCGCCCCCTTATTTGCAGAGGGGCTTGGCGCCGGGCTTGGCCGTGGCCAGATATTCGGCGATGGCGGCCACGTCGGCGTCGGAGAGCTTGGCCCCGTTGCTCTTCATGCGCGCCACGGTCTGCGTCCAGACCTCGGCCTTGCGGTTGCCCAGCTTCTCGCAGACGCGCGCCGTGCTGTGGCAGGCGGAGCACGCCTGGGCGGCCAGCTTGCCCGCGCTGGCCTGCGCGAACACCAGCCCGGCGACCATGAGCAGGCAATAGATGCCAACGGCGAAAATAAGCAATTTCTTCAAGTCGCTGCCCTCGCTTGGTTGCGGTATGCGCGCGGGTCCGCAAACCCTTGCGCTCCCACGATTTGAACCACACTTCACCGCTCCTGGCAACACGAAATGCGCGCCCCCCTTGCGCGCCCTTGCCTCCCGGGGCGGCGGATGCTACCCACGCCAGAACTCGCGCGCCATGCGTGAACACGCTTCAAGGAGCCCAGGGGATGCCAGCAAAAACGGCACAAGCAGCACAGCCAGCCAAGACCGTCCAGGCGGACCAGCGCGCCCGCGCCCAGGCCGTCTTCGCCCTCCTGGCCGCCCGCTATCCGGCCCCCGCGCCCATGCTCGACTTCTCCGACGCCTGGAGCCTGCTTGTGGCCACGGTGCTGGCCGCCCAGTGCACCGACGCCCGCGTGAACACGGTGACGCCGGAGCTGTTCCGCCGCTGGCCGACAATCGCCAGCCTGGCGGCGGCCGACGTGCTGGAGATTGAGGCCGTGGTGCGCTCCACAGGCTTCTACCGCAACAAGGCGAAGAACCTGAAGGCCGCGGCCCAGCGCATTTTGACCGTGCATGGCGGCGAGGTGCCCAGGAGCATGGCCGAACTGGTCACCCTGCCCGGCGTGGCGCGCAAGACCGCCAACATCGTGCTCGGCAGCGCGTTCGGCATCAACGAGGGCATCGCCGTGGACACCCACGTGACCAGGCTTGCCTTCCGGCTCGGCTTGACCGCCAGCGCGGACGCGAAAATCATCGAGCGCGACCTGATGCCGCTGTTCGACCGCTCCCAGTGGGCGGACATCAACCACTACCTGGTGTTCTTTGGCCGCGAGGTGTGCGACGCCCGCAAGCCCAAGTGCCGCCCGGCGGACAGCGCGCCCTGCCCGCTATTCGAACTCTGCCCCAGAAAAGGACTCGCATGACCCACGCCCCCTCGACCCTCGGCCAGTTCACCGTAACAGCCACGGACGGCCAGGCGCGCCGCGCCAGCCTGACCACCGCCCACGGCGTCATCCAGACGCCCATCTTCATGCCCGTGGGCACCCAGGGCAGCGTGAAGGCGTTGGCGCCCGACGACCTCGAAGCCGCGGGCGCGCAAATCATCCTGGGCAACACCTACCACCTGTACCTGCGCCCGGGCGATGAACTGCTTGCCCGGCGCGGCGGCCTGCACCGCTTCGCCAACTGGAAGCGGCCCATTCTGACCGACAGCGGCGGGTTCCAGGTGTTCAGCCTCAAGGAGATCCGCAAGCTCTCCGAGGACGGGGTGGAGTTCCGCTCGCACATCGACGGCAGCAAGCACTTCTTCTCGCCGGAAAAGGTCATGAGCATCCAGAACAACATCGGCTCGGACATCATGATGGTGCTGGACGAGTGCGTGGCCTACGGCGCGGACTACGACTACACGGCCAGGAGCCTGGAACTGACCACGCGCTGGGCCAGGCGCTGCCGCACCGCGCACCCCAAGCACGCGAACGGGCAGCTGCTCTTCGGCATCAACCAGGGCGGATTCTTCAAGGACCTGCGCGAGAGGAGCCTTGCGCAGCTCACGGAAATCGACTTCGACGGCTTCGCCATCGGCGGACTCTCGGTGGGCGAGAGCATCCCGGAGATGTACGACATGCTGCACCACATCACCCCGCTCATGCCCGCCCACAAGCCGCGCTACCTCATGGGCGTGGGCACGCCGCTGGACATCCTGGAGGGCATCGAGGCCGGGGTGGACATGTTCGACTGCGTGCTGCCCACGCGCAACGCCAGAAACGGCACGCTCTACACCTCGCGCGGCAAGGTGAACATCCGCCGCGCCGAGTACCGCGAGGACGACAGCCCGCTGGACCCGGACTGCCCCTGCTACGCCTGCCGGACCTTCAGCAAGGCCTACCTGCGGCATCTCTTCGTGGCGCAGGAGATTTTGAGCTACCGGCTCAACTCCCTGCACAACATCACCTTCTTCCTCACCCTGGTGCGCCAGGCGCGCGAGGCCATTGAGCAGGGCCGCTTTGCGGCGCTCAAGGCGCGCTACGTGGACGTGTTCGCTGGCGGCGCGCCCAGCGGGCGGGACTGATGCGCACGCTCCTGGGCGCGCTGCTCAAGCTCTGGGGCGCCCTCAGCCTGCTGGGGCTGCTCGCCGGCGCCGCGCTGCTCGTCCTTGCCGGGTGGTGGCTGCCGGCGGAGGACGAGCTGAGGCCCGCCGACGCCATCGTCATCCTGGCCGGGGACGTGCGGCGCTCCGCGCACGGGGCGGACCTGTACCTGCGGGGGCTTGCCCCGGCGGTGTACCTGGGGCGGCCCTTCCACGACCCGCCCGAGCCCCTGTGCAGCCTGGGCCTGCCCTGCCCCCGCCAGGAGGAGGTGATGCAGGCCGTGCTCGCCATCAAGGCCGTGCCGCCCGAGGCCGTGCACGCCTACGGGGACGAGCTTTTGAGCACAGTGGAGGAGGCCGAGGCCCTGGCGCGCGCGCTGCCGCCGGAGGCCCGGACCATCATTGTGGTGACCTCGCCCTCGCACAGCCGCAGGGCCAAGGTCGTGCTCAGCCGCGAGCTGCCCGGGCGGGAGCTGCTCATGAGTCCCACACCGCACGAGCGTTTCGAGCGCGAATGGTGGACGCACCAGGCCTCCGCAAAGGCTGTGGTGCTGGAGGTGGCGAAATTCGCGCAGTATTATCTGGGCCAGCCCTTCCGCACGCACGAGCCCGAGACGCGGGCGCAGGGGCAGACTGGCGGCGGCGCGCAGGCGCCCCAGGCGGCGAAGGCGGGGAGTTAGGCTAGGCCCGCGTGCGGCATTTGGGGCACAAACCGTAGAGGTCCATCTTGTGCCGCACCAGGGTGAAGCCGTACCTGGCGGCCAGCTCCTCCTGCCGGGTCTCGATGACCGGGTCCATGATCTCGATGGTGCGGCCGCAAATCTCGCAGATGAGGTGGTCGTGGTGGTCGGCGCCGAAGTGCGGCTCGTAGCGGGTGATGCCGTCGGCGAAGCTGACGGCCTCGGCCAGTCCGCAGCCGGCCAGAAGCTTCAGCGTGCGGTACACCGTGGCCTGCCCGATGGACGCGTCGCGCCGTTTGACCTTGGCGTACAGTTCCTCGGAGGACACATGCCCGGGCTCCAGCAGAAAGATGTCCAGAATCAGCCTGCGTTGCGGGGTGATCTTCAGCCGGTGTTCCTGCAAATAGGACGTGAACGCCTGATGCGGTGTCTGCCGGTCGGAAGTGTCGTTTTTCTGGCGCATGGAATGCCTCTTATGGAATGGGCGGCGTTTTTGTCAATGCGGGAATGCCATTGGGCGGCGGGGTCCGCGTCTTGACAGACCCCCACCCCTGGGGTCTATTGACGCGTCAGAGGCCGCTTCGGCCAGAAATGAACAAAAGGGTTGGGCATGCTCGAACTGTCCCTGTGGGTTTTCGGAGGCATCCTCGTGCTGGGCCTCGTGGCCTGTCGTCTGGCCCGCAAGCCCAGGAAGCAGCACGACATGGAGCTTCTGGACTTCGACTTCGACAAAAGCAAGAACTACGAAAAAGACGGCCGCAAGTACCCGTTCTCGTACTAGCTTTTCTGCGCCGCGCGTTCGCGGATGGCCTCCAGCTCCCGCGCCCTGGCGGCATCGGTCCTGAGCTCGGCGGCCTCGGCCCGGGCAAACTCCTCCAAGGTCACATTGGCCGCGCTTTGGCGCTGGGCCTCGGCAAAGGTCTGGAACAGCGGCTCCACGCCGGGGTGCAGCACCATGGCCCCGCATTCGCCATCCTCGCCGCAATCCACAAGGGCCTCCAGCACCTCGGCCATGCGGATGTTGTCCGCGGCCACGGCCAGGCCGAAGCCCGGCGCGTCCTCGTCCCCCAGGGGCACGGCCATGCCGCGGGCGGTCAGGATGGCGAAGGTGTCCAGCACCACGTCCTCCGGCAGATGCAAGGCCTTTGAAAGCTCGCGCACGGAGAGGGGGGACAGCCCGGCGGCAAAGCGCGCGGCGATGTGCGTCAGCGCGGCCACGGCCACTTTCTGGCGCGCCACGGGGCTCAGGCGCTCCGAGAGTCCCCGCCGCACGAAACCGCCCAGGTTCTGCACGGCATAGGAGACCTCCGCGCCGAGCAGCACGATGACCCAGCTGATGTAGAGCCAGACCAGGAACAGCGGCAGCTGGGCGAAGCTGCCGTAGATGGCGTTGTACTTGGTGAAGCCGATCTGCCAGTGGATGTAGAGCCACTGGGCCGACTGCCACAGGGTGCCCGCCACCAGGCCGCCCGCGACGGCGGAGCGGAGCCGGACGCGCGTGTTGGGCACAAAGGCGTACACGAAGACGAAGCCCACCCACACCAGCACAAGGGACAAAAGCTTGAGCAGGAACTTCTCCAGCGCCTGGGAGCCGGGGGAAGCGAAGAAGTCCTGCACCAGGTCCAGCTTCTGCACGGCCACGGTGACGCTGGCCGCCACAAGCACGATGATCGGGCAGATGACGATGACGGAGAAGAAGTCCGTGAACTTGCGCCAGCTGGTGCGGCCGCGCTTGATGTTCCAGATGTTGTTGAAGGCGCGCTCCACGTTGCTCACCGTGGTGTACACGGTCAGAAGCAGCGCGCCCACGCCTATCCAGCCCAGGGTCTTGACGTTGGTGTTGGCGATGTACTGCAAGATTTTGTTCACCACCTCCGCCCGGTCCGCCGCGATGCCCATGAGAAAGTTGCGGAAAAACTCCGCGTTCTGCAGCCCGAAGCCCTTGGAGATGGAAAAGGCCACAGCCAGGAGCGGCACGATGGACAGGATGGTGGTGAAGGTGAGGGCCGAGGCGCGGATGATGCAGTGGTCGGCCAGAAAACCGGTGGAGACCATGTAGATGAGCCGCGAGAGGGCGAAGAAGCCCTTGCGGACCCCGCCAGCGGACTCGGAATCCTTGGTCCAGATGGTGTGCCTGAAATGGCGCAGCGCAGCACCCTTGAGCCCATTCTTGCCCTGCCCCGTCATGCGTCTCTCCCCCCCGCTCCTGCGACCCGCCGCTAGAACAGCAGGTCCTTGAAGAATTTTATCGGCTTGAGCGGAAGGCCCAAGATGCCCCTGATGGTGTTGGTGATGAGCGCTCCGGGAGGAATCGACATCTCCGGGTCGGTCAAGCGGCCGAAAACCTTGATGGGCACGTCGGGCATTCCGGTCATGCTGGCCGAAAGGGTCAGGTTGATGCTGTCCTCAGCGGGCGAAAAGCGGCCCTTGCCCGTCACCAGCATGTTCGGGGTGTCCATGCGGAAGTCCTCGGAACGGAACACCCCCTGGTTGACCTTCAGCTTGGCCGAGGCCAGCGAGAAGGGCGCGCCGGGCCGACGGACCGGCGTATACTGGGGCGTGGCCCCGGGCGGCGTCTTGGGAGCGTTCTGCGCCCCTCCCTGCCCGTCAGCCGCGCCGGAGAGCACGTAGGACCCGTCCGTGATCCTGAAGCTGCCCAGCCCGTCCAGGGTGCGCAGCAGATCATGGTCCGTCGGCCCCTGGCCGGTCACGTCCAGAAACAGGTCGGCGTGGCCGGTGACAAGCTCCTTGCCGGTCCAGCCCAGCATGAAGGGCCCGGCCTGGAAATCCTTGGCCGCGATGGCCAGCCGGGTTTGCAGGGCGTTGCCCGCCACCTGGGCCGAGAATTCTCCGCTGATGCTTCCGCCGTAGAAATTGCCGCTCAGGGGCTTCACCAGGAGTGAACCGCCCTGCGCCCGCGCCGAGGCCCGGAAGTCGCGCGTGGTGATGCCCAGGAGCTTGAAGCCGCGCAGGGACACGACGGCGTTCAGATCCAGCTCGCGCAGTTCGTCCACGGGCAGGGGGTCGTAGGTGGGCGGCTCCGCCGGACCGCCCCGGCGCACGGGCGCGGGTGGAGGCAGGTAGCGGTCCAGGTCGAAATTGCCGCCCGTCAGGTTCACCACATGGCGCGGGGCGGAAAAATTCTGCACGGAGTAGGAACCGCGCAGAGGCATGTCGTCCAGCTGGCCGCTCAGGTTGGCCAGGCTCGCGGCCTTGGCCGTCAGCACGAGGTCCGCCTGGCCGGACAGGCGTTGCAGCACGCGCTTGTCCGCGGAGCGGGGCGCATCGATGTCGAGGGCCGCCAGCACGCGCTTGGGGTCGCCGTCCTGGCAGCGGATGCGCCCGGCCAGGGTCCAGTCGTCGCCGAACATCTTGGAGCCGCTCACCGCGCCGCCCAGGGTCAGACCGCAGGCCTGCAGCGAGGCCGACTGCAACACCAAGCTCTGGCTGGAGAAGTCCAGGCTGCCCCGGCCGGAGAAGCTGGCCTCGTTCTCGCGCCTGGGCAGAAACCAGCCTTTGAGCCGTCCGCTGGCCGAGGCCCCGGTGAGGGTCATCCTGCCCTGGCGCTCGCGCAGCAGGCCGGACACCCGGCCATCCAGGTTCAACAGGGGCTTGGTGCCCACGGCGGAGACGCCTCCGTCGAGCTGCAAGGCCCAGTCGGCATCGCCCAGCACGGCCGGAGAAAACCGCGCCTGGGCCTGGATGGAGGAAAGATTCATGCGCGTTGGCTGGGCCTTGGGCTGGGTCTTCTCCGCCGCCCATTCCAGAACCGAAGGGCCGAGGCTGGCCTGGACATCGGCCACGGCGCGCCGCACGATCTGCGAAATTTTGACCGTCGGCTGCGCCGGGGCCTTTGCCGCCACCGCCTTGGCGCGCAGGTCCATGGTCCCGGTGGTGGAGAAGCCTGGCCGGTTGACCCAGCTGACCTGGCGCGCGTCCACGTCATCCATGACCAGCGAGCCCGACCAGCCAAGCAGCGGGGCTTCCGGCCCGGAAAGGGGCCTGGGGTCTCTCGCTCCCTCGTCGAACACGGCCGAAAGCTCTGCGGACACGCTGCCGCCCTGGGCCTTGAGAGGGCGAAGCTGCAAGCGGTGCGCGCCCGAGCCGCCTTGCCAGTCCACCTGGGCGTCCTTGCCCGCAACTCCGGCAAGCTTGAGGCTGCCTGCGCTCACGCGGCCTGCGCCTGTGACAGTGCGCAGGTACTCCAGGGGCAGGTCGGCCACCACCAGCGGCGGGCTGGCCAGGTTGGAGGTGAAGGCGCTGATGAGCGCGTCGGCGTCAAGGCTGTCCGCCGCGAGTTCGAAGTCCAGCGCGGTGCCGTTGTCAAAGCCCATGCGCGCCCGGCCGGAGAGCGTCGAGGCGTCGAGCCTGAAGCCCGGGGTCTCGAACACCAGCTGGTCGACGTCTGCCTTGAGGTTCAGCGGTCCGTGGGCCGTGTGCAGCGCGCCCTTGTGGCCGGCGGCGATGACGCCCGGCCAGTAGGCGTTCAGCACCTCGCGCGGGCTGAACGTGTCCAGGCTGAGCTGCGCCTCCATGCGGAACATCTCCGTCACGTCGTAGAAGGTGATTTCGCCCTTCACGCTGGCGTCGAAAATGCGCAGGCGGGCGTCGGACAGTTTGAGGTGCCGCCCGCCCTCCTCCAAGGTCACCGCGGTGGTCAGCGCGGCTCTGGGCGCCGTGCTCGGCATGAAGGCGCCGCCGATGTCGGCCTTGACCGTGGTCTCCGTCAGCAAGGGGGCTGCGTCCGCCGCGCTCCAGTGCAGCATTCCGGTGCCCTGCACCCGGGCCACGAGCCCCGGCCTCGGCCAGCTGAAATCGCAGGAAGCAGTGAAGGGCAGGGCCTTGCCGGACTCGATGCGCCCCGTGCGCAGGTCGAGGTCCGTGGAGATGTAGCTATGGTTGTGCTGGTGGTCATCCAGGCGGGCCTTGCCGTCCACCAGACGCAGGCCGCGCACGGACACGAAGCGGAAGAACGGTCCGGACGCATCCTGGGCCTTCTCCATGTCCCGCAGATGCTCGGCCAGCCCTTCCCAGTTGCCCCGTCCCTCGGCGTTCATGGTCAAGATCAGGTCGGCGTCCGTGAACTCTACAGTGTCGAACACCAGGCGACGCTGGAACAGCGGCAGCACCTGGATGCGCGCGCCGACCTCGCGGGCGGTGAGCAGCGGCGTCTGGCCGAAGCTGGGGTCGTTGCCCAGGCTGAACCCCTGCGCCTTGAGGCCGAACCAGGGGAAAAAGCTCAAGCCCAGCTCGCCGTCCAGCCTGGCTTCGCGGCCCGTGGCCGCCTGGATCAGCCGCGCCAGCTCGTGCCTGAACTCCGGGGTGCGCATGTAGCTGGAGGCCCACCACACCGCAGCGCCGCTGGCCATGCCGAAAGCGCCCAGGCAGCACAGAAGGATGATCAGCAGTTTCTTGCGCATGAGCCTCACTTGGGAGTCGCCCTGGGCACGAGAACGTCGAATGGTTCCGACGTCGGCAAGGGGGCTTGAGCCTGGCGGCTCGATCCGTCATTGACATAGCCGCTTTGCGCGGCCCCCGCAAGCACCGGCAGCCAGTGGGTTGCGCCGAAAAGCCGCAGGCCGGGGCGGGACGCATTCCTGCCGCGCCGACGGGAGGACAGAGGGCGGAAAAGCGCACCCTCGCGGGGGGGGGGGAGGAACTGGCCAGCCGATGCGTCCGGCTCAGGGGGCGGGAGCGTTCTCAGCCGTCAAGGCCTGCGCCGAGGTCGGACGCGGCCAGGCCCACGATGGCGATGCCCGCGCGGTCGGCGGCGGCCACGGCCGCATCAAGGTCGAAGAACAGGCTCTTGCCCGCCTCCACGCCGAGACAGGTGCCCTGGCCCTTGGCCAGCACGCGCACGGTGTCCGGGCCGACGCTCGGCAAATCCACGCGCTCCTCCTGGCCGGGCTTCATGACCTTGACCACCACGCAGCCCGGGCCGCCCAGTTCGCAGCCGCGGCGAATGGCCGCGTCGGTGCCCTCAAGCGCCTCCACGGCGGCCACGATGCCCTCGCGCAGCACGACGCACTGGCCGATGTCGTGCAGGCCCATCTGCCGGGCCAGGAAGGCCCCGCGCCGGAGATCGGCCCACTCGCGCTCGTCCGGCGGACGGCGGGTGAGCACCCCCGGCGGGGTGGTGAGACCCTGGGCGTAGGTCTGCGGCGGCACAAGCTCCATGCCCTCGGATTCCAGCAGGCCGGACACGGCGCGCAGGATGGCGTCGTCACCCTTGCCGGGCAGGGAGAACAGAAGCTTCACGGCGCGGGTGTCGAAGTGGCGGATGTCCATGACGCCGGGCTTGTTGATGGTGCCCGCCATGACCACCTGCTGCACCCCGTTTTCCTTGAGAAAATCGAGGAGTTTGGCCAGTTGGCCGAGTTTCAGCTCGCGGTGGGCGTCGGCCAGGGGATAGACTTCGGCGTTGGTGTGGCCGCTGAAGCCCGCCACCACGAGCCTGTGCCCGCGGGCCTTGACCCCCTGGGCCACAAGCACCGGGAACTGGCGCCCGCCGGCGATGAGCCCGACGACCTTTGCTGGGGTTGCGGCCTGCGCGCCCATGCCGTCGTCCGGGGCCACGCCCCGGCTAGTCCTCGCCGCCCGACGAGGAGCGGCCGGAATCCGAAGTGATGCCACGCGTTGTGGCCTTGATGAACTCGACCAGACGCGCCACTTCCGGCGAGTCGGGCAGCTCGGCCAGGGCCTTGGCCAGGGCTTCCTCGCGCATGAGCCCGGAGCGGAAGATGATGCGGTAGGCCTTCTTGATGGAGCCGATGGCGGCCGTGGAAAAGCCCTTGCGCTTGAGGCCGATCATGTTCGGGCCATAGAGCTTGGCGCGGGTTCCCTGGGCCAGCATGTAGGGCGGCACGTCGTTGCTGTAGCCGGAAAGGCCGCCCAGGAAGGCATACTCGCCGATGCGCGCGAACTGCTGCACCGCGGCCATGCCGGAGACGATGGCGTGGTCGCCGATTTCCACGTGCCCGGCCATGCTCACGGCGTTGGCCACGATGACGTGGTCGCCGATGGTGCAGTCGTGGGCAACGTGGGCATAGGCCATGAACAGGCAGTGCGAGCCGATCTTGGTCATCTTGTGCCCGTTTGGTGTGCCCCGGTGCACGGTGACGAACTCGCGGAAGTCGTTCTTCTCGCCAATGCGAACCCAGGTCTCCTCGCCCTTGAAGCCGAGGTGCTGGGGCTCGTCGCCGATGCAGGCGTAGGAGTGCACGTGATTGCCGGGCCCCATGGCCGTGTAGTTCTTCACCTGGGAGAAGGCGTCCAGGCGGCAGCCATCGCCGATCTCGACCTTCTCCTCGATGACGCAGTAGGGTCCGACCTGGACATCCTGGCCAAGCTTGGCGCCAGGATGCACCACGGCGGTGGGATGAATCGTCGTCGCCACTATTTGTTCCCCTTGTCCACCACTGCCGCGGTGAAAACGCCCTCTGCGACGAGAGCGCCTTCAACGGTGGCGCGGCCCTTCATTTTCCAAATATTCAGCTTGTGGCGGATGAGCTCGGCCTCCAGCAGCAGCTGATCTCCGGGGACCACCGGGCGACGGAACTTCGCGCCATCAATGCCGGTGAACAGAAACAATTTCTCGCCGGCTGGGGCTTCCAGCGTGCTGCCCACAAAAATGCCGCCTGCCTGGGCCAGGGCCTCCAGGATGAGGACGCCGGGCATGATGGGCTCGCCGGGGAAATGGCCCTGAAAGAAATTCTCATTGAATGTGACGTTCTTATACGCCTTGATGCGAACACCGGGCTCCAATTCCAGCACCCGGTCCACCAGCAGGAAGGGGTAGCGGTGCGGCAAGAGCTCCATGATCCGCCGGATGTCGATGGGCAGTTCGCTAGGCATTGCCTGTCTCCTTGTCTTGGCCTTCGGCGGCCTTTTCCAGCCGCTTCACGCGGCGCATGAGTTCAGGGAGCTTGGGCAGGGTCAGCGACACCTTGAGGAAGGTCGCCGCGTCCATGCTCGGCGAGCCGCCCACGATTGTTCCTGGAGGCAGGTCCTGGCCGACGCCGCTCTGCGCAGCCACCTGGACGCCGTCGCCAAGGGTGATGTTGTCGCGCAGTCCGGCCTGGCCTGCGAGCACGACCCCGTTGCCGAGCTTGGTGCTGCCCGCTATGCCCACCTGGGAGATGATCAGGCAGTGCCTGCCCGTTTCCACGTTGTGGGCGATCTGCACGAGATTGTCGATCTTTGTGCCGTCGCCCACCGTGGTGGACTCCAGCGCGGCCCGGTCTATGGCCGTATTGGCGCCGATCTCGACATCGCGGCCGATGACCACGTTGCCCACCTGCGGGACCTTCACATGCCCCGCAGGACCTTGGGCGTAGCCGTAGCCGTCGCTGCCGAGCACCGCGCCCGCGTGGATGATGACGCCCTCGCCCAGCACTGTGCCCGCCATGAGCACCACGTTGGGATAGAGCGTCGCGCCCGCGCCGACGACGCAATCCTCGCCCACATACACGCCGGGGAAAAGCGTGGCGCCACGGCCCACCTGCGCGCGCGCGCCCACGAAGACAAAGGGGTACAGGGTCACGCCCGCGCCGATCTCGGCGTCCGGGTGCACGAAGGCCTGGGGGCTGATGCCCGTGAGGCAGCCCTGCGGCTTGGCGAAGAGCGCCACGATGCGCGCCCAGTCGAGCTTGGGGTTTTCGGTGATGAGGCAGTTCGCGCCCTGTGGAGCGTGTTTGGCCTCGCACAAAACCGCCCCGGCCTGCGTGGTGGCAAGCTGGGGCAGGTATTTGCGGCTCAACAGCGGTGCGATGTCTCCCGGGCCTGCTTTGCCCAGGGTGTTCACCCCGCTGACCTCAATGTCGTGGCCGGAGAAGGTCAAACCGACCTTCCCGGCCACTTCGGACAGGCGCATGGGGGCCGTCTCCACTACTTCTTGCGGGTCTTCCAGGCCTTGTTCAGCTCAGCGGTGACGGCCTTGGTGATGTCGCAGGTGGGGTCGAAATAGTAGATGATGCCCTGGGTCTTGGCCATGACGAGAGTGTAGCCGTTCTTGGCCGAGTAGTCGGTGACGGCGTCGTTCAGCACCTTGAAGATCTCATTGAGCTTGATGCTCTTCTCGCGGTTGGCGGCGTTCTGGAACATCCGCACGGCCTCGGAAAGTTCGAACTCCTTGCGGCGCAGCTCGCGTTCCTTGTCCTGGCGGGCTTCCGGGGCAAGGGCAAAGGCCTGCTTCTGGAAGTCCTCCTGCATCTTGACGAAGTCCTTCTGCTGCTTCTCGATGCGCTGACTGTCCGGCTTCATCTTGGCTTCAAACTGCTTGATGGCTTCCTGACCGGGCTCCGACGTGCGCAGAACTTCCTCGGGGTCGAAGATGCCGACCTTGGACGGGCCGGCCGCAAAGGCAACGGACTGCAGGAGCAGAAGAAAGAAAGCGGCTGCCAAAAACTTACGCATGTGAATAACTCCTTTCAACGTGTGTTGAAGCCAGTACAACTTTTAAGAACGCAGGCACGCTTCGGCGTATCGCCACGGCGGGCTAGAAGCTGCGCCCCATATTGAACTCAAACTTGCCCCGCGAGCTGTCGTACAGCTCATCCAGACCATAGCCGTATTCAATCTTGAGGGGACCCATGGGCGAGTACCAGAGAAGCCCCACGCCAACGCTCTTGTACAACCCAAACGGAGGAGATGCAATCCCGCCGCGGGTGGGGGTATCGAACACCTGCTCGCCTTCCTTCCACGCGTTGCCGGCGTCAAAGAAGCCGGTGCCGTAAATGCCCATCTTCTTGTGCAAGGGATAGGTGAGCTCGAGGTTGATGAAAAGCTCCTTGTCGCCGTAGACAGCGCCGTTGTTGTCGTCCAAGGGAGTGATCTTGCGCTGCGAATAGCCGCGCACGGTGCTTGCCCCGCCAAGCGAGAAACGTTCAGAGACGGGAACCGTCTCTCCGCCAAGGTTTTGGCCAATCCAGCCGATCTGCCCATGGGCGCGGAACGTGAGATCCCCGATGACTGAATGGTACCAGTTGGAATCAAAGATGGTTTTCACGAAATTATCACTGCCGCCGATGACGCCGCCGCCATACATGGCGGTCAGGCTGTTCACCGTGCCCTGGGTCGGCAGCGAGGTGGCCCCGCCGTTGGTGGTGTCGCGCATCAGCGTGCCCGACACCACGCTGGCCGTATGGTCGCCCTGGGCATCGATGACCATCTGGGACGCCGTGGTGGTGTCGACATCGTGGATCTTGTAGCGCTCCAGGCGGTAGTCCCACAGCAGGTTGGTATACTCGCCGATGGGATAGGAGAAGTTGATCTTGCCGCCGGTGGAGTCGCGGTCGTAGGCGACGTAGTCCTCCTTGCGGTCAAAGAGCTGGAGGCCCACGCCAAGGCTGCTGTCGTCCCAGCGGGGGTTCATGGCGGTGAACGTGTAGCTGGTCCTTTTCCCGCCCCACTGGCCGTTCAGGGCCGTGGCCCAGCCCTTGCCGAAGAGGTTGGCCTCCTCGATGGAGGCGGCGAAATACACCGAATCGTAGGTGGAGTAGCCGATGCCGCCGCCGATCTTTCCGGTGTCCTTGTCCTTGACCTTGACCTTGAGGTCCATCTCGTCGGAGTTGCCCGTGGGCACGGGCTCTATGTCGACGCTGGAGAAATAGCCGAGCTTGTCCAGACGCTGGCTGGAGCGCTTGAGCTTGGCGCCGTTGAACTGGTCACCGTCGGCCAGGCGCATCTCGCGCAGGATGACGTTGTCGCGGGTCTTGGTGTTGCCCTCCACGAGCACCCGGCGGATATGGACCTTCTGCAGCTTGCGCATGACGTAGATGATGTCCACCGTCTTTTCTTCCGGGTGGTCGTTCATGCGCACATTGGCTTCCGCATAGGCGTAGCCGAAATTGTTGTAATACTCCGTCAGCGCCTTCAAGTCGTCGCGCACCAGGGAGCGGTCGAGGTAGTCCTTGTTCCGGGCCAGCTCGGAAAGCTTGGTCAAGGCCAGGAGCTTGGGCTCGTCGGCGATGAGGTCGCCCTCCACGCGGACGGACTCGACCTTGAAGCGCGCGCCCTCCTCCACCTTGAAGACGATGGTGATGCCGTCCTCGCCGATGTTCACTTCCGGCGCGCCCACCTTGGCGTCGATGAACCCGCGGTTGCTGTAGTAGGCGGCCAGGGCGGAGCTGTCGCGCTCCAGCAGATCCTCCTTCAGAACGCCGCTCTGGGTGAACCAGGAGAACAGCCCGCGCTCCTTCACAGCCAACTCGCCCTTGAGCTCGCTCTCGGACAGCTCCTTGGCGCCCTGTATCTCGATCTTGGTGATGAACAGCTTCTTGCCCTCGTCGATGACGAAGTTGAGGCGCGCCTGGCCCTGGCCGGCGCTCTCAATCTCGTGGCTGACCTTGGCGTTGTAGAAGCCGTCCTTGCGGTACATCTCGCGGATGGCTGCGATGTCCTCGGTGAGGACCTTGGGGTTCAGCACCGCGCCCTTCTTGGAGTTCGCGGCCTTGATGATGTCGTCGCTGCTGAGCTCCTTGGCGCCCTTGACGCCGATGGCCAGGATGCGCGGCTTCTCCACCACGCGGATGACAAGCGTCTTGCCGCCGGAGGCGTCGCGCAGCAGGGCCTGCACATCGTCGAAATAGCCCAGGTCGAACACGGTCTTGACGTCGGTGTTGATGGTCTTGAAATCGAGGGTGTCGCCCTTGCGGGTGCTCATGCGCATGAGCACGACCTCGCGATCCAGGGCCACGTTGCCCTCGACCTCGATGTCCACGATGCGGTCAAGGCCCATGAGGTCGCCCTTCATCTTGGCGACAAGTTCGTCCACTGCGGGCAAAAGGTTGATGAGGCCGTCCTTGCTCACGGAGATGGGCACGGGCGGCTTGAGGCCGAAAGGATCGCTGACGCGGACGTCCAGGGACAGGGTCTCGCCCAGCTGACTGAAGCTGCCGCTGACGGCAAAGGCGGCGCCGGTCAGAAGCGCTCCCTCCTTGGCCGCCTGGGGATCGCCGGGCTTGAGGCCCTTGGAGGCCAGTGCCTTCTCCAGGGTCTCGCGCGGAACAACGCTGAAGCCCGCATCGCTCAAACGCTCGGAGAGCATGTCCTGCAAGCCCTGGCGGAGGTATTTCAGGTCGTCGCCGGCGTTGACCTCGAACGGCAGCACCACCACCGTGACCTCTCGCGGAGAGGTGACGGCGGCGAAGAACTGCCGGGGCGCGGCGAACACCGCCAGCGCCAAGGCCACAACCGCCAGCGCGAAAAATCGCATCGTTTTACCCCTGGGCATAGAGCACTCCCAAACGCAACTCCAGCCGCCGCCCCATGACATTGGCCAGTTCTATGTTATGCGTTACGACCACGAAAGTCATCCCCAAGTCCCTGTTCAGGGACACCAGGAGTTCGCCGATCATCCTGCCCGTCTTCTCATCCAGGTTTCCGGTGGGCTCGTCGGCCAAAAGGGCCTTCGGGCGGAGCAGGATGGCCCGCGCTATGGCCGCCCTCTGGCGCTCGCCGCCGGAAAGGGTGGTCACGGGGAAACCCATCCTCGCTCCAAGTCCCACCATCTCCAGGGCCTCGCGCGCAAGTTCCTGGGATTCCTCCCGGCTCTTGCCCGCAATGAGTCCAGGCATGGCGACGTTCTCCAGGGTCGTGAACTCCGGCAACAAGTGGTGGAACTGGAAAACGAATCCGATGTCCCTGTTGCGAAGCGCGGCCCTGCGCCTGTTGTCCAGGCTCCCCAGGGCCTGACCGGAG
The DNA here is from genome assembly GCA_050251495.1 of Desulfovibrio sp. Classification (GTDB taxonomy): domain Bacteria; phylum Desulfobacterota; class Desulfovibrionia; order Desulfovibrionales; family Desulfovibrionaceae; genus Humidesulfovibrio. The sequence continues at coordinate 276,127 of JBFWMQ010000001.1, read as the reverse complement.
AAGAAGATCTCTCCGCTCGTCGGCGCGTCCAGGGTGCCCAGCAGGTGCAGGAGGGTCGTCTTGCCGGAACCCGATGCGCCAAGAATGGCTATGGATTCGCCCGGCATGATCGTAAGGTCGATCCCGTCCAGCACCGTGAGGCGCTCCGCCGGTCCAGCAAATTCCTTGCCAACCTTGTTCAGGAAATATAGCGGCTCTTTACTCATAACGCAAGGCGTCCGAGGGTTTGAGCGCCGCGGCGCGCCGCGCCGGGTACAGGGTGGACAGGAAGCACAGGGCCAACGCGGCAAGGCCGATGAGCGACATATCCAACAATTCCAGGCGCACAGGCAAATAATCAACGGGATACACGTCGCTCGGCAGCTTGATGAACTGGTACTTCTTGAGCAGAAGCGCCACCGGAATGCCGATGCCGTAGCCCAGCGCCGTTCCCACCGCGCCGATGAAGCTTCCCTGGTACATGAAGATGCGCCGGATCATGCCCTCGTCCGCGCCAAGACTCATCAAGACTGCGATATCCTTCGTCTTCTGCATCACGAGCATGACGAGCATGGTGACGATGCTGAACGAGCCGACCAAGACGATCATGGCCAGGATGATGAACATGGCTGTTTTTTCAAGTTCCAGGGCGGCGAAGAGGTTGGCGTTCATTTCCTGCCAGTTGCGCACGTACACCGGAAAGTTGTGCAGCTTGGCGCGCAGGGCCTCGCTCACCTGGTCCGCCTGGTACACGTCGGCCAGGCGCACCTCCAGCCCGGAGACGACATCATCCTTGAATCCCAGCAGGTTACGCGCCGCGTCCACGGTCACGTAGCCGAGTGTGGCATCGTACTCGTACATGCCGGTGCGGAAGATGCCCGCCACGCGGAACACCCGCACCTTGGGAGTAAAGCCCACCGCGCTCTGCGTGCCCGTGGGCGAAAGCAGGTTCACGGTGGAGCCGACGCCCAGGCCAAGGCGCTTGGACATCTCCGCGCCGATGACCACGCCGGGGAAACCGTCCATTTCCTCCAAATCCTTGACGCTCCCGGACACCATGTCCCGGGTGAGGCTGAGCACCTGGTCCGCCGTGCTGGTCTCGATGCCGCGCAGCACCACGCCCTTGACCCCGCCGCTGGCGGAGAGCATGACCTCGGAATAGACAAAGGGCGTGACGCCGGTGACGCCGGGCACCTCCCGGCAGAGGTCGGCCAGGGCCTGATGCTCGTGGATGCCGCCGGAGAACGCGCTGACGATGACATGGGCGTTGACGCCGAGGATCTTGTCGCGCAGGTCCGTGGTGAACCCGTTCATCACCCCGATGACCACGATGAGCGCGGCCACGCCGAGGGCCACCCCGCACACCGCGAAGAGGGAAATCACCGCGATGAACGACTGCTTGCGCAGCGCGAAGATGTAGCGCAGGGCGATCAGGAATTCAAAGTTCATGCGGGTCCGGTTGCCGGGCCGCCCCCGGATGAGGTTCCGCCGCCCTGGGTGATCTCGGGCCGGAGCAGCGGGAACAGGATGACCTCGCGGATGGAGGCCGAATCAGTCAAAAGCATGACAAGGCGGTCGATGCCCACCCCCTGGCCCGCCGCCGGGGGCATGCCATACTCCAGGGCGCGCACATAGTCCTCGTCCATGAAGTGCGCCTCGTCGTCGCCGGCGGCCTTTTCCTTCACCTGGTCCTCGAAGCGGCCCCGCTGGTCCACGGGGTCGTTGAGCTCGGAGAAGGCGTTGCCCAACTCGCGGCCCACCACGAACAGTTCGAAGCGGTCCGTGATGTCCGGGTTGTCCTCGTTGCGGCGCGACAGCGGCGAGATGTCGGTCGGGTAATGATAGATGAAGTGCGGCTGGATGAGCTTGGGCTCCACGAAGATGTCGAAGAGCTTGGCCTGCAGCTTGCCCAGCTTCTCGCCCTTGACGACCTTCTCCCCGCTCTTGCGCACCAGCGCGGCGCAGCGGTCATAGTCCGTATAGTCCGCCGGGTCCACGCCGCCGATCTTCTCGATGGACTCGTGGAAGCTCATGCGCGTCCAGTTGCCAGGCGTCAGGTCGACATCGACGCCCTGATAGGGCACCACGGTGGAGCCGCACACGTCGCGGGCCACGGTGGAGAGCATGTCCTCGGTCAGGTCCATGAGGTCGCGGAAGTCGGCATACGCCCAGTAGAACTCCAGCATCGTGAACTCTGGGTTGTGCCGGGTGCTGATGCCCTCGTTGCGGAAGTTGCGGTTGATCTCGTAGACCTTCTCGAACCCGCCCACGAGCAGGCGCTTCAGGTACAGCTCCGGCGCAATACGCATGTAGAGCTTCATGTCCAGGGCGTTGTGGTGCGTCTCGAAGGGCTTGGCCGTGGCCCCGCCGGGAATGGGCTGCATCATGGGCGTCTCGACCTCAAGGAAGCCCTTGGCGTCGAGGTAGTTGCGGATGCCGCGCACGATCATGGTGCGCTTGCGGAAGATCTCGCTGGTCTTGGGGGTGACGATCAAATCCACGTAGCGCTGGCGGTAGCGCGTCTCCATGTCCTTCAGGCCGTGGTATTTCTCCGGCAGGGGGCGCATGGACTTGGTCACCAGGGTGACGCTCTTGGCCCGCAGGGTAAGCTCGCCGGTCTTGGTGCGGAACAGGTCGCCCTCCACGCCAACGATGTCGCCCATGTCGAACTTCTTGAATATCTGGTAGGTCTCGGCGCCCAGGTCATCGCGCGCGACGAAGATCTGCATGGTGCCGGAGGCGTCCTGAAGCTTCACGAAGGTGACCTTGCCGAAGGACCGGAGCGAGGTCATGCGCCCGGCCACGCGGAACACCGTGCCGACCTCGGCCAGGGCGGCCTCGTCCAGATCAGTATAGGCGGCGGTGATGTCCCCGAGGTGGGTGTCCTTGCGGAAGGTGTTGGGGTACAGGTGAAGGTCCGCCTCCAGAAGGGCGCAGGCCTTGTCGATGCGTGTGCGCAGGACGTCGTTCATCTCGTCCCGGGCTGCCAGTGCGTCGGCCAGGGGCTTGAAGCGTGCGGCGTGCGGCGACTCGGTGCGGCTCTTCGCCGCGCCGCCGTCGTGTGCGTTTTCGGACAAAACGGATCTCTCCCTAGGGGTGTGCGGACTCTAAAAAATGTCTCAAGCCATTCGCCTGGGCTCGTTGTCTGCCTATGCCATACGTTCCCGGCAGTCAAGCGCGGGAGATACTCCGGGCCGCAAGCGAAGTCAAAACATATGATGCTGGAGGCAATTTCGACGGCCCCGCTCTTCCACGACAAAAAAGTCCTTGACCTCGCGAGAGAGTTCGGCGTAATGAGTCCTCCGCCGCACGAAGCGGCTTTTCCCCGGTAGCTCAATCGGCAGAGCGGGTGACTGTTAATCACTAGGTTCGCGGTTCAAGTCCGTGTCGGGGAGCCAGAGAGCACAAGGCCCGGAAGATGAAAGTCTTCCGGGCCTTTTTCGCGTGGGGCGGAGCTGAAGCGGCAGTCGCCCGCGCTTCTAGCAGCAAGCCTTGCTTTTGGCTTCCGCGCCCTTTCCGGCCTCAGGCAGGGGCGTCATCCAGCTCTGCCAGGCGCCGCCGCCGATGAGCCGCGAGAGAACCGCCAGCACCACCAACGCAAAAATCAGCCGCCCCCAGAAGGTGCCGTACAGGCTGGCCCCCAAAAGCGCCATGAGCATGGTGTCCTCGAACAGGGCATGGGCCAGGCCCATGAAGCTCACGCTGAACAGCACGTCGCGCGGTCCGACCCGGCCGGAACGCGCCTCGTGGATGATGAGTCCGCTGCCGTAGGTGATGCCCACGCACAGCCCCACCACGGTCACGGTGGCTGCCTCCCGGCCGATGCCGAGCTGACGCAGCACCGGCCCCAACATGCGGTTCATCAGCTCGATGATGCCCAGAGCGCCCAACACGCGCATGGCGGACATGAGACAGAAGATAATGACGAAGATGCCCGCGAGGTTCTTCACTTCGCCCAAGGCCCAGGCGGCCAGGGTGGGCGCCGGGGGGGCGGGGGTGAAGAGGGTGCGGGCCGTCTCCCCGCCCAGGCCGAAGCCCTGGGAGACCCAGTGCAGCGCAAGGCCGAAGACGTAGCCCATGACCAGCCGGAACAGAAGCTGACGCCAGAACCTCGCCCCGCAGCGGCTGGTGATGCCGCACTCCAGGATCAGGCCGTGGGCCACCAGGATCATGCCCGAGAGCACCGTCACCTGGGCCACGCTGAGCGGCTGGGCCAGGGGAACCGAGGCGTAGACAAGAATGCCCGCGTAGATGCTGCTGAGCATGCTGGTGGCCCAGACCAGCCCGGCCTCCGGCGGCAGGCCCACAAAGCCCATGAACGGCGAAAGCGGGGCGGAGATGAACCCGATGAGCTGAAACTCGTTCAGCAGCTTCAGCAGCAGGATCACCGGAATCATGAGCTTGAACAGGTCCAGGCAGACCCGGACGGAGTTCTGGAACACCTCCCGGGCGGCCTTGGCGATGCGTGCGATAAAAGTTGTCGGCGTCTGGGTCATTGCTGGTTCCATTGTATGCTGGCGGTGGGCTGGCATAGCCCCAAGTCCCCTGCAAACGCAAGCATGCGCGGCCCCGCCCCTTCCGGTCGATGCGCGCGGTCCGGGTGCTGGCAAAAGCGTGAAAATGTGCTATGCGGGCTTGGCGTCCAACCATGCACTCTTTCCCGGGGGGTGGCGGCATGTCGGAAGCGAAACTCCTTTTCACGCAGCTTCTTTCCAGCGCGGGCATCGCAGTGAACGGCTCCAACCCGTGGGACATCCGCGTGCATGACGAGCGGTTGTACCCGCAGGTCCTGGCGCAGAAGAACCTCGCCCTGGGCGAGGCCTATACCGCGGGCTGGTGGGACTGCGAGCGCGTGGACGAATTCATCCACCGGATGCTCGGCAGCGGCCTCGCGACGCAGGTCAAGGGCGGCCTGCGGCTGGCCTGTTCGCTTCTGCCCGCCTATATGTTGAACCTGCAATCCCCGGCGCGGGCGCACGAGGTCGCCCGGCGGCACTACGACCTGGGCAACGAGCTGTTTGCGGCGTTTCTCGACCCCTACCTGCAATACAGTTGCGCCTACTTCAAGGAGACCGCCGACCTGGCCGAAGCCCAGAGGCGCAAGCTGCGGCTCATCTGCGCCAAGCTCTGCCTGCGCGAGGGCGAGCGCCTGCTGGACATCGGCTGCGGCTGGGGCGGGCTGGCGCGCTTCGCGGCAGAGGAGTACGGCTGCTCCGTGGTCGGCGTCAACATCTCGCGGCAGCAGATCGCCTTTGCCCGCGAGTTCTGCGCCGGGCTGCCCGTGGAGATACGCGCCTGCGACTACCGCACCCTGGACGAGCGCTTCGACAAGATCGTGTCCGTGGGCATGTTTGAGCATGTGGGCAGCAAAAACTACGCGGCCTTCATGGGCGTCGCGGCCCGTTGCCTCAAACCCGGCGGCCTGTTCCTCCTGCACACCATCGGGACCAACGTCTCCGCCCGGGGCTGCGACCCCTGGATCAGCAAGTACATCTTCCCCAATGGCATGTTGCCGAGCATCACCCAGATTGCCAGGGCCGCGGAAGGCCTGCTGGTGATGGAGGACTGGCACAACCTGGGACCGCACTACGATCCCACGCTCATGGCCTGGCTGGGCAACTTCCGCACCGCCTGGCCCCGGCTCAAGGCGAGCTACGGCGAGGGCTTCCGGCGCATGTGGGAGTATTATCTGCAGTCCTGCGCCGGGGCCTTCCGGGCCAGGGACATCCAGCTCTGGCAGATCGTCTTCAGCACTCCGGGGGCATCCCAGCCGCCCTGCCGCTGGAGCTGACGCCGCCCGGCCAATACCCTGAACACAACCGGACGCCCGCACCAATAACTCTCGCAGTTATTCCGGGCTTTGTGCCGAATCGTTGATAGGACTTTTCTATTTGCCGTATTATGATTTTCGTGATTAGACCCCCGAGCACACAATCGGCCAGCATCTCGGGGGGGCGGCGTGGAAATCAGCGGCGACACGGCAGGCATCGACATCGGCTCGCGCAGCATCGAAGTGGTGCTGCTGCGCGGGGACGAGGTCGTGCACACGGCCAAGGCCCCCACCACCTTTGACCCCGTGGGCCAGTGCCGGGCGCTTTTGCACGGCGTGCGCGCCGGGCGCGCCGTGGCCACGGGCTATGGCCGCAAGCTCTTCGACGAGGCCTTCCAGGACGAGGCCCGGCTTGGTCCGGTCCACGACATCACCGAGATCCAGGCCTATGCCCTGGGCGCGGCGCGGCTGTTCCCCCAGGCACGCACCATCCTGGACATCGGCGGCCAGGACTCCAAGGTCATCTCCCTGAATCCGGACGGCCGCGTGCTGCGCTTCGAGATGAACGACCGCTGCGCCGCGGGCACCGGCAAGTTCCTGGAGATCATGGCCCTGTCGCTGCAGGTGCCGCTGGCGGAGTTCGGCGCATTCGCCATGTCCGGTGACACGCGCATCCCCATCAACAGCATGTGCACGGTCTTCGCCGAAAGCGAGGCCACCAGCCTCATGGCGCGCGGGGAAAAAGCCCAGAACATCGCGCTCGGCATCCATCTGGCCATCATGCGGCGCACCGCCTCCATGCTCCGGCGCGTGGGCCTCGAAGGCCCGCTGGTCTTCGCCGGGGGCGTTGCCCGCAACCCCTGCGCCGTGGAGCTGTTGCGCGAGCTGACGGAAATCGAATGTCTCACCCCCCCGGATCCGGACCTTGTGGGAGCGCTGGGCGCCTGCCTGCATGGCCGCAAACAGCAGGAGAATGACCATGCCTGAAGCAGAAAAGGCCGCGACCCTGTCCAAGTTCGCAAGCCCCGTGGACCGCTTTCATCTGGAGCTTGAAGCCGTGAAGGAGGCCGGCGTGAAGCTGGCGGGCGTGTACTGCGTTTTCGCGCCCGTGGAGCTGGTGCGCGCCGCGGGCGGCGTCGCCGTCGGCCTGTGCGGCAAGAAGCAGGGTCCCATCCCGGACGCCGAGCGCGTGCTGCCCGCCAACCTCTGCCCGCTCATCAAGTCGAGCTACGGCTACGCCGCCACGGGCACCTGCCCGTATTTCAACGCCGTGGACTTCATCCTGGCCGAGACCACCTGCGACGGCAAAAAGAAGATGTTCGAGCTCATGGACCGCATCAAGCCCGTGCACATGATGCGCCTGCCCACGGACAAGACGCCCGAAGCCCAGGCCTTGTGGCTGGCGGAGATGGGCCGCCTGGCGGAGTTCCTGGCCGCGCGGACCGGAATCGCCATCACCGACGCTGCCCTGCGCCGCGAGATCGCCCTGCAGAACAACATCCGCCGGGCGCTGCTGGATGTCGCCGCCTTCATGGCCGAGGCGCGCCCGCCCATCTCCAGTCTGGACCTGATGGGAATATGCGAGTCGCGCACCTTTGTGCTGGACCAGGAAGGCTACCTGGCGGACCTCATCGCCCTGCGCGGCGAGCTTGAGGCGCTGCGGGCCAAGGGCTCCTCGCCCTACACGGCGGGCGCGCCGCGCATCCTGCTCACGGGCACGCCCATCGGCCGCGGCTCGGAAAAAGTGCTGCGTCTGCTGGAGGACGCCGGAGCCGTGGTGGTGGTGCTGGAGAACTGCACCGGGCTCAAGGGCGTGGTCGGCCTGGTGGACGAGAGCGCCGAGCCGATGGCAGCCCTGGCCAAACGCTACCTGGACACGCCCTGCTCGTGCATGAGTCCCAATCAGGGCCGCTTCGCCCTCATCGACGATCTGGCCCGGCAGTTCAAGCCGACCGGCGTCATCGACCTGGTGTGGCAGGCCTGCCACACCTACAGTGTGGAATCCTACGCGCTGGGCCAGCACGTCACCGATTCCCTGGGCCTGCCCTTCCTCAAGGTCGAGACGGACTACACCGAATCCGACATGGAGCAGTTGCGCACCCGCATCGAGGCCTTCTTGGAACTACAGGGGAAGTGATTGGGAAACCGGAGAAAGCGGGCCGGGCCGCGTGACGGCAGCGGGCGGCCTGGCCTCACGCTGCCGGCTTTGAGGCCACCACGCGGTTGCGGCCTGACTGCTTGGCCTCATACAGCGCCTGGTCCGCGCGCTTGAGCAGGCTGTCCAGGGTCTCCTCCGCGCCAGCCGCCTGCGCCACGCCCAGGCTCATGGTGACGGCCAAAGGCGCCCCGCCGTGCACAAGCCCCATGTCCGCCACGGCGACACGCAGGCGCTCGGCGGCCTGAAGCGCGGCCTCAAGCCCGGTTTCCGGCAGCAGGGCGGCGAATTCCTCCCCGCCCAGGCGGCCCAGAACGTCGATGCCGCGCAGCGTCTCGCGGGCGGTTTTGGCCAGGGTTTTGAGCACCACGTCGCCCGCGTCGTGCCCAAAGGTGTCGTTGACCTTCTTGAAGTGGTCCACATCGAACATGATGCAGCTGACCTGCTGGCCCGTGCGCCGGGCGCGCCCCAGCTCCGCGTTGCCGCGCTCCATGAAATGACGGCGATTGGCCAGGCCGGTGAGCCCGTCGGTGGTGGCAAGCTCCAGCAAAAGCGCCTCGGCCCGCTTGCGTTCGGTGACGTCGCGCACGGTGCCCACGGCCCACCAGCGGCCCTGGAGTTGAAAGGCCCCCAGGGAGAGCTCCGCCGGGAAGGTCGTGCCGTCCTTGCGCCGGGTGACAAACTCGGTGATGACGCCCACAGCCGAGCCTTTGCCGGTCTCGGCGAAGCTGGAGAACGCCCGTTCGGCCCGGGCCGCGTCCTCGCCGATGGTCACGAGGTCGTGCAACTTGCGGCCAAGCGCCTCCTCGCGGGAATAGCCGAAGATGCCCTCGGCCGAGCGGTTCCAAAAGGCCACGCGGCCCTGGTCGTCGAGCATGATCAGGCCGTCCTGGGAGGCCTCGCTCATGGCCCGAATCTTCGCCTCGTTCTCGGCCAGGGCCTGCAACACTTGGCGTTGCTCGGTGATGTCCCCCTTGACCGCGACGTAATGCGTCACCTGGCCAGTCTCGTCGAGCACCGGGGAGATGGAGGCCCGCTCCCAGATCTCGTGACCGTCCTTGGCACGGTTGCACAGCTCGCCGACCCAGTCCCGGCCCTCGGCCAGGGTGGCCCACATCTGCTGGTAGAAGGCCGCGTCATGCTTCTGGGACTTGAGAATGCGAGGGTTCTGGCCCACGGCCTCCTCGAAGGTGTAGCCGTATTTCGCCGTGAAGCTGGGGTTCACATATTCGATTTCGCCCTGGGCGTTGGTGATGACGATGATCGCCGGGCTCTGCTCAACGGCCCTGGAAAGGGTCAGAATGCGCTCCTGGGACCTGCGCTCCGCGGTCACGTCGCGGGAGAGCACGACCATGCGCTGTGCCGCGCCCTCGGCCCCTCGAACGGGGTAGTACGTGTTGCTCAGGACAATATCCCTGTATGTTTCGTCAAAGCTGAGCGGCTCGGCCGTACGGACGCTCAGATCGAACAGCTCGCGGCGGGTCTTGACCAGCTCCGACGGTATGATGTCCCAGATGATCTTGCCCGTGACGCCTTCTGGAATGTTCCGTTCAAAGCGCCTTTCCGTAACGGCGTTTGCGGCAAGAACGCGGCCATCGAGGTCCAAGAGGCAAAAGGCGGCGTCCTGGGGCGCGTTCAGAATCGCCCGGGCGTTCTCCTCGCTGGCGCGCAGGTCGCGCAACGCCAGATCGCGCCTGTAGCGGGTCACGGCCCATATCCAGGCAAAGGCCGCCAGCAGGACGAGCAGCCCGCCGGTAAATGCCAGCAAGGTCCCGCCCTGCTGCGGCTGAAGCAGTTCCGGGCCGACGCGGGACACGACAAGCCAGTGCTCCTCGGGAATGACCACAAAGCTCTGGCGCAGGCCGCTCGGATCATCCGCGCACACAGAATCAAACGAATACAGCGCGCCATCACTCAGAAACTGGCCGCGCGCCTTCCCGCGCATCTCGCCCCAGGCTCCTGGCCAGGTGGCGTTTATCGTGGCGTTTTGCCGATCCGGGAATTCTGCCCCCCATTCCTGGGCCGAGGGCGGGGCAAGTAGCCAGAACCCGTCCATATTTGCCAGGTAGGGCCGCCCCAGGGCCGCTCCCTCGGCCTGGCGCAGACGGTCGAGGGGGACATTTCCGTCCAGGCTGAGCGAAACGACCCCGGCGGCCGCTCCGTCCGGCCCGCGCACCGGGCTGGTGAAATGGAGCACGGGCGCAAGAGGCTCGGCGATGCGCCCGTGCTCCACAAGAAGGGTCATGCGCGAGACGTGGACCGAGGGAACCTGGCCAAGGGGCATGGCCATCGCCTGACGAAAGGCAGGCCTGTCGGACTTGTCCTGAAGCCGGGACGCGGGGACAAGACGCACCCCCTGCGCGGTGACGTCCACACGCGCCAGCTCCCGCCCCTTGCTGCCCACAAAGCGGACAACGCTATAATCACGCTTGATTGCGGCAAAGGTCTGGAGCAATTCGCGGACGCTCTGGACCGGATCCTCGGCGTGTCCCAGTTCAACCGCAACCTTTTCGGCCAGCAGGGCGGCGTCCGCAACCCGGGTCGCGAAGGCCAATTGTATGACCTGCGCCTCGCGGGAGATGCGGGCCATCTCGCGGGTTTGAAGCACTTCGAGGCGCGCCCTGGCGTCCAGTCTCCAGTAGGAGAAGGAGCCAGCCAGCACAATCACGGCCAGCGGGAGGAACAGCAGAAGGAAGTACCGGAGCGGCGAGCGCATCTTTGGAAGCATGTGAGTCCTCTTCGCTAAAACATAACAGCAACAGCAACCCTGGCGCAAGCCATTTCAGGGAAGCGGGAACAGTGGACATGCAAAAGCTGGAGGCAACGCGGCCAGCTGTTGTTCGCCAGGGGCCAGCTCTTGTTTGCATGGTTTGCAACGAGGCATGTTGCGTGACACCGGCCAAGGGCGGCGCAACACTGCCTTGAGCTGTGCGTGCGGCTCGCGCCGCGCAACATGCCTGCAGCGCAAAATGCGTCCAACAGCGGCATCCGCAACGCAGACGCCGCGCAAGCCCTCCCTTGCGGCGGGGCGTGCGCCCTTCCCGGTCGTTTCCCCTTGCCCGCGCAGACGCTTCATGCTAGCCGCAGGCATCATGTTCGAATCTCTATCCGACCAAATCGTCCGCATCAGCATTCTGGCGGTTCCCCTGCTCCTGGGCCTGACCTGCCACGAACTGGCGCACGGCCTGGCCGCCCTTACCCTGGGCGACCCCACGGCCAGGAACGCCGGGCGGCTGACCATGAACCCCCTGCGCCACCTGGACCCCATGGGCACCATCGCCTTCATCCTGGCCAGCATCGGCTGGGCCAAGCCCGTGCCCGTGGACGCCCGCTACTTCAAGCACCCCATGCGCGACATGATGCTCGTGTCCCTGGCGGGTCCCGGCGCGAATTTCTTCCTGGCCGCGCTCTTCGCCGGGCTCTTCCACCTGCTGCTGCCCCTGGCCATGACCTACCTGGAGCTGCGCTCCGTGCTGCATCCCCTGCTGCTCATCGCCCAGGCCGGGGTGGTGGTGAACCTCGTGCTCGCCTTCTTCAACCTGCTGCCCATCCCCCCGTTGGACGGCAGCAACCTGCTGGCCTGGCTCTTGCCAAGACGGCTCGCGGAGAGCTATCTGGCCCTGGGCCGCTACGGCTTCGTGCTGCTTTTGGGCCTGCTCATCCTCTCGCAACTGGCGGGCATAAGCCTCCTGGGCTCGATCATCTTCCCCCCTGTGGGCTTCCTCGCCGGACTGCTCGGCGTGCCGCTGTAACCCTCAAACCAAAGCACAGCCATGACCGCCACAAAAGAATGCATCGTCTCCGGCATGCGGCCCACCGGGCCGCTCCATCTGGGCCACCACTTCGGCGTGCTGGCCAACTGGCTTGCGCTCCAGGAACAGCACGACTGCCTGTTCTTCGTGGCCGACTGGCACGCGCTCACCACCGAGTACGCCGACCCCAAAAAGGTCAAGGGCTTCGTGCCCGGCCTGGTGCTCGACTGGGTGGCGGCGGGCCTGGACCCGGAGAAGTGCATCATCTTCCAGCAGTCCCAGGTGAAGGAGCACGCGGAGCTGCATCTGCTCCTGTCCATGCTCACCCCGGTCAGCTGGCTGGAGCGCAACCCCACCTACAAGGACGTGGCCACGGAGCTTGCCGGGCAAAAGGACCTCGCCACCTACGGGTTCCTGGGCTACCCGGTGCTCATGGCGTCGGACATCATCCTGTACCGCGCAACCGCTGTGCCCGTGGGCCAGGACCAGCTGCCGCACCTGGAGCTGACGCGCGAGATCGCCCGGCGCTTCAACTTCCTGAACTGCCCGGAGGACGCGCCCTTCTTCCCCGAGCCCAAGGCCATGCTTACCGAGGAAGCCAAGCTGCCCGGGCTTGACGGCCGCAAGATGAGCAAGAGCTACGGCAACTCCATCGCTCTTGGGGAATCCTTGGAGGATATCGCTCCAAAGATTAAGACCATGCTCACGGACAAGAACCGCCTGCGCAGGAGCGACCCCGGCGATCCGGACGTCTGCAACCTCTACCCCTACCACAAGCTGCTGACCGCGCCCGAGAAGTGCGCGGAGATCCGCGAGGGCTGCGCCAAGGCCAGCTTCGGCTGCGTGGACTGCAAGAAGGTGCTCATGGAGTCGCTCACGGCGTTCTTGACGCCCATCCACGAGCGCCGCCGCGCCCTGGAGGCCGACCCGGACCGCCTGTGGCACATCCTGGAGCAGGGCAACGCCCGCGCCCGCGCCCGCGCGGCGCAGAGCATGGACGCCATCCGCAAGGCGCTGAACTTCGATTTCTAGCACCAACGCGCGGGGCCGGAGCCGGGCTGAAGCGCGCCTGGCTCCGGCCCTTTTTCCGTTTTGAGACAGGAGAACCGAACATGAGCGAGAACGTCTGCGTTTCCAAGCGCGCCAGCGAGATCACCCCGTTCCTGGTGATGGACATCCTGGAGGCCGCGCACCGGCTGGAGGCGGAAGGCCACACGGTCATCCACCTGGAGATCGGCGAGCCGGACTTCGACACGCCGGAGTGCATCAAGGAGGCCGCAAAGAAGGCGCTCACCGACGGCGAGACGCACTACACCCACAGCCTGGGGCTGCTCCCCCTGCGCGAGGCCATCTGCGAAGACCTCTTCGAGCGCTACGGCGCGAACGTGGACCCCGGCCAGGTCATCGTGACCCAGGGCACCTCGCCCGCCATGCTGCTGCTCTTCTCCACCATCCTGGAGGCCGGGGACCAGGTCATCCTGTCCGACCCGGCCTACGCCTGCTACGACAACTTCATCCGCTTCGCCGGGGCCTGCCCGGTGCGCGTGCCCGTCACCGAGGCCGAGAGCTTCCAGTACCGGCCCGAGGCCATCGAGGCGGCCATGAACGAGGGCACCCGCGCCATTCTGCTCAACTCGCCCGCCAACCCTACGGGCACCCTGCTCTCGGCCGAGCGCATGGACGCCATCGCGCGGCTGGCCGACCGGCGCGGGGCGTATGTGGTGTCCGACGAGATCTACCACGGTCTGGTCTACGAGGGCAAAGAGCACAGCGCGCTGGAGTTCGGCGACCGCGCCTTTGTGCTGAACGGCTTTTCCAAGCTCTACGCCATGACCGGCTGGCGGCTGGGTTATCTGATCGCGCCCAGGGAATTCATCCGGCCCATGCAGAAGCTCTGCCAGAACTTCTTCATCTCGGCCAACTCCGTGGCCCAGCGCGCGGGCATCGCGGCACTCAAGGAATCCGCCCCGGACGTGGCGCGCATGAAGGCCATCTACGACGAGCGCCGCCGCTTCCTGCTGCCCAGGCTCAAGGCCCTGGGCCTGGGCGTGGCCCACGACCCCACCGGCGCGTTCTACGTGCTGGCCAATGCCCGCAAATGGGCGGAGAAGTTCGACGGCAGCTCGCTCAAGCTGGCCTACGACATCCTGGAGAAGTGCCATGTGGGCGTCACCCCGGGCATCGACTTCGGCCAGGGGGCCGAGGGATTTCTGCGCTTCTCCTACGCAAACTCCCTGGAGAACATCGGCGAGGCCATGCACAGGCTTGAGAAATACGCGGCCCTGGCGTAAAAGATTGGTAGTGAGGAGCGGCCCAATCCCGCTGAACCGACATGAAACGCCTGTTCTGCCTGATCTTCTGCACCCTGCTCCTGGCCACCTACGGTCCGGCGGAGCTGTGCGGCCAGGGCGCGGCCAAGGCCCAGGCCGCCACGGCCAAGGCGGACACGGCAAAGCCCAAGGCCCGCAAGGCCGCCCCGGCAAAGCCGAGCAAGACCAAGGCCCGCGCCGACAGGCGGGCGGCGGAGGCCCTGCTGAAGAAGTCCCCGTTCTCGCGGGAGGCGCTGTCCAAGCCCTATACGAAGGACATGCTCTTCGGACCGCCCGCGCCTGCGCGCCAAAGCGTGGAGGACAACGCCAGCGGCCTGGACTTCGACCCCGCGCCCCAGGCCAGGCCCTTTGCCAAGCCTGAGGAAGAACCGCCGATCAGCCTGCACTTCGGCGGGGAGACCGTCATCGACCCGCTGACCAAAAAGGAAGTCACGCGCCAGCCCGATTCGTCCTCCAGCAAGAGCGACGCGGATCTGAAGGGCACCCTGGACAAGGTTGGCGGCAAGGCGGAGATCAAAGTGGACATTTTTAAATTCTAGCCCCGGACACCAGCTGTGATACGCCTGTTCGACTTTCTCTCCGGCCTGTCTGGAGCCCTGGACCTCATGAGCTCCGAGGTGGTGGGGCACCACAAGCGAGTGGCCTATCTGGCCGCCCGGCTGGCCCAGGCCCTCGACCTGTGCCGCGAGGAGCGCACCGAGCTGTTCATGGCCGCCATCCTGCATGATGTGGGCGGCTTCACGCTGCAAAGCCGCCTGGCCGCGCTGTCCTTCGAGGCCGACGGAATGCTCCACGCCGAGCTGGGCTACCGGCTGCTGCGCACCAACCCCCTGCTGGACGAGGCCGCGCTCATCGTGCGCCACCACCACACGCCCCGCGCGCGCTTCAGCTCCCTGGACGAACCAGCGCGCAAGCTGTTTTTGGCGAACGTGCTGAACCTGGCCGACCGCGTGGACGTGCTGAGCCTGCGCAGGCCGCCCCTCTCCCCGGGCGAAATCATGCGTCTCCTGCGTCCCCGCGCGCCCCAGCAGTTCGACCCCCTGGCCGTGGAGGCCCTGGAGGAACTTGCGGCAGACCCGGACTTCTGGGCGCCGCTGGCCGCCGCCGAACCCGCGCTGGCCCTGCTCAACGACCCGGGATTCTTCGAGGATCGCGGGCTCTCCCAAGGGCACCTGTTGCAGGCGTCCACGGCCTTTTCCCAGATCATCGACTTCCGAAGCCGCTTTACGGCCACGCACTCGCGCGGGGTGGCGGAGACGGCGGTCTGCCTGGCCGAGAAGGCGGGCATGTGCGCGGAAGACCTCATATCCATGCGCCTGGCCGGGAACCTGCACGACCTGGGCAAGCTCGCCGTGCCCTCGGAGATCATCGACAAGCCCGGTCCGCTCACCCCGGAGGAACGCGCCGTGATGAACCGCCACCCGGAACTGGGCGAGGCCATCCTCTCCAGCGTGACGGGGCTGGAGACGGTCACGGCCTGGGCCTCGCAGCACCACGAGCGGCTGGACGGCCAGGGCTACCCCTACGGCCTTGCGGGCGAGGTCCTGTCCCTGGGGTCGCGCATCATGAGCCTGGCCGACGTGTTCACCGCCCTGCGCGAGGACCGTCCCTACCGCGCGGGCGTGTCCAATGACGAGACCCTGGACATCCTGGACGGCCTGACCTCGCGCGGCGTGCTGGACCCGGACCTGCTGGCCCTGGCGCGCCACAATCTGGACGAGCTGGACATTCGCCGCAGCGCGGCCCAGTCCAAGGCCGCCTCGGAATTTCGCCAATTCTATTCCGGCCTGGACGCGCAGTAGCCTGCGACACGCCCCACCTGAGCCGCCCCACCTGACCCGGCCCGGCGGGCCAGGGTTGCCAAGCCTCGGCCAAGTGGCGTACATCCTTTTCATTCCGGCCACCCAAGGACCTCAATGAGCACCTTCGCCGCGGACCTGCACATCCACTCGCGCTTTTCCCGCGCCACCAGCAAAGGACTCACCATCCGCAGCCTCGCCGCCTGGGCCGAGGTCAAGGGCATCGGCGTGCTGGGCACGGGCGACTGCACCCATCCCGGCTGGCTCTCGGAGATCGAGCGCGAGCTGGTGGAGGACGATTCCGGCCTGCTCTCCTTGCGCGAGCCCGCGAAGCTCGCGGACCAGATCCCCGGCCTGCCCGTGTCCCTTTCCGGCCAGGCCCGCTTCATGCTCCAGGGCGAAATCAGCTCCATCTACAAGCGCGGCGGGCGCGTGCGCAAGGTGCACAACCTCGTGTACCTGCCCACGCTTGAATCCGCCAAGGCCCTGAACGCCAAGCTGGCCCAGGTGGGCAACCTGGCGTCCGATGGCCGCCCCATCCTCGGTCTCGACAGCCGCAATCTGCTGGAAATGGTGCTTTCGACCCACCCCGAGGCCTTCCTGGTGCCCGCGCACATCTGGACGCCCTGGTTCTCGCTCTTCGGGTCCATGAGCGGCTTCGACTCGGTGGAGGAATGCTACGGCGACCTGTCCGCGCACCTCTTCGCCATGGAGACCGGGCTGTCCTCGGACCCCGGCATGAACTGGACCCTGTCCGCCCTGGACCGCTACCGCATGATCTCCAACTCCGACGCGCACTCCGGGGAGAAGCTGGGGCGCGAGGCCAACCTGTTCCGGGGCGCCGCCTCCTTCGGCGCCATCAGAAACGCCCTGCGCGCCCACCAGACCGGAGAGACCGGGGAATGCGAGTTTCTCGGAACCGTGGAGTTCTTTCCCGAAGAAGGCAAATACCATCTGGACGGGCACCGCAAGTGCAACTGGAGCATGGAGCCGGGCGAGACCCTGGCCCACAAGGGCCTGTGTCCGGTCTGCGGCAAGCCGGCCACGCTCGGCGTGCTGCACCGCGTGCTGGCCCTGGCCGACCGGCCCCAGCCCGTGCAGCCGGAGAACCAGCCCGGCTACCACAGCCTCATCCCCCTGCGGGAGGTGCTCTCCGAGGTGCTGGACGTGGGCGCGGGCAGCAAGGCCGTGACCGCCGAATACTTCCGCCTGCTGGAGCGTCTTGGCCCGGAGCTGTTCATCCTGCGCGAAGCCCCGCTGGCCGACATCTCCCGCGCCGCGCCCGTGCTGGCCGAGGCCGTGGAGCGCATGCGCGCGGGCAAGGTGCTGCGCAGTTCCGGCTATGACGGCGAATACGGGGTCATCACCGTGTTCACGCCCGAGGAACGCGCCCAGATGCGCCAGGGCCGGATGCTGGCCGGAATGCCCGCCCGCAGGGGCCGCCGCCCTGGGTCCGCCCAAGGGGCCACGCCATCCGAGCCGGAGACCGAGGCTGAAGGCGACCCCGCCCCGGCGGAAGAATCCCCCACAGCTCGCAAGGGCCTGAACCCGGCCCAGGAGGCCGCGGTCGTCGCGGGCCTGGGCCTGGAGCCCGGCTGCGCGCCGGGCCCCGTGCTGGTGCTGGCCGGGCCGGGCACGGGCAAGACCCACACGCTGCTCGCCCGGGTGCTGCGCCTGCTTGAGTCCGGCGCGCAGCCGGAAGCAATCGTCATCATCACCTTCACCCGCCGCGCCGCGGACGAGCTGCATGAGCGCCTGGCCGCGCAGTTCGGGCCGGAGGCCCGCCTGCCCCTGGCCGACACCCTGCACGCCCTGGCCCTGGACCTCTGGACCGCGCAAAAGGGCCAACCCCCGGTGCTGCTCTCCGAGGACGCCGCCCGGCGCATGTTCCTGGAGGCCCCGCCCCCCGAACACTGTGGGGACATGCCCAAGGCCCGCCGCCTGGCCCTGTTCCGCAGCCACGCCCTTGCGCGCGAGACCCTCGTCCCGCTGCAAGGCCCGGACGCGGCCTTGGCCGGGCAGGCCGCGCTGCAGGTGGCGGAGATGAAGGCCCTGCGCAACCAGGCGGACTTCACGGACCTGCTGGAATTTCTGCTGGAGCTTGTGCGCGTCCCGGAGTTCGTGGCCCCCTTTGCCCACGTGCTGGTGGACGAGGTGCAGGACCTGTCCGCCTTGCAGCTGGAAGCCGTGCTCGGCCTGGCGGGGTCCCCTGCCGCCAGCGCACATGAAGAGATCGACGATGCCGCGGGCAAAGCCTCGCCGGGCAGGCTTGAGGAGAATCTCCCGGCCGCCCCCGAGGGGGACGCTCGCGCGCCAGGGGCGGGCTTCTTCGCCATCGGCGACCCCAACCAGAGCATCTACGGCTTCCGGGGCGCGGCGGACGACGTGCGCCAGCGCCTGACCGCCCGCTGGCCCGCCTTGCGCGTGGTCAGCCTGGCCGAGAACTACCGCAGCGGCCAGGGCATCCTGGACGCCGCGGGCGCGCTCCTGCCCGCGCATCCGAATCTCAAGGCCCTGCCGGGGCGAAGCTGGGACATCGAGCTGGTGGAGGCCCCGGACGCACGGCACGAGGCCAACCTGCTGGCCCGGCGCATCGCCAAGCTTCTGGGCGGAACCAGCCTGACGCTCCTGGACGCGGAGAGCGGGGCGAACCTCGCCCCTGGCGACGTGGCCGTGCTGGTGCGCTTCCGCGCGCTCATCCCGCCGCTCAAGGCGGCGCTGGAGCTTGCCGGGCTGCCCTGCTCCGCGCCCGAGGCCGAGGTGTTCTGGGAGGAGCCGCGCGTTGCGGCCATTCTGCGCGTGGCCGAGCGGCTGTTCGGCCTGCCCGCGCACGGCGGCGCGGTGGATGGGGCGGAGGCCGGGGAGGGCCAAAACACGGACCAAACAGAGACAGGCCGGGTGGACACGGACCTGCCGGAGTTTCTGCTGTTGCAGGGGCCGCGCGTGCTGCCCGCCGCCCTGCGCGAGACACCGCCCTTTGACCGCTTTTTCTGGGATGGCGCGGCCTTCCGCGACCTGTGCCACGCCTTTGACGAGCACGGCGGCTGGGTAGGGCTGCTGGATTGGGTGCGCCTGGAAACGGGCTTCGCCAGCATCCGCCAGAGCGCCCAGAAGGTGCGCATCCTGACCCTGCACGCGGCCAAGGGCCTGGAGTTCGAGGCGGTGTTCCTGCCCGCCCTGGAACAGGGCATACTGCCCTTTGCGGGCTTCGGCGGAGAGGACTTGTCGCCAGAAGCCCTGGCCGAGGAGCGCCGCCTGCTCTACGTGGGCATGACGCGCGCCAAGAGCCGCCTGTGCCTGTCCTTTGCGCGCTCACGCAGCCTGTATGGAAAAACGCTGCCCCAGCGCCCCTCGGACTTCCTCACCGACCTGACCGCCCGGCTGCCCGCGCAGCTGCTGCGGCGCACGGTGCTGGCCCAGAAGGTCCAGACCCGCCAGACCCAGCTCTCGCTGTTCTGACCGCCCCGACGACACTGTCCCACAAGTCCGTTCGCGGCTCCGCCGCCTTTCAGCCGCTTCCACCCAAACATAAAAAGGCCGACGGGTCGCCCCATCGGCCATGTTGCTCTTTCCATGAATCACGCCGCGTCCACGGAACCAGCGGCGGCCTCAGCGCTTTCCGGGAAGGACCACCTCGCCGCGCAGAACGCGGGCCTTGAGGATCAGCTCCGGCCGGTACTCGAAGTGCATCAGGTCGAAGGCCGCCCACTTGCCGCCCCAGATGAAGCCCTCGGCCTCGAAGGCCGCCACGATCTCCGCCGGGAAGGCCAGCACCCGCGCGGGCGCGGTCTCCGGATGGGAATCGGTGAGCCAGTAGGCGAGCTCCTCGTTCAGGTCGATGGCCGCGCCGAAGCTGTGCACGCTCAGGCGGGTGGTGGCCGCGATGTTCCGCCAGCAGAGGGTGCCGCCAAAGGGCCGCAGCACGGGAGCCCAATCCGGGTGCGCGGCGACCTGGGGCGCCAGCCGCGCCCAGACGCGCGCAAGCGCGTCCGCCGCGCCGTGGCGGGTCGTGAACAGCGCCGCGTTGCCGTCGAAGTCCACCGTGCGGCAGCTTTCCCGCACCTCGGCCTCGCTGCGGCCATAGAGCGCAAGAAAGAACTCCTGCACCCGGTGGCGGCCTGGGTCGAAGCCCGGCTCGGGCCGCGCGATACGCCCGGTCACCGGACCGAGGGGATACACCTGGGCCAGCATGGTGCGGATGTCCGGGCTTTCCTCGGCCTGCTTCTGGGTGCGCCGCGCGCCGTCGTCGTAGGCAAGGCGCGTGCCGTCGGCCAGCACCAGATCCAGAACGCCCTTGGCACCGCGCTCCAGGCCCGCCACCACGCCGGGGTAGGCCGCCTGGAGCACGCGCAGATCAAGGGCTGCCTCGGCGGGCAACTCCCGCAGCGGCGCAAGGGCCGCAGTGGCGGGGGGCACGGCCACGGTCTGACCGGAGAAACACCAAAGGACCAGGACGGTGAGGCCCAGCAGACGCAGCCAGTGCCGCTTGGCCGGGCGCGCGCTCGGGGCAAAGCGAATCCGAAGGTTCAAGATCTTCCACATGCGTCCTGCCTAGCCCCGATGCGCGGCCCGGTCAACCACCCCGCCCTGCTCCTCCGGCAGTCGGCCCCGACGGAGCTGCAGCACCCCTTGCCCCCTGGACCGGACGGGCTTATCTATGCCTTCGCGACGAACGCGCGCCCCTGCGCCGCCTCCCGAACACGACTCCAAGGAGTTTTCATGCGCCGCACCTTCTCCTGGCTCCTCGCCGCCCTGCTGGTCTTTTCCGCCGCCGGTGCCCAGGCCGCCAAGAAATCCACGCCCCAAAAAGCGCCCCGCTCCGTGGCCACGGCACCGGCTCAATCCATGGACTCGCCCGCAAGCCACATCGACGGCGTGCGCTTCCTGCGCCTGAAGAACGGCCTCTCCGTGCTGGTGAAGGAGGACGACCGCTTCCCGCTCGCGCACATCCGCATGTTGGTGCACGCGGGCAGCGCCTGCGAGACCCCTGCCCAGGCGGGCATCAGCCACGTGCTGGAGCACATGGTGTTCAAGGGCGCGGGCGACATGGGGCCCGGCGAGGTCGCGCGGCGCATCGAGGCCGCTGGCGGCAGCCTGAACGCGGCCACGAGCTTCGACTACACCGTCTACCACGTGGAGGTGCCGGACAGCGCCTGGAAGCTCGGCCTGTCCACCGTGGCCGACATGACCTTCAAGCCCGCGCTCATCCCTGCGGAACTGGAGAGCGAAAAGGACGTGGTGCTGGCCGAGCTGAAGCGCGGCGAGGACACCCCGGACAATCTGCTGTTCCAAACCGTGCAGGCCATGCTCTGGAAGGGCACCAGCTACGAGTGGCCGATCATCGGCTTCCGCGACTCCGTGCGCGCCGTCACCAGCCAGTCCATGCGCGACTACATCGCGCCCCTGTACCAGCCGCAGAACATGCTCTTGTGCGTGGTGGGCAAGGTCAAGGCGGCGGAGGTCCAGGCCGAGGCGGAAAGGCTCCTGGGCGGCCTGGGGAACACCGCGCGCATCACCCCGCCGCAGCCCTTCGCCCCGCAAGCGGCCAGCGGGCCGCAGCTCAAGGTTCTGCCCGGCATGTGGAACAAGGTGCGCCTGGGGCTGGCCTTCCCGGCCCCGGATTTCCGCTCGGCCAAGATGGGCGGCCTGGACATGCTGGCGCACATCCTGGGCGGCGACGAGACCTCGCGCCTGTACCGCAAGTTCAAGTACGACCTGCGCCTGGTGGATAGCGTGAGCGTGGGCGTGTACAACCTGGAGCGCAGCGGCGTGCTCATGGTCAGCGCCGTGCTCGACGCGGACAAGGCCCCGGCCTTCTGGGACGCCCTGACCAGGGAGCTGGCGAACTTCAACGCGGCGGGCGTCACCGACGAGGAGCTTTTGCGCGCGCGCACCAACATTGAGGCCGGGCTGTTCCTGGCGCGCGAGACCATCGGCGGCCTTGCGAGCAAGCTCACCCACCAGTACGCCTTCGAGGGCGGGCAGCAGGGCGAGGCCAACTACCTGGCCACCATCGCCGCCACGGACCGCCGGCAGCTTGCCGCCCTGTACCGCGAATTCTTCCGGCCCGAGGCCATGCGCGCCGTGCTGCTGACCCCCAAGGACGCGGGCATCGCCGAAGGCCCGCTGCTGGACACGCTCACGCGACGCTGGCCTGTCGCCAAGGGCAAGGCCGCTTCCCAAACCGACGCCTCCGGCGGGGCGGTGCGGCAAGTGGAGCTGCCCGGCGGGGGCTCCCTCGTGCTCCAGCCCGACGCCACCCTGCCCTACACGGCCCTGACCATCGCCTGGCCCGGCGGCGACGGCCTGCTTCAAAGCGACGAGCAGGGCCTGGGCGCGCTCACGGCCTCGCTGCTGGAGCGCGGCACCAAACGCCTCTCGGCCACGCAGGTGGAGGATTTCCTCTCCGACCGGGCCGCCGGGCTCTCGGCCAGCACCGGCAGCGAGACCTTCAACGTGAGCGCCAAGTTCCCCAGCCGCTTCACCGCGGACATGCTCGCCCTGGTGCGCGAGACCCTCGTCAGCCCAGCCCTTTCCCCGGCCGAGCTGGCCCGCGCCAAGGAGGACCAGCTGAACGCCATCAAGCGCGGCGAGGACCAGCCCATCAGCCTGGCCTTCCGCAAGCTGCCCGGCCTGCTGTTCGAATCCGCCCCGCACGCCTACCTGCGCCTGGGCGAGCCCAGGCAGGTGGCGGGCTTCACCCGCGCCCAGGCGAGCGCCTTCTGGAAGCGGCAAACGGCCCAGCCCTTTGTGCTCTCGGTCTGCGGCCAGTTCGACGAGGCGGAAATCACGGCCTTTGCCACGTCCCTGGCGCGCGAGCTGGCCAAAGAGGGCGTGCGCACAGCCGAGGCCAAGGCTCCGCAGTGGAGGCCCAAGGCCAAGACCGTGCTGCACCTGCCGGGCCGCAACCAGTCACATCTTTTTGTCATCTTCAAGGCCCCGGGCCGGGCGGACCAGGACAGCAGCGCCCGGCTTTCGCTGTTGCGCGCCGCCCTGGCGGGCCAGAGCGGCCTGCTCTTCCGCGACCTGCGCGACAAGCAGGGCCTGGGCTATGCGGTGACGGCGTTTTTGTCCCAGTACCGCGAGGCCGGATTCATGGCCTTCTACATCGGCTCCGACCCGGACAAGCTGCCGCAGGCCCTGGAGGGCTTCCGCACGGCGGCCAAGGACCTGGCGGCCAGGCCCCTGCCCGAGGCCGAGCTTGCCCGCGCAAAGAACATCCTGTCCGGCGACTACTACCAGGAGCGGCAGGGCCTCATGGCCCGCAGCCGCGAGGCCGCCGGGGCGCTGGTGCAGGGCTTCGAGCGCGAGGCCGAGCTGAAGCTGGTCCAGGCCGCGCAGGCACTGACGGCGGAGGACGTGCGCAAGGAAGCCGCGAGCGTGCTCAAGTGGGACGAGGCCTTTGTGCTGGAGGTCGCGCCGTAGCGGCCCGGCAAGACGCCCAGGCGGAAACAGGCGTAAAGCCTTGCCTGCCAGGGCCGGGATGGGCTACAAGTGCGGCGGGGCACGGAACGCCCAGCGGAACATTCCCTTTGCGACGCAGACACGAGCCGCAGACACGAGCCGATAAGGAGCACGCATGGCCATATTCAACAAGGGCGCAAAGACCAAGCCCGTGGAGGAGGACGCCAAGTCCGACCCGCGCCTGGGCCACGCCAAGGACGTCTACATGGGCGGGCGCTTCAAGATCGTCACCCTGGACACGATCCCGGCGCGCGAGGTGCTGGGCACCTTCGGGCTCATCGTCTGCCGCAGCTACAACTTCGACAACGCCTTTTACGGCCTCATCGCCCAGGCCCTGGAGGTCAACGCCGACGCCATTCTGGGCTACCGCGAGAGCGTGGCCTTCCACCCCGAGGGCGACCGCTACTACTCCTGCTACGGCACCGCCGTGCGCCTGAAGCCGGTGAAATAGACGCCCGCGCCGCGACAGAGCACCGGCCCGGAGTCCCACGCGGATTCCGGGCCGTTTCGCGTCCGTCCGCCGGGGACGGTCGCCTGAACTGCCCGCAGGCATCCCCGCCCGGATCGTCAGGGGGACGTCTGGACTTTTTGAACCAGCCCGTGCAAAGGTTGCACATGCTTGAAATCGCCGTCTTCCTCTGCGGGGCCGTGGTCATGGCCCTGGAGCTGTCCGGCTCGCGGGTGCTGGCCCCGTTCCTGGGCACCTCCATCATCGTCTGGACGAGCCTCATCGGCGTGGTGCTGGGGGCCTTGAGCCTCGGCTACTGGTGGGGCGGCCGCGTGGCCGACAGGCGGCCCGAACCCAGGCTGCTCTCGCGCATCATCCTGCTGGCGGCCCTGTCCATCCTGCTCATCGCGGGACTGAAGGGCGCGCTTTTGACCTTCCTGCAGAACCGCGCCGGGCTCACCCTCGCCACTCTGACGGGCACGGTGCTGCTGTTCGTGCCCGCGTCCGTGCTGCTGGGCATGGTCTCGCCCTTTGCCGTGCGCCTGCGCATGGAGGACGCCCGGCGCTCCGGCCGCACCGCTGGCAACCTCTACGCCCTGTCCACCGTGGGCAGCATCGCGGGCACCTTTGGCGCGGGCTTCTGGCTCACCGCAGCCATCGGCACCACCAACCTGGTGCTGACCCTGGCCGGGGTGCTGGTGCTGGCCGCCTTCTGCGTGCACCGGGGCGACCTGCCCGCCAAGCTGGCCGCCGCCGCGCTGATCGGGCTTGCGGCCCTGGCCCTGAACGCCTACGACGGCCAACTGCGCGCCGCCGACATCTTCGACCTGGACACGCCCTACCAGCGGGTGCTGGTGTACAACGCCCACAACACCAATACCGGGGCGCGGCTGCGGCTGCTTTCCACCGGACCGGAGGGCAGCCAGTCCGCCGTTGACCTGGACGACCCCATCCGCCTGGCCCTGCCCTACACGCGCTACTACCGACTGGCCGGACACTTCCGCCCCGGTCTGCGCGCCATGCTCATGCTTGGCGGCGGCGGCTGCTCCTTCCCCAAGTACGCAATGGCCCACCAGGACGAGTTCGGCGGCGGGCCGGACGCGCAGATCGGCATGGACGTGGTGGAGATCGATCCCGGGGTGACGGCCATCGCGCGCGAGTACTTCGGGCTCCAGGCCATGCCGGGGCTCACCCTGCACCATGACGACGCACGGCGCTTCCTGAACCGCATGGCCGCGCCCGGAGGCTATCAGGTGGCCCTTGTGGACGTGTTCACCAGCCACCTTTCCGTGCCCTTCCACCTGGCCACCCGCGAGACCGCCCAGGCCCTGTTCCGCGCCCTGGACGACAACGGGGTCGTGCTGGTGAACTGCATCAGCGCGGCCGAAGGCCCCAAAAGCCGCTTCTACCGCGCCCTGCTCGCCACCTACCGCGACGTGTTCCCCCAGGTGGAGAGCTTCCTGCTGGAGCCGGAAGACCCGGCCTCGGTCCAGAACATCATCCTGGCGGCCTTCAAGTCTCCTACGCCGCCGGTCCTTTCCAGCAGGAATCCGGAGTACGCGGTCCTGCTGGCGCGCCGCTATCTTGCCCCGGCCTCGCTGCCCGGCGATCCGCCCGTGCTTACGGACGACTTCGCTCCGGTGGACCACTACCTGCTGGACCTGTAACGCCACACGATAGGCGCAAAAAAGGCCGCCCTCGGGCGGCCTTCTTGCTTTTGCTTCGTTCCAGGAGCGAAACCCTACGCGCCCTCGCTCACCCCGGCGGAGGCGAAGGAGGCCATGTCGTTGTAGATGGCCGCCGCGGAGCGCACCAGGAACATGGCCACCGCCGCGCCCGTGCCCTCGCCCAGGCGCAGGCCCAGATCCAGCAAGGGCTTCTTGCCCAGCATCTGTGCCGCCAGCTTGTGCCCCGGCTCGGCCGAGGCGTGCGAGAGCACGGTGTACTCCGCGCTGGCCGGGCACAGTTTCCAGGCCGCCACGCAGGCGGCGGTGGAGATGAACCCGTCCACGCACACCAGCTGACGGTTCTTGGCCCCGCCAAGGATGAGCCCGGCCAGGCAGGCGATCTCAAGGCCGCCCAGGGCCGCCAGGATTTCCAGGGGATCGCCGGACGCCACCACGGCGGCGTTGGCCTGCAGCCCCTTCCTGATGACCTCGACCTTGCGGCCCACGCCGCTCTTGTCCAGGCCGGTGCCCGGGCCGGTCATCGCCTCCGGCTCCAGGCCCAGGTAGGCGCAATACAGCGCCGTGGAGGGCGTGGTGTTGCCGATGCCCATGTCGCCGGTGCCCAGCACGCGCACGCCATCGGCCAGGGCGCGGTCCGCCAGGTCCACGCCCAGCAGCAGGGCCTTGAGGCACTGCTCCCGCGTCATGGCCGGGCCTTTGGCCAGATTGGCCGTGCCCTGCGCCACCTTGCCCCGGATGAGCTGCGGGTGGGCGTCGAAGTCCGGCCCAAGAGCGCCCGCGTCCACCACGAACAGCTCGGCCCCGGCGGTCTTGGCCAGAACATTTATCCCAGCGCCGCCGTTCAGGAAATTGAGCACCATCTGCCGCGTGACCTCCTGCGGGAAGAGGCTTACGCCCTCCTCCACCACGCCGTGGTCTCCGGCGACGGTGTACACGCGGGCCGGGTCGGCCTTGGGCGCGTTGCCCTGCTGGATCATGGACAGATGCAGGGCCAGCTCCTCCAGCCGCCCCAGGCTGCCACGCGGCTTGGTGAGGTTGTCCAGGTGGGCCTGGCCGGGCTGTGCCAGTGACTGGTCCAGCGGAACGATTGCGGACAGGACGGCGTCGAGCGTGGCGCGCATGGAAGCTCCTTTGCTTTGAAGTGCAGGTTGCGCCTGGGGGCGCACAACAAAAAAAAGGCCCGGCGGGCGCAACTGCGCCAGCCGGAACCTTTTGCCATCACGTTCCTTGGAGAATATCCGTTGCGGACAGGTCTTCCGGCTTCCGGATCAGTCCGGGAGAGACGGCCTTCCCGCAGGGGCTTTGCCCCGCAGTGGCTGGGCGCCGAACGCCCCGCGTCTCCCCAGTCCCCGGTTACGGCGATGGGATCGCCACGGAATCGCACCGTGTTCCGGGATGTCCGCCCGGCCCAAACCCTTTAGCCCAAGACGGACGAGCTTTCAAGCCCCCTGGCTCGCCCGGCCAAACGGCACGGCGATTGCAAATCCCCTGGCGTGGAAAAACGACTCGCCATACTGCACGCCAACTGCCAGGGAGAGCCCCTGGCCAGCGCGCTCTTGAACAGCCCGGAGTTCAGCCGGGCTTACGCGCCCAAGGTGTTTTTGAACTACGCCCGGCAGGAGATACCCCAGGCGGACATGGACGCCTGCGGGCTGTTCCTCTACCAGTACCTGGGCGCGGACTGGGGCGAGTTCGCCTCGGAGGCGCTCCTGAAGCGCCTGCCGCCCGGCTGCCCGTCCCTGTGCATCCCGAACATGTTCTTCAAGGTTCCCTGGCCGTTCTGGTCCGGCGCGCCGGGCTTCGACAACCGGGACACCTACCTGGAGCATCTGCTCGGCCTGGGTCTGCCCGGCCAGGACATCCTGCACGTGTATCTGCGCACCTCGCTGACCGCCAAGTATGACCTGGACGCCTTGTTTGACGAGACCATCGCGCTGGAGCGTTCGCGTCAGGCCCGCACCCCGGTGCCCTACCTGGACTACGTGCTGGAGCACTATCGCCAGCGGCCTTTGTTCCACACCGTGAACCACCCGACCGCGGAGATGCTCGCCCTGGCCGCGAGCGGAATCCTGCGCGAACTGGGCATGCGGCAGGCCCCGGACGGCGCGCTGCCGATGGTGGAAGCCTGGTACCAGGACTTCTTCCTGCCCATCCACCCCCAGGTGGCGGAGTTCCACGGCCTGGCCTACGGCGGCGAGGGCGAGCGCTACCCGGTGTACGGCAGGAGCCTCAGTTTCGCGCGCTACGCCGCCGCATACGTGGAGTGCCGCACGGCGGGCATCGACAATTTCATCGGCTACCTGCAACTGCTCGAGGACACGCCATGAGGCTGAGGCTGGCAACACGAAAGGCGAGCAGCGCAATGACGCCACAAGCGACCCTGCCCGACTCCAGGCAGGCGTCTGCTCGCCAAGGATTTGACGTGACCAGCGCCTTGCGGCGCCGCCCAGGCGATGCGTGCCAGCGCGGAACCACAGACACGCCCGCTTCCCCGCAGCCGGGCGCACGGGGCTGACGTCATGCCGCGCCGCCCCTCCAACGCCGTCTGCGCCCTGCTCGCGGCCCTGTGCCTGCTCTCCAGTTCCTGTTCGGCCCAGGACGCGGTGAACATCGCCCGCGTGGCCAGCGGCGACACCAGCGCGGCCATCGGCATGGCGCGCAGCAAGGCCATCCGCTACGCCACCAACCCCAGCGCCATCGAGGCCGACTACAAGCGCTTCAAGAGCATCATCGCCACCTTCCGCAAGGCCGTGACCGGCAACTGGGGCAAGGGCGACGCCCGCGAGCCGCAGCCCAAGCAGTACGTGAAGTACACGCAGAACTATCTTTCGCGCGCCAGCGTTGACTTCGAGGCAGGCCAGATCCTGGTGGAGACCCTGGACCAGGACGCGCCGGTGAAGAGCCTGCGCGAGGCCATCGTGACCACGCTGCTGACCCCCTACGACCCGCGCGCCGTGGACATGTACTCCAGCGGCCCGGTGACGCTCGGCGGCACGCCGTTTTTGCTCGGCGAGGTCAAGGACGGACGCGGACAGGACATCCGCACCGAAGCGCAGGCCGAGACCTTCGCCCGGCAGCTCTTGGCCGAAGGCCCCCTCGAACGTCCGGCCTCCGTGCCCGGCAAGATCGTGCGCTACGTGGTCATCCCCATGACGCGGGACCACATGCTGGTTCGGGCGGTGAAGTTCAAGCCGCTGGTGGAGGCCGCGTCCCAGCGCTTCGGCATTTCGCGCACGCTCATCTACGCCATCATCCGGGTGGAGAGCGACTTCAACCCCTACGCCATCAACGCCGTACCCGCTGTGGGCCTGATGCAGGTGGTGCCGCAGACCGCCGGGGCGGACGTGCACCGGCACCTCACCAGGCGTTCCGGCGAACCGTCCAAGGCCTTCCTGTTCGAGCCGCAGAACAACATCACCTACGGCACGGCCTATCTGCACCTGCTGTTCACCCGGCACCTCCCCGGCGTCGCGGACCCGGTGAGCCGCGAGTACTGCGTCATCGCCTCGTACAACGGCGGTTCCGGCGCGCTGCTCAAGACCTTTGACCGTGACCGCGCGCGCGCCGTGGACGCCATCAACAGCCGCCCGCCCACCGCCGTGTACGACACCATCACGCGCCGGCACGCAGCCGAGGAAACGCGCCAGTACCTGAAGAAGGTGCTGGAGGCGAAGAAGCAGTTCACCGGACTGTAGGAACTAAGGCTTGGGGCGGGAATCAGGAAAGCTTAACGTCCACGAAGGTGCAGGAGAGCGTGCCGTCGTCGGCCAAATCGAGCAGGGCCAGGGAGCCCTCGGCCAGGCTGCCGGGATTGAGCAGCCACGCGCCCTGATGCTTTTCCCAATGACGCCGGTGGGTGTGGCCGAAGCAGACCAGGTCATGGCCGGGGAAGGTCTCGGCCACGCGCTGCCAGACCGTGCTCCGCTCGCCCCAGCCGTGGGCCATGCCCAGCTTGAGCGCGCCGCCGCCAGGCAAGGCAATGGCCTGGCTCAGGGTCAGGGGCAGATCATGGTCCAGGCTGTAGTGGTCGCAGTTGCCGCGCACGCAGAGGAAGCACGGGTGTTGCGACAGGTAGTGGTACAAAGACGCGCCCACCATGTCGCCGCAGTGCAGCAGGACATCGGTGGGCGCGAGATATTCTTCGTACACGGCGCTGATGCGCTCGTCCGGGCCGTTTGAATGCGAATCCGAAATGACGGCCAGGCGCATGGGAGTCGAATTCAGCCGGACCCGCAAAGGGTCTAGTCGTTCATCTTCTTGAAGCGGAGGCGCAGATAGGCGTCGCGCACGGCCACGTACGGGTCCACGCTGGCGTCCTTCAGGGCCTCGTAGTCGCCGATGCGCAGGGAAACCTCGTTCACCTTGTCGTAGCCCTTGGTGCCCATGGACCAGTACCAGGGGTGCAGGTACGTGGCGGGCGTCAGGAAGTAGTCCCCGACATAGCCGATGGTGTCGCGCCCGGTGGAGGGGCCGAGGAATGGCCAGACCAGATAGAAGCCGTTGTCCATGCCCCAGTAGCCGAAGGTCAGGCCCAGGTCCTGGTCGGTGGAGGGGATGGGCTTGTAGGGCTTGTTGTCCGAGGTGACGTCAGCGAGGCCGCCCAGGCCGAAGGCCGTGTTGCCGATGAAGCGCGAGGTCTCCACTGCGGCGGCGTCGAACTTGGCCTGCAGCATGAGGCTGGTGAAGCGCACCGGAAACATGAGATTATTGAAGAAATTGTGGACCCAGAGGCGCGGACGTTCGGGAATCGCGTAGCTGTAGCCCTGGGCCACAGGCTTCAAGGCCCAGAAGTACAGCTTGTCGTTGAAACCGAACCACATGCGGTTCCAGCCCTCAAGCGGATCCGGGGTCAGGGCGACATCGTCGGCCACGCTCATGGCGGCGCCGCCGGGGGTCTTCTTGATGATCTGCCCGTTCTCGTCCCAGATGTCGTCATCGCCGTAGGCCAGCAGGACGGGGCCGGAGGACTTGACCTCGGGAGCCTGTTCCGCGGCGAGGCTCACGCCGCAAAAAAGCAGCAGCAAAACCGCCGCGGCGGAAAGATGCCGGGCCATTCCCGGGAGATTCATCCCTGTGCGCATCTTCATGCAGTCCCCCTAGCCTTCCTTGCCGACGACATCGTCGACGTTCTTGCCTTCATCCAGGGCCTTGATCTTGTCCTTGATGCGCTGCAGGAGCGCCTCGGGGGACTCCTTGGAGAGCACCTTGGCGAACTGGCTGCGGTAGTTCTTCACCAGGCTCACGCCCTCCACCACAACATCGTAGACCATCCATTGGTCGCGCTTGATCATGATGTAGTTGATGGGAATGGTCTTGTCCTTCATCAGCACCTGGGTGTTGATGAAGGCCTGGTTTCCCTCAACCTGCTCCTTCACGTAATTCACTTTCTCGTTGTTGTACTTCTCCAGCTTCAGAATGTAGGTCTTCTGCAGCAGCTCGGAAAAGCTGACGACAAAGTCATCCTGTTGCTTTGGCGTGTACTTCGACCACTTCTCCCCCACAGCGCGCTTGGAGAGCTCGCGCCAGTCGAAGAAGCCATCGGCCACCGTGCGCAGCTGCTTCTGCCGCTCCGCCCTCTTGGCAGGCCCCTTGAGCCCAGGATCGGAAAGAATCCCGATGACCTTGTCGATACCGCCCTTGAGCCGGTCCTGCGGTTCGCCGGCCAGAGCTAAGGACGACAACGCCAGCACGAGGAGCAAGACGCTGAAAGCACAAACTATTTTTTTCATTCAGTGTATCCTAAGAGTATGAATCACGTACGTGCTCACACGCCGCCGAAGACATATTTACTGATTAATTCCTCAAGGTCAATAGAGGATTCTGTGTCGCGAAGCACGGCGCCCGCCTGAATGGGGTCGCCGCCGCCGCGCGAAATCTTTACGTACTTGTCGCCGATGAGCCCGCTGGTCTTCACCGAGGCGATGGTGTCGTCCGTGAGCTGCACGTCCTTGCGGATGCGAAGGGTCACCGAGGACATGCCGTTCTCATGGTCGATGCCGATCTTTTCCACAAAGCCGATGTCCACGCCGTACATCTGCACCGGGGCGTTGACCTTGAGCCCGGTGACGTCGTTGAACTTCGCGGTGATGGCATAGTCGCTGTCCGAGAACAGGTGCACGTTGCCGAGCTTGATGCTCATGTAGGCGATGGCCAGAAAGCCCACCAGCACGAACAGGCCCACCTGCGTTTCCTTGGAATATTTCTTCATCCGGCACCTCGTTTGGTCTGGCCACGCGTCCAGGACCGGCCTATCGCGGCCCTTACTCGCCCTGATACCCGGAGCAGTCTCGCTTCATCATCTTCTCATCAAGAGGCGGCATGGTCAGCCGGGGCGTGGTTCGGCTGGCCGCCTCGCGATCCAGAAAGCGTCGCAGGTACTCGTCCCGCGTGGCCTCCAGCTCGGCAATCGGCCCCTCGAAAAGCACCTTTCCCGAGCCCAGCACCAGCACATGGTCGGCAATGGTGCGCATGCTTTGCAGGTCGTGGCTCACCACCACAAGCGTCATGTCGAAGCTCCTCTTGAGCTCCAGCAGCAGCTGGTCCAGCTCGGCCGCGGTCACCGGGTCCAGGCCGCTGGTCGGCTCGTCGCAGAACAACAGCGCCGGATCCATGACCATGGCCCGGGCCAGCCCGGCGCGCTTGCGCATGCCGCCTGAAAGCTCGTTGGGATAATAGTCGTAAAACTCGTCCAGCCCCACCAGGGCCAGCTTGGCCAGCACGCGCTCGCGGATGTCCTTCTCCGGCAGCCTGGTGTGCTCGCGCAGGGGCAGGGCCACGTTGTCGCCCAGGGTGAGGGAGCCCAGAAGCGCGCCATCCTGGAACAGCACGCCCATGCGCTGGCGCAGGCAGTGCATGCCCCGGCGGTCCAGGGCGGCAAGGTCGTGGCCGTCGATGACGATGCGCCCGGCCAGCACCGGGTGCAGGCGCAGGATGTGTTTCAGGACCGTTGATTTGCCGCAGCCGGAGCCGCCGAGAATCACCGAGATCTTGCCGCCGGGCAAGACCGCGTTGATGTCGCTCACCACCGCGCGCTGGCCGTAGCCCACGGTGAGCCCCTCAAGGCGGATGTCCTGCGTATGCTCGTGGGTCATCTTGGTCGAACTCCTAGAACAACAGCGAGGTCAGCAAGTAGTCGGTGAGCAGGATCAGCACGCAGGAGGTGACCACTGCGGAGGTGGTGGCCTGGCTCACGGCCTCGGGGCCAACGGAGTCGCGCCGCAGATGCGTGAAGTAGCCCATGTAGCAGCAGATGGTGCACACCACCACGCCGAACACCAGGGACTTGATGAAGCCGCCGGAGATGTCGCTCATTTGCAGATACGCGCTCACGCGGTACCAGTACACGCCGGAATTGCCGCCAAGCAGCAGCACGCCGGTCAAATAGCCGCCCAGCATGCCCACCAGGTCGAAAAACGCCGTGAGGATGGGGAAGCAGATGACGCTGGCGGCCAGCTTGGGGCTCACCAGATAGCCGAGCGGGTTGATGTCCATGACGCGCAGCGCGTCCACCTGCTCGGAGATGCGCATGACGCCGATCTCGGCGGTCATGGAGGACCCGGCCCGGCCGGTGATCATGATGGCGGTGAGCACGGGGCCGAGCTCGCGCACCAGCGAGAGGCTCACCGCCGCGCCCAGAAAGCCGTCGGCCCCGAACTTGGCGAGCGCGTAGTACATCTGCAGGCCGATGACCATGCCCGTGAACAGGCTGATGAGCGTGATGACGCTGATGCTCTTGACGCCGATGAAGTAGACTTGGCGCACGATCTTGTGGAACTGGCCCCAGGAGCGGAAGATGCGGCCGAAGGATTCCAGAAAGAACAGGAACATGGCGCCCATCTCGCCCAGAAGGCGCAAGGAGGCGTCGCCCAGGCGGGCGATGGGCGAGAGCTGGACGCGGCGAGCCTCGATCATCGATTAAACATCCCCCTTGCCCGGCCTGCTGCGTGGCAAACCTGGCGAGCGAACAGCCCTGAGGCGGCATGATCCTGTAACGAACAGACGTCTGGTAGCACATGCGCCAAGGGCAGGCAAGGCATAGCCCGCGCGGCGCGGTATTTTTGGCAAAACCAGGCAGGCGGTACGTTCCAGGCGATCACTTCACTGCCCGTCCTCACCCTCGTCCTTGGCCTCCTGCACCGCGTCCACGTCGATCTTCGGCAGATTCGCACGCGAGCCGTTCTTGCGCTCCCACCAGGCCTGGTCCGGCCCCAGAAACCACCAGTCCGTATGATCCGTCTCCAGGACCGCCTTGGCCAGCTCCTGGCCCTGCGGGGTGCGCAGGCGTTCCTTTGCCGCGGCCAGCCACTTGTCCGCGTACTTGTTTCCCAGGTCCGACTGCTCCTTCAGGTTCAGCATCAGGTCCAACTGGTCCGCGTCCTGGGCAAGTTTGGCCTCAAGCGTCGCCGTCTCCTCCAGCTCCTCCCACATGGGCATCAGCTCCGGCCCAAGCCCCGTGCCGGAAAGGCAATCGGCCAGAGCCTGGGTGCGCACGCTCGTGTTGTAGATGCGGTTCACGTAGTTGAAGTCGCCGGTGCGCGCCTCGTGCAGGTCGTGGAACAGGCACAGCATGGCCGTGCGCTCCTTGTTCGCGCCGGCCATCTGCGCCAGCACGAAGCCGATGACCGCCGTGCGGAAGGAGTGCTCGGCCACGTTCTCCTGGCCGGTGCCCAGAAACTGGTAGCCGCTGCGCGGCGTCTTGCGCAGCATGCCGCACTCGTTCAAAAAATCAACGAGGCGGGTGATGCGCGAGCGGGAATTCAAGCGGAACATAGGTGGGTGTGCCTCCGGCGGCCAGAAAGGGGCGCCGCCCCTTTCTGGACCATCCCCGCCAAGGGGACTTCATCCCCCTGGACCCCGATTGGGGGGCAGGGAAAGTTAGGTGCGGTAGTCCGCGTTGATCTCGACGTAACGCTTGGTGAGGTCCGAGGCCAGGAGCGTGAACGAGCCCCGGCCCTGGCCGAGGGAAAGCTCGATGTGCACGTCCTGGTGGCGCATTGAAGGCGCAAGCAAGGCGTCCAGGTCCTCCGGCGAGGGCTGGCCCTTTTCAAAGACCAGGATGCCGCCGATGGTCAGCACCACCGCGTCCGGGTCGAAGTCGGCCCCGCTGCGGCCCAAGGCGGCCACGATGCGGCCCCAGTTGGGGTCGCAGCCGAACAGCGCCGTCTTGACCAGGGGCGAGTTGCCGATGGCGCGCGCCGCCAGCTCGGCCTGGGCCGGGCTTTTTGCCCCGCGCACGGTGATGTGCGCCACCTTGGTGCCGCCCTCGGCGTCCTGCACGATGCGGTAGGACAGCTCCTGGCAGACCTCTGTGACCGCGGCGCGCAGGAGCTTGAGGGACTTGGCGTCCTTGGCCGGTACGCGGGACGCGCCGTTGGCCAGGGCCAGCACGGTGTCGTTGGTGCTGGTGTCGCCGTCCACGGTGAGCGCGTTGAAGGAGCGGTCCGCGGCGTAGGAGAGAATCTCCTGCCAGGCCTGCGGCTCCACGTCGGCGTCGCAGAGGATGAAGCCGAGCATGGTGGCCATGTTCGGGCAGATCATGCCCGCGCCCTTGCACATGCCCAGCACGCGCGCCTCGCCGCCGGGCAGGGCCACGGCCTTGGCCGAGAGCTTGGGGAAGGAGTCGGTGGTCATCATGGCCTTGGCCACGTCCATGGCGCTGGCCGTGCCCAGGCTTTGGCCCAGTTGCGGCGCGGCGGCGGCCCATTTGTCCATCTTGAGCTGCGCGCCGATGACCCCGGTGGAGGTGGGCAGCACGTCCTCCGGCTCGACGCCCGCGGCCTTGGCGGCAAGCGCAAGGGTGGCGCGGCAATTTGCAAGCCCTTCCTCCCCGGTGCAGGCGTTGGCCTGGCCGGAGTTCACAAGCAGGGCGCGCGCCAGGGGCCTGCTTGCGAGCAGCTCCCTGCACACCAGCACCGGCGCGGCCTGGAAGCGGTTTTTCGTGAACACGCCGGCGGCCGAGGCCTCTCCCTGGCTCACGATGAGGCCCAGGTCGTTGCGGTCCGCCCGCTTGAAGCCAGCGGCGGCAACGGCGAATTGGTATCCCTTGGGGACGATGGTCATGGGCGCACCTCGCAAAACATCGTCGCGACGATACCTCTGCACGCCGCGCAAGAAGAGCCCTAGCACAGGCCGGGCCGGGTTTCAAAGGCTGTATCGGGCCGGAATCGCCTGGGCTATGCCCCTGGTCCGCACCCGGTGACGCGATTTCTGCCCGCGCTCTTGGAACGGTAGAGCATCTGGTCGGCCTGGCGCAGCATCTCTTCCAGGGAGCATCCCTGGGCGCTGCACAGGCCGATGCTCACGGTATAGCGCAGGGGGGTGCCGTCAAAAACCGCCGGGGTGGCCTCAAAGGCCACGCGCAACGCCTCAAAGACCTGCCACGCCTGTTCGGCGTCGAGGTCTGGAGCCAGCACGCAAAATTCCTCCCCACCCAGGCGGGCCACGATGTCCGACTCGCGGAAGCGCGAGGTCAACACCTGGGCCATCTGCCGCAGCACGGCGTCGCCCGCCTCATGCCCCAGGGCGTCATTGACCTTCTTGAAGTGGTCGATGTCCAGCATGGCCACGGTGGCGGGCTGGCGGCGGCGGGCAAGCAGCGCGAGCAGCTGCGCCCCGGCGGTGAAGAAATAGCGGCGGTTGTACAGCCGCGTCAGGTGGTCCTTGTTCGCCAATTCCCTGATCTGCTCGATCTGCTCGATCATCTCGATGTTCTGCGTCACGCGGGTGTAGAACTCTTCGGTCAAAAACGGCTTGCTCAGATAATCGTTGGCCCCGCTCTTGAGGAACCGGGCGGTCAACGACAGGCCGCTCATGCCGGAAAGTCCGATGATGGCAAGGCGGTCCTTGGGGTGGGAGTGACGCAGCTGCCGGGTCAGCTCAAAGCCGTCCATGCCCGGCATGTTGTAGTCGCAGATCGCCAGGCGCACGTCCGGATGTTCCGCGACCACGGCCAGGGCGGCCTCGCCGGTCTCGGCCTCCAGCACCTGGTAGCGGTGCGTGCGCAGCAGGGTGCCGAGCATGTCCCGGGTGGTGCGCGAGTCGTCCACCACCAGCACCTTGATTCCTGGGTTGCGGTGCAGCCGCGCGACAAGGGAGAGCATGTACTGCACGTTCTCCATGTTCTGCTTCAGCACATAATCCACAATGTGCTTGGCCCAGAAGCGTTCGCGCAGCTCGTCGTCTAGCTCGCCGGTAAAGATGATGGACGGGATGCCGTGTTCGAGCACCAGATCCACCACCTCGCCCTTGGGCGCGTCCGGCAGGTTGATGTCCAGGAGCGCGGCGAAAAAATCCTCGCCCGAACCGAGCAGCTCCACGGCCTGCGCCAGGGAGCCCGCCAGACGGACCTCAAAACCCAGTTCGCCGGTTATCCGGCGCGACAGCATGGCGGAGAAGGTGCGGCTGTCCTCGACAATGAGCACGGTACCCATCAGGCGCTCCCGGCGAGACGGCTACAGGCGTGGCCCTGGAAGCCCCAGGGTCCCGGAACAGCACGTGGCATCGCCAGCATGATGCTAGCATGCGGTCGCCTTTGGTTGCAAGTGAACGGAAGAAATGTTCCCCCGGCGGCGCGTTATTTGCCGCAGCAGTTCTTGAACTTCCTCCCGGAGCCGCACGGGCAGGGATCGTTCCGGCCCGCCTTGGCGGCGCGCTTCACCGGCTGCTTCTTCCTGGGCGGCGGCGGGGTGGAGCTCTGGTACTCCACGTCGCGCACGGTCTCCTTGTGCTGAAACTCCTCCTCCTTCACCTCCTTCTGGATGCGCAGGCGGCAGACGAGGCTCATGGTCTTCTCGGCGATGGCGTAGAGCATGGAGCGGAAAAGCTCAAAGCCTTCGCGCTTGTACTCCTGCTTGGGGTCCTTCTGGCCGTAGCCGCGCAGGCCGATGCCGTCGCGCAGGTGGTCCATGTTCAGCAGGTGGTCCTTCCAGTTGCGGTCCAGCGTCTCCAGGCTGAAGTAGCGCAGGATCTCCTGGTAGCTGTCGGGCGCGGCGGTCTCAAGCGCCTTCAGGGTCTCGGCGATCCACTCCTCGGCCTGCTCGCGGCTGGGCAGCTCAGCGGCGAAGCCGGGGTAGCGGGAGAGGTCGAACACCTCGTCCAGGCGCGAGGCGATGACGCCCAGGCTCTCCTCGTCGTGGCTGTTGCTCCTGGCCTCGGCCAGCAGGGAGTAGATGTCGTCCAGCACCTCGTCCACGTAGTCCTGCACGATGTCGTCCAGGGTCTCGGCGTACATGATCTCGCGGCGGCGGGCGTAGATGACCTCGCGCTGCTGGTTCATGACGTTGTCGTAGTCGAGCAGCTGCTTTCTGATTTCGAAGTTGTGGGCCTCAACGCGCTTCTGGCTGCCCTCGATGGCGCGGCTGACCATGCGGTTCTCGATGGCCTCGCCGTCCTCCAGACCCAGGGTGTTCATGAGGCCCGCGATGCGGTCGCTGCCGAACAGGCGCATGAGGTCGTCGTCGAGCGCGAGGTAGAAGCGCGAGGTGCCGGGATCGCCCTGGCGGCCCGCGCGGCCGCGCAGCTGGTTGTCGATGCGCCTGGACTCGTGGCGCTCCGTGCCCAGGATGTGCAGGCCGCCCAGCTCCTTGACGCCCTCGCCCAGCACGATGTCCGTGCCGCGGCCGGCCATGTTGGTGGCGATGGTCACCCGGCCCTTATGCCCGGCCTCGGCCACGATCTGGGCCTCCAGCTCGTGCTGCTTGGCGTTCAGCACGTTGTGGGGCACGCCGCGCTTTTTCAGCATCTCCGAGACCAGCTCGCTCTTCTCGATGCTGACCGTGCCCACCAGCACGGGCTGGCCGCGCTTGTGGCAATCGGCGATCTCATCGGCGATGGCGTTGAACTTCTCCTTCTGCGTCTTGAAGATCATGTCCGGGTTGTCGATGCGCACCATGTCCCGGTTGGTGGGAATCACGGTGACGTCGAGGTTGTAGATCTCCTTGAACTCCACGGCCTCGGTGTCCGCCGTGCCGGTCATGCCCGAGAGCTTCTCGTACATGCGGAAGTAGTTCTGGAAGGTGATGGAGGCCAGCGTCTGGTTCTCGGCCTCGACCTTGACGTTCTCCTTGGCCTCCAGCGCCTGGTGCAGGCCGTCGGAGAAACGGCGGCCGGGCATGAGGCGGCCGGTGAACTCGTCCACGATGACCACCTGGTCGTCCTTGACGATGTACTCCACGTCGCGGCGGTACAGGTGGTGGGCCTTGAGGCCCTGCATCACGTGGTGCTGCAGGGTGGCGTTGGCCGGGTCGTAGAGGTTCTCCACGCCGAGAAGCTTCTCGCACTTGGCCACGCCGCGCTCGGTCATGGAGACGCTGCGCGCCTTCTCGTCCACCTCGAAGTCGCCCGTGGGCTCGACGCCCTCCTCCTTGGACTTCTCGCCGCGCACCAGCATGGGGATTATGGCGTCGACCTTGCGGTAGAGCTGGGTGCTCTCCTCCGCCGCGCCGCTGATGATGAGCGGGGTGCGCGCCTCGTCGATGAGGATCGAGTCCACCTCGTCCACGATGGCGTAATTCAGGGGCCGCTGCACCAGCGACTCCTTGTAGAACTTCATGTTGTCGCGCAGATAGTCGAAGCCGAACTCGTTGTTGGTGCCGTAGGTGATGTCCGCGCCGTAGGACTGCTGGCGCTCCTCGTCGCTCAGGCCGTGGACGATGACGCCCACGCTGAGGCCGAGAAAATTGTAGAGCTTGCCCATCCAGGCCGCGTCTCGCCGTGCCAGGTAGTCGTTCACGGTGACGAGGTGCACGCCCTTGCCGGAGAGCGCGTTCAGGACCACGGGCAGGGTCGCCACCAGGGTCTTGCCCTCGCCGGTCTTCATCTCCGCGATGCGGCCCTGGTGCAGCACCATGCCGCCCACCATCTGCACGTCGTAGTGGCGCATGCCCAGCGCGCGCTTGCCCGCCTCGCGCACCAGGGCGAAGCATTCGGGCAGCAGGTCGTCCAGGCTGCGGCCAGCCGCCACCTCTTCCTTCCATGCGGCGATCTTGGCCGGGAAGTCCGCGTCGGAAAGCGCCTGCATCTGCGGCTCCAGCGCGGCGATGCGCGCCACGGCGGGCTCGAGCTTCCTCAGGTAGCGGTCGTTGCTGGAGCCGATGATCTTTTTCAGGATGGAGCTGAACATGGGCACTCTCTCCTCAAGCTGGCTGAAGGCATACTTCGCCAGCGGATTTCGTCATCATTGCGAGCCGTTGTCTCCGCCGCGCCGAATCGGGAACGGCGGACAGGGCGGTACGCCCCGGCCACGGTGCAGGGGGTGTTCTCGGATATTTCCAGGCCCGCGTCAAATTGTGCTACGCAGATAACGCCCGAATGGCGTTCGTCAAGCCGCAAGGGCGCGATTTTTCAACCACAGCCGCGCAGACGCCGCCGGCTCACGCGGTCCGCACGATCTCCAGCCAATGCCCCACGCGGGCATTTTCCGGAGCCGTGGCCGAAAGCTGCATGACGCAGCCGCTGCATCCGGTGAGCACATAAGCGGGCGCGGCCTCCGGCGCGGACGTGAAATCCAGCGAGGCGTCGAGGGTCGGCCAGCAGGCCCGGCCCACGCCCTCGGAGAGCTGCGGCGCGGCAAGCTGCAGAATGCCGCCGAAGCCGCAGCAGCCGCCCTTGGCCGGGGTGCGCAGTTGTGTGTGCGGTTGTGCGCTCAGCAGACCCGAAAGCAAAGCGAAGTCCGGGTCGCCCAACCCGTCGCCCAGGTCCGCGTGGCAGGGCCGATGGTAGCCCACCACGGCGGGCGCGCCCTGCCCAGCCGTGGCCGCAGCGCCCAGCAACAGAGCGGACAGCGGCACAAGGGCCGCACGCCACTGCGTGGCCTCGTCCGCGTCAACAAAGAGCCCGCTGCCCGCGCTGGCGTATTCCCACAGCCCCTTGCGACAGGTGGCGCAGTAGGTGACGAGCATGGGCCGCCCGGCCCCGCGCCAGGCCGCGACATTGGCCCGCCGCGCCTGCGCCTGCTCCTGGGGCAGCCCGGCCGTGCCCAGCGTTGACCCGCAGCAGGAAAAGCGCGCCGCGACCGGGGTCACGCCCAGGCCGCGCAGCAGATGCCGCGCCGTGTCGGCCCAGACCCCGCGCGGCCCGCTGCCCACGCAGCCGTCGAACACGGCCACGGCACGGTCCCCGTGCTTCTGGCGATAGGCCTGCACGGGAAATTCCGTGATCGTGAGCCAGGGCGCGAGACCCTTGCCCGGGCGCAAGCCCTTCAGCCCCTTGAGCGCAAGGCCCAGGGACGCGGGCGCAAAGGCTTCGGGCAGGGCGGCGGCTCCGTGCGAGGCCAGGGACCAGAACGGGGTGAGCTTGGTCACCCACTGCTTCCACAGCCACTGGCGGAAATCCGGGTGCGCGGCGCGCAGGGCCGCCATGAGCGCCGGGACCTTGACCCCCTGCGGGCAGAGCTTTTCGCAGCGGCCACAGGCCAGGCAGAGCCCGGTAAGCGCGGCCACGTCAGCCTCGCGCAACCCGCCTTCGGGCAAATTCACGGGGTTGAACCGGGACGGCCCGGCGAGCAGGGCCTTGGCGCGCGGGGACAGCTCCTCGCGCCCGGTGAGGGCGAGCAGCGGGCAGCCCTCCAGGCAGCAGCCGCAGAGCACGCAGTCGGGCGTCCTGGCGGGCTGGCCCGATTCTCCCGGCTGGCCGGACTGCTTCGACTGGTTCGACTGGCCCGCTTGGCCGGGCTGGCTGGCCCGCGACTCCTTGGCCACTATGTCCACCCCTTGCCGGGGTTCAAAATGCCCACCGGGTCAAAGACATTCTTGATGCCCGCCATGAGCGCGCGCTCCTCCTCGCCCAGCTGCCAGGAGACATACGGCCCCTTGGTGATGCCCGTGCCGTGCTCGCCGGAGAGCGTGCCGCCGAGCGACAGCGTGAGCCGGAACACGGCCTCCTTGCTGGCCTGGGCGCGGGCGCGCTGGCCTTCGTCCGCTGCGTCGTAAAAGATGTTCACGTGGATGTTGCCGTCGCCCAGGTGCCCGTAGCAGGCCACCTGAACGCCCTGCTCCGCCCCGATGGCCTGGAAGCCCTCCACGGCCTGCACGGTGCTCCCGCGCGGCACGGCCACGTCTTCGCCCAGCTTGTCCGGTCCCAGGCGGAAGCCCGCCGGGCTGACCAGACGCCGCAGCTCCCAGAGCGGCTCTTCCTCCGCCGCGCCCAGGCCCTTGAACAAACACAGCGGCCCCGCCGGGGCCAGCGCCGTTTCCAGGCGCGCCAGGTCCGCGGCCAGCGAGGCTGCGGAGCCGTCCACCTTGAGCACCAGCACGGCCTGGGTGGCCTCCCCGCCGCCAGAGCCGGTGGGCCAGGGCACGTCCTTGAGCTGGCTGATGGCCCAGCAGGCCTTGGCGTCCATGAACTCCAAGGCCGTGGGCAAAATGCCCGCGCGGAACACGCCGCGCGCGGCCTCCAGGGCCTGGTGCAGGGAGCCGAAGGCCGCAAGCACCGTGGCCGAGCTTTCGGGCAGGGGCAGCAGCTTCAAAGTCAATTTCGTAAAGAGTCCAAGCGTCCCGCAGGAGCCCACGAACAGCCGCGCCAGGTCGAGGCCCACCACGTTCTTGTGCGCGCGGCCCCCGGCGTTGACGATGCGCCCGCCCGGCAGCACGGCGCGCACGCCCAGCACGTAGTCCCGCGTCACGCCATACTTGACCGCGCGCATGCCGCCCGCGCAGGTGGCGACATTGCCGCCAAGGGTGGAGATTTTGAGGCTGGCCGGGTCCGGCGGGTAGAAGAGCTTTTGGCGCTGCGTAAGGGTCTGGAACTCGGCGGTGATGACGCCCGGCTCCACCTCGGCGCAGAAGTCGTCGGCGTCGATTGCGAGCACACGGTTCATGTGCAGGCAGCTCACCACCACGCCGCCAAAGGCTGGCACCGCGCCGCCGCTCATGCCCGTGCCGCGCGCGCGGGGCACCAGGGGCACGCGCTCGCAGGCCGCCCACTTGAGCAGCTCCACGATCTGCCCTTCGGTCCGGGGCCGCACCACCGCCCAGGGCATGGCCGCGCGGCGGCTGGCGTCCGCGCCATAGACCGCCATCTTGGCCGGGTCGGTGACGAGGTCCTCGCCGGGGAACAGGGCTTCGAGGAAGCGCAGGTGCGCGGGGGTGAGGGAGGCGGCGAGGACGCTATTCATTGCGGTGTCCGATATGCGGGAAGGCCCGCCCGGCTGGCGTGCGGGGCTATTTTCTCTTGAAGTCCGCCAGCTGCCGGGCGGTGTCGCGCTGCATGTCGCGTTCCTTGAGGTCGTCGCGGCGGTCGTGCACGTTC
This sequence comes from Desulfovibrio sp., assembly GCA_050251495.1. Taxonomy (GTDB): domain Bacteria; phylum Desulfobacterota; class Desulfovibrionia; order Desulfovibrionales; family Desulfovibrionaceae; genus Humidesulfovibrio. The sequence goes on along the minus strand of JBFWMQ010000001.1, from coordinate 233,498 downwards.
TTGCCCTTGCCCAGCGCGATTTCGAGCTTCACGCGGCCATTCTTGAAGTACAGCCGCACCGGGACCACGGTGAGCCCCTTTTGCGCGGCCATGGCCTGCAATTTGTCGATTTCGCGGTGGTGCAGCAAGAGCTTGCGTTCGCGCGTGGGGTCGTGCGGGTCCATGCCGGCGTTGGCGTAGGGCGCGATGTGCACGCCCGTGAGCCAGGCCTCGTTCTTGCTGAAGCGCACGTAGCCGTCCATGAAGTTCACGCGGCCCTCGCGCAGGCTCTTGAGCTCGGAGCCCATAAGCACGAGCCCGGCCTCGAACACTTCCAGAAATTCATAGAGCCGCCGCGCCTGCTTGTTGGTGGCGATGAGCTTTTCGCCCGCGTGGCGATTGGGTTGAGACATGATTTACCCGCCGAGGTCGTCGTTATCAAGAAGCGACGCAAAGAAGTTGAGTTCTTCAGGGTACTTGTGGAAGATCGTGTCGCGCACCAGACGGTTGATCTTGCCCACGGTGCGGCAGGCCAGCACGTCGCGCAACAGCGCCTTGCACTCGCTCATGCGCGCCTGGCGGATGATGCGCTTGATGCCGGGAATGGCCTGGGGCGACAGCGAGATGCAGTCGATCTGCATGCCCATGAGGATGGGCACGCAGAAGGGGTCGCTGGCCACCTCGCCGCAGAGGCTGGCCTCGATGCCGGCCTGGTGCGCGGCGTCCACCACGTGCTTGATGCTGCGAAGCACCGCCGGGTGCAGGGGCTGGTACAGGTAGCTCACGTGGGCGTTGGTGCGGTCGATGCCGAGCGAGTACTGGATGAGGTCGTTGGTGCCGATGCTGAAGAAGTCCACTTCCTCGGCCAGCATGCTGGCCATCATCACCGCGGCGGGCAGCTCGATCATGATGCCCAGGGGCATGTCGGCGTTGAAGCGCTTGCCCTCGGCGCGCAGTTCCTCCTGGGCCTCGCGCAGCTTGGCCTTGGCCCGGCGCACCTCGCGCAGGCCGGAGATCATGGGGAACATGATGCTCACGTTGCCGTATGCGCTTGCCCGGGCAATGGCCTTGAGCTGCGTCTTGAACAGCTCCGGGTGCTGCATGCAGAAGCGGATGGCGCGCAGGCCCATGGCCGGGTTGGCCTCGTCCAGCGGGCCGAAGCTGGTGATGAACTTGTCGGCCCCCAGGTCCAGGGTGCGGAAGATGACCTTGCGCGGGCTCATGATGGCCGCGAGGTCGGAATACTTGTCCGCCAGCTCGTCCTCGCTGGGCAGGTCCAGGCGGTTCAGGTAGCTGTACTCCGTGCGGTACAGGCCGATGCCCTCGCCGCCGTTGTCCAGCACCGCCGCCACTTCCTCGATGAGTTCGATGTTGGCCAGCACCTGCACGCGGTAGCCGTCGATGGTCTCGGCTGGAAGCTGGCAGCCCCGGTAGATGCGGCGCTGATAGGCCTCGAACTGGTCGGCCAGCTCGTTGAACTCGGCCAGTTCGTCCTCGTCCGGGTCCACCAGCACGCGGCCGCCCACGCCGTCGATGATGACCAGATCGCCGTCGCCAACCTGCTCCTCCAGCTCGCCCACGCCCACAAGGGCGGGGATGCCCAGGGTGCGGGCCATGATGCCGGTGTGCGAGGTCTTGCCGCCCTGGGCCGTGGCGAAGCCCATGATCTTGCCCACCTCGAGCATCACCGTGTCCGCCGGGGTCAGGTCGTGGGCCATGATGATGACCCGGCCCTCGACGGCCAGCTCCGTGCGCACCGTGCCGAGCAGCTGCGCCATGACGCGGTCGCTCATGACCCGCACGTCCTGCAGGCGCTCGCGGATGTACAGGTCGTCCAGCAGGCTGAAGGCCTTCTCCACCTCGGCCACGGCCTTCTCAAGAGCCCACTCGGCGTTCACGCGCAGGTCGCGGATGTGCTTGGCGGCGGTGCCGCTGAGCTTGGGGTCCTTCAGAATCATCAGGTGCGATTCAAGGATGTGGCGGTGCTCGGAAAGTTCAGCCGGGATGCGGTCGCGGGCGCTGGCGAGGTCGTCCGCCACCACCGCGAAGGCCTGGCGCAGCCGCGCCTCCTCGGCCTCCACCAGGGCCGAGGCGATGCTCTGCCGCGGCACCTCCGCGTGGTGCCTGCGGTTGACGAACACGGCCTTGCCGATGGCGAAGCCCGTGGACACCGATATGCCGCGGACAATGGCTCTGGCCACTATTTCTCCCCGAACCTTGCGGCAAAAAGTTGCGCTATCCTCTCCACGGCCAGCTCGGCGTCAAGGCCGCTGGCGCGGATCTCAAGGGTGCTGCCCGGCCCGGCGGCAAGCGTCAGCACGTCGAGTATGCTCTTGGCGTCCACGGTCTGCTCCGGACCGGTGATGCTGATGCTGGAGGCAAAGGCCTGGGCCTCGCGGGCGATCTGGCTTGCGGGCCGTGCGTGCAGGCCGAGCTGGTTGCTCACCAGCACCTGCCGCACGCTCTCGCCCGGGACGCCGGCCTCGCTCTCCGATGTGGCGCTCATCTCGGTCATGATCTCCAACCGCTTTCTTTGTCCGTCATGCGTCTCCCGCCCTAGGGCATGCCCAAAGGCGGCAGTCCCACCGGAAGATGGGCGGCGCGCTGCATGAGCCAGGGCATGGCGGACAAAACCGCCAGCACGGCCCCGGCGACCACCCATCTGGGCAGCACGGGCCGTATGGAAAGCACCCCGGCGAGGGCGAACGCGAGCATCCCCCACGCCCACGACACCGCGTCCCCCTTGGGGAACAACAGCGCCCAGAGCCACAACAAGAGGGCCGCGTTCACAAACTTGATGCGCCGGCCCCAGTTGATGAGGTCCCAGCGTTTCAGCGCGGACAGGAAGCTGAAACCCCTGCGCACGCCTCCAAGAAAAGTGTACACGCGGAAGCCCTGCAATCCAAGAAAAAAGAAAAGCCCGATACCGAAGGGCAGGACGCGCTGCCCCAACAGCAAGAGACAAGAGGTCAACAGCGCCCAGAAGATGAGCAGGCTGCCCGCGAACACCGAGTCGCCGATGGCGGACAAGGTGTAGCTGGTGGTGTTCTTGACCTTCTCCAGCGCGTCGGGCGGCAGTCTGCGCCCGGCGATGTCCGCCTCCACGGCGAGGAAGATGCCCACCAGGCACGGCACCCAGAACGGATGCGAGCTGAAATGCCTGGCATAGCGCTTGAGGGCCTGCTCGCGGGCCTTGGGCTCCTTGTGGATGATCCACAGGCCGGGCTGCATGGCGTACAACAGGCCCACGCTCATCAGCCCGCGCGGGTTCATGGACGCGCCCACGAGGTAGGTGCGCAGGAAGCACGTGAGGTACGCCTTGCCGCGCTCGCTCCAGAACCGTGCCCGCAGCCCCGGCATGGCTAGGCCTCCGGTCCCGCGACCGTCAGGCCGAGCGCGCGCGCCAGGGCCAGGTCGGCCTCGGGCGGGGTGCCGCGCACGGTCAGGTAGTCGCCGATCATGATCCCGCTGGCCCCGGAGGCGAACAGCTCCCGCTGGCCGGGGCCGCCCGCGGGACCAAAGACCAACCCTCGCCCGCCGCACACGCGCAGCTGCGCGGTGGGCAGCATGAGCCGGTACAGGGCCAGGATGTGCAAGGCCTCGGCTGCGGAAAGAGGCGGTTGGCCTTCCATGCGTGTGCCCGCGATGGGCACCAGGAAATTCATCGGCACGTTTTGCACGCCCAGTCCGCGCAGGGTCTGCGCAAGCTCCACGCGCTGCTCCCAGCTCTCGCCCAGGCCGAAAATCCCGCCGGAGCAGACGAAGAGCCCCTCGGCCAGGGCCAGCCGCACGGCCTCGACATCGTCCTCGTAGTCATGGGTGGTGCACACCTGGGGGAAGAAGCTGCGCGCCACCTCAAGATTGTGGTGCACGCCGGAGAGCCCCGCCGCCTTCAAGCGTTGCAGGTGCTCGCGGCTCAGCACGCCCACGGAGACATCGACCGCCAGCCCGGCAAAGCGCACCAGGGCCACGGCCTCGAGCAGGCGCTCGAACTCGGCCCCGGTTGGGGCCAGCCCGCTGCACACGATGCCGAAGCGCGAGGCCCCGCGCTGCTTCATGGCCGTGGCGGCGCGCAAAATCTCCCGCGGGTCCAGAAAGCCGTGGCGCGCGATGTCGGTCTTGTGCCGGGACGACTGGGCGCAGAAGGCGCAGTCCTCGGTGCAGGCGCCGCTCTTGGCGTTGACGATGGCGCACAGACGCAGGCTCTCGCCGCAGTGCCGCCTGCGCACCGCCGCCGCGCCGCACAAGAGCTCCGCCATGCGCTCCGGCCCGCAGCCGATGACCGCCCGGATGGCGTCCTGGTCCAGGGCGCGGTTCTCCAAGGCCAGGGAGATGGCGCGATCCAGGGGGTCCTGGCGCTCCAGACCGCCCGACACGGGCTTAGGCTTTGAGCAGCTCATAGGCCTCCTTCACGCCCAGGCCGGGAATGCGTTCCGCGATCCTGCGGGCCACCTCGCGGGGCTTGCCGCCGCGCGCGCGCTCCTCGGCCATGACGGCCTCCAGCAGGGCCTTCGGCTCGGCCCCGGCTCCAGCGGCGAGTCCGGCAGAAGGCGTCCCCAGGGCCTCCGGCCCGATGATCACCGTGACCTCGCCCAGCACGTCCAGGGGCGCATCGGAAAGCCGCCCCAGGCGGCCCAGGATAAACTCCTCGTATTGCTTGGTCAATTCCCGGCACACGGCGAATTCGCGGTCGCCCAGCGCGCCTGCGGCCAGGGCCAGGGTGGCGGCCAGACGATCCTTGCGCTCGAAAAAGATCAGGCTCGCGCCCGTGGCCGCGTGCCGCGCCAGCAGCTTCTGCGCCTGGCCCCTCTGGCGCGGCAGAAACCCCAGAAAGGTGAACGGCGCTGGCGGCAGGCCGGAAGCCGAAAGGGCCACGGCCGGGGCAAAGGGTCCGGGCAGGGACGTGACCCGGCAGCCGTCCAGGCGGCAGGCCCGCACCAGCCGGAAGCCGGGATCGGAGAGCACCGGGGTGCCCGCGTCGCTGATGAGCGCCACGGCCTGGCCCTGGGCGATCATCTCCATGACCTGCGGAATGCGCCCGGCCTCGTTGTGCTCGTGCAGGCTCATGAAGCCGGCGCGTCCGGCCTGGCGCACAAGCCCCTGGCGGCGGAAGAACAGCCCGGCGCGGCGCGTGTCCTCGGCCAGCACCACGTCGGCCCGGCAGAGCACGTCCGCCGCGCGCGGCGAAAGATCGCCCGCGTTGCCGATGGGCGTGGCCACGAGGTACAGGCCGGGGGCCAGCGGCGGGCTGGCCGGGGCGGGCGTCTGGGCTTCGTCGCGCGGCATGTCTAGTCGAAGTCCGCCAGAAGCGCGCCCACCTGGATGCCCATGATCTCGGGCCGGTGCTCGTACATCTGGCGGATGCGCCAGCGGGCCTGGTGCAGCTGCTCGTTGTTGATGCCGTTGCGAAGGGCGGTGTCGGCCTCGATGAAGGCGGCCAGCCGGTCGCACATCTTGAGCAGCGGCCCGTCCTTGGGGTCCAGCTCGTCGCGGTTCTTGGCCCCGCGCAACTCGGCCTCTGTGACGTTGCAGATCTGGACGCCGTCCGGCCCTTCCTCGCGCACGGTGGCGATGAACTCGCTGCCCACCTCCAGCCCCAGCAGATAGGAGAGGCGCTCGGCCAGATCCTCGCATCCGCCGCTCTTGAGCGGACCGAGGATCTTGCGCTCCAGCTCCTGCGTCTCGTACTGCTTGATCAGCTCCCCGATGGAGGCGTCGGCGCTCTTCACCGGCGAGATGATGTCGCGGGTGAGCAGCTCCGGCAGGTCGTGGAACAGGCCGGTGAAGAAGTTGTTCTGCCGCCGGGCCTGGCAGGCCCCGGCCTCCACGCTGAAGAACCAGGCGTACATGGCCACCAGGAACATGTGGCCGAGCACCGTGGTCTCCGGCACGCGGGGGGTCTGGGACCAGCGCTTCTGGTAGCGCAGCTGGCCCGCGCGCGCGGCGAAGCGGCTGAATTCGTTGTTCCCGGCGAGCAGGTCGGCCACGCCGGGGATGTCCGACAGATCGGCCAGGCGCGTGATGAAGCTCTCCTCGATCTCCGGCATCTCCTCGTCGTGGGGGTTCATGGGCCGGAGCACCCGGAACTCGGAATACGAGGCGTAGAGGTGCGCGGCCATGAGGATGCGCCGGGAGAGCGTCTTCTCCTCCGGCTCCATGAGCGCCTCGGTCATGCGCTCCCAGAACTCCTGCCCCAGCGGCGCCAGCCGGGGCTTCAACTGCGGCAGCACCCACTGGGTGAGCTTCTGGTAGTCCTCGCGGTTGGCCTTGATCTTGTAGAACACCGGGGGTTTGATGTCGGTGATGACCAGGCGGTAGAAATAGCTGAAGATGCTGCCTTCGATGGTCTCCTCGGCGAGGGCCAGGCGCTCGGCCTGTCCCATGCCCGCGGTGACGCGGGACAGGAGCATCCAGGCCACGATCATCTTGTGCGCCTGCTTGTCCACCTCCATGAGCTCCATGGGGCGCAGGCGGTCGTTCCAGCGCTTCATGAACGCGCCGGAGAAGACGAGTTGCAGCAAGCTTTTGCGGATCACCGTGGACATCGGCTCCCTCCAGAAGTGAGCATGGGTGCGAGCCTAACGCGCTTCCGAGCGGGGGGCAAGGGCAGGCCCGAAACTCCCCCGCAAGGCCTGGGCGTTACTTGGGCCGGAACAGGGCCAGGCACTCGGCGTGGGCCGTGTGCGGGAACAGGTCCACAGCGCGCACGGCGGCCAGCTCGAAGCTCCCGGCCTCGCCGGCCAAGAGCCCGGCGTCGCGCGCCAGGGTGGCCGGATTGCACGAGACATACGCCAGCCGCGAAGGCCTGGCGCGGTTCAGCCAGGCGATGAGCCCGGTGTCCAACCCCTCGCGCGGGGGGTCCACCACAACAACGTCGGCCCGGGCGAAGCCCTCGGGCAAACGCTCGGGCACGGCGCTCTCGCCGGTCAGATCCGCGCGCAGGAAGCGGCAGTTGGCCACCTTGTTCAGCCGGGCGTTGGCCTCGGCGTCGGCAATGGCCGAGGGGTTGGCCTCAAGCCCCAGCACCTTGCCCGCGCTTGCGGCCAGGAACAGGGCGATGCCCCCGCCGCCGCAGTACAGGTCATAGACAACGTCCGTGGGCGCAAGGTCCGCCAGCTCCCGCAGGCCGGAATACAGCCCCAGCGCGCCGCCGGTGCAGGTCTGGAAAAAGGCGTCCGCGCTGATGGAATAGCGCACCTCTTCCAGGGTCTCCACCAGGGCGCTTTCGCCCAGGGCGAGCACGGTGCGCTCGGACACGGCCAGGCCGTCGGCCTTGTCGCGCTCCGCGTGGACGAACCCGGCCAGCTTGGGGAAACGCTCCAGGAGCGCGGCCCCCAGGGCGAAAATCGCCAAGGCCGGGGCGCTGTCCGCCGGGACGGGCGCGGTGATGAGCTGCGCCAGGTACTTGTCCTGGTGCACGCTGTGGCGCAGCACCAGATGGCGCAAGAGCCCCTGGCCGGTGCGGCGGTCATAGGCGGGCAGCCCCGCGTCCAGGCAGGCCTGGCGCACGGCGTGGACCACGGCGCAGCCGTCCTGCGGGAAAATGGCGCAGGACTCTAGATCAAACACGCGGCCCGGATCGGCCTTGCTGTAGAGCCCCAGGCGCAAGCTGGCGCCCAGGCCCTGAAAGGCGAACTCCATCTTGTTGCGGAAGCCCGTGACCTTGGGCGCGGACAGGGCGGGCAGCACGCGTCCCGGCTCCACCCGGCCGATGCGCTTGAGCGCCTCCAGAATCTGCCGCTCCTTCCAGTACAGCTGCCGGGCCGGAGCCAGGGTCTGCAAGGGGCAGCCGCCGCAGGTGTCGGAATGCGGGCACAAGGGGGCCACGGCCTCGGGCGAGGGGCTCAGCACCTCCACCGCCTGGGCCTCGGCGTGGCGGCGGCGCACGCGGGTGATGCGCGCGCTGACCGTGGACCCGGGCAGGCCACCGGCCACGAACACGGCCATGCCCGCGCCTGCTTCCAGCCCTTCCTGGCCGTCGGGCATCCGGGCCACGCCAGCGCCGCCCAGGGCCAGGGTGTCGATGGTCAGGGCGAGGGTCCGGCCCTCAAGGGGATGGGCCTCGCGCTCGCGCGGGGCGCGCACATGCTCGCCGCCGCTGCGCCGGGTCTGGCCCGGACCGCTGCGCGCGGAACCGCGGCCGTTTCTGGCCGAGGGCGCGGAACGCCTGGGGGACTTCTTGGACTGGGTCTTGTTCACTGGGCCGCCTTATGTTTTGGGGGTTCATACCCCGTGAGCTCCATGGAGAAATGCCCGACCACCACCTTGCTCTTCACGCGCACGGGGATGCGCCGGGCGTCGTTGGTGATCCAGACCTGCAGGGTCGCATCGGGGCTTTTGCGGAACACCCCGCCGATGTTGCGCACGTCCGGCTCGACGAGCAGGGTGTCGAACTCGCCCGCCGGGGTCTTGATCCTTTCGCGGCGCAGCACCTTGGCCGTGCCGGTGATGCTCTTCTCGCCGTCCGTCACCGGGGCGACGAACTCAAAGCCCTGGTACAGGGTCTTGGTGCGGAACAAAAACAGCATGGACAAGGGGTCGAAGGTGCCACTTGGGATGCTGACCGCGTTTTTGAGCGCGCCCTTGCTGTAGCGGTAGGCCACGTTCCCGTTCGTGTCGAAGCGCACCAGATAGTTGCGCACGTAGTCGCCCTCGCTCTGGTCCTTGCGGTACAAAATCGCGTGGGTCATGGCCGGGTCAACCCAGGACTCGATGGAGTCGCGCACCTTGTAGAACGTGTCGATGAACGGGGTGCTCCTGGCCAGGGCTCGGAAGTGCAGGGCCTCCCGGCCCTCCACCGGACCGGTCTCCAGGGTCTCCAGGGTGGCGGAGCCAGCCAGGACGAAAGTCCAGTAGATGTTGTAGCTGAGCTTCTCGCCGGGGCCGAAGGGCAGGTCGGCCCGGGCCGGAACGCTCGACGCCAGGACCCAGAGGGGGATCAGCAGGACCGCCAGGGCCAGGGTGCGCTTCATACGCGCCAGAGTGCGGTCTGGCACCGGGATTGTCAAGGCCCGCCGCCGCAACCGCCTGCTCGCGCCCCCTTGCCTCACAGGCCCGCGCCGGGCTATGCTGGGCCTTACCGCCCGGCATTGACCCTGTGGGCGGAACACCATCCTTGAGGAGTGCCGCATGCTGTTTCGGAAAAGGGCCTGGGATTTTATGCGCGACGAGTTTGCCACAGTGGACGAATCCGCCAGTCTGGCCGAGGCTGTGCGCGCCCTGCGCGAGAGCCAGAAGAAGTCGCCGGAGAACAACATCGTGCTCGTGACGGGCAAAAGCGGCAACAAGGAAGGCGTGCTCAAGGGCGTGGTTTCCGTGTGGACCGTGCTGGCCGCCCTGGACGAGAAGGTGCTGCGCGACCCGGAGCTCAAGGTGGCTCGGGAGGGCGACTTCGACAAGGCCTTTGCCCGCGCCAGCGCCGTGTGCACGCACACGTCCCTGGCCACCCACATGGAGCCCGACGTGCCGACGCTCAAGCCCAACGACCCCATGCCCGTGGTGCTGGAGCTGTTCCTGCGGCGCAGGCGCGGCTGGGCCGTGGTGCAGGAGAACAACAAGGTCCTGGGCGTCATCCTGGTGGCCGACCTGTACAAGGAACTCTCCGGAGACATCACCAAGGCCCTGTAGCAGCCGAGGCTACAGGCCGGAGACGATGCGGCCCTCGTCCAGGGTCAGCACCGTGTCCGCACAGGACGAGAGCCAGTCCAGATCGTGGCTGGCGATGACCAGCGTGGCGCCCCGGGCCGCGCGCGCGGCCATGATTGCGGCCTTCACGTGCTCGGTGCTGGCGCGGTCCAGCCCGGCGGTGGGCTCATCGAGCAACAGCGCCACGGGCGCGAGCACGAGCCGGGCCGCCAGGGCCACGCGCCGGGCCTCGCCGCCGGAAAGCTGCCGCCAGGGCCGCCGGGCGTAAGCCGGGAAGTCGAGCCCCACCTGGGCCAGGGCCGCGGCTATGGCCGTATCCGGCGCTGGCAGCCCGCGCAGCTTGAGGCCATAGGCCACGTTTGACGCAACGCTTCGCTTCAGCAGGCAGGTGTCCTGGCCAAGCAGCACGGCCTTGCGGCGCAGAAGATGCCCGGAGCGTTGCGCGCGCGCATCCACGAGCGCACCGTCAAAGCTGAGCGTCCCGGCGCGCTGGATAAGCAAAAACCCCAAAAGTTTCAGCAAGGTGCTCTTGCCGCTGCCGTTGTGGCCCGCCAGCCCCAGGATGCCGCCGCGCGCGATGTCCAGGTGGGGAACCTTGAGCACGCAGGCCCCGTGCCCGCCGTCCGCGCCGTAGCTGGCCTCAATGCCCCGCAGTTCGTACAGGGGCGCGCTCATGCACTGCCCCCGGCGCTGACGCCGCCTGATCCATTTGATCGGCCGCGCAGCAGATGGACGAGCAGGTTCACCACCAGGGCCACCAGCATGAGCACGATGCCCAGCGCGATGCCCGTGGCGAACTCGCCCTTGCCGGTCTCCAGGGCGATGGCCGTGGTGATGGTGCGCGTCTGCCACTTGATGTTGCCGCCCACCATCATGGCGATGCCGATCTCGCTGACGATGCGGCCAAAGGCCGTGGCCGCGGCGAGCGCCATGGCGAAGCGCGCCTCGCACAGCGTGGCCCAGAGCAGTTGCCAGCGGTCGGCCCCAAGGGACAGCAGGGTCTGGGTCAGGCGAACGTCCGTGGACTCCACAGCCGTGGCGGTCATGGACACCACGATGGGCAGGCCGAGCAGCGTGAGGCCGACGGCCATGCCCGGCACGGTGAACAGAAGGCCCCACTCGCCAAGCGGCCCGCGCGAGGTCAAAAAGGCGTAGACGATGAGTCCGATGACCACAGTGGGCAGCGAGAGCATCCAGTCCACGAACAGGCGCGCCGCCCGGCGGCCGGGAAAGCGGAAATGCCCCAGGGCGAACCCCAGGGGCAAGCCCATGAGCAGGCTGGCGGCCAGGGCCAGGGCCGTGACCACCCCCGTGGCCCGGACCGCCGAGAAGGTCTCGGGGTCCAGGGCCAGCAGGAGCGCCACGGCCGTGCTCAGGCCTTCGCTGAAATAGTCCACGGCTTCCGAGTCGTCCTTGCTACTTTGCGGCGTTGGGGAAGAACAGCTGCTTGCCCTCGAGCGTGAAGCCGGCAATGGCCTGCTGTCCGGCCTTGGACACGAACCAGGCTTCCAGCTTCCTGGCGGCCTCGTGCTTGATCTTGGCGCACTTGGGCGCAAGCTGCACGATACTGTACTGGTTCAGCAGGGCCTTGTCGCCCTCGGCCAGGATGGCCAGGCCGGACTTGCCCTGGTCCTTGGCCTCGTACTTGATCCAGGTGCCGCGGTCGGTCAGGGTGTAGGCCCCGCGCTCGGCGGCGATGCGCAGGGTGGCCAGCATGCCCTGGCCCACGCCGATGTACCAGGACTCCTTGTCGGGCACGGGCAGGGACGCGACCTTCCACAGGCCCAGCTCCATCTTGTGCGTGCCGGAATCGTCGCCGCGGCTGGCAAAGGGGACCTTGGCGGCCGCGATGGCCTTGAGCGAGTCGGCCACGCCCTTGCCCTTGATCATTGCCGGGTCCTTGAGCGGGCCGACCAAGACGAAGTCATTGAACATGAACTCCGCGCGGGACACGCCGTTGCCCTCGGCGATGAATTTCTTCTCAGCCGCCGGGGCGTGGACCATGAGCACGTCCACATCGCAGTTCTTGCCGTGTTCGAGCGCCTTGCCCGTGCCCACGGCGATCCAGCGCATGGCGAGGCCGGTGTCCTTCAGGATCTTGGGCGCCAGGTTGTCGAGCAGGCCGGTGTCGGCGGTGCTGGTGGTGGTGCCCACCAGGATGGTCTCGGCGGCCAGGGCGCTGCCGGCAAAGGCCAGCAGGACCAGCAGGGTCAGGGAAAGTTTGCGCATGTCGGGATCCTCCAGATTGGTCAGACGTGGCATATGTCAACAATGACGCATATCACGAATGACATAAATCCCGTGTTGCTGTAAAGCCCCGCCAGATCCCCCCATGTTCTTGCACCACAGTCGCGCGCGCCCCGCCTACCCGCCCACGCCATTGCCCACGCCGTTGACCACGTTCTGCGGGCTGCCGGACAAGAACGCGCGCAGGTTCGCCGCCGCAATGCCCAGAAGCCGTCGGCGCGCCTCCACGCTGGCCCAGGCCACATGCGGCGTGATGAGGCAGTTCGGGGCGGCGAGCAGCGGATTGTCCGGGCGCGCCGGCTCCTCGCGCAGCACGTCGAGCGCCGCGCCGCCAAGCTTGCCCGCGCCCAGCGCGGCGGCCAGGGCGGCCTCGTCCACCAGCTGGCCGCGCGCGGTGTTCACCAGAAACGCGGTGGGCTTCATGCGCGCAAGCAGACGGGCGTTCACCATGTTTTCGCTCTCGGCGGTCAGCGGGCAGTGCAGGCTCACCACGTCGGAGTCCTCGAACAGGTCGTCCAGGCCGGCAAAGGCGAAGGGGCCGTAAGGCGGCATTTCCTTGGGGCGCGGCACGTGGGCCAGCACGTTCATGCCGAAGGCGTGGGCCAGTTCGGCCACGCGGCTTCCGATGGCCCCGAACCCCACCACCCCCATGGTCTTGCCCGCCAGCTCCACGATGGGCGCGTCCCAGAAGCAGAAGTCCGGCTGGGCGGCCCAGCGGCCCTCGGCCACGGCACGGGCGTGGCGGCAGGCCTTGCCGAAGAGCTCCAGGGTCACGGCCATGACGTGCTGGGCCACGGCCGGGGGCGAATAGCCCGGCACGTTGCACACCGGGATGCCGCGCGCAGCGGCGGCCTTGACATCAACCACGTTGTACCCGGTGGCCAGCAGGCAGATGCACTTGAGTTCCGGCAGGGCGTCGATGGTCCCGGCGTCGAGCACGGTCTTGTTGGTGAACAGCACCTGCGCGCCCTGGGCGCGGGCCAGCACCTCGCCGGGCGCGGTGCGGTCGTGCAGAACCAGTTCGCCCTGGCCGGACAAGAGCTCCCAGGAAACATCCTGGCCCATGGTGAAGGCGTCGAGAACGACGATGCGCGGCGTCTTGGTCATCGGGGCCCCTCCGGAGTGTGTGCGTTCGCCCTTGCACGGTAGCCCCTTGGCCGCCGTGCTGGCAAGGGGGCCATGATCTCTGGCAAGGCCAGACACCCCCTTGACATTTTTTGGCGTTCCGGTGAAATAGACGCGCTTGGCGCTTCCGCGCCCGGAAAGAAACTTTTTGGAGGAACGACCATGTTCGCCGAACTCTTGACCGATATGGCCCACAGCACCCCCCAGGGCACCGTTGGCGTTTCCCTCATCTTCATCTACCTGGCCTGGATCATCACCGTGGCCTTCATCCGCATCCAGCAGGGCAAGAAGGAAGGCCACCACTAGGCCTTTTGGGGGCGGCCCAGGCCGCCTGACGCCGGATAACGCTTCCGGCCCGAAATCGACGTCATGGGAATGCTGTCCAGGCCGTGTCACGGTCCGGGCGGCTTTCCTTGTTTCAACCCAGCCTCATGCCATGAAAAGCACAAGAAATCCGAACTCCCTGCGCGTCCTCTGGCTCACCGTGGCCCTGCTCTTGTCCCTCCTCGCCGTGGCCGTGGGCGACGCCAGCGCGGCCTGAGCCCCGGCTCCGCATCGTAAGCGCCGGACAAAAAACAGCCCGGAGGCGTCAGCGCCCCGGGCCATCGGGTCTCGTCCTTGCGCTCCGCCCCTGGGCGGCTTGCGGCGTGGCTTAGCGGTCGCTCCACTCAAGGGTCAGCGCCTCCAGCTCCCGCGGCGAAAACGCCGGGGAGTCCAGCAGGCCCGCGCGCCTGCGCTGGGAGAACATCTCGTAGAGGATGACCGCGGCGGCAACAGAGACGTTCAGGCTCTGCACCATGCCCTGCATGGGGATGTAAAGCTCCTGGTCCACGCGCTCCACCAGCTCCGGCGACGCGCCCCGGTGCTCGTTGGAGAGGATCACCGCCGTGGGCCGGGTGAAGTCGAAGTCGAAAAGGGGCTTGGCCGTGGCGGAAAACCCGGTGCGGATGACCTGCACGCCCTGGGCCTTGAAGGTGTCCAGCATCGCGCCCGCGTCGTCGTGGCGCACGCGCTCCACCCATTTTTTCGCCGAGGCCGAGGATTTCTTGCCCAGGTCCGGCCATTTCTCGCTGGTGTAGTAAAGATGCACCCGATGAATGCCGAAAGCGTCACAACTGCGCAGAATCGCCGAGACGTTGTGCGGGTCCCAGATGTTGTCCATGACCAGGCTGACGTCTGTTTGCCGAAGGGAAAGTACCGTCTTGATGCGCTCAAGGCGCTCGGGGGTGATGAATCCGCGCATGGGCGGGCTTTTACCCGCAAGCGGGCCAGGGCGCAAGGGCGGAGAAACGGCAACCCCGGGTCTGTTGTTGACTTTTTTCGTAGTTCTGCGAATAAGCTGGAACATACTGCGGCTTGTCCGCTCTGGAGGGAGTTGTATGCGCGCACTCGTCGCGGAAGACGAATTTCTCGGCCGCAAGGTGCTTTCCGTGTTTCTCAATACTCTGTTCGAGGTCGATGTCGTGGTCAACGGCATCGAGGCCGTGGAAGCGTTCAAGCTGGCGCACGAGGAAGGGCGCCCCTACGATCTGCTGCTCATGGACATCATGATGCCGGAGATGGACGGCCTGGAGGCCCTGCGGCAGATACGCGCCATCGAGCAGCAGCACCCGGGCCGCAAGCGCGCCAAGGCGCTCATGACCACGGCCTTGGACGACCCCAAGACCGTCATCCGCTCGTTCCACGACGGCGAGGCCTCCGGCTACATCGTCAAGCCCGTGCGCAAGGACAAGCTTTTCGAAGAACTCAAGAAGCTCGGCTTCGTAACGGACTAGGCCAGCGAGGTTGCCCCCTTGAGCGATGCGCTCTCCGATGAATTCTTCGCCGAGGTGGGCGACAAATACTACCCGCAGGTGCTGGAGGGGCTGGAGAAGCTCGGCGCTGGCGAGGTGGCCCCGGGCATAGAGATTCTGGCCCGGCCCCTGCACACCATCAAGGGCGTCACCGGGTTCATGCCCGGGTTCGAGGCCGCCAGCCACCTGACGCACAGGGTGGAGAGCTTCTTGAAGAAGCTCCAGGCCGGGACCCTGCCCCACAGCGCGGACAACCTCTCCCTGGCCTCCTATGGCGTGAACTCCGTGTTCGCGGCCATCGAGCAGATCCGCGACCTGGGCGCTCCGGACCAGGACGAGATCGACGCGGTGTGCGAGGTGCTGGAGGCGGCCTCGGGCGACGCGCAGGGCGGCGCGCGGGCGGCCTCGGCCAACTGCGTGGCCCGCGAGGCCGGACCGGACGGCCCGGTGCTGCGCCTGACCTGCGCGCGCGTGCACGCCAAGGCCCAGACCGACCAGCTCGTGGGCGCCATCCTGGCCCTGCCGCAAACCGAGCCGGTCACCCTGGACCTCTCGGGCGTCACGACCTTCGGCTCAAGCGTGTGGGAGGACCTGACCGGATTGGCGGGCATGTGGACCATCCGCGTGCGCGGGCTTTCCGGCGCCGCGCGCGAGACCTTCTACGCCTGGGACTTCGACGCCGTGTTCCAGCTCGCGCCCGAAACAGCCGCCGCAGGGGAGAGCCTGCCGTGAAGGACGCCATCCGCCAGTGCGTCGCCCCGGTGGAGGAGAGCATCCTCGCGCTGGAGCAAGGCCGCCCTGCAAGCAACGAGGTGACGCCCGTGCTGGAGGCCCTGGGCCTCACGCACCTCAAGCTGGCCTCGGCCCAGGTGATCTCGCTTCTGGACATGCTGGCCGACGGCATCACCCCGGTGAACGGGCCGATCGTCACCGCGCTCCTGCGTCTGTGCGAGGCCCATAAACAGTTCCTCTACGCCCTGGCCGGGGTGCTGGACCAGCCCCGCCCCGCTGCCGCGCCGCCGCAGCTTGAGACTCCAGCGCCCGCGGCCTCTGAGCCCGCGCCAGCCGAAGCGGGCTCCGGGAGCGCGGAGAGCGCTGCGGCGCTTGAAGCCGATGCCCAGCCGGCAGACCAAGTCGAAGCTCACGCCGAGGCCCAGGCCAACCAGGCGCTGGCCGCCAGCAAACAGGGCATCACCAGCATCCGCGTGCCCACCGAGCGCCTGGACAGCCTCATCGAGCTGGTGGGCAAGCTCATGGTCACCTTCGCCGTGCTCTCGCAGTCCGGCACGCGGGGAGCCACGCTGTCCGCCTCCACCCTGGCCGAGCTGGACACGGTCATCACCGGCCTGCAGACCCAGGTGGACGCCATCCGCCTGGTGCCGCTCAAGCAGATCTTCCTGCCCATGAACCGGCTGGTGCAGAGCCTCGCGCAGAAGATGCAGAAGAAGGTGCGCTTCACCATCACCGGCGACGAGCTGGCGCTCGACAAGACCATTGTGGAGAGCCTGAACGAGCCGCTGGTGCACTTGCTGCGCAACGCCCTGGACCACGGCCTGGAGACCCCGGAGGAACGCGCGGAAAAGGGCAAGGACGAGACCGGCAACGTGTTCCTGAACGCCTATCGCAAGGGCGACACGGCCTATGTGGAGGTCTCCGACGACGGGCGCGGCCTGAACGCCGAAAGGATTCTGCGCAAGGCCCAGGAGCGCGGCCTGGTGGAGCCCGGCCAGGAGCTCGGCGAGCAGGAGATCATCCAGTTCGTGCTGGCCTCGGGCTTCAGCACGGCGGAGAAGGTGACCGACGTGTCCGGCCGGGGCGTGGGCATGGACGCCGTGGCCAACGCCGTGCGCGCGCAGCTCGGCGGCGACATCGCAATCGAGAACCTGCCCGGCGCGGGCTCGCGCTTCACCCTGTCCATCCCGCTCTCGCGCTCGGTGAACGAGGGCATCGTGGACGCGCTCATCTGCCGCGTGGGGCCGGAGACCCTCATCGTTCCCGCGCGCGACGTGCTGGAAATCTACGCGCCCCTGGCCCAGGACCTGGTGGCCCTGCCCGACGGCAGCGAGACCGTGAGCGTGCGCGGCCAGATCTTCCATCTGCTGCGCCTGCGCCGCCACTTGCAGCTTGCGGGCGAGGGCGAGGACATCACGGGCGGGCTCATCATCACCGTGCGCATGGGCGAGGTGTCCGCCGCCCTGCTGGTGGACGAAGTGCTGCGCCAGCAGCAGGTGGTGGTGACCGGGTTCACCGTGCCCGTGCAGGACATCTACACCTTGCCCATCCTGGGCTTCGGCATGATGGGCGAGAGCGACGCGCTGGTGCTCGACATCGAGAAGCTGCTCGCCGAGGTCTCCGCGCCCGCCTAGGCGGTGCGCGATGCGCGCTTGACAGCCCAGCCCGCGCATACTATCGCCTCGTTGTCCGGTGCCCCGCGCGAAGCGGGGTGAAGAGGGAATCCCGTGCGAATCGGGAGCGGACCCGCCGCCGTAAGCCCCGCAAACGGTCGGCCCCCACGCGCGCCACTGGGAGAAATCTCCTGGGAAGGCCGGGGCCGATGGGGTAAGTCGGAAGACCTGCCGGATATGTGTCATGGCTTCTCGTCGGCAACGAGGGCTTTTGTCCGACGGGACATGTATGGGGACGAATACGGGACTCCCTTTCCGCGACGCTTTGCGGAAAGGGATTTTTTTATTCCCCCCCACCCGCCCTCCATTGTGGAGGTCTTCATGCGTTTTTCCGCATCTTCCGCCTCTTGGCGCGCCCTGTTTCTCGCGCTCTTCTGCCTTACCCTGGCCGCGCCCTGCCTGGCCGGCGAGCATGGCAAATCCGCCGCTCCCAAGCGCGGCATCCTGCTGGTGGCCTTCGGCACCAGCGTGCCCGAGGCGGTCGCGTCCATCGACAGTCTGAAGCGCCAGGCCGAGGCCGCCTTCCCCGGCGTGCCCGTGCGCATGGCCTATTCGTCCAAAATCATCCGCGACAAGATCGCCGGAGAGGGAATCAGCCAACGCGCCCCGGCCCAGGCCCTGGCCGACATGGCGGCGGAAGGCTTCACCGAGGTGGCCGTGCAGTCCCTGCACGCCATCCCCGGCCACGAGTACAACGATATCGCGGCCACGGCCAAGGCCTTCGAGGGGATGCCCAAGTCCATGGGCGCAATCACAGTGGGCCGCCCGCTGCTTTCCAGCCCGGAGGACATCAAGGCCGCCGCCGCAGCCATCCTGACCATCCTGCCCAGGCGCGGCAAAGGCGAGGCCGTGGTGCTCATGGGCCACGGCACGGAGCATCCGGCCAACGCGGCCTACGCCGCGCTGCAACTGGAGCTGTGGAAGCGCGACCCGGGCGTGTTCGTGGCCACGGTGGAGAGCAGCCCCGGCCTGGACGACGTGATCCCGGCCCTGAAGCGCCAGGGCGTGCGCACCGTGCATCTGCTGCCGCTGATGAGCGTTGCCGGGGACCACGCCCGCAACGACATGGCGGGCGGCGAGGAAGACTCCTGGGCAAGCATCCTCACGGCCAAGGGGTTCACGGCCAAGGCGGACCTCACGGGCCTGGGCAGCCGCCCCGCCGTGGCCCGGTTGTGGATCGAGCACCTGAAAGACGCCGTCAAGGGCCTGGACCACTAGCATGGCGGCGCAGGGCGGAAGTCCGGACGCCTCGGGGCGCGCACCATCCAGCGGAACCGGGGGAGCCGTTTGCCCCGCCGCGCCGCGCCGGATCTGGCCCCTCCTGGCCCTGGCCTCCGCCCTGCTCGTCTGCCTGCCGCTGACCATTGTGCTGGCCTGCGCCGTGGGCAGCTACCCCTCCCCCCCGGGCGAGGTGCTGCGCGCGCTGGCGCAGGCCCTGGGCTTCGCAGCGGGCGAAGCCGTGGACCCGACCCTCTCGGTGGTCATCGTGGACATCCGGCTCGCCCGCGTGCTGCTGGCCGGGCTCACCGGAGCGGCGCTGGCCGTGGCGGGCGCGGCCTTCCAGGGCGTGCTCAGAAACCCCCTGGCCGACTCCTTCACCCTGGGGGTTTCCGGCGGAGCGGCCTTCGGGGCCTCGGTGGCCATCATCAGCGGCCTCGCGGGCGAGGCCGCCCTGACCGGCGAGGCGCGCGCCCTGCCCGCCTGCGCCCTGGCCGGGGCGCTCACGTCCCTGGCGCTGGTGCTGGGGCTCTCCCGCGCGGGCGGCGGGCCGCTCTCCGGCCTGCGGCGCGAGACCGTGGTCCTGGCGGGCATCGTGGTGTCCACCTTCCTGGCCGCGCTCATTTCGCTCATGAAGAGCCTGGACGAGGAATCCGTGGCCAGCATCGTGTTCTGGATCATGGGCAGCTTCCAGGGCCGGGGCTTCGAGCACGCCGCGCTGGCCTGGCCGTACATGCTCCTCGGCGCGGGGCTCATCTTCTGGCGCGCGCGGGAGCTGGACATACTCGCCCTGGGCGAAACCCAGGCGCGGATGCTCGGCCTCGACGCCGGGCGCGCCCGCCTGTGGCTGCTCTTCGGGGCCAGTCTGCTCTCCGGCGCGGCGGTGGCCGTCTCCGGGGTCATCGGCTTCGTGGGGCTGGTGGTGCCGCACCTCATCCGGCTGCTGCTCGGCGCGGGGCACGGTCGGCTGCTGCCCGCCTCGGCGCTCCTGGGCGCGCTGTTGCTCATCTGGTCCGACGTGGCCGCGCGCAGCGTGCTGCCCGGCGGGGCCGAGCTGCCCGTGGGCGTGGTGACCGCGCTCATCGGCGGGCCGTTCTTCTGCCTGCTGCTCGCCCGCAAGAGCCTCAAAGGCGGGGGCGGCGCGTGATCCGGGCGCGAGGCTTACGCTGCGGCTACGGCGGCCGCGAGGTGCTGCGCGGGGTGGACCTGCACCTGGCCCCGGGCGAGTTCGCGGCCCTGCTCGGCCCCAACGGCTCGGGCAAGACCACCCTGCTGCTCGCCCTGGCCGGAGTGCTGCCGCCCATGGGCGGCACAGTAGAGCTGGCCGGGCGGCAAAGCTCCGGCCTGTCCCCGCGGGAGCGCGCCCGGCTGGTGTCCTGCGTGCCGCAGAACACGGCCACCCCGGCGGGCTTCAGCGTGCGGGAGCTGGTGCGCATGGGCCGCTACGCCCACATGGGATTTTTCGGCGGCTATGGACCAGGGGACGAGGCCGCAACGCAGGCCGCCCTGGCCGACGCCCACTGCCTGGACCTGGCCGAACGCCAGGCGGCGGAGCTTTCCGGCGGGGAACAGCAGCGTGTGCTGCTGGCCCGCGCCCTGTGCCAGGGCCGCCGGGCGCTCCTGCTGGACGAGGCCACCAGCGCCCTGGACCTGGCCCGGCGCGTGGAGGCCTTTGACCTGCTGGCCGCGCAGCACGCGTCCGGCTGCACGGTGCTGGCCGCGGCCCACGACCTCAACCTGGCCGCGCTGTACTGCCAGCGGCTGGTGTTCCTCAAGGCCGGGCGCATCGTGCTCGACGGCCCGACCAACGACGTTTTCACCGAGGCGAACCTCAAGGACATCTATGACACGGACCTCCGCGTGGCCCCGCACCCCGTCACCGGCGCGCCCCAGGCGCATCTGGTGCCTGGCGCTGGCGCTCACGCTCTGCTTCGCGGCCAGCGCGCCCGCTGAGCTGCGCGCCGCCGTCAGCGTGACGGACGACGCGGGCCAGGAGATCGTGCTCCCGCGCCCGGCGGTGCGGGTCATCGCGCTGTACGGGGCCTTCAACGAGATTCTCGACGGCCTTGGCCGGGCGGAGCTCATCGTGGCGCGCACCAACGCGGACAAGCTCCCGGCGCGCATCGTGAAGCTCCCGGTCATCGGCACGCACATGCGGCCGAACATCGAGGCCGTGCTGGCGCAAAAGCCGGACCTGGTGCTTCAGATGGCGGGCCGCAAGGAGGCCTCCCTGCCCGTGGACGCGCTCAGAAAGCGCGGCGTGCCCGTGGCCATGTTCCGCGCCGCCAGCTTCGCGGAGCTCATGAGCGTCATCCGGCGGGTGGGCATCCTGACGGGGTCCCAAGCCCAGGCCGAGGCCATGGTGCGCGGCCTGGAGGCGCGGCTGACGGCCCTGGACGCGAAAGTTTCCCAGACATCCGGACGTCCGCGCGTGTTCTTCGAGGTGCGCTCGCCCAACATGCTGGGCGCCGGGCGCGCCGGGCTGGTGGCCGAGATCATCGCCCGCGCCGGAGGGATGAACTGCGTGGAGGAACGCGCCAAATTCGCGCGCCTGAGCGAGGAGGAGGTCCTCCGGCTTGCGCCCGAGGCCTATGTCATCCAGCGCGGCCCCATGAACCCGGCCCCGCTGCCCCTTGCGCAGCGCCCGCGCCTGCGCGCCCTCCCTGCCGCAAAAAACGGCAAGACCTGGTTCGTGGACGAAATGAAGTACTCGCGGCCCGGCCCGCGCAACATCGACGCGGCCGAGGAGTTGGCGCTGCTGCTGCACCCGGAAATCGCCGCGTCCGCCCCCAGGAACAACCCTGCGCCCAAAAAGAGCGCGCACGCAAAGGACAGGAAATGACCCGCTTCGGAACCCTCTATGGCATTGGCGTCGGCCCCGGCGACCCGGACCTCCTCACGCTCAAGGCGGTCAAGACCCTGCGGGAGGTGGACGTGGTCTTTGCCGCGGCCTCCACCAAGAACGAGGCCTCGCTGGCCCTGTCCATTGCCGCGCCGCATCTGCGCCAGGGCGCGGAGATCGTGCGCCTGGACTTCCCCATGACCCGCGACCAGGCCGTGCTGGACAAGGCCTGGCGCGCCAACGCCGACACCGTGGCGGACATCCTGGGCCAGGGCAAGAGCGCGGCCTTCCTGACCCTGGGCGACCCGCTGACGTACAGCACCTTCGGCTACCTCTTGCGCACCCTGAACGGCCTGCTGGCCGAAATCCCGGTGCAGGTCATCCCCGGCATCACGAGCTACCAGGCGGCGGCGGCGCACACGGGCCGCGTGCTGGTGGAGAGCGGCGAAAGCCTGGCCGTGGTGTCCGGCGTTGCCCCGGAGGCGGAACTCGAGGCGGTGCTCGGCGCGGCCCAGGCGGCGGTGATCCTCAAGGCGTACAAGAACATGCCCGCCATCCGCCGGGTGCTGGAGCGCCTCGGCCTCGCGCAGTCGTCCGTGTTCGTCACCCGCCTGGGGCACGAGGGCGAGGAAGTCTACTTCAGCCTGGACCAGGTGCCGGAAAAGCCCAGCTACTTCTCGCTGATCCTGGTGCGCAAAAGCTAGAAAACGCTCTGAATTACTCCACCAGCAGCAGGTGCAGGTCGCAGACGTTGGTGCGTGTGGGCCCGGTCTTGTACAGCCCGCCGATGGCCTCGAAGAAATGGTACGAGTCGTTGGCGCGCAGTGCGCCGCTCAATGACAGCCCGGCCTCGCGCGCGCGCCGGAGCATCTCCGGCGAGGCATAGGCCCCGGCGGCGTCGGTTGGGCCGTCCGTGCCGTCGGTGGAGGCGGACAGAAACGCAAGGCCGCGCCCAGCCTCGGGGTCGCGCTCCATCTCGGCCAGAAAGGCCAGCGCCATCTCCTGGTTGCGGCCGCCCTTGCCCTCGCCCACAAGCGTCACCACGGTCTCGCCGCCCAGAATCACGCAGGCCGGGCGCGCCACCAGCATGCCCGTGCGCCGCACGTCCTGGCCGATGCCGGACAAGAACCGCGCCACCTCCCGCGCCTCGCCCGTGAGCAGGCAGGTAAGCGGTGCGACGTTGTAGCCAAGTTCCCGCGCCGCGTCGCAGGCGGCCAGAAGCGCCGCGTGGTTGGTGCCGATGAGCAGGTTGGTGGCGTGCTCAAGCGCCGGGTCGCCGGGCTTTGGCGTTTCGGCGATCGCGCCCGCCGCGCCAAGCTCAAGGCCGCGCAGGACCTCGCGCGGAATCGACGTTTCGATGCCATAGCCGCGCACGATTCCAAGTGCCTCGGCGTAGGTGCTCTCGTCCGCGCTGGTGATGCCCGAGGCGATGGTGTCCAGGTGGTCGCCCACCACGTCCGACAGGATCAGCGAGATGCTTGTGGCCGGGGCGAGCAGGCGCAGGAAGCGGCCGCCCTTGAGCTCGGACAGATGCTTGCGCACGCAGTTTATCTCGCGGATGTCCGCCCCGCAGGCCAGCAGCGCGCGGGTGACGGCCTGCTTGTGCGCCAGGCTGAGCGCCACCTCGCGGCCCTGGTCCACGTAGCGCATGGGCGCTGGCAATAGCGCCGACCCGCCGCCGGAGATGAGGTTCAGCACCAGCGTCCTTTCATCGGCCCGGCGCGCAAGGGCCGCGATGCGCGCCGCCGCCGCCACCCCGGCCTCGTCGGGCACCGGGTGCGCGGCCTCGGCCTGCTCGATGCGCGAAAGCTCCTCGGTGTGGCCGTACTTGGTGCACACCAGCCCGCCCCACGTGATGCCGGACGGCAGGCCCGCGCCCAGAATCTCCTCCACGGCCCTGGCCATGCGCGCGGAGGCCTTGCCGCAGCCCAGCACCAGGATGCGCGAGAAGCGCGACAGGTCCGCCTCGTGCCGCGCGGCCTCGAACTCGATGACCAGGCGCGAGCCATTGAGCCGCACGCGCTCCTTGATCATGCCATAGGGGTCGATGCGCGTGAGCGCGGCCTCAAAGATGCGCTTGAGGGTCTGGAACTGCGGCTCGTCGTGCATTGCGCCTCCGGAAATGGAACGTTGCGCCCAGGCTATGCGCTTTGCCCGGCGGACTCAAGCCCGGCGTCGCCTGGGCAAGGCCGGGAGAACGCGGGAAATCCGCCGCGCACCCCTTGACGTTATGGGCATATGCTCATAATTATGCAGGCACGGAGGAATTCATGCCCAGACCACGCTGCTGCCGCCGCATCCACGGCCAGCCCGCCTGCAAGGTGTTCAAGCCCGCCGGGGTGCGCATGGACGACCTCGAGATGGTCGCGCTGAGCCTTGAGGAATACGAGGCCATCCGGCTGGCGGACCACGAGGGGCTGTACCAGGAGGAGGCCGCGGAGCGCATGGGCGTGTCGCGGCAGACTTTCGGACGCACCATCGAAAAGGCCCGGAGCAAGGTGGCGCAGGTGTTGGTGCTCGGCTGCGCCCTGCGCATCGAGACCGCCGATGTCCAGACGCGCGGCTTTCTGTGCGCTGCCTGCGGGCATGGCTGGCAAGAGCCCTGCGGCACGGGCAAGCCCAAGGCCTGCCCCGGATGCGGCGGCAAGGATTTCCAGTGTACGCGCTGCCCCGGGCCGATTTCCGCCGTCAGCGCGGATCCTGTTCCAAACACCCCCAAACAGCAACGGAGAAAACCATGATCAAGCTCGCCGTGCCCACGCGCGCCGGACAGGTGGACGAACATTTCGGCCACTGCGAATCCTTCACCATCTACGCCATCGACGACAGCAAGGCCGTGGTCGGCCAGGAGCGCTTCAATCCGCCCCCGGCCTGCGGCTGCAAATCGAACCTCATCCCCACCCTGGTGGACATGGGCGTGAAGGTGCTCGTGGCCGGGAACATGGGCCAGGGCGCGGTGATGCGCCTGGGCGAGGCGGGCATCCAGGTGTTCCGGGGCGCCAAGGGCGACGTGGCCGACGCGGTCCAGGCCTGGATCGACGGCACGCTCACGGACAGCAAGGTGCTCTGCACCGCCCACGGCGATGGGCACGAGTGCCACCACGGCGAGGGCCATTAGCGGAAAAGGACTCCTGGGAACAGGCGGGCGGCCGTCTGGCCGGGACAGCAAAAGGGCCTGGGCGGGCAACGTCGCCCAGGCCCTTTTGCGTGCGCGGGCCAAAGAACGCGGCCCCGTTGGCGGTCCGGGCGGGGGAAAGCCCCTCAGTCCACCGCAGCTGCTGCCGGGACGCGGGGCGCGTCCGCACACTCAGGCAGTTCCGCAGCCTCGCCAGCGGCACAGTGCTGGTTCTGCCCCAACTGCTCCAGGAACATGGGCCCCTGGCCGGTGAGCAGCCAGTTGGCGTTGAGGCCGAGCTTCGTGACCCAGTTGGCCAGCACGTTGGCCGACGGAAGCCGCCCGGTGTGCAGGTAGCCGGAAAAGGTCTGTTTGGTCACGCCGCCGCACAGGGCGATCTTCCCGCCGGTCAGGCCGGTGGCCTTGCGGATCTCGCGCAGGCGGTCGGCGAAGGCGTCTGGACAAAAGCTGTTCGTTGCGAAGTTCAATGCATGTCACCTTTGGCGGATTTGTCGTCATTGTTGCGCAACGCAAGCATGACGCGGAGCGCCCCTGTACCCGCCATCAGCGGCTTCGCCAAGGGGAAAAACGGGCGCCTCGCGCATTTTTTTTTGATGCCGCGCACGGGTGGGCGAAATCATTGGCCTTGTCTTGCGTCCCCGCAGAGGCTTCCGGCACGGCGAGACGGTCTGGCCCGGGAGAAAACAACCCGCCGAGGCCTCCCCCGGCGGGTTGTTGCGCGTGCCGCGCCCGCGCTGAAAGCCTAGAGCTTCACCTGTCGGGCGGCCTGCAGAACCTTTTCCAGGTCCGCGTCCGTGTGGGCAAAGGACGTGAACGCGCACTCGAAGCCCGAGGGGGCCAGATTCACGCCCAGGCCGCGCATCTGGCGGTAGAACTCGCCGTAGGTCGCACCGTTCGCCGTCTTGGCCGTGGCGTAGTCCGTCACCTGGGTCTTGGTGAAGAACAGCGTGAACATGGAGGCCAGCTGGTTCAGGGTCACGTCCTGGCCCTTGGCGCGCAGGATGTCCGCCAGCTCCGAAGCGAAGAGGGCGGTGCGCCGCTCCAGGGCGGCGTAGTCGCACTTGGCGAGCTGCGTCAGGGTGGCGATGCCCGCGGCCATGGCCACGGGATTGCCCGAAAGCGTGCCCGCCTGGTACACCGGCCCGCTGGGCGCGATATGCTCCATGATCTCGCGGCGGCCGCCATAGCAGCCCACCGGGAACCCGCCGCCGATGATCTTGCCAAGGGTGGTGAGGTCGGGCCTGACGCCGTAGCGTTCCTGCGCGCCGCCGAGGGCCACGCGGAAGCCGGTGATGACCTCGTCGAAGATGAGCAGGGCGCCGTATCTGGTGCAGATTTCGCGCAAACCCTCCAGAAAGCCCGGGGCCGGGGGGATGAGCCCCACGTTGCCCGCCACGGGCTCCACGATGATGCAGGCGATGTCCGCCCCAAAGGCCTTGAACTGCGCCTCCACGGCGGACAGATCGTTATACGGGGCCAAGAGCGTCAGTCCCGCGATGGCGTCGGGCACGCCGGGCGTGCCGGGGATGCACAGGGTGGCCACGCCGCTGCCCGCGCTCACCAGAAAGCCGTCGCTGTGGCCGTGGTAGCAGCCGTCGAACTTGAGCACCTTGGCCCGGCCCGTGAACCCGCGCGCCAGGCGCACGGCGCTCATGGTGGCCTCGGTGCCGGAGCTGACCATGCGCACCTGCTCCATGCCCGGCATGATCTCGCGGATCAGCTCGCCGAGTTCGACCTCCGCCGGACAGGGCGCGCCGAAGCTTGCGCCATTCTTGAGGGCCGCGATGGCGGCGGCCTCCACGCCCGGATTGGCGTGGCCCAGAAGCATCGGCCCCCAGCTCATGACGAAATCGAGGAGTTCGGCCCCATCGACCGTCCACATGCGGCTCCCCTTTGCGCGCTCGATGAAGACGGGCTCGCAGCCCACGCTCTTGCAGGCGCGCACCGGACTGTTGACCCCGCCGGGCAGGATGTTCTGGGCGCGCAGGAAATAGGCTTCGGACGTGCTGGACATGGCGGATTCTCCGTAGTGTTTCGTGGCGTTGTTTCGCGGCGTGGATTCGCGACCTAGAAATAGCGCATGGAGGTCTTCTTGAGCTCGCGCAGGGAGGCCAGGGTCTGGTTGTCGGTGACGCCGGTCTCGCGCATGATCTCCTCGACCACGCGCGTGGTGTCGCCGGGGTTCTTGCCGTGGATCATGGTGTAGAGGTTGTACTTCCACTGCGGATAGGTGCGGCGGATGTAGCAATGGCTGATCTCGGGCCGGGCGGCCATCTTCTCGCCCACGCGCAGGGCTTCCTCGGCGTCGTCCACGCGCCAGGCCACCATGGCGTTGTGGCCGTAGCCGGCCTTCTGGTGGCGCAGGGTGGCCCCGAAGCGGCGGATGACGCCGCCTTCCTTCAGTCGGGTGAGCAGTTCCAGCACCTCGGCCTCGGACGCGCCCGCCTGGGCCGCGATGTCGGCAAAGGGCGTGGGCGAGTCGGGCAGATCCGTGCCCGCCAGGGCCAGAATGCGCTTCTCCGTGTCCGTGAACGCGGGGGCCTGGGACTTCTTGGACTTCTCGCTCTCGCTCATGGCTGCTCGCTTGTTGCGTGGTGGGCCCGCCAAAGCGGCGGCGGGACGCGTTCTTGTATCCGAGCCCGCGCCCGCTGGCAACTCGGGCGCACGGGCGGCGGCAGGGAAAACTTGCGCACCGATGCGCTGCTGGACGTTTCAAACCGGTCCGCGTCCGAGGGCTTGCCTCCCCTGGCGCCAGCGGGTATGAAGGCGCACATCGTCCGTCGGCCGCCCGGGCTTCGCGTCCGGCGGCCCCCTTCAATCAAGGAGCGCAGTGCATGAAGATCGCCGTCATCGGCGCGGGAAGCTGGGGCACCACCCTGGCCAACCTCCTGGCCCAAAAGGGCCTGCCCACCACCCTCTGGGTCCGCGAGCCCGAGCTTTTGGCAGAAATGAAGGATAAGGGCCGCAACACCTGGTTCATGCCCGACCTTGAGCTTTCCCCGGACCTCCAGCTGCATTCCAACCCCGCGCGCGCCTTTGCCGGGGCCAAGGTGTTTCTGCTGGTGGTCCCCAGCCAGTTCATGCGCGCAAGCCTTGAAAGCTTCCGCGACATCCTGCCCAAGAAGCCCATCATGGTCTGCGCCAGCAAGGGCATTGAGAACAACACCCTGGCCCCCATGTCGCAGGTGGTGGCCGAGGCCCTGGAGTCCCTGTCGCCCCGCTACGCCGCGCTTTCCGGCCCCAGCTTCGCCAAGGAGGTGGGCCTGGGCCTGCCCACCACCGTGAGCCTGGGCTGCGCGGACAAGAAGCTGGGCCGCGAGATGCAGGCGCTCTTCTCCACCGAGACCTTCCGCGTGTATACCAACGAGGACTTCCTGGGCGTGGAGCTGGGCGGCGCGCTGAAAAACGTCATGGCCATCGGCGCGGGCATCGCCGACGGCCTGGGCTTCGGGCACGACGCCCGCGCCGCGCTCATCACGCGCGGCCTGGCCGAGATGAGCCGCCTGGGCAAGGTCATGGGCGCCAAGCCCAAGACCTTCATGGGCCTCTCCGGCATGGGCGACCTGGTGCTCACCTGCACCGGCGACCTCTCGCGCAACCGCACCGTGGGCATGAAGCTGGGTCGGGGCCAGAAGCTCTCCGACATCCTGGCCGAGACCAAGACCGTGGCCGAGGGCGTGCGCACCACCCAGAGCGTGTACCAGCTGGCGCGCAAGCTCGGCGTGGAGCTGCCGCTCACCGAACAGGTCTACCGCATCCTGTATGAGGACAAGGACCCGGCCCAGGCCGTGCGCGACCTCATGACCCGGGAGCTCAAGGGCGAATAGCCTTCCCTGTCCCCTCACGTTCCTGCAAGGGGAGTCTGGCAACCGCCGGGCTCCCCTTTTGTGTTTGGGCGCAGGGCTGCGGCGGCGCGCGTTGAAACCAATCTGTAGTCCCTGAATTTGCTAAGCTTTGCGCAGCGGGAGTTCGGAAGTGCGCAGTTTTTGTCGCCCTGTTTTGAACACCAATTCAAACAGTGTTTTGTCCCGCATGGTTACGGCTTGGCACGGGCCATGCTCAATGGCAATCACCGGGCGCGGCCTGTCTCAACCCGCTTGCCGCGCCGGGGGACGTCCCCCGCCCCGCCGGATCGCATCGCAACCCCCGCCCGGGCGCACGGCCCGGGAGCACAAGGAGAGCCACATGCACAGCAAGACCCTTCCGACGCTTTTCGCCGCCGCCCTCTGCCTGGGGCTTTTCGCCTCGCCCGCCCTGGCGCAGCTATCCGTCAGCGTCACCATCTCCGATGCGCCGCCGCCGCCCCGGCACGAGGTGATGCACAAGCCCAGACCCGGCTGGGTGTGGGTGCCTGGCACCTGGTACTGGGAGGACGGCCGCCACCGCTGGGACGAGGGGCGCTGGATCAAGGCCCGGCACGGGCAGCGCTGGGTGCCCGCGCGCTGGGAACGCCGGGGTGAGTATTACCGCTTCGTGGCCGGAGGCTGGGCGCCGGAGCATTGGGAGGATCGCCATGACGATCGCCGCGACTACCGGCATGACAAGCACGACGGCAAGCATGACAGAGGCAGGGGAAACGGCAAGGGACATGGGCATCCCGGCGACAAGGGCCATGGCGGGCGCTAGCCGCCGCACGTAAACATCCAGAGGCCTGGGCGGCGCGCCTGGGCCTCCTTTTTTTGCGCGGCGGGCGGGCGCGCCGGAGGCAGAGCCGCATTGCGAAGGCCCGTCGGCTTTGCTACCATCACACCAGAGTTGTCCGCAGGGCCACAGCCTCGGCCCAGGTTTCGCGGAACGCCAATACAGGGAGGGATGCCGACAATGAGGAAACACGTCCATTGTGCGGCGTTGCTGACCGCGGCTCTGCTGCTTTCCAGCCGAGACGCCTGGGCGCAGGAGGTTCCGGCCGTGTGCCTCGAAGCCCAGAACGCCATCGACGCCAAGGCCCCGCCAAAAGCCCAGGCAGAGCTGCTGACCAGGTGCCTGGGCACGCCGGGGCTTACGCCGGGACTTGCCTCCATCGTGCTGAACAGCAGGGGACTTGCGCATTATGCGGACAAGAATCCCCAAAGCGCCCTTGCGGATTTCGAGCAGGCCGCGCGGCTGAACCCGAAGTACGCCGAGCCCTATTACAACATCGGCGTGGCCCTGGACGACGGCGGCCAGCGCGACAAGGCCGTTGCAGCCTACAGCCAGGCCCTGGCCGTGGAACCGGTGTTCCCTGCGGCGCTGTATCGGCGCTGCAACGCGGAATACTCCGCCGGGAGGTACAGCCAGGCGGTCGAGGATTGCGGCAAGGCCCTGGCCCTGGCCGAGGGCTTCACCGAGGCGCGCCTTGCGCGCGGCAAGGCGTATTCCGCCCTGGGCAGCTACGACGAGGCCCTCGCCGACCTCGACAAGGTTCTGGCCGCAACCCCGAAGAACGCCACGGCGCTTGAATGGCGCGCCAGCGTGCATTTCTCTCTCGGACAACACGCGCAGGCCCTCAGCGACTATGACGCGCTCCTGGCGCAGACCCCCAGGAACCACACCCTCTATGCGAACCGGGCCAAGTGCCTGCTGGGCCTGGGGGAGTTTGACCGCGCCATTGCCGACTACGGCAGGGCCCTTGCGCTGAAGCCGAACGATGCCGGGGCGCTGCTTGGACGCGGCGAGGCGTTCCAGGCCGCCAAGCAGTATGGATTTGCCGTGCAGGATTACGAGACCGTGCTGCGCCATGATCCGAAGAGCTTCCCGGCGCACCTGGGCAAGGGCATGGCCAACTTTGCCTTGCAGCACTTTGCGCAGGCCGTGCAGGACTACACCCGGGCCATAGCCCAGAACCCGAAGAGCGCGCAGGCCTACCTGCAACGCGCATACGCCTATAAGGAATTGGGGGAGGAGGACAAGGCCGTGGCCGACGGCACAACCGCGAAACGACTCGATCCGAGCCTGGACGTGCCCGACTTCGCCTCGTTTTTCCCGTCCGTGTGGGGGTCCATCACGTCCGTCTTCGACTGACGCGGGCGAGGGGCAGGCGCGCGCCTACTGCACCATCTCCACCGCAAGCTTGGCGAAGTCGCTTCTGCGCGCGACGACCTTGTACTCCCGGCAACACGCCGTGCAATAATCTTCCATGGCCGCATACTCGTCCGTAAAGCCGCGCGCGTTGAACTCGTCGAACAAGATCACCGTGCCCGGACGGATATGGCGGTCCATGTTCATCAGCACGTACAGGGTCGAGGAGTACAGGTCCGCGTCCATGTGCAGCACCAGCCGGTTCCGCGGCTGGAACTCTCTGCTGAAGGCGTCCACGGTCTGCTGAAACAACCCCACAACGAAAGAAGCCCGCGCATCGTCCACGTCTGGAATGGCGCCGTTGGTGCTGAAGCTTCCCTTCCGCGAATCCTCCTGCCAGTCCTCGGGCAGGCCCTCGAAGGAGTCGAAACCGTAGAAACGCGAGGTCTCGTGCTTGGACAGCCCAAGCCAGGACTTGAAGCTGCTTCCCCCGGCGACGCCGAACTCCAGATAGTCGATGGCGGCTTTGCGCAGCACGCGATTGTACAGGTAGGTATAGAAAACATTCCGCTTTTCGTAAGGAAAATCCATGACCACGCAGCGTTCCGGGTGCATGTCCGGGCGGCCC
The DNA here is from genome assembly GCA_050251495.1 of Desulfovibrio sp. Taxonomy (GTDB): domain Bacteria; phylum Desulfobacterota; class Desulfovibrionia; order Desulfovibrionales; family Desulfovibrionaceae; genus Humidesulfovibrio. Next base: position 202,483 of record JBFWMQ010000001.1, on the reverse strand, counting down.
TGCATCTGACGCTGCCGGTAGAGCATGTTGAAGTCCGCAGGCTTCCCGTAAGCCAGCAGATTGATCGCGTTATGCACAAGGGTTTGCGTTTTTGCGTCAACGGTCTGTTCCATGGCGTGGCTCCGGTTTATGATGGTCCGAGCAGGCTATGGAACGGATGCAAATGGCATTCCAGCGATGGGCTGGCTCTTGGGCGACCTGACTGCTTGCATAAGATGCAGAATAAGCTGACAAAAAGCTGAAGAAGAGCAGGCCGGGCAGGATGAAGGGCGTGTCCTGAGCCTCCGCAGGCAGGCGTCAATTTTTCCCGCCAGCCGCGCTACTTTCCGATGCAGAAGCGTGAGAAGATGGCGTTCAGCACCTCGTCCGGGGCGATGTCGCCCACAAGCTCCGCGAGCGCGCGGCAGGCGGCGTCCAGGCGCAGGCCCAAAATGTCGTAGGGCAGGCCGCGTTGGGTCTCCTCCGCCAGGGCGAGCAGTTCGCCGTGGGCCAGGGCGAGCGCCTGGGCCTGCCGGGCGTTGGGCGCAAGGGCGTCCGGGTCCGGCTCCGCCCCGGCCAGCCGGGTGCGCAGCCGCGCGCAAAGTTCCTCAAGCCCGAGGCCGGACTTGGCCGACACGCGCAGGCAGGCGAGCCCGCGCGCGCTGGCGATCGCCAGCGCCTCATGCCGCGCCGTCCCCGCTCCCGGCAAATCGCATTTGTTCAGAACCAGCATGGCGCGCCGGGGGTCGAGGCCGGCGAGCGCCTCGCGGTCCAGGGCGTGCAGCGGCTTGGCCGCGTCCAGCACATAGAGCACGGCCTCGGCCCGGGCCATGAAGTCCCGCGCCAAATCCTGGCCCGCAGCCTCCACCGGGTCGAGGTCCAGTTCGCCGATCCCCTCGGCTTCGAGAACCTCAGGCCGGCCCTCGCGCAGGCCCGCCGTGTCCACCAGCCGCACCAGCAGGCCGGAAAGGTCCAGCTGCTCCTCCAGGTAGTCGCGCGTGGTGCCGGGCGTGGCCGAGACCAGCGCGCGGTTGCGGCCCACCAGGGCGTTCATGAGGCTCGACTTGCCCGCGTTGACGCGGCCCGCCAGCACGGCCAGCACGCCCTCGCGCCAGGCGCGCGCGCGCTCCACCCCGGCCAGCAGCTCCGCAATGGCCGTGGCAACGTCCAGGGCCTCGCCGCGCAGCAGGGCGGGCGGCAGGCACTCCACGTCCTCCTCCGGGAAGTCCACGGCCAGGCAAAGCTGGGCGCGCAGGGCCTCCAGCCGCTGCCGCAAGGAGCCGATGCGTTCCGACAGCGCGCCCGAAAGCTTCAGCTGGGCCAGGTGCAGGGCCGCGCGCGTAGGCGCGGCGATTGTTTCGGCGATGGCCTCGGCCTGGGCCAGATCCAGCTTGCCATGCCTGAAGGCGCGGAAGGAGAACTCGCCGGGCGCGGCCAGCCTGGCCCCGCGCGCCAGCAGCTCTTCGAGCACGGCGCGCAGCACGGCCTGTCCGCCGTGGCAGTTGAACTCAACCACGTCTTCGCCGGTGAAGGAGCCCGGGCCGGGCATGAACGCGAGCAGCACCTCGTCGAGCACGCGGCCAGCCGCGTCCACGAGGGTGCCGTGGTGCAGACGGTAGGGTTTCAGGCCCGTGAAGCCGGAACGGGAGGAGCGGAACAGGGCGTGCGCCAGGGCGCGGGCGTCGGGGCCGCTCACGCGGACGATGCCCACCGCGCCGGCCCCCTGGGCCGTGGCGATGGCGGCGATGGTGTCGCCGGTGCGCAAGTGGGCCATGTGCCGCCTCCCTGAAAAGAAGCCGCCGGGGCGGGAGAGTTCATCCCCTGCCCCGGCGGCGTTGTCGGCGTGATGCCGGGGGGTGCTATTCCCCGTCAGTGTCGTTGAATTCCTGGGCCGCGTCCTGGGGGATCTCCTCCACCATGACGCCGTCCTTGCCCCGGCGCTTGGGCATGATGAGCACGCGCTTCATGGAGCCTTCGCCCTTGCTGCGCGTGAAGACATGCTCGTCGTCCTGAAGGGTCAGGTGCACCACGCGGCGGTGGTAGCTGCTCATGGGCCGGGTGCTCTGCGTGCGGCCGGAGGACATGGCCTTGTCCGCAAGGTGGCGGGCGATCTGGCGCAGGCGCTCGTCCTGGCTCTCGCGGTAGTCCCCGGCGTCGATCTGCACACGCACCGAGGCGTCCATGCGCTTGGAGACGAGACGGTTCACCAGATACTGGATGGAGGCCAGGGTCTGACCCTCGCGTCCGATGAGCAGGCCGGTGTTGTCCGGGTCCTCGATGCGCACGCACACGCGGTCGTGCAGAAGCTCGACTGAGATCTTGGCGTTCTCCACCAGATGCTCCAGCAGCTTGCCGGTGGCCTCGCGCGCCACTTCCTCGAGCAGGGCCTGGTCCAGGTGGCCGATGCCCTTGGGCGCGCCGTTCTCGTCGTCCTCGGGCAGGGCGCCGTTGACGGACTCGCCGCGCGGCGCGCGGTTGCCCTCGGCCTCGCGACGGGGCCGCTCGCGGCGGCGCGGGGCCGGGGCGCGGTTGCCGTCAGCCTCGGGAGCCTTCTCCACGGGCTTGTCGCCGCTGCGCTCGCCACGTCCGCGGCCACGGCCACGGCGCGAACGCTCGGAACGGCGGGACTCGTCGCCCTCGGGCTGCTCCTTGCGGGCCTCGGGCTGGGCCTCCGGCCTGGGGGCGGGCCGGGCTTCGGCCCTTTCGGGCCTTTCGGATGGCTCGGACCGCTCCTGACGCTCTGGCCGCTCGGCCTTCTCGGCGCGCTCGACCGGTTCGGGACGGCGCTCCTGGCGTTCAGGACGCTCGGTCCGCTCGGCCTTCTCGGAACGCTCGGGCGCTTCGCTCGCAGACTTGAAGCTGCCGCGCGGCTTGGCCCGCACCACGGCCTTTTTCACGCCAACCAGGCCGAAAATGCCCGAAGAGCCGCCGGAGACGATCTCGATCTCCAGCTTGTCGCGTTTGAGGTCAAAGTGCTTGCAGGCGGCCTCGATGGCCTCGTCCAGGTTCTTTCCCTGGAATTCTTTGGTTTCGCTCACGTGTATCCTCCCAGCAGATCTGTTACGCCACCGAAGAGTCCTACGCCTTGGCCTTGGCCGAGCGCATCATCCACCACTGCTGGGCGATGGAAAGGACGTTGTTCACCAGCCAGTAGACCACGAGCCCGGAAGGGAAGCTCAAGAACAGGAAGGTGAACACCACAGGCATGAGCAGCATGATCTTGGCCTGCAAGGGGTCCCCTCCGGTGGGGGTCATTTTCTGCTGGACGAACATGGTGGCCCCCATGATGAGGGGGGTGACATAGTAGGGGTCCATGGCCGAAAGGTCGGCGAGCCACACGAGGTCCGTGAAGGGCACGTGCGTGATGAACGGTGCGTGACGGAGTTCGATGCTGCCGAGCAGGGCCTTGTACAGGCCGAAGAAGACGGGAATCTGCACGATCATCGGCAGACAGCCGCCCGCCGGATTCACCTTGTAGGTCTTGTAGAGCGCCATGATCTCCTGGTTCATGCGCTCCTTGTCGTCGGCGTGCTTCTCGCGCAGCTTCTGGATCATGGGCTGGATCCGCTTCATCTGCTCCATGCTCTTGTAGCTCTTCTGCGAAAGGGGCCAGAAGATAAGCTTGATGAGCACGGTCAAGAGGATGATGGCCACGCCGTAGTTGTGCACGTACTGGTAGAACCAGTTCAAGAGATACAAGAGCGGCTCGGCGATCAGATGGAACCAGCCGAAATCCACGGCCTGCGCGAGCTTGTTCGGCATGCCCGCCAGGATGGCGCGGTCCGCTGGCCCCATGAAGTACGAGCAGCCCACGGTCTTGGCCTGACCGGCCTCGAAGGTGACGGCGCTGCTGACGGCCAGGTTGAACACGTCAGCCTTGAGCTTGCCGTTGGTCAGCGAGCCTTCGGCCTTGGGCATGGCGGCAAAGAGGAAATAGTTGCTTTCCACGGCGGCCCAGTTGACGGGCTCGGCGGGGGCCACGCCAACTTCCTTCAGGTCGTCGAGGTCGGTGACCTCGTTGAAGCCGTTCTTGGTGCTGCCGTAGGCGATGCGCGTGGGATTGTACTTGTCCTCGCCCTTGGGGGAGAGCCCTGCGGTGGCGATGGTGAAGGCCACGCGACCGGACACCGGCGCGCTGCCGGGGTTGGTGATGGTGGTCTCCTCGGTGACGAGGTAGGAATCGGCGCTCACGGTGAGGCGGCGCTCGATCTTGAGGCCTGCGGCCTCGCCAACGAAGACCAGGGTCTTCTTCTCCGCGCCGGAAAGCGCCACGTCCTCGCCGGCATAGGTCCAGCCCGGAGCGTTCCAGGTGTGCACCTCACCGCCCTCGGGCAGGATCATCAGGCCAAGGGCGGCCTTGTCTCGGGCGGCCTCGCCCACGATGTCGACGTTGGGGGAGCTTTTGTCCACGGCCTCGTGGAAGTTCTTGAGCACGAAGCTTTCCAGCACGCCGCCCTGGGTGTTGAAGCGGGCGGTGTAGAGCGGGGTCGTGACCTGGACGGGACGGCCCTGGGCAAGGGCAGCGGAGCCGGTGGGGACGGCGGGGACGGCTGGCGTCGCGCCCTGTTCAAGCTTGGCCTCGGGCTGGGCGGCCACGGGCGGGGTTTTGGGCTCATCGGGCGGAAAGAGGTAGCTCCAGCCGAAAAGAACGACGAGGGAGAGGGCCAGGGCCGAGATAAGGCGTTTGGTGTCCATGTGTCAGCTCGCGTGAGTGTCTGGGATGTTGGGGGAAAAACTGATGGGTACGGGATCGTACCCGCCCCGGCACAGGGGCTGGCAGCGCAGGATGCGCCAGAAGGCCAACAGGCTGCCCTTGAACGCGCCGTGCATGATGACGGCCTGCCGGGCATACTGCGAGCAGGAGGGCTCAAAGCGGCAGGAGCCCGCGAAGAGGGGGGACAAAAATCTCTTATAGAGCCAGATGAGCGACAGCAGGACGGCCTGCCCGAAAGAGCGCTGCGCCCCGCGCGTGACTCTCAGCATGGAGACCTCGCGTCGGTCATCCCGCCACCGGCCTCCCGGCCAAGCCGGTCAAGGACGGGGAGGAACTCCTGTTCCACCAGGGCCATGTCGATACTCTTCGGGTCCAGATTCCGCTTGGGAACAACGACGATATCGATGGGCCTCTCGAGCATGGCCTGGTGCAGCCTGAAAAACTCGCGCAACACGCGACGCACGCGGTTGCGCACAACCGCCCGCCCGACCTTGCGGCTCACTGTAAGGCCAAGCCGCAAGCTCCCCTCCGTTTCATCGCGCTTAAGGCAAAACAGCACGAAATGACGGGTGAAGAGCTTGCGGCCCTGGTCGTAGCACGCGCCGAAGCGCTTGCTGTCCGGCAGGCGGCGGCTCTTTGGCCAGCCTAGAGGGCTAATCTCTTGCGCCCCTTCTGACGGCGGCGGCGCAGAACGGCCTGGCCGCCCTTGGTGCGGGAACGGACGAGAAAGCCGAGGGTGCGCTTCCTTCTGATTTTGCTGGGCTGGTAGGTACGCTTGCTCATATGTATTCTCCTGCAAGGATGATGTCGTTTCCGTCAACGCGGAACCAAGCCGTATAGAGGCAAGTCGCCCGCCCGTCAAGCGTCGTGTTTCCGCCCGGCGCGCAATCCTGCCCTTTTCGATGCCGCTCTGATCTGGTATCCTCTTACGCATGACGAAGCAAGCATTCCTTTCAGCGCACAGGTCCTACCGCGAGTCCGTGCGCCCGCAAGCGGGCGAGACGTGCTTTCAAGTGGTGCTCGAGCAGACCGATCTCTTCGTCACTGCGCAGTGCGACCTGCGGGACCCCATGCTCGACCTTGTGCGCGGCCTGCGCGGCGAACTGAAAAACTACATCCTCATGGCCCCAGGCTTCCGCGAAAGCCTTGTCCCGGTTGAAGTGCCGGACAGCGCCCCGGCCATCGCCCGCGAGATGGCCCGCGCCGCGTCCCTGGTCAACGTCGGCCCCATGGCCGCCGTGGCCGGAACCTTTGCCCAGTTCGTGGCCGACCGCTTCGCGCCCGTAAGCCCGAACCTCATCGTGGAGAACGGCGGCGACATCTACCTGCACTCCACCCGCGAGCGCGTGGTGGCCCTGCTCGGCGACCCGGTTTCCGGCGCACGGCTGGGCCTCAAGCTCTCCCGGCGCGACTTCCCTTTGAGCCTCTGCGCGTCTTCGGCCAGCATCGGGCACTCGCTCAGCCTGGGCAAGGGCGAGCTGGTGGTGGTGCGCGCCAAGAGCGGCGCCTTTGCAGACGCCGCTGCCACGGCGCTGGCCAACCTCGTGGACACGGCGGACGACCTGGACCTGGTGCTGGCCCGCGCCAAGAAGATGGCCCCGCTCGGCCTGGAGGGCGTGTTCGTCCAGGCGGGCGGCGCGCTCGGCGTGTGGGGCAAAATGGAACTGGTGGCCCTGGAGGAGTAGCGGTCGAAAAGAGCGGGCGTTCTTCAGCCCTGGCGCACCGGCCAGACGGAAAACTCCCTGCCAGCCTTGAAGCCCACGCCCACGGCCCCTTTCTGCGCATAGAGCACAAAGGCCCAGGCCGCATCGAACCCGCTCACCGTGGCCGACCAGAAACCTTCGGTCGTTACGGCCTGCGCGTCCGGCATCCCCAATGGCAGGGCCGGATTCGCGCGCTCCGCGTCCACCAGCGATTCCAACTCGGCAATCTCCGGCAGCCGCCAGCCCGTGCCGACGCCGCCCCACTCCGCCGCCAGTTCCCGCGCCTGCCGCCAGTCAAGAAGTCCCTGCGGCAAAGCGGCTGGCTCGGCCCAGACAAGGCCGGTGAGCCGGTCCAGCACCCCGTCCCGCGCCCTCTCAAAGCGCGGCTCGGGCCAGGGGACCCCCCGGCGCAACGCGCCGTCCTGACCGGCGGCCAGGGCGCCGTCTGCCCCCCCTCCAAGGCCCTGCCCCACACACGGGATGACCGCACCCGTCGCGTCAAAACACGACTCCTGCCCGGTGCGCGGCAGCACGCGGCTTTCCCCGCGCACGGGCCAGAGCAGCCGGAACTCGTCCTTGCGGCTGTAGAACATGCGTCCGCCCTCCAGGTGCACGTTCCAGGCGTAGCCGGGCTGCCCGGCCTTGGTGGTGGAGGTCCAGCACCAGCCCAGGAACACGTCGCGGAAGGGGTGCCCGGCGGGCAGGGCGGGCTGTCGCCCGGCATGGTCGATGAGCGAACGCAGCTCCACGCGGTTGGGCATGCGCCAGTCGTCATGGCCCAGAAAGCGCGCGCGGTTCAGGTCCGCCACGGCGGCCAGGGCCTCGGGCCAGGGCAAGGCATATCCCAGGGGATTGGCCGAACGCGGCCAGACCAGCCCGGTGGCCGTGTCCTGGACCAGGTCCGGGCCGTGGAGTCGAAAACGCTGGCTCATGCGGGCCTCGCTGCGTTGGTGCGTGGCGTGGCTACTTCGGCACGACGCGGGCGGCGCGGATGGCCGCAAGCGTGTCCTGGTAGGCGGCCCGCGCGGCGTCCGAGGGCGCGCGCGCCACGGCCCGCTCGGCCAGGTCCTGGGCCTCGTCCAGCCTGCGCTTTCGCGCAAGCAGCAGCCAGGCCAGGTTGTTCATGACCTCCGGGTGATCGGGCAGGCGCTCCAGGGCGGCGCGGTACTCGGCCTCGGCCTCTGCCAGCCGCCCCTGCCCATAATACACGTTGCCCAGATAGAGCCGGGCCAGCGGCTCGCTGCGCAGGGCCAGCTTGTACTCGGACGCGGCGCGGTCGGCCTCGCCCTTGGCCTCGTAGGCCATGCCGAGGCTCAAATGCTCCGCCCCGGAGAGCGGGTCGTCGTGCACGGCGATGCGCGGCATGGCGCAGCCGGCCACAAGCGCTGCCAAGGCCAGCAGCAGGGCCAGGGGGAAAAGCGGGCAACGAAGGCGCGTCATCATTTCTGCTCCTTTGGCGGCGCGGGGCTTATGCGCAAGGCCCAGCGGTCGGCCCCGTCCCAGGCGGACAAAAACTCGCCCCAGCCCAGGCGCAGGCCCTGGCTGCGGCCGGAGTTCACCAGCACGCCGTGGGCGTCGTAGCCGGTGACGACCATGAAGTGCAGCACGCGGATGCCGCCAAAGCCCTCGTCCACCATGACCAGCAAGGGCTGGCCCGCATCCACGGCGGCGGCGACGTCCTGCTCCGAGCCCCGGAAGAAGCGGGTGGCGAAGCCACGCCCGCGCGGGTAGAGCGCCAGGTCCAGGCTCACCACGCCGCGCAGGTCCTTGCGATACAGGGCGCGTGAAATCTCCTCCGGGGTCACGGGGTCGCCCAGGTGGTTCAGCACCATGGCCAGCGACGCCGGGCCGCATTGCAGGTCCTCCTGGGCGTGGAAGGGCACGCCCGTGACCCGCCCCTGCCCCGGCGGCGGGACAAAACCCGCCGGGAGGCCGCCGGTCAGGGCGCAGCCGCCCAACGAGACCAGGACCAGGGCAAGGAGCAGGGCGCAGGCCAGTCCCCGGGCCGCCCGCCCCTGCGAAAACGCGAGGGCCGCCCCGGAGGGCGGCCCTGAAGCCCTGTGCGGGCGTGCGTGCGTCATGAGCCAGCCGGTTCTATCGTATGGTGACGGTCTTGTCGCTGAGCTTCAGGATGACCACCACCAGCAGCACGATGACCAGCAGGCCGATGACGATGCCAAGCCCGTCGCCGCCCGCTTCCAGGGCGTTCAGCTGCGAGGCCAGGCTGTGCAGCTCGGAGTCGTCCACGGCGGCGAGCTTGGCCGAGACCTCCTCCTCGGTGTAGCCGAGGGCGGCGAGACGCTCCTTGACGGCCTTCTGCTCCAGCACCTTCTGCACCGAGGCGAGGTCCTGGGTGCGCACTTCCGAGGCCATGGTCATGGACGTGGGCACGAGGGCGGCCTCGGCCTTGGGCACGAAGGAGAACAGGGTCATGACGGCGATGAGGACAAAGGCCGTGTGGCGCATAAGCATCGTATTGAGGATAGACTGCATAGGGCCTCCCGTGTTGCGGATGAGCTGGTTGGAGCTGGTTGGCTGCGCCCGGTGCCCGCCCCACCCTTGGGAGCCGCCCGGCGCAACGTTCGCCTGATCATATACTCAAGCGTCGGTTCCGGTGTCAATGCGCGAACAAACGGACCGGCCGCCCCGCCTCAGCCCGCCTGGGCGGCCTGGCGCACGGCCTGGGCAAAGGTCCGCACCTCGGCTTCGGTGGTGGCGAAGCTGGTCATGAAGCGCACAACACCCTGTTCGTGGTCCCAGGTGTAGAAGGCGAAGCGCCGCTGCAGTTCCTCGATGACCCGCGGGGCCAGCGCCGCGAACACGGCGTTTGTCTGCGTCGCCTGGGTGATGCGCACCCCGGGCGCGCCCGCCAGCTCTTCGGCCAGCAGCCGGGCCATGGCGTTGGCCCGGGCCGCGTTCTCGCGCCAGAGTTCGCCCTCCAGCAGGGCCAGGAACTGCGCGGCGATGAAGCGCATCTTGGAGCAGAGCTGCATGCCCTGCTTGCGGATGTAGGGGAAGTCCCGCGCCAGTTCGGGCCGGAAAAACACCACGGCCTCGCCGAACATCAGGCCGTTCTTGGTGCCGCCGAAGGAGAGGGCGTCCACGCCAGCGCCGCTCGTGATGTCCTTGAGCCCGCAGCCGAGCGCCGCAGCAGCGTTGCCCAGGCGCGCGCCGTCCATGTGCAGCAGCATTCCGTTCGCGTGGGCGAAGCCGGCCAGGGCGCGGATCTCGTCCGGGGGGTAGATGGTGCCGAGCTCGGTGGCCTGGGCGATGGAGACGACGCGGGGCTGGTTGTGGTGCTCGTTGCCCAGGTGCTGCAGGAAGGGCTCCAGGAGTGCGGGCGTCAGCTTGCCGTCGGGCGTGTCCACGGCCATGAGCTTGGCGCCCAGGTGCCGCTCCGGCGCGCCGCATTCGTCCACGTTGATGTGGGCGGTGCTTGCGCAGAGCACGGCATGGTGCGGACGCGTCATGGCGGCAAGCGCCAGCACGTTGGCCGCAGTGCCCAGGAACACGAAGAAGGCCTCGGCACTCTCGCCAAGGACCGCCTTGAACCGTGCCTGAGCGGCCAAGGTCAGGGCGTCCGCCCCATAGGCTTTGGCCGGGCCGCTGAACTCAGGCCCGTCATTGGCCTCGGCAAGGGCGGCCATGACGCGGGGATGCACGCCCGCGTAGTTGTCGCTGGCGAAGCAGGGCGCGTGCGGCATCTTACAGCGCGAGCGCCCGCTTGATGCGCGCCAGACTCTCGGCCTTGCCCAGCACGCACATGGTCTCGAACAGGCCGGGGCTGGCGGTCTTGCCGGTGAGCGCCACGCGCAGGGGCTGGGCCACGGCCTTGAACTTGAGGCCACGCTCGTCCAGGAAGGCCTGGGTGGCGGCTTCAAGCGCCTTGTGGTCAGAATAATCGGCCGCCCCCTCATACACGGGCAGCAGCGCGGCGAGCAGCTCGCGCGCCTCGGGCTTCAGCTGGTCGGCCACGGCCTTCTCGTCATAGGCCAGGGCGTCCACGCCCACCAGGAACAGCCGGGCCATGTCCGCCATCTCCACAAGGGTCTTGGCGCGCGGCTGCAGCAGCGGCACGATGCTCGCCAGATAGGCCGGGTCGAGCTTCAGGCCGTCCCGCTCGGCGATGAACTCCGGCAACAGCGCGGCCAGGCGCTCGGGCGCGGACTCCTTGATGTAGTGGGCGTTCAGCCACTCCAGCTTCTTGATGTCAAACACCGAGGGCGAATTGCCCAGGTTGCCGGTGGAAAAGAGCTGCACCAGCTCCTCACGGCTGAAGATCTCCTGGTCGCCGTGGGACCAGCCGAGCCGGGCCAGGTAGTTCACCAGGGCCTCGGGCAGGTAGCCCATGGTCTTGTATTCCATGACGGAAAGCGCACCGTGGCGCTTGGAGAGCTTGGCTTTGTCCGGCCCAAGGATCATGGGCACGTGGCCGAACTCCGGCACGTCCCAGCCAAAGGCCTGGTACAGGAGTATCTGGCGCGGGGTGTTGGCCACGTGGTCGTCGCCGCGCAGCACATGGGTCACGCCCATGTCGTGGTCGTCCACCACCACCGCGAGATTATACGTGGGCGAGCCGTCGCTGCGGCGCAGGATCATGTCGTCCATCTCAGCGTTCTGCACCGCGGTCGGGCCTTTCACCATATCGTGGAACGCGGTGACGCCGTCCTGCGGGGTCTTGAAGCGGACCACACGGCCAGGGCCAGGCCCCAGGCCCAGCTCGCGGCAGCGGCCATCGTACTTGGGCTTCTTGCCTTCCGCCCGCGCCTTCTCGCGCATGGCCTCCACCTCGTCGGGCGTGCACTGGCACCAATAGGCGCGGCCAGTCTCCAGCAGCCTGTCGATGTGGCTGTTGTAGAGGTCGAAGCGCTGGCTCTGGAACACGGCGGTTCCCTCGGCGGCCAGATCAAGCCAGGCCATGGCCGCGATGATGGCGTCCGTGGCTTCCTGGGTGCTGCGCTCGCGGTCCGTGTCCTCAACGCGCAGCAGGAAGCGCCCGCCCTTGTTCTTGGCCAAGAGCCAGCTGAAGAGCGCGGTGCGCGCGCCGCCGATGTGCAGGTAGCCCGTGGGCGAGGGGGCGAAGCGGGTGGTGATGCTCATCATGCTACTCCGTGACGTGCTCGACGGCCTTGACCTGGGGGACTTCCTTGAGCACGACGCGCTCGACGCCGCTTTTCAGCGTCATCTGCGACATGGGGCAGCCCTTGCAGCGCCCGGTGAGCCGCACCATCACGATGCCGTTCGGGGTCACGTCCACCAGCTCCACGTCGCCGCCATCGGCCTGCAGCATGGGCCGCACCTTGGCCAGAGCGGCCTCAACCTTCTCGCGCATGGCATTCCTCCAAATTGAATACGCCCGCGTTGCGAAGCCCGCAACGGGCGGAAAAATCTGGGCGCAGAACTACGGCCTTTGCCACAGCCTGTCAACGAAGCGCGGGCCGAGGTTGACGCGGCGAATCATGCCAGGCTAGACATATGCCAATATTGGCATGCCACCCAAGGAGGATCACATGCGGAAATTGCTGGTTGCCTGCGCGGCGCTGTTGCTGCTCGCCACCCCGGGATTTGCGGAAAAAAAGGCGGCAAAGGTCATGGAGTCTTACGGAACGGGCAAGAACGTGTTCAGCCTGGCCACGGGCAGCCCAGGCGAGCTGGGCCTGCTGCGCGAGCTGGGCGAGGCCTTTGCCAAAATGGCCGATGCCCGGCTCGACTGGGTCAAGGCGGGCAGCGGCGAGTCCCTTGAGTATCTCAAGACAAAGCAGGTGGACATGATCATGGTGCACGCCCCCGCAGCCGAGAAAAAGGCCGTGGCCGAAGGCTGGGCGAGCGGCCGCACCCTCATCGGATCCAACGAGTTCTTCATCGTCGGCCCTGCCGCCGACCCCGCGCACATCACCCAGGCCAAGACCGGGGCCGAGGCCTACGCCAAGATCGCCACGGCCAAGGCCAAATTCTTCTCGCGCGGCGACGATTCCGGCACGCACCGCAAGGAGATGAGCATCTGGAAACAGGCGAACGTCCAGCCCGCGGGCGACTGGTACGTCGTCACCAAGACCTTCATGACCGCCACGCTCAAGCGCGCCAACGACGAGGCCGGGTACTTCATGACCGACTCCAGCACCTGGGCTGCGGAAAAGAAGTCCCTGCCAGGGCTCAAAATCCTCTTCAAGGGCGACAAGTACCTGGTGAACACCTACCACGCCCTGGCGCAGCCCGCCGGAGCAACCCCGGGTGCGGCCACCGCAACACGGTTCATCGAGTTCGTGGCCTCGGAAGCCGGACAGCGGATCATCCGCGAGTACGGAAAGAAGACCATCGGCGAAGCCCTGTACGACGACGCCAAGTACGCCAAGCAGTACGACGACTAGCCGGGAGCCGGGATGCCCCAGGGGCGCCGCCCCTGGACCCCGCCAAAGGGCTTGCAGCCCTTTTGAATCCCCATAGCGCAAAGTGCTTTTTCCGGCGGGGACGCCGGAAAAAGCACTTTGCTTAAGGATTGCCTGGCACGTTGCCGTCTGGCCCCAACATACCTCAACCGAAGCGGTCTGTTTCGAGCAAAGCTCGAAACAGACCGCTTCGTTTGCATGAGGGGGTCCTAGAGGAATCATTCCCCCAGGAAAAAGATATTCTCTCCCTCTTCTCTTACCCCTCGTCGACCGTGCCGCCCTTGTCCTTCTCCTTGCCGCCGCTCAGTATCACGGTCTGCAGCAGGTGCGGGGTATGGATGCGGATGACGCGCCTGCCTGTGCTGACAGGACCGCTGGCGCCGCTGGCGTCGATGGAGACGTGCCCTTGCGTGGCCAGGCCTTGCAGGTAGCCTTCAATGGTGGTGGGGCTGCACACGAAGATGTCGGCCAGATGCCGCACGGCGGAATCGTAGAGGATCTCGGTCTTGCCGTTGGTCTCGAAAAGGTCCAGCACGCGCACGATTCCCAGCGGCACGTTGGGCGCGCGCAGGGCCTTTTTCGTGGTGTGCTTGAGCCGCGTGACCATGACGTTCAAAATGGCCTGGATGGCTGGCGGCGCGGACTCGATGTACCCGTCCAGGTCGTCGCCGTTCAGCACCACCACCTTGGAATCCTCCAGGGCGATGGCCGTGGCGGTGCGGCCGTGGCTTTCAAGGAACAGGGCCATCTCGCCGAAGATGGACACGGGCTGGAGCACGGCGAAGACCTTCTTGCGGCCATCCACGTTGCCGGAGATCTCAACCTTGCCCTCCACGAGGATGTAGGCCTCGTCGCCCTTGCTGCCCTCGCTGAAGATGACGTTGTGCTTGAGCACGGTGCGTTGCAAAAACGAACCCTGGCTCACGCGCTTCATGACAACGGAACTGTCGCGGCTTCCTGGCAATGGCATCATTTACCTCGTGGCCGCTTCTTCGCTGACAAAGAACGGCTCCTTGCCGCCCTCGCCGTCCCGGCCCTCGGTGAGCACCAGGCGGTAGCCAAAGGCGATGAACAGCGGACGCTGCCCCCACTCCTTCGGCCTCAGGGTGAACTCGAAGCCGATGCCTTCGTCGGCGCGCGCCTCGCGCGGGAGGAAGGTGCGGGAGTCCTTGGCCACGACGCGTCCGTCCGGGTCGCACAGGTAGGCGGTGAAGCTCAGCGAATCCGCCCACTTGACCCACTCCGGCAGCTTCGCCGTATCCAGATAGGCCCAGCCCTTGATGCCCGCCACGTCGCCCACGGGCACCACCTGGTAGTCGAAGCGCATGAAGTTGGTCACAAGGGAGCGGGGTTCCTCAAGGGACCAGGGGTCTCGCTTCAGGTGCGAAACGCTCATGGGAGCCTGGGCGCAGCCCCAGAGCAGGGCCGTGGCGGCCAGGACCAGGGCGCACAGCGCGGCGGCGATACGCTTGCCTTTTCTCATGGCTCCAGATTTACCACAAACCTTTCAGGATGCAAACCATTCCTTCCCCTTTCCCGGGTTCGATCGGCTCAAGCCAGATCCAAGGCCCGCCACTTGCGGCCCAGGTCGTCCCACAGGGCGTCCAGGCCCGCGCGGAACGCCGCGTCCACGGCCTCGCGCGCGTATTTGCCCTCAAGCTTGATCTTGTTGCCGAAGACCTGCCCCATGGCCGCCGGGCCCTTGGCCTTGGCCAGGCTGGAGTGCTGCACATGGGCGATGGCCACGTCCCCGGCATACGCGGCCGGACGACCGGCGACGGCGCTGCGCAGGTCGCGGTCCAGGTCGTCGAACTGCGTGGGGCTGAAGCGGATGTCGAACCCGCCCAGTTCGCGCAGCACGTCCACCCGCAGGGCGTGACAGCAGCCGGAGACGTGCGTGGCCGGGCGCGCGTAGGTGAACAGGCCGACATCCAGCGCGCCCGCGCAGTTGTCGAAGACGTTCACGTGCTCCGGCACCTCGCGGATGGTGCGGGCCTGCCCCGTGGGCGCAAAAAGCTGGTAATCCGCCGATTGCAGACAGGGCGGCGGCGTGGCCGACACGATGCGGCAGCCCGCAGCGCCCGCCTCGGGCCGCGCCTGAGCCTCGCCGAGCAGGCGGCGGAGCCAGCGCTCCGGCAACAGCACGTCGTCGTCCAGAAACACGGCGAACTCCGAGGCCTGGACCTCGTGCTGCGCGATGAGCCAGTTGCGCGCGGCCGGGGCGCCCACGTTCACCGGCAGGCGGATGGCCCTGAGCGCCCCGGGCGGAAACAGCCCCGCGCACTCTTCCATGGCCTCGCCCGTGCCGTCCGAGCTGCCGTTGTCCAGGACCAGGATGCGCGCAGCGCCGTAGTCCGTGCGGGCCAGGCTCTCCAGGGTCTGCCGCGCCAGCCCGGCCTTGTTCCAGGAATAGACCAGGATCACGGCGCGGGCGGTGTCTTCCTGAGCAGCAACAGGCCGTGGCGAAAGCAGATCGTGCAGCTTGAGGCCCAGGTGCGTGTGCCAGGGCAACGCGGCAAAAAGCGCGGCCAGCCCCTCGCATCCGGCGCGGGTCTCGCCCAGGCGCAGCAGCAGCTCGGCGCGCGCATACGCGGCCCAGGCGCCAAAGAGGCCTGCGGCGTCCGCAGCTTCGAGGGCCGCCACGGCTTCAAGCGCGGCCTCTGGCCCGGCGTACAGGAATTGCACCTCAGCCTTCAGCCGGGCGCGCAATGGGGCGCACTCGCCGGGCCAGGCGCAGGCGTCCAGCGCGGCCAGGGGCAGGTCGGCCCCGCCCTGGCGCAGCAGCCCGTCCCAGGCCGGGGCCAGCCAGGCCAGTCCGGTGTCCGCGTTGCGCAGGCGCGGCAAAAGCACGCGCAGGATCAGCCCCATGTCGCCCCCGGCCAGGAGCGCGGCAACCTCGTCCGGATCCGGGCCATTTGCCAGCCAGGGCAGAAGCGCGGCGGCAAAGCCCCCGGCAGGCGAACCCGAAAGGGTCTGGGCCAGCACCTCGGCGCGCCTCTGGTCCAGCGGGGCGCGCTGCCAGGACCACAGGGCCAGGCCAGCGCCGCAGGCGGCCAGGTCGGCATCGGCGGAGCCAAGGGCCGTGAGCGCGAGATAGCGCGCCAGGCCGGGCTCCTCCAGGCCCATGGCCCATTGGGGCAGCACGGGCCGCAGCTTGTCAGCCAGGGCGGGCGCGGCTATGCTCGAAACCGGAAAGCCAAGGGGGCGGGACATGGAGCCTCACTTGCTCAAAAGAATGTTGGCGACAAGTCGCAGTTCAGAGTGTAGGCCATGTGACGGCAGATGAAAAGGAGCGCACAAGCGGCATGGACAAGGATTTGAACGCCCAGGTTGCGGCGGCCTGCGAAACGCTGGCCCACGGCGGCGTGGCCGTCTACCCCACGGAAACGCTCTACGCCCTGGGCTGCGCCGCGCACCGGGACGAGGCCTGCGCGCGCATCGCGGCCCTCAAGGGCAGGCCCGAGGCCAAGCCCTTCCCGCTGCTGCTGGGCGATCTGGACGGCCTCATCGCCATTGCGGACGAACTGCCGCCGGACCTGCTGCTCCTGGCCGAACGCTTCTGGCCTGGGCCGCTCTCGGTGCTGGTGCGCACCAAGGATTATCTGCCCCGCTTTGTGCGCGACGACGAGGGCTTCTCCTCCGTGCGCCTGACCCCGCACCCCACGGCCCGCGAGCTGTGCCGCCGCGCTGGCCCGGCCCTTGTGGCCACCAGCGCCAACAGAAGCGGCCTGCCCGCAGCCGCCGTCCCGGCCGGGCTGGACCCCGCGCTCCTGGCCGGAGCCGACGCCGCGGTGCTGGCGCGGCCCTGGCCCGCGGGCGGCGCGCCCTCCACCCTGGTGCGCCTGCTCGGCGGCAAGCGCCTGGAAATACTTCGCCAGGGCGCAGTGAGCCAGGCCGCGCTTTCCCAGACGTTTCAGATTATATTTTAGGCTGGCTGGGCCTTCAGCCGCCGTTCCCCCGACCGGCACGTAAAAATTCCTGAACCGTGGAATGGGCCATACAGCCCGAAACCCTGGGTCCGGTTTAAAATTTTTAACCGTTTTCCCGCCAAAAACGAAGTCCAAAGTCACTCGGACAATTTTCTTGATAACATAACATTCTGAAATACAACTATTTTGTATTTTTTTCCACTAGGGGGAGTACTTTGGCCCGGCTCTTGCTCTATTCAGTGCATCCTTCCTTCTTTTGCTGAAGTTGGCTCCCCTGGGGTGGTCCCACGGGAGCTGATTTCGTTTTTAGGGTCCGGAGTTTTCCCCCGCCCCTCCGCCCCGCCTCAATCGTCACGCGCAACACACTAGAATCACAGGCTTCTCTGCCACATTCTCGTCTGCCAGCAGCACCATATGGGTGTGAAAAAGGCCGCGCTTCAGGTGGCCCCTCCGCCCCGTCCAAGGCCGCGCCATGTGCTTCCCGCTCCTGTCCAGCCCGGTCCAAAGACTTATACCTCCCCGTTTCGCGCCCAGCCGCAGGACACGCGCCTGAACCGCGCA
Source organism: Desulfovibrio sp. (assembly GCA_050251495.1). GTDB lineage: Bacteria > Desulfobacterota > Desulfovibrionia > Desulfovibrionales > Desulfovibrionaceae > Humidesulfovibrio. The sequence goes on along the minus strand of JBFWMQ010000001.1, from coordinate 185,211 downwards.
CACGGATTCAAGAACTCACCGGCATGTAACCGTATTGTGCTTGTCAGGCCGAATAAAATCGCCTATTCAGGAAATGCTCAACGCAACCCGCCGGTATTGGCGGTCACTCTGTTTGCAAAAGGGAAAGGGATGTCTGGGCCGCTTCAACACCGAAACCCCGCGCCAACCGTGGACATCGTCATTTTTGACCCCACGCGGGGGCTGGTGTTGGTGGAGCGCAGAAACCCGCCTCCGGGCTGGGCCTTGCCCGGCGGCTTTGTGGACTACGGCGAAACCTGCGAGGCCGCCGCCGTGCGCGAGGCCAGGGAAGAGACCGGGCTTGAGGTCGTGCTCACCGGACTGCTCGGCGTGTACTCCGACCCGGCCCGCGACCCGCGCGGCCACACCTTGAGCGTGGTCTACACGGCCCAGGCCTTGAACCCGCACGAGCTCATCGCCGGGGACGACGCGGGCCAGGCGCTCTTCTTCACCCTGGACGCATTGCCGCCCCTGGCCTTTGACCACGGCTGCATCGTTCAGGACTTCATGTCCGGGCTCGCCCGCCTGCGCCCGTAAGCGCGCGACCGGACAGAACCGAACCGTTCCGGAGCTTTCCGGGCGGCTTCATTGAGGATTCGCATGGCCAAGCCGCTTGTCCTGTTCATGACCTCGGAGATGTACCCTTTCTCCAAGACCGGCGGGCTTGCCGACGTTCTGGGCGCGCTGCCCCTGACCCTTTTCCGCATGGGCGTGAACGCGGCGGTGGTGACGCCGCTGTATGGCCGCTTCAACACCTCGGAGTTCGGCCTGCGCCTTTTAACCGAGCGCTGTCCCGTGGGCTATCCCTGGGCGCCCATCACCGCCGAGATATACCAGGCCGACTACTACGGCATGCCGGTCTACTTCGTGGGGCGCGGCGAATACTTCGACCGCAGGCACCTCTACAACACGCACTCGGGCGATTATTTCGACAACTGCGAGCGCTTCAACTTCTTCTGCCGGGCCACCCTGGAGTGGGCGCGCAGGCTCGACTGGGCTCCGGCGGTCATCCACGCCCACGACTGGCAGAGCGCGCTGGTGCCCGCCTACCTGCACTTCTGGCGGCGCACCGACCCCTTCTGGCGCGACACCAAGACCGTGCTGACCATCCACAACCTGGCCTTCCAGGGCCGCTTCGCCTCGCGCCTCTTCTTCGAGTCCGGCCTTCCCGCCGAGGCCTGGAACATGAACGGGGCCGAGTTCTACGGCGACTTCAACCTGCTCAAGACCGGCATCGCCTACGCCGATTCCGTGACCACGGTGAGCCCGAGCTACGCCGAGGAGATCCTGACCCCGCAGTTCGGCTGCGGGCTGGAGGGAATGCTCGGCCGCAGGCGCGGCGTGCTGCGCGGCATTTTGAACGGGGCCGACTACACCGTGTGGGACCCGCGCGACGACAAGTACCTGCCCTGCATCTACCGGGCGGGCTGCCCGGACGGCAAGCAGGACTGCAAGAACGCCCTCTTGAAGGAGATGCACCTGCCCGACCAGCTGGAAAAAAAGCCGGTCTTGAGCTTCATCGGCCGGTTCCGGGGGCAGAAGGGCGTGGATCTCCTGCTCGACATCATCCCCAGGCTCATGGAGCAGGAGGTGGGGCTCATCGTGCTGGGCGAGGGCAAGCTGGAGCACGAGGCCCAGTTGCAGGAACTGGCCGAGGTGCACCAGGACCGCCTGCGGGTCATTGTGGGCTATTCCGAGGATCTGGCCCACCGCATCCAGGCCGGGTCGGACATCTTTCTCATGCCCTCGCGCTACGAGCCCTGCGGGTTGACGCAGATGTACGCCCTGCGCTTCGGCACCCCGCCGGTGGCCACGGCGGTGGGCGGCCTGCGCGACACCATCACGCCCTACCCGCATCCGCGCGCCACGGGCTTCACCTTCCAGAACCCCAATGCCGACGAATTTTACGCCGCCGTGTGCCAGGCCCTGGACCTGTGGCGAAACGACAAGAAGGCCTGGAAAGGCATTGTGGAGCGGGCCATGGCCCAGGACTTCAGCTGGGAGCAGTCCGCAGCGCAGTACATCGACCTGTACCGATCGCTTGGCGCGCGCGTGTAGCGCGTCCGGCAACGCACAGCCCGGGCCGGTCCGGGCAAACCCCGAGGAGGGAGCCGTCATGCCGCTGACCAAGAAGCTGTCCAAGGACAAGACCAGGTGCAAGGTGGGCTTCTCGCTGTCCGAGGAAGCCGCGGGCGGGGCCAAGAAGTTGTTCTTGGTCGGCGAGTTCAACAACTGGAAGCCGGCGCCCATGCGCAAGGCCAATGGCAGCTTCAGCCTCAGCGTCGAACTGCCCACCGGGGCGAGCCACCAATACCGCTACCAGACCGACGATGGCCGCTGGTTCAACGACACCGAGGCCGACTGCTACGTCTTCAACACCTTTGCCGACGCGGACAACTCGGTGGTTGTGCTGTAGGCCTCTACTGCACGCGTCCGGCGCGGGCCGCCAAGCCCCACAGGCCGCGCGGAATGGGCAGGCAGAAGCTCTGGTCCGGAAAGTCCGCGCAGAGGATGAGCCCCCCGCTCTTCTCCTCCCAGAACACGTGGTCCAGGAACAAGGCCAGGGCGCGTCCCAGGGGCAGCTCGCGCTCGTCCACGGCGCCGAAACGCCGCATGACGTCCAGCGCGGCCCGGCGCACCAGGCGCATCCCCGGCCCGGTAAGGGCAAGATCTTCATAGTCCAGCTTGTGCAGGGGGCCGCCCGCCTCGCCCAAGGCCGCCTGAGCCCGGTGCAGCCCGGCAGGCCCGGCCAGGGGGGCGAAATCCTCTCGTGTCTCGGTGCTTGGCCGCATGGCGTCATCCTCCATTTCGCTTCAAGTCGATCCTTCGCACCATGGCTTTGCACCTTGCGTGCCAGGGGCAAACCCCGTCACGAGGCGCCCCCCTTTCGCCCCGGGCCAAAGACGTATACAATCGGCGCAAACGCCAGCCACAGAGAGAGGACGCCCTATGCCCCCCCACAAACGCACCAGCGGAGTGCTCCTGCACCTCACCTCGCTGCCCTCGCGCTTCGGCATCGGCGACCTGGGGCCGGAAGCCTTGCGCTTCGCGGAGTTCCTGACCCTGGCGGGCCAGAGCCGCTGGCAGCTGCTGCCGCTGAACCCGACCGCCTCCAGCCTGGGCAATTCGCCCTATTCGAGCTTTTCCGCCTTTGCGGGCAACACCCTGTGCATCAGCCCGGAGGGCCTGAGCGAGGACGGGCTCATCGCGCGCAAGGAGCTTGAGCGCTACGCCATGCCCGTGGGCCGGGTCGACTTTCCGGCGGTTGAGAAGGCGCGCGCCGCGCTGCTGCGTCAGATCTTCGACCGGCTCCAGCCCGTGGAGGGTGGCGGCGACCTGGAAAGCGAGCCGTCCTTCGCCACTTTCCGGGGAGATAACGCCGCCTGGCTGCCGGACTACGCCCTGTTCATGGCCGTGAAGGAGCACCTTGGCGGCGCGGCCTGGACCAGCTGGCCGGAGGCCCTGCGCGACCGGCGCGAGGAGGCCCTGCGCGAGTACGGCACAAGGCTCCACCGCGAGATCGTGTTCCAGCAGTTCTGCCAGTGGCTGTTCTTCCGCCAGTGGGGCCGCCTCAGGTGGGAGCTCGCCAAGCTCGACATCGAGCTGGTGGGCGACGTGCCCATCTACGTGACCCACGACTCGGCGGACGTGTGGGCCAACAGGCGCCTGTTCAAGCTGGACGAAACGGGAATGCCGCTTTCCGTGGCCGGGGTTCCGCCGGACTACTTCAGCGAGACCGGGCAGCGCTGGGGCAACCCGGTGTTCGACTGGCAGGCCGTGGAGCGCGAGGGCTTCTCCTGGTGGATACGCCGCCTGCGGCACAATTTCGGGCTGTTCGACCTGGTGCGCCTGGACCATTTCCGGGGCTTCCAGGCCTATTGGGAGATTGATGCGCAGGAGGAGACCGCGGTGAACGGCGAGTGGGTTCCCGCGCCGGGGGAGAAGCTGCTTGAGGCCGTGCGCGCCGAACACGGCTCCCTGCCCATGATCGCAGAGGATCTGGGCATCATCACCGAGGACGTGGTGGCCCTGAAGGAACGCTTCGGCCTGCCGGGCATGAAGATCCTGCAGTTCGCCTTCGGCCCGCACACGCCCACCAGCCCGGACTCGCCGCACAACCACGAGAAGAACTGCGTGGTCTACACCGGCACCCACGACAACAACACCACGCGCGGCTGGTTCCAGGCCGAGGCCACCCCGGCGGTGCGCCGCGTGCTGGCCCGCTACCTGGGCCAGGTCATGACGGATGACGGCATCGTGCGGGAATTCATCCGCCTGGCCCTGGCAAGCCCGGCCAGGGACGCGGTGCTTCCGGCCCAGGACCTGCTGGGCCTTGGCGCGGAGCACCGCATGAACACGCCGGGGCTCAAGAACGGCAACTGGGCCTGGCGCCTGCCGCAGGACGCCCTGTGCCTGCGCGGCCACGGCCGCGCCCTGGCCGAGGAACTGCGCGGCCTGTGCGAGCTTTTCGGACGCACGCCGGGTTCCGGAACGGCCGCCGACGCCGACACCGGGGCGGCAGCCCCGGCAGAGGGATGAATCGGCGTTTTTTTCAGTCCCGCCGTGTTGACAGAAGCCCTTCCATGTTTATGTAAGCCATGCAACGAACGCCCCGCGTCGCAAGCGGGGCTTTTTATGCGCACACAGGCGGCGGACGCGGCCCTGCAGGCACCCTGCGCTGGCCGCCGCACAAAACACACACAACACCTGCGGAGGACGTACAGATGAAGTTGAAGCCCCTCAATGACCGTGTACTGGTGAAGCGCCTTGAGTCCGAAGAAGTGACCTCCGGCGGCATCATCATCCCCGACAGCGCCAAAGAGAAGCCCCAGAAGGGCAAGGTCGTGGCCGCCGGCCCCGGCAAGCTCGACGACGCGGGCAAGCTGGTCAAGATGGCCGTGAAGGCGGGCGACGTTGTGCTGTTCACCAAGTACGCGGGCACCGAAATCAAGATCGACGGGGACGAGCACCTGGTGCTGCGCGAGGACGACATCCTCGCCATCGTCCAGAAATAGGACCTGAGCGCGAGGGCCGGCCAGGCCCCCGCATGTGCGACTGAACCGGACGCGGCTGGCGGCTGCCGCCCGCGCCCGTCCCCAAAACCAACGCCACACGGCATACATATTCAAGGAGTCCGACACATGGCCAAAGAAATCATCTTCGACGCCAAGGCGCGTGAAAAGCTGAAGATCGGCGTGGACAAGCTGGCCAACGCCGTCAAGGTCACCCTCGGTCCCAAGGGCCGCAACGTGGTCATCGACCGCAGCTTCGGCTCCCCGCTCATCACCAAGGACGGCGTGACCGTGGCCAAGGAGATCGAGCTTGAGGACAAGTTCGAGAACATGGGCGCCCAGATGGTCAAGGAAGTGGCCTCCAAGACCTCCGACGTGGCGGGCGACGGCACCACCACCGCCACCATCCTGGCCCAGGGCATCTTCTCAGAGGGCGTGAAGCTTGTGGCCGCGGGCCGCAACCCCATGGCCATCAAGCGCGGCATCGACAAGGCCGTGGAGGCCATCACCGCTGAGCTTGGCAAAATGGCCAAGCCCACCCGCGACCAGAAGGAGATCGCCCAGGTCGGCACCATCTCCGCCAACAACGACGCCACCATCGGCGGCATCATCGCCGAGGCCATGAACAAGGTCGGCAAAGAGGGCGTCATCACCGTCGAGGAGGCCAAGGGCCTGGAGACCACGCTCGACGTGGTCGAAGGCATGCAGTTCGACCGCGGCTACCTCTCCCCCTACTTCGTCACCAATCCCGAAAAGATGACCTGCGAGATGAACGATCCGCTCATCCTCATCTGCGAGAAAAAGATCTCCTCCATGAAGGACATGCTGCCCGTGCTTGAGCAGGTGGCCAAGATGAGCAAGCCCCTCTTGATCATCTCCGAGGACATCGAGGGCGAGGCGCTGGCCACCCTGGTGGTCAACAAGCTGCGCGGCACCCTGAACGTCTCCGCCGTGAAGGCCCCCGGCTTCGGCGACCGCCGCAAGGCCATGCTCCAGGACATCGCCATCCTCACCGGCGGCGTCTGCGTGTCCGAGGACATGGGCATCAAGCTCGAGTCCATCACCGTCAATGAGCTCGGCCAGGCCAAGCGCATCGTCATCGACAAGGAATCCTGCACCATCGTGGACGGCAAGGGCAAAAAGGCCGACATCACCGCCCGCGTGAAGCAGATCCGCGCCGAGATCGCCGAGACCTCCTCCAGCTACGATCAGGAAAAGCTCCAGGAGCGCCTGGCCAAGATCGTGGGCGGCGTCGCCGTCATCCACGTTGGCGCGGCCACCGAGACCGAGATGAAGGAGAAGAAGGCCCGCGTCGAGGACGCGCTCAACGCCACCCGCGCGGCTGTCGAAGAGGGCATTGTCCCCGGCGGCGGCGTGGCCCTGGTGCGCAGCCAGAAGGTGCTTGACGCCGTCAAGCCCCTGGATGACGACGAGCAGGCCGGCATCGACATCATCCGCCGCGCCATCGAGGTGCCCCTGCGCTCCATCTCCGCCAACGCGGGCTTCGAAGGCTCCATCGTGGTCGAGAAGGTCAAGGGCGGCAAGGACGGCTTCGGCTTCAACGCCGGAACCGGCGTCTACGAAGACCTCATCAAGGCCGGCGTCATCGACCCCAAGAAGGTGACCCGCATCGCCCTGCAGAACGCCGCCTCCGTGGCGGGCCTGCTCTTGACCACCGAGTGCGCCATCGCCGACAAGCCCGAGCCCAAGGGCGCGGCCCCGGCCATGCCCGGCGGCATGGGCGGCATGGGCGGAATGGGCGGAATGGGCGGAATGTACTAGCCCCCGACCACAATCCCCGCTTCCTCAAGGCCGGAATCCGCAAGGGTTCCGGCCTTTTTCTCGCCCGCTCTCTCCGGCGTCGCAAGACGACATCCAGCGCGCGCGCCGTGATGCGCGAGGCGCAAGCCTAGCGTGCGGGCAGGCCCGTGCGGTCCAGGTACAGCCTGCCCCAATCGTCCCAGGACAGGATGACATAGAGCGGCGTGGCCAGCATGCGCGCGCGGTTCACCGGCCCGTAACTGCGCGAGTCGAAGGACGCGTGGCGGTTGTCGCCCATGAGGTAGTACTCGTCCGGGGCCAGGCGCGCGGGCGCCATGTCCAGGCTCTTTCTGCCCGGACCGCGCGAGGCGTAGAACCCCTCGTCGATGGGGTCGCCGTTGATGTAGACCAGCCCGTCCTCCACCTCCACCACCTCGCCCGGCAGGCCCACCACGCGCTTGACGAAAATGAGCGAGTGCTCGGACGGGTACTCGAACACCACCAGCTGCCCGCGCCGGACGATGTCGCGCGGACGCAGGGCCGCGCAGCGCAGGCGGTCGCCGGAGCGCAGGGTGGGCCGCATGGAGGTTTGAGCCACTGTGTAGATGGGGAAGGCCCAGCGCTCGACAAAACCCGCGCCAAGGGTCGCCGTGGTCAGAAGCGCGGCGGCGGTGACGTACAGGGGGACGCTGTTCCGGGGGCCGGGGATGAACTCGCGCAGGTTCCTGGCCATGCGGAAGGCGTCCCAGGCCGCGTAGAGCGAAAGCAGCAGGGCACCGCCCAGGGACCAGAGCCACCAGCGAAAGGTCTCCACCGCGCCCAGGCCAAGCCACCGCCAGAGGATGGCGAACGCGAGCAGGGCCGCGCCCTTGCGGAACCGGCCATTGTACAGCTGCCCCAGGCCCGGCCACAGGAGGGAGAGCAGGCCAGCCAGCCAGGGCCTGCGCGGCCTGGTCGCGATGGCGGAGGCCGGGCCGGCGTGCGAGCCGGGGCTTCGGGGCAGAACATTCAGATGCATGGCTCGCGCCTCTCGTGTTTGTCCCCACCCCCACTAGCAGATGACGCGGCGGGTGGCAAAGGGGTGCGCCGGGCCGGCATTTTCACCCGCGTGAGGCCAGCGTCCTTGACACCCGGCCAGCCTTTGGCCCACACTCCGCCCGCTCCCCGTTGAACGCGGCGATGCCTGGAAGGGAGCGCCGCTGACCAGCCAGCCCTGGCCCAACGGGGGCAAAGGACACCACCATGCGCGTGCTCGGCATCGACTATGGACAGGTCCGCGTGGGCCTGGCCCTTACGGACCCTGAAGGCCGCATGGCCTTCCCCCGGCCCGCGCTGACGCGCACGACCCGCGACAGCCTGTTCGAGGCGCTCCTGGCGCTCATCCGGGCCGAGGACGTGGCGGCCGTCGTGGTGGGCCTGCCGCTGACCCTGGACGGCGGCGACTCCCTGACCACCCGGCAGACCCGGAACTTCGCCGAGAGCCTGGCCCGGCGCGTGGAAATCCCCGTGCACCTCATGGACGAACGCTTAAGCTCCGCGGCGGCGGAGGCCCAACTCAAGGAGGCCGGTCTGTGCAGCCGGAAGAGAAAAACGCGACTGGACAGCCAGGCGGCGGTGCAGATCCTGGAAACCTGGATCGCCCAAAACCCCGCGTGAGACGCCTGGCGTGGTTTTTGGCCGGGTTCGCGGCGGCCCTGGTTGCGGTCTTTGCCAGCGCGGCCGTCTATTTCCTCGGCCCGGCCCAAACCCCGGGCCGCGACGCCGTGGTGCTCATCCGCCCGGGCATGACGCTCCCGGCCATCGCCAGCGAACTGCAAGCGCGCGGACTCATCAGAAACGCCCAGACCCTGGTGCTGCTGGCCAAGCTCCAGCAGAACCTGGCCTCGGCCAAGGCGGGCGAGTTCCTCCTGAACTCCGGCTGGACCCCGCGGGAGATCCTGCGCGTCATCACCAGCACCAGCGGCATCCAGCACAAGGTGGTGGTGCGCGAGGGCCTGCCCTGGTGGAGCGCGGCCAGGCTCTTCGAGGCCCAAGGCCTCACCGACGAGCCGAGCTTTGCCCTGGCCATGCAAAACGCCACCCTGCTCTCCAAGCACGGCATCCCCGGCGCAAGCGCCGAGGGCTTCCTGTTCCCGGAGACCTACAAGCTGCCGCGCGCCCAGGCGGACAATGCCAGCCTCGTGGTGGAGACAATGCTGAAGGAGTTCGGGCGCCAGGCGAAGTTGCTCTGGCCGCAAGGCCCGCCGCCAGCCGAGGAACTCCTGCGCGTCGTCACCCTGGCCTCGCTGGTGGAGCGCGAGACCGGCGTCGCCGCCGAGCGCCCGCGCATCGCCGGGGTGTTCGCCAACCGGCTCCGGCTCGGCATGCGCCTGCAATGCGACCCCACGGTCATCTACGGCCTGGGTCCGGCCTTTGACGGCGATCTGAAGCGCGCCCACCTGGAGGACGCGAAAAACCCCTACAACACCTATGCCCACGCAGGGCTGCCCCCCGGCCCCATCTGTTCGCCGGGACTCGACGCCCTCAAGGCCGCCCTGGCGCCGGAGGCGCACGAGTTCATCTTCTTCGTGGCCCGTGGCGACGGCACGCATGAATTCAGCGCCACGCTCGACGAGCACAACCGCGCCGTGAACCGCTTCCAGCGCCGCCGCGACCCGGAGGCGTACCAGTCGGCCCCGGTCGTGGATTCCGCTGGACCAGCCCTGAAGAAGACGGTTCAGGCCGCGCCCAAGGCCAAGCCAGCCCAGACCGGGAAACAGCAGAAGGCTGCGCCCAAAAGATCCACGGCGCAGAAGGCCACGGCGTCCAAGGTCCAGCCCGCCAAAGCCCCTGCGGCCAAACCCCAGACGGCAAAGCCACAGGCCAAGGCCTCCTAGGCGGGGCGATCCCAGGACCGCCCCGCCTGTCCGTCCCGGCCCGGTTCGTGCCAGGACGCGCAACACCCTCGCGTTCTTGACACCTTTGGACTGCTGGGGCATTTTCGGTCATACGTGACATACTCCCGGAGGCGGCCATGAGCAGTTCCAACGACGACCGCAACATCTACCTGTCCACCATCGCGCCCGCTGAGGCCGTTGCCCGCGCCAAGGCGGCCCTTGACCGCGCGGCGCTCATCCGGCCCGAGGTCGTGCCCGCGCACGAGTCCTGCGGCCGCGTGACCAGCGCCCCCATCTTCGCGCGCTGCTCCTCGCCCACCTTCCACGCCGCGGCCATGGACGGCATCGCCGTCAGCTCGTCCACCACCTTTGCCGCGCGCGAGGGCAGCCCCGTCACCCTGCAGAAGGGCCAAGGCTTTCACCCGGTCAACACCGGCCACCCCCTGCCCGAGGGCATGGACGCGGTGGTGATGATCGAGCACGTGGAGCAGGTGGACGCGGACACCGTGCGCATCGAGGCCCCGGCCTTCCCCTGGCAGCACGTGCGCCGCATCGGCGAGGACATCGTGGCCACCGAGCTTCTGCTGCCGCAGAACCACACCCTTTCGCCCTACGACGTGGGCGCGCTGCTGGCCGCGGGCATCTTCGAGCTCAGCGTGTGGGAGCGCGTGCGGCTCACCTTCATCCCCACCGGGGACGAGGTGCTGGACTTCACCGCCTGCCCAACGCCCAAGGCCGGGCAGGTCATCGAGTCGAACTCCCAGGTGTTCCGGGCCATCGCCGCCTCCTGGGGCGCGCTGGCCTCCTTCACCAAGCCCGTGCCGGACAAGCCCGAGGCGCTCACGGCCGCCGTGGCCCAGGCCCTGGCCCAGGGCGCGCATGTGGTCGTTGTGGGGGCCGGCTCCAGCGCGGGCAGCAAGGACTTCACCCGCGCGACCTTTGAGGGCTTCGGCCAGGTGCTGGCCCACGGCATCGCGGTGATGCCGGGCAAACCCACGGTCGTGGGCGTCACCAAGGGAGAGATGGCCGGGCGGCTGCTTGTGGGCGCGCCGGGCTATCCCGTAAGCGCGGTGGTCTGCCTGGAGGACGTGCTGGAGCCCATCGTGCGCTGGCTCATGCGCCAGGCCTCGCCCGGCAGGCAGAAGATCGCCGCGCGGCTGGCGCGCAAGACCCCCAGCCGCCCCGGCATGGAGGAGATCGTGCGCCTGGCCGTGGGCAAGGTGGGCGGCGGGTTCGTGGCCGCGCCGCTGGCGCGCGGGGCCGGGCTCATCACCAGCCTGACCAAGGCCCAGGCCATCACGCGCATCCCGGCCCAGAGCGAGGGGCTGGCCCAGGACGCCATGATCGAGGCCGAGCTGCTGGTGCCCCTGGCCGGGCTGGAGAGCGTGCTGGTGCACATCGGCAGCCACGACAACATTCTGGATCTTCTGGCCAACGAACTCATGGGCCTGGCCGAGCCCCTGTCCCTGGTGTCGAGCCACGTGGGCAGCATGGGCGGCCTCACCGCGCTGAAGAACGGCGCGGCCCTGTTCGCGGGCTGCCACCTGTTCGACCCGGACAGCGGAGACTTCAACTTCCCGTTCCTGGAAAAGCACCTGCCCGGCCTGGACCTGACCGTCATCAACCTGGCCATCCGCCACCAGGGGCTCATGGTGCGGAAGGGCAACCCCAAAAACATCGCGGGCGTGGCCGACCTGGCGCGGGCGGACGTGACCTTCATCAACCGCCAGCGCGGCGCGGGCACGCGCATTCTGCTGGACCACCACCTGGCCCAGGCGGGCATAGCGCCCGAGGCCGTGCGCGGCTACGAGCGCGAGGAATTCACGCACATGGCCGTGGCCGTGAACGTGCTCACCGGCGCTGCGGACTGCGGCCTGGGCATCTTCGCCGCCGCCAAGGCTTTGGGCCTGGATTTTGCGCCCCTGGCCCTGGAGCGCTACGACCTCATCGTGCCCACGGCCTACCTGGACGACCCGCGCATCCAGACCCTGCGCAGCGTCATCGGCACCGCGCGGTTCCAGGAGCGCATGCGCGCGCTCGGCGGCTACGACACCCCGCTCACGGGCAGAATCATGCGGCCGGGCATGGGTTTGGGGGAATAGAACGGCACGGGCCGCCCCAAAGAATATCTTGAACGAAAAGCGCTGGGCTGCGGAAACGGCTCAGCGCTTTTTTGCGTGTGCGGTCGTGCGGCCCGCCGCCCGGCCAAAGGGGCACGCGGACACGCAGACCCCGCAGATGGCGCCGCCGATGTGCGGCAGCTTGGCGAACTCGTTCAGGATCTTGTCGCGGCAGCGGTCGAAGCGCAGGGCCTCTTCGCGCGAGTCGTAGTGGCTCTCGGTGTTCACGCCGCGAATCGCGCCCGCCGGGCAGGCATCGGCGCAGGCGGTGCAGCCGCCGCAGCGGTTCTTGAGCGGCGCGTCCGGCGTCAGCGGCAGGTCGGTCAAGACCGTCACCAGCCGGATGCGCGGGCCGTACTGCGGGCTCACCACCAGCAGGCTCTTGCCCTGCCAGCCGATGCCCGCGGCCACGGCCACGGCCTTGTGCGAAAGGTAGGAGGTCAGACGCTCGGCATCGAACACCTGCGAGGCGGGCAACGGCAACGCGCGGCCCCCGGCCTGCTGCAGGGCGAGGCTGGCGCGCAGGGCCAGCTCGTCGAGCAGCGCGTTCACCTTCTGGTAGTGCTGGGAATACAGCGGCGTGGGCCGGTCCACGACCTGGTCCAGCACCGGGTCGGACAGGCGCACGGCCAGGCTGACGGCGCGGCTGAAGCCGGAAAGCAGGTCCGCTGGCTCGGTCTCAATGCCCGCAAGCAAGCCAAGGTCGGCGATGCCCGCAAGGCTCGCGCCCCAGGTCCGCGCCCGGCGCTTCAGGCCAGCGGCGTCAAGCCTCGGCGCGCCCGCTTTCATCCCCTGGGCCATGTCCCCCCCCTTGCGAGAGCCTACGGCATGAGCGGGGCCAGATGAAGCCCCTGGTCCTCCGGCAGGCCGAGCATCAGGTTTGCGCCCAGCACCGCCTGGCCCGAAGCGCCCCGGCACAGGTTGTCGATGGCCGTGACGATGATCAGCCGCCCGATGCGCTCGTCCACCACAAGGCCGATGTCGCAGAACATCGTGCCGCGCACAAAGCGCGTCTCCGGCAGGGTGCCCAGGGGCAGCACGCGCACGAACACGTCGTTCTTGTAGCGCTCGGCGTACAGGGCGTGGATCTCGGCCAGGCTCAGGGGCATGGCCAGCTTGGTGTAGATGGTGGACAGGATGCCCCGGTTGATGGGCAGCAGGTGCGTGTTGAAGGACAGGGCCACGGCCTCGCCCGCGAGCAGCGACACCTCCTGCTCGATCTCCGGCGTATGGCGGTGCTTGGTCAGGTTGTAGGCGCGGAAGGTGTCCGACACCTCGCAGAACAGCGTGCCCACGCCAGCCTTTCTGCCCGCGCCGGAGGTTCCGCTCTTGGCGTCCACCACGATGTCGTCCGTGCGCACGAGGCCCTGCTCCAGCGCGGGCGCAAGGCCCAGGATGGCCGAGGTGGGGTAGCAGCCCGGGTTGGCGATGAGCCGGGCGCTGCGCATCTTGGAGCGGTACAGCTCGGCCAGCCCGTACACGGCCTCGGCCAGCAGATTCGCGTGCGTGTGCGGGGTGGCGTACCACTTCTCGTACGTGGCCTTGTCGCGCAGACGGAAGTCCGCCGAGAGGTCCACGACCTTGACGCCCTGGGCGATGAGCGCGGCCGCGATCTCCTGGGCGGTCTTGTGCGGCACGGCCAGGAACACCAGCTTGCAGGCCGAGGCCAGGTCCGCCGGGTCGGGCTGCGTCACGGTGAGCGCGCCCATGCGGCCCAGGTCGCCGGGGCCGGAAAGATAGGGGTACAGCGAGGCCAGGGTCCGGCCCGCCTCGGAGCGGCTGGTGGCGCGCACCAGCTCCAGGCCGGGGTGATTCGCCAGCACGCGGGTCAGCTCCATGCCGGTGTACCCGGTGACGCCCACAAGGCCGACAGGAATGCGCTGCGCGGTACTCTGCGTCATGGCCTAGCCCGCCTTGTTCACGTATTTCATGCGCAGGGTGTAGAGCATCTCGCACAGGAGCTTCTTCTCCTCGTCGGAGAGGCCCTTGTCGGTCTTCTGCTGCAACATGCCCAGGATGTCGATGACCTGCTTGGCCAGATGGGGCTGGAAGTCCACCGTGCCGGTGCTGGGGTCCGGGGCCTCGCCCAGGTGCACCATGGCCGAGGAGGACAGGGACAGCACAAAGGTGGAAAAATCAATCTCCGGCAGGCCCATAAGGTGCTCGCCGCAGCCGCAGCTCTTGGTTTCGGCCATGATCGCCTCCATCACATTCGGAATTCGTGCTGCATACACCTTCCCCGGGCGCGGCACAAGGCCGCGCGCGCCCCGGGTCCGCGCTTCCCGGCGCTTTTGCGGGGCTTTGCATCGGGCCGCGAACGATGTACAAGGGCCGTGCTGGACGGTCCGGTTTTGCCATGCGCCGGTTGCCGTGCGCCGCGTGCGCCCAGCCATTTGGGCTGTGCCGTTTTTGCTTCGCCGTTTGCGCTGCGCCGCCCGCGCCGTGCCGTCTGCGCTTCGTCACTTGAGCTTCAAGGAGTGCCCATGATCGCGTTTCTGCTCTTTTTGATGGCCTTTGGCCTGGGCATGGTGCCCTTTGGCCTGTACGTGGCGCGCTTCGTCAAGGGCATCGACCCGCGCGACGCGGGCAGCAAAAACGTGGGCGCGACCAATGTGGCGCGGCTGTGCGGCGCGCCCTGGGGCGTGCTGACCCTGGCGCTGGACATCATGAAGGGCTTTTTGCCTGCGGTGCTTGCGCCGGAGGGCACGGGCTGGGTGGCGCTGTCGCTCATCGGCGCGGCGGCCATTCTGGGGCACGCGTATTCCCCGCTCTTGAACCTGCGCGGCGGCAAGGCCGTGGCCACCACCGTGGGCGTGTTCCTGGCGCTGGCTCCGGGCGCGCTCATCATCTCCGCCATTTGCACCCTGCTGGTGATCTGGTTGTCCGGCTATGTCTCGGTGGGCTCGCTGACGCTGGCCCTGGCGCTGCCGGTGTTCTGCCTGCTCACGGGCAACATCGGCATGATCCCGCTGGCAGTCGGCGTGATGCTCTTCCTCTTCTGGCGGCACCGGGAGAACATCCTGCGCCTGGACCGGGGGGAAGAAATGCCGTGGCGGAAGGGGAAGGCGGAAGAGGCGGGGGCGTAGAGAGGAGCTTTTTCTGCCGACTCTTGGGATTGCCTCCATACCTTGGCTGAAAACACAAGCCTAAGGAGAATTAGCTGATGGGACGGAAAAAGCTCACCCCAGAAGTCATCCGAGAGCGGTATCAAAATGAGTTTTTCTTGCGACGCAATTTCGAGCCAACCATTCAACAGATAGTCCAGGAAATCCTTGAGCAACACGGTTTTAAGCCAGAAATTATTATCAGAACAAA
Organism: Desulfovibrio sp.; assembly: GCA_050251495.1. GTDB lineage: Bacteria > Desulfobacterota > Desulfovibrionia > Desulfovibrionales > Desulfovibrionaceae > Humidesulfovibrio. The sequence goes on along the minus strand of JBFWMQ010000001.1, from coordinate 170,109 downwards.
AACCGAAGATAGCTTTGTAGCGAAGGCATTTCGCCCTGGGAAATCATACAAATCCCCACTTAGCGACATTACCGACATTACTGGCATCCGGGTTATTGTAGACTACAAAGACCAAGCAGAATCAGCCGCACAACTGCTTAGAGATAAATTTATTGTCGATGAAATAAATTCAAAGCACAACACACCAGACGATGTATTTGGCTATTCAACAATCCAGTTCATTGTGACACTCACGGAGCGCCTTCTTGACGATTACAACATTTGGAAATTCAAAGATAAGAAACTTGAAATTCAAGTTCGAACCAAACTAGAAGATGCGTGGGCCACAAAATCAAGAGACCTTCTGTACAACAAAGAAATCCCATCAGAATACAAAAGGGCAATGAATCGGCTATCCGCCCTGCTCGAACTCGCAGACGAATCCTTCGTCAAATTGAAAAGCGAAATACACAATTCTTTCAGCACACCTTCTCCAGCTCGTACTGAGTTCCCTATGCTACCCAATCAATCTATCAATGAGTTATTAAATGGGAGCGCAATTGATTCAATAATTCGTGACCTTTCATCATCTGGTCTTGGGGCTCACAAAACGAACAGAGATGAGTACCTACCCGCAATTGCCGCCATTCTCTCCAGGCAGGGCGTTAAAACTCTTGAGGATGCGGAGAACAGGTTAATCGACAAATCAAAAGACATTACCCTTGCCGCTTCGCTCTATATGCAAACGACTGAGATGACATCCTACCCACTCGACACACTACTTATTGCAGCACTTGCAATAGTCAACAACGGAGGAATTTCTCCAGAAGAATATTCAAAAGGATGGAGTGACAGATGGCGCGATGGCTTTCTTGAAGCGACCAAGAAATACAGAGATCAACAAAAAAAGTAAGTATCAAAGGCGCAACGGCATCACGTCACGCTCCATCCCCCCTATCCCACCACCCTCACCCGGAACACCTCGCCCTCGACCACCGTATACGCCCGCTCCGGGCAGAGCGCATCATTGGACCAGCGCCCGGACTCCGAGTGGAAGGTCTCCACGTAGCCGCAGGGCCCGCCATTGCACGCCCGCTGGTGCCGCACGGAGCACGCCACGGCCAGTGAGCCGCGTGCGCTGTCATGCGCCACCGCGCACACCCAATGGTCCATATTGTCCGCGAATTGTGAGCTGCCCTGATAACGCAGGATAACCACGCTCTTTGCATCGAGCAGGGCGTCGAGTTGGGCATTGGGCGAGTCGGCCAGGAACGGGCCTGGGATGCGTTGGACGTGGAAGCGTGGTGAATCGGGGCTTTCGCCGCCAAGCTGCGCCAACATGCGCTCGATGGTGCTCTGGAGCAGCGCGTAATCGCGGTCATACTGGCCAGTGGTGCCCACCGAGGCGTTCAGAAAGTCCGCCGGGTAGGCCGCCTGGCTGAAGGCCGCGCACACGCGCTCGAAGTCCGGCGCGCGCCCGGTGAGCGCGACATAGGCGTTGACGATGCTGTAGAGGAAGCAGGCGCCGTCAAGGTCGCCCTGGGCGTAGATGCGTCGTTTGGTGTCCAGCATTGCAAGCCCCGTCTAGCGGTCTGCGCGTTTGCCCGACTCGGCCGAGTGGCCCTACTGCACCACGTCGCTGCCCATCTCGAACTCCCAGATGGCCACAGGCTCGCCGGAATCCCTGTCGCGCGGATCGGGCGGGGCGTTGGGATCACGCGGCGGGCCGTTGAGCGGCTCCACGGGCAGCAGGCCCAGGATGGCCGCAACCAGCGGCGTCAACCCCGCTCGTTTCAGCGCGGTGATGGGGATGCCCGCCGGGTACACGCGGCGCATGACCTCCTGCTGGTCCGCAGAGAGCACTTCCCACTTGTTGAGCGCGAGCAGACGCGGCGTGTCGCCCAGATCCATCTCGGCCAGAATGCTCTCCACCGCGCTGATCTGCTCCTCGGCCTCCGGGTGGGAGATGTCGGCCACATGCACCAGCACGTCGGCCACCTCCAGCTCCTCAAGCGTGGCGCGGAAGGCCTCCTTCAGGTCCGGCGGCAGGCGGCGGATAAAGCCGACCGTGTCGGTCAAAATGACCTCGCGCTCGCGCGGGAAGCGGATGCGGCGGCTGGTGGGGTCGAGCGTGGCGAAAAGCTTGTTCTCGGCCAGCACCGCGCTGCCAGTGAGGGTGTTCAGAAGCGTGGACTTGCCCGCGTTGGTGTAGCCCACCAGCGCGATGACCGGGCAGCCCGCCTTGGAGCGGCGGTCGCGCGTGCCGGAGCGCTGCCTGCGCACGTTCTCCAGGTCGTTCTTGACCTTGGTGATGCGCTCGCGCACGCGGCGGCGGTCAATCTCAAGCTTTGTCTCGCCGGGGCCGCGCCCGCCGATGCCGCCCATGAGCCGCGACATGGCCGGGGTTTTGCCCACAAGGCGCGGCAGGGTGTACTTGAGCTGCGCCAGCTCCACTTGCAGCTTTCCGGCCCGGCTGGTGGCCCGGCTGGCGAAGATGTCCAGGATGAGCTGGGTGCGGTCCAGCACGCGGCGCTCGGTGGTCTCGGCCAGATTGCGCAGCTGCGAGGGCGCGAGGTCCTGGTCGAAGATGACGATCTGCGCACCGGTTTGCAGGCAGAGCACTTCCAGTTCCTGCAACTTGCCCTTGCCCAGGATGTGCCGGGCGTCGGCCTTGTCCACGCGCTGGATCATGCGCGCCGGGCAGGCCAGGCCAGCGGTGCGCGCCAGCTCGGCCAGCTCGTCCAGGCTGCGCTCCTGCACGATGCGCGGGGCCGAGGACACGCTCACAAGCAAGGCGCGCTCGCGGCCCTTGTCCGACGCCACGGCGCGCTCCTGGCGGGCGAATTCGTCCTCCAGCGCCTGCACCAGGGCGGAAAAGTCCACCTCGCTGCGATCCCAGCGCACCGAGGGCAGCACGTCGTAGGGCTTGGCGTCTGCGGCCAGTTCGCTCACCGGCACCACGTGGGCCACGTGCAGGCGCTCCGGCCCGCCGTATTCGTCCACAGTGAGGGCGGAGACGGAGTCCAGGCGCAGGGCCACCATGTCCATCAGGTCTTCCTGGCTCAGCGCCTCGCCGTTCAGGTGCGTGTGCAGCAGGCGCAGGCCCCGCAGGCGCGTCTCGCCCAGGCGCGAACGCGGCAGCTCCGGAATGTAGATGTTGCCGGGCTCGCCCACGATGAGCATCTCCACGCGGCCCTGCCTGTCGATGAGCAGGCCGAGCTGCCTGCCCACGTCGCGCGAGAGGATGGCCAGCTCGCGCGCCTGGTCGGTGGTGTAGCCGCCACCCGCAGGCGGAAACCTGCGGGTGGTGAGGCGCGTGAGTCGCTGGAGCTGATTGGCCTTCAGGCCCTGGATGTTGCCTTGCGGTTTCTGGGCGATGGGAAAAGGCCTCCGGGCGGGTCGTTACAGGGGCGCGCTCGCCAGGTATTTGGCGATCATGTTGTCGTAGGCCGAGACGCGGGCGAAGGTCTCGGCTGCCAGCTCGCGCCGCAGGGCCAGGGACACGCTGCCGTCGTTGGCCTCCATGTCGGCCTGGACGCGCGGGTAGTAGCTGGTGTCGGGCACCACGAGCATGGAGTGGAAGTTCTTGGCGGCGGCGCGCAGCATGCACGGCCCGCCGATGTCGATCTCCTCCACGGCGGAGCGCAGGTCCAGGCCCTTGGCCGCGGCATCGGCGAAATTGTAGAGATTCACGCAGACCATGTCGAAGGGCGCGATGCGCAGCTCCTCAAGGGTCAGCAGATGCCCGGAATTGTCCTTGTTCGCCAGGATTCCGGCGTGGATGCGCGGATGCAACGTTTTGACCCGGCCGCCCAGGATCTCGGGGAAGCCGGTGACGTCGCTGACGCTGGTGACCTTGAGCCCCGCGGCCACGAGTTTCTTGTGGGTGCCGCCGGTGGAGATGATCTCCACGTCTCGGGCAGTGAGAAAGGACGCGAAATCAGCCAGTCCGGACTTGTCGGTGACGGACAGGATGGCCCGCCTGATGGGAAGAAAATCCATGCACAACCTCTCTGGTTTCAGAGACTGTGCCAGAAGATCCCGCCCAAGGCAAGGCGTGGCGGGCGTGGCGCTCCCGCCTGGCGCGGCTCCCGCTAAGCGGTTCCCTGTCCCCGCCCGACCAACCGGACGGGGACAGAGAGCCTAGGGAGGGGAGACCGTTGGTTAGAGGCCGAACTGCGCGAGCAGCTCCTGCGCCGGGGCGAAGTCGGGGTCGGCGGCCATGATCTGCTCCAGCTGGGCCTGGGCCTCGTCCTTGCGGTCAAGGCAGACCAGACAGCCGGCGAGAGAATAGCGCACCTCGCTCTTGCCCGGATTGATGGAGAGGTAGTTCTCCAGGGGCGCAAGGATCTCCTGCAGCTTCTCCAACTCGTGTCCGAGGCGGATGATGCTCAAGAGCGCGACCATGTTTTCCGGATTCCGGGCCAGGGCCTCCTGGAACAGGCTGAAGGCGTCTTCCTTCTCGCCCTGCTCCATCTTGACCAGTCCCATGCCGGCGAAAGTTTTGTCGTTGGCGTCGATGCCGTGGGCCTTCGTGTACAGGGTCAGGGCGTTCTCAAGGTCCCCTCGCTGCACGGCGATGGTTGCCAGGCCCAGGTACGGATCCGGATGGATGCCGTTGGATGACGCGGCCTTCTTGTAGTAGTCCTCGGCCTTGTCGAGCTCACCCATGAACAGGTAGCACTCACCGAGTTCCTTGTTGATCTCGTAATCCAGATGACTCATGGTTCCCCTCCGTTTTCCCTAGGTGCCCGCGTCTCCTTGCGGGCGGCAAAAGTTGCGTGGCTCCTGGGAGCCTGCCAGACATATGCAGCAAGCGTGCCAAAACGAAACCAACAAAAGCAACTCCCTGCCCTCTGCCGCCCCCGCCCCCACTCCTGCCTCGCGCGCGCCTCCAAGAGCTTGGCGGCAGTTCGCCGCCGCACGCCGCATTTGCCACTAAAATCCCGCAGAGTCAACATGTTACGAACTTGGAACGGCCCTTGCTTATGACAGTCAAACCAAGAGGCCGCCCACAAGGCGGGAACGGGTTTGAAAAGGGCGCAAGCCCAGGAGGAACAAGACATGAAGGGTCTTTTCGGACGGCACATCGGAGTGATGGAAAAGGTTCTGGACCTGCGTCTGGAACGTCAAAATGTCGTCATGGCCAACATCGCCAACGTGAACACCCCAAAGTACAAGGCCCGCAAGCTGGAGTTCGAGGACGACCTGCAGAAGGCCATGCACATGGACCAGCGCGGCAAGATGACCCGCACCGACAAGAGCCATCTGCCCGCCACCTTCGACGTCAACGGCTTTCAGGGCAACAATTTCGCGGACTGGAAGCCGCGCACGGTCCACGGCGAGGACGTGGTGGACCTGGACAAGGAGATGACCGCCATGGCCAAGAACTCCATGATGTACAACGCCCTGACGGACATCATCGCCAAGAATTTCAGCGGTCTTCAGACCGTCATCCAGGAAGGGGGCAAGTAAATGGACTTCATGAGCGCACTCGATGTCAGCGCCTCGGGCATGAAGGCCCAGCGCACTTACATGAACGTCATCTCCATGAACCTGGCCAACGTGAAGACCACGCGCACGCCAGAGGGCGGCGCCTACCGGCGCAAGAGCGTGGCCTTTGCCGCGGCCCCGGTGTTCAACCCCTTTGACAAGGAAATGGAGCGGGCCGAGAACCGCGAACTCAAGGGCGTCATTGTGCGCGGCATCGTGGCCGACAAGCGCCCCATGAAGATGGTCCACGAGCCCGGCCACCCCGACGCGGACAAGGACGGCTACGTTACCTACCCGGACATCAACGTGGTGGAGGAGATGGCCAACATGATCACCACCATGCGGTCCTACGAGGCCAACGTCCAGGCCATCCAGGACACCAAGGCCATGTTCAACAAGGCCCTGCAGATAGCCCGCTAGCCCAGGCCTAGCCAAGGAGACCAGCCATGATCGTCAAGTCCGTCGCCATGCAGGCGTACCAGAATGCGCTGAAGGCCCACCAGGGCGCCCAGGGCTCCACCATCGCCAGCGTCAAGAAGCCCGCCTCCGGCAACCCGGCGGGCGGCTTTGTGGAGACCCTCAAGGGCAGCCTGGAGAAGGTCAACAGCATGCAGATCGAGAAGAACAGCATGGTGGAGTCCTTTGCCGCGGGCAAGGACCACAACGTGCACGAACTCATGATCCAGCTGCAAAAGGCCGGATTGGCCATGAGCATGACCAGCGCCGTGCGCAACAAGATTTTGTCCAGTTACCAGGAACTGACAAAGATGCAGTTCTAGGCCGCCAGCCACAGCCTGAGCAAAAGCGCCCCAAGAGAACAGGCCCAGAGAGAAGAGGAGAGACACCATGCATCCGAAAGTCGCGGAATATTTCGACAAGGCCAAGGGTCTTTGGACGGCGCGCAGCATCACCCAGCAGATGCTCATCGGCGGCCTGGCCGTCCTGCTCGTGGCGGCCTTTGTGGGCGGCATCATCTACATGAACAAGCCCGACTACCGCGTGCTGTACACCAAGCTCTCCAGCGAGGACGCCTCCAAGGTCGTCAACGTGCTGAAGGCCACCAAGGAGCCCTACCAGCTGGAGGACAACGGCCAGACGGTGCTGGTGCAGGCCGAGCGCGTGTACGAGTTGCGCCTCAAGGTCGCCAGCGAGGGCAACCTCCACGGCCAGGGCATCGGCTTTGAAATTTTCGACGACGTCAAGATCGGGCAGACCGACTTCGTGCAGCACATCAATTTCCAGCGCGCGCTCCAGGGCGAGCTGGCCCGCACCATCTCGGAGTTCCCCAAGATCGAGAGCGCCCGCGTGCACCTGGTGGTGCCCAAGAAGAGCCTGTTCATCGAGGAGCAGACCACGCCCTCGGCCTCGGTGGTATTGCAGCTCAAGGAGAAGGACGGCAAGCTCGAGCCCAAGGAAGTGCAGGGCATCGTCAATCTTGTGACCATGGCCGTGGAGGGCATGGACAAGAAGCGCATCACAATTTCCGACCAGAACGGCCAGCCGCTCTACCAGCCCGCCGACGACGAGACCGCGGGCATGAACACCACCCAGCTGGAGTTCAAGGCCCAGATGGAGCGCAAGATCGAGCGCCGCATCGAGGAGCTCTTGACCCCGGTCGTCGGCCCGCAGAAGATCATCGCCCGCGTCAACACCGACCTTGATTTCAGCCACAAGACCATCAAGAAGGAAGTGTTCAACCCCGATGGCCAGGTGGTCCGCAGCGAGAGCCGCAGCGAGGAGACGGTCGCCGGGCGCGCCAACCTCGACGGCGCCGTGCCCGAGGCCAACTTCCGGGGCGACGGCTTCACCGGCACCCAAAGCTCCCAGGACTCCAGCCGCGAGACGCGCACCACCAACTACGAGATCGACCGCGAGGAGCAGAACATCGTCTCCCCCGTGGGCGAGTTGAAGCGCCTGGGGGTTGCTGTTATCGTCGACGGCACGTACACCAAGGACGAGAAGACCGGCCAGATGACCTACGTGCCCAGGAGCGAGGAGGAGATGACCCGCATCCGCAGCCTGGTCTCAAGCGCCGTCGGCCTTGACAAGGATCGTGGCGACACCATCGAGGTTTCGAGCATCGCCTTTGGCGCGGCCGACCTGGGCGAAGCCTCCTCCCTGGTGCGGAATTTCATCGACCTGGGCGGCAAGCTGGGCAAGCCCATCCTGTCGGGCCTGCTGATCTTCCTCTTCCTGATCCTGGTGGTCCGTCCCGTGGTCATGGCCCTTATCCGGCCCAAGGTTGCCGAGGAGGAGGTTGAGGAAGTGGCGAGTCTGCCGAGCACCGATGAGCGCCTGGCCATCGAGGAAAGTCTTGAAGTTCCCGAGGAGGCCCTGGACACCGCCCGCCGCCTGGAGCTTCTGAAGACCCAGGCCGTGCAGCTGACGGAACAGAACATGGACCAGGCCATCCGGCTCTTGAAGTCGTGGGCCAGGCAGGAGGCATAGGAACGTGGCAAGCTTCACCGGCCCCCAGAAGACGGCCATCGTCATGCTCGCCCTCGGTGAGAAGTTCACCTCCGAGGCCTTCAAGCGCATGGAGCGTCAAGAAATCGCCTCCGTGTCCAAGGCCATGCTGGACATCGATTCCGTGTCCCGCGAGGACGTGGTCGATGTGCTCAGGGAGTTCAACGACTCCATCACCTACGGCGCGGAAACGCTCACCGGCGGTGCGGACCAGGTGAAGCGCCTGCTGACCAAGGCCCTTGATTCCGAAACGGCCAAGTACATCCTCGACAGCCTGGAGATCGACACCGGCCCCACGCCCTTCCAGGAGCTGTCCAACGTCAGCCCGCGCATCCTGGCGCAGATTCTCCGCAACGAGCACCCGCAGACCCTGGCCCTCATTCTGGGCCACCTGCACCCGGACCAGGCCGCGGAACTTCTCTCCAACCTGCCCAGCGGCGTGCGGCCGGAAGTGCTCATGCGCCTGGCCAAGCTGGAGGCCGTGGCCGAGGAGATGCTCCACGAGGTGGACAAGGTGCTGCAAAGCCAGCTCATCGCCATGGGCGGCAAGGAAGGCAAGAAGGTCGGCGGCGTCAACGCCGTGGCCGAAATCCTCAACGCCGTGGACCGCGCCACGGAAGAGGAAGTGCTCTCCGAGATCGAGGAAGAGAGCCAGCAGATGGCCGACGACATCAGGAACCTCATGTTCGTGTTCGAGGACATCAAGGCCCTGGACGACCGCAGCATCCGCGAGCTTTTGAAGGACATCTCCAACGAGGAGCTGACCAAGGCCCTCAAGGGCGCTTCCGACGACCTCAAGGACAAGTTCCTCAAGAACCTGTCCGAACGCGCCGCAAGCATGATCCGCGAAGATCTGGAGATCATGGGCCCGGTGAAGCTCTCCGAGGTGGAGGGTGCCCAGCAGAACATCGTCAAGACGGTGCGCCGCCTCGAAACCGAGGGCCGCATCGCCATAAGCAGAGGCGGCGGCGATGAATTCATCTAATACCATCGACACCGCGCCCCAGGCCCCTCCTCCGGCCACGCCCCCGGCGTCGCCCCTGGAGTCCTCCCAGAAGGAAGCGCCGCGCTACTCCGGCCGCGTGCTCCTGGGCTGCGACTCGCCCGGCGCGGGCTTCATGACCATTCAGGAGATCGAGGGCAAGCGCCACCGCCCCGTGTGGGACGAGGCCACGGAGGCCGAGTACATCGGCCGCTGCAAGCTGAAGGCCGAGGCCCTGGCGCGCGAAATCATCAACCAGGCCCTGCACAAGGCCCAGGCGGAGGCCCAGGCGATCCGCGACACCGCGAGCGCCGAGGTGGCCGCCGCCGTTGCCCAGGCCAAGGCCGAGGCCGAGACCGAGGCCCAGCTGCGCCTGGACGCCGAGGTGGACGCCCACGTGCAGGCCATGGGCGCGCTCCTGGCAGGCATCCAGACCCTGGGACAGGAGGTCTGGGAGGCGCGCCGCAAGGACTTCGCCACCCTGGCCAAGAGTTTCACCAAAAAGGCCCTGGGCGTGGAGATGGAAACCCGCCGCGCCGAGATTCTGGAGCGCCTCATGGACGAGGCCTGCTCCCGGCTCGACGCCCACCGCGAGTTCACCCTCAAGGTGGCCCCGCAGGACTTCGAGCTGGCGCAAAGCCTCATGCAGGCCATCCAGGCCAGGCACCCGGACCTCGGCCAATGGAAGCTCGCCACAGACCCGGGCCTGGATATGGGCGGCGTGGTGCTGGAGACCCCGGAAATGCTGGCCGACAACGCCATAGGCAACCGCGTGGCCCTGCTGGAGCCCTATCTGGACCAGCTGGCCCTGCCGGAAGACCTGGCCCAGGCCAGAGAGGAAGCGCGTGGCCCTCAATCCTGAAGCCGTGTGCCAGGCCATTGACGACCTGAATCTCTGTCAAACCTTTGGCAAGGTCACCCGCGTGGTGGGCCTTGTGGCCGAGGGCCAGGGCATCCGCCCGCCTGTGGGCTCGGTGTGCCACCTGCTGCCCGAGGACCGCGACTCCACGCCCATCCCGGCGGAGGTGGTCGGCTTCAAGGAAGGCTCCTGCCTGTTCATGCCCTATGGCGACCTGCGCGGCGTGCGCCCGGGCAGCCTGATCATGAACTCGGCCTCGCCGCCGCATTTTCCGGTCGGACCCGGTCTGCTTGGCCGCACCCTGGACGCCTTTGGCGAGACCATCGACGGCAAGGGCATGTTCGCGCCTGAGGCCTACGTGCCGCTCTACCGCGACCCGCCCAACCCCATGGAGCGCCCGCGCATCGACCAGCCGCTGGACGTGGGCGTGCGCGCCATCAACGGCCTGCTGACGCTCGCCAAAGGGCAGCGCGTGGGCATCATGGCCGGTTCCGGGGTGGGCAAAAGCACGCTCATGGGCATGATGGCCCGCTACACCAAGGCCGACATCAACGTCATCGGCCTGGTGGGCGAGCGCGGCCGCGAGGTGGTGGAATTCATCGAGCGCGACCTGGGGCCGGAGGGCATGGCGCGCAGCGTGGTCATCGTGGCCACAAGCGACAAGAGCCCGCTCATCCGCATGCGCGCGGCCTTTGCCGCCACCGCCGTGGCCGAGTACTACCGCGACCAGGGGCTCGACGTGCTCTTGATGATGGACTCCGTGACGCGCTTCGCCATGGCCGGGCGCGAGGTGGGCCTTGCCGCGGGCGAGCCGCCCACGCGCGGCGGGTTCACGCCCAGCGTGTTCGCCCAGCTGCCGCAGCTCTTGGAGCGCGCGGGCAAGAGCGCCAGGGGCTCCATCACCGGGGTGTACACAGTGCTTGTGGATGGCGACGACTTTACCGAGCCCATTGCCGACGCGGTGCGCTCGATTCTTGACGGACACATCGTGCTGACGCGCGAGCTGGCCGACCAGGCGCACTTTCCGGCCATCGACGTGCTCAAGAGCATCAGCCGTCTGCGCAGCGAGGTCGTGCCGCGCGAGGACATCGAGGCCGGGCGCACGGTGCTGCGGCTCATGAGCACCTTCAAGCGCGTGGAGGACATGGTGAACATCGGGGCGTACCAGAAAGGCGCCAACGCGGACGTGGACCGCGCCATCGCCATGGTCTCGCCCATCAACGCCTTCCTGCAGCAGCACGTGGCCGACAACGAGCCGCTGGAATCCTGCTTCGCCAAGCTGAAGGAGCTTGCGAAACAGGGGGCTTAAGCCTTTTCTTTGCCGTCCTGTACCCTCCTAATTTTCTTTTTGATCCTTCGAAATAATTCTTTTAAGTCAATAGAAAAACCCCAAAGGCTCGGCCTCAAGCCAAATAATTCTTTACTGTCATTCGCGTCTAAGCGTTGTTGACATTGAGTGGCACTCATTCGCTTCATCAACTCAGCAACAGCTCGCGTATATTCTTTGATGGATTCTATTTTTACTGTTGCATCGCGCCTTACACCGACACGAACGCCATCCCCCATCAACCGTTGGTCAACCCTCACCATCTCCCTATAAAACTTCTCAATCAATCGGATGAGCGAGTTAACTGCTTCATCAATTGACTTCGAGACATCTTCCTCTGCCCGAATGGCAAAGTCAGCAACATTTGACAATATCTTTGGAACCTCATCTTGAAAGAAATCTTCAGACCATGTGCCCCAATAGACCTCCCTTGGCGAACCATCGAAACCAACGCCTGCGTAACTTATCTTTTTGCCATTGGGCCGCTCTATCTCCATCTCCCCTCCATACCCTAGCCTATGCCAGCGGAACAACAAACCACTCATCTTTTCATCAAATTCAGCAACCATCTTTTTGGTCATGACAAATACGGTAGTATTAGTCGGATTTGTACTTTCAGAAGTACCTGTCACGATGGTTCCCTCCATGAAACTCGGACATCGGACGATTCAGCCTAACCATCTGTACCTAGTCACAATATTTCGAGACCCACCACCGCATCTCACAGAAGAGCCTATCTCCCCTGCCCTGCCATCCGTCTTGCCCTTTCGCAAGGGTCGCCGGGACCGGCGTTGAGGATACGCACCAGGCGTCCCACCCGCTCTTCGCGGCCGGAAGCGCCCTCCCGCAGGGACTCGAGCCAGCGCGCCTCCAGCTCGTCCAGGTCCGCGCCCAGGGCCTCGCGCCAGGGACGGGCGCTCGAGGTGTGCGAGAGCCGCTGCAACCGCTTCAGCGCCTCCAGGCCATAGGTCGCGGCCAGATAGTTCGCGAATGAGGCCGCCTCGGCATAGGCCCGCTGCTGGCGCGGACGGTCAAAGGGCCGCAGCCTGCCGTTTCCCTCGTCGCGCATGCCCCAGGATTCATGGTCCGGGCCGAGTTCGGCAAGCGGAATGCGCATGCCGGAGCGGGCGGCGGCCCGCACCCAGTCGTCCACCTCCTGCCCGCAGGCCGGAAAGCTCGCCGGGTCGCCCACGCGTTCTTCCGAAAGCGCGCCCCACATATTGCGCAACAGCTTGTCCGGCTGCGGCATGAGCGCGCTGGTGAGCTTGTGCGCCAGCATCAACGGGGCCTCGGCGCAGCCGAACACACGCACGCTCCGTGGCGTGCCTGAGGCGGGGCCGCCTGGCTGGAAAAACGTCGCGGTGCACTGACCGCGCAGGGGCTCGTCATAGAGCACGCGAATCTTGCCCTGGCTCGCCATCTGGGCGTCAATATTCCAAAGCTCCAGGACGGCGGCCAGGCTGGCCTCCACCCGGGCGGCAAAAGCGGACAGCCGCTCCTGGCCAAGGGTGCCCGTGTTGTCCTGAACCCTGAAATGCGCCGTCTCCACCTCCGCACTTCCGGCCCGCGCCAGCCCAAGGGGCAGAGCCAAGGCCACCAACGCCAGCGCAAACACGAGCTTCCTGATCATCCGCGCCCCCCTTCTCCTGCTTTCCTTTTCCGCACCGGCCACCGCCGCCACGCCCACACGGTCAAAGCCAAACCCGCCAGATACGCCGTGGCGAACACGCGCTCGTCGAAATCGTAGAACAACAGCCGCCCCAGCCAGTGCGCGATGAAGCTCTGGCCGTAGGCCGGGGCCTGCGCCGCGCTGCGCAGGGCGCTCTCGAACCCGGTCAACGGGCAGGCGATGCCGAGCAGGGCTTCCGCCGCGACGATCGCCATGCCGGTGAGATGCATCAGCCGAAAGACCCGGCCCCGCACCCAGCCCCAGCCCAGCGGCCCGCCGAAAAGGATGGCGAGAAGGCCAAACGCAAGAAAAAAAGCCAGAGCCGCATGGACGGCAAGCACCAGATCGGCCAAAAGCAGCAGCTGTTGCGCGTCCATAAGGCGCCTCCGGGGGCAGGGCTTGGTCCGCCCCTTTGCACGGGCAATAGCACGATCATGGGCGGCAGGCGACCTTCAAAACCCGGCGGCGGCGGAAGCGCCTCCCCTGCGGCTGGCGCGCCGTGCACGCTTTTCTGTTGCCAGAAGCCTGCATTTCGTCAAGTATGGGAGCGTCCCCCCCAATGGACGCGAAGCACCCCGAGGCGACATGAGCAACGCGGACGAACAGAAGTCCCCCACCGACGTGCGGCCCGGCAAACCCGTCCGGCCAGCGCATCCGATCCCCTGGCATGTGCTCGCGGCTGTGGGGATGCTCGTGTGCGGACTGTTCGTCACCCTTGTCGGCTGGCGCAACGCCGATTCCCTCACCGACGAACTCGCCAGGGAGCGCTTTGAGGCCCGCGCGGCCGAGGTCGCCTTCGCCATCGAGGACCGCGTGGACACATACCAGATGGCCCTGCGCGGCGGGCTGGCGCTGTTCTCCTCCATGGACCGGGTCAGCCGCGAACAATGGCGCGAATACGTCGCCGCCCTTGAACTGCAGCACAACTATCCCGGCATCCAGGGCATAGGCTACACCCCGCTGGTCCGGCCCGAAGAACTGGCCGGGCACCAGCAGAGCATCCGCGCCCAGGGCTTTCCAGACTATTCCATCAAGCCGCCCGGTCGCCGCCAACTCTACACGCCCATCGTCTTCCTGGAACCCTTCGATGCCCGCAATCAGCGGGCCTTCGGCTTCGACATGTTCAGCGAGCCCGTGCGCCGCATGGCCATGGCCCGCGCGTGCGACACGGGAAGGACAGAGATCAGCGGCAAGGTGACCCTGATGCAGGAGACGGACGAGGGCGTGCAGGCGGGCTTTCTCATGTACCTGCCGCACTATGCCCCCGGCGCACCGCTCTTCACGGTGGAACAACGCCGGGCGGCCCTGCGCGGCTATGTGTACAGCCCGTTCCGCATGAACGATTTCATGCGCGGCCTGGCCCTCAAGTCCATCTCCGGAGTTGGGCTTGAGGTGTACGACGGGCTCACGCCTTCCGCGGACGCGCTGATGTTCCGCAGCAAGGCCCTGAGGGAGCAGCCCTCGCCCCGGCGCCGCCCCATGTTCCGCTCCGAGCGCAGCCTGTTCACCTTCGGGCACGACTGGCGGCTGTCCTTCCAGTCCCTGCCGGACTTCGAGGCCGGGGTGGACCGAACCGTGCCGCGCATGGTGCTGGCGGGCGGGCTCAGCACCAGTCTGCTGCTCAGCATCATCACCTTCATCCTGCTGAACACCCGCGCCAAGGCCCTCGCCCTGGCCAACGCCATGACCGCGGAACTGCGCGCAAGCGAGGAGCACACCCGCCTGATCCTGGAGTCGACCGGGGAACCGCTCTACGGCATCGACACCAAGGGGAACTGCACCTTCTGCAACCCAGCCTGCCTGCGGGCGCTGGGCTATGCCAGCGACAAGGATGTCCTGGGGCGGAACATGCACGAGCTTATCCACCATTCCCACGCGGATGGCTCGGCCTTTGACGTGCTTGACTGCCGAATTTATCAGGCGTTCCAGCAAGGCGAAGGCACCCATGCGGACGACGAACTGCTTTGGCGCGCCGATGGCACAAGCTTTCCGGCCGAGTACCGGTCCCACCCGCAACGGCGCGACGGCGAGATCGTAGGCGCGGTGGTGGTGTTCCAGGACATCACCGAACGCAAGCGCAGCGCCGAGCTGCTGGCCACGCAGCGCCAGCGGCTGGCCAACATCATTGAGGGCACCAACGTCGGCACCTGGGAATGGAACGTCCAGACCGGCGAGCTTGAAATCAACGAGCGCTGGGCCGCAATCGTCGGCTACAGCTGTGAGGAACTGGCCCCGGTGGGCATCGAGACCTGGGCGCGGCTGGCGCACCCGGAGGACCTCAAGCGCTCCATGGAGCTGCTCGGGCGTCACTTCGCGGGCGCGCTGGACTATTACGAGTTCGAATGCCGGATGCGCCACAAGGACGGCGGCTGGGTCTGGGTGCTGGACCGGGGCAAGGTCGCCACCAGGACCGAGGACGGCAAGCCGCTGCTCATGTCCGGCACGCATCAGGACATAACCAAGCGCAAGCTTGCCGAGGCCGACTCGGCGCAGCTGGTGGGCCTCATCAACGCCGCCAGCCAGGCCGCCATCATCGCCACGGACACGGACGGGCTCATCACCGTGTTCAACCGTGGCGCGGAGAACATGCTGGGGTACACGGCCGAGGAACTGGTGGGCCTGCGCACGCCGGAGCTTCTGCACCCAACGCGGGAGCTGGAGGAGCACGGCGCGCGGCTGGCCGCGGAACTGAACCGTCCCGTGGAGGGCGTCGACCGGCTTGTGGGCATGGCCCGCGACTGGGGCTACGAGGCCCGCCGCTCAACCTTCATTCGCAAGGATGGCGGCCACATTCCGGTGGAACTGGTGATCACGGACATACGCGACGCCGACGGGCGCCCCGTGGGCTTCCTGGGCATAGCGGTGGACATCTCCACGCGGCTCAAGACGGAACAGGCCCTGCGCGAAAGCGAAGGCAGGCTCTCCGCCATTCTGGAGACAGCCGTGGACGCCATCTTCACCGCCGACCAGGGCGGCCGCATCCTCATGGCCAATCCAGCGGCCTGCCGGACCTTCGGCTACGAGTTGGGCGAGCTTGTGGGACAAAACCTCACGCTGATAATGCCCGAACCCTACCACAGCGAACACCCGGGCTATATGGAGCGCTACGCGCGCACCGGCGAACCCCATGTCATCGGCCTGGGTGGCCGCGAGGTCCACGGCCAGCGCAAGGACGGCTCCATCGTCCCGCTTGAGATTTCCCTCAGCCAGTTCAGCAGCGGCGGGGAACGCCTGTTCGCGGGCATCCTGCGCGACATCTCGGACCGCGTCCGCGCGCGCGAATCACTGGAGGCGGCCAATGCCGAACTCGCGGCGCGGCAAAAGATCCTGGACGCCGACATGGAGGCCGCAGCCGAGATTCAGCGCAGCCTGCTGCCCAGTGAGGGCACCTGCTCCCTGGGCATCGAGTCCGACTTCCGCTTCATGCCAAGCGCCACCATCGGCGGGGACATCTTCAATCTGGTCTGCCTGGGCTCGCAACACACGGGCCTCTACATGGTGGACGTGAGCGGCCACGGCGTTCCCGCCGCGCTGGTGTCGGTCTCCGTGGCCCAGGAGCTTTCTCCCTCGGGCGAAATGTTCGTGGACAAGACCCTCGACGAGCCCAGGTCGCCGGAGGTCGTGCTGCGGATGCTGGACGCCGCCTTCCCCCTGGAGCGCTTCGACAAGTTCTTCAGCATGTTCTATTTTGTGTACGAGCCCTTCAGCGGCGTTTTGACCTACTGCAACGCCGGGCACCCGCCGCCGCTGCTGCTGCGCGCCGGGGGCGGCCTGGAGCGGCTTGAAGAGGGCGGCACCCTGGTGGGCCTGGGACTTGGGGACTCCTACGTTTCCGGGCGGCTCGCGATTGGCGAGGGCGATACTCTGCTTGTCTACACCGACGGCGTCACCGAATTGGAAAACCCCCAGGGTGCGCAGTTCGGCATGGAAGTGCTAGAAACGCTGTTCCAGACTTCGGGCAACGCTTCGCCGGAGCAGGTTCTCCAAACTCTCACCGGCGCACTCCAGGCCCATGCCGATGGCCGTCCGCCGGACGACGACATCTCACTCGTCTGCGTCCGCTTCAGCAGAATTTGAACCAGGAGGGCTTATGGATTTCGTGAACAAGGTCGAGCAGGGCGTCACCGTGGTGGGCATAAAGGGCCAGCGCCTGGACGCCGCCGCCGCGCCCCGGTTCAAGGGGTACATGGTGGACCTCATCCAGCAGGGCGGCACGCTTTTCGTGCTCAATCTGGAGGACGTGGACTTCATGGACTCCAGCGGCCTGGCCTCGCTCATGTCGAGCATGAAGACGCTTGGCGGGCATGGCGAGATGGCCGTGTGCTGCCTGGGTGACAAGGTGCGCAAGCTCTTCGCCATCACCCGGCTGGACCGGGGCGTGTTCCGCATTTTCGGCACAGAGGCCGAGGCCGTGGCCGCGCTCTCCTCCAGCGCAAAGCCGGGATAGGCAGATGGACGGCATCCACCTGAGCATCGCCAGCCGCCTTGAGCTGGTGCGTCTGCTGGGACTGGCCGTGCGCGGCATCTGCCAGGGCCTGCCCTTCTCAGGCGAGGACGTGGACGCCCTGGAGCTGGCCGTGTGCGAGGCGGCCAACAACTCCATCAAACACGCCTACAAAGGCAAGCCGGACGGCACCGTGCGGGTGACCCTGGCGGTCAACGACACCGGGCTCGTCATCTGCGTGCAGGACCGCGGCGCGCCGCTGGAGGACACCGGAAAGCTCGCCAACGACCTTGTCGCGCCCCGCTCCATAAACGAGCTGCCCGAAGGCGGCATGGGGCTCTATCTCATCCGCAAGGCGGCGGACAGCGTGGGCTACAAGGCCGGAGACCAGGACAACGTCCTGGTCCTGCGCAAGGCTTTTCCGAAGGGATCAAAGTGAGTTGATGTAGAGCAGCACGCAGGTGTTGTAGTTGGACAAGAGCTTGCGCTCCAACTCCTTGACGGCCTTGAGGAACAGCCGCACGGTCTCGTCGCCCAGGGCGGCGCTGAACATGTCGATGTAGAGCTCCGGGTCCATGGCCCGGCGCAGTTCGTCAAGATCCAGCCGCTCCAGGGCCGCCTCGCCGTTCTCCTCGGCCTGGCGCAGCAAGTCCGACAGGGAGGCCATGTGCGTCTGCACGTGTTGGCGCACCTCGTCCATGATGCTCTCGCGGAACATGAGATACTCCTCGCGGTCCAGGTCGCACACGCGGGAAAAGTAGGCCGAGAGGTGCTTCAGGTATACCAGGATGCCGCGCTTGAGCAGCATTGAGTCCTTGAGCACCCGGGCCAGGATGCGCTCCAGGCCGTTGAAGCCGGCCAGATCGATGGAAATCTGCTGGCTGGCCATGGACAAGAACACCGGATAGAGCGTCGGCGCGGCGGCGTCGAGCAGCACCCCGGCCATTTGAGACTCCTCGTCCTCGTCCCAGCGCGCCCAGCTCACCACGCCGCTTTGCAGCATCCGCCCGCCCAGCTCAAAGGGCAGGTGCAGGTGCACCCGCTCGCCCTGGCGCAACAGCTCCCGGGCGGTAAGCCAGCGCGGCAGGCACAACCCCACCCCGCCGGGGCTCACGTCCTGAAGCAGATACTCGAAGGTCTGGTAGTCCGCCGCGCGCGAGCCCAAAAAGGGCAGCACCACGGAGTCCACGTCCAGCCGTTTCTCGCGCCGCTGCGTCTTGGTCATGGCCGCGCCCCCAGAAGCCCGGCGAGCCAGGCCGGGTCGTCCGTCACATGCGGCCGCACGCCCGGGACCGGATCCGCCGGGGCGTTCTTGCGCAATGGCCAGTCCAGCTCCTTGTCCACCTCGAACCAGACCACGGCCCAGAGCCCCCAGGCCGAGGCCGTGTCAAAGGCGTCCGCCGCCCAGCGGGCCTTGTCGCCCCCGGCCGAGGCCGAGGCCGTCTCAAAGACCATCACCGGCTTGCCGGGCGCCAGGGCGCGCAGCTCTTCATGCAGCGGACCGAAAATCGCCGCGAAGCTGCGAAACGAGCTGTCATAGCCGTGAATGGCCTTGGTGTGGGCCGTGCCCCAGTTGTAGCCGTCCATGCCCAGCACATCCACGGCGTCGTGGCCGGGGTAGTAGGCGGCGGCGGTGTTCCAGGCCGCGGCGGGAATGGAGTCCACGTTGGGGCAGAACACGAACAGCGCGTTCTCCGCCCCCTGGGCGCGGAACACGGCGCGCACATGGCGGAACAGTGCCTGGTACAGCCTGGGGCTCTCCGGCCCGTAGCCGCTGGCGTCGGAGCCCCAGTGATAGCGCGCCAGGTTCATCTCGTGCGCCAGGCGCAGCAGCACCGGCGATCCGAAGCCCCGCACGCGCCGGGCGTATTCCGCGATGTAGGCATCAAACTCCCCGGCCAGGATGCGCGCCGCCGGGATGACCGTCTCGCGCCCGCCAGCGCCGATGCTCATGGGCTCCCAGGTGACGCAGGGCACGGCCCCGGCCTCCCGCACGGCCATGAGGCTGGCGTCCAGGCCGGCCATGTCCGCGTCCCACGGTCCGGCCGCGTTCTCCGGCCATTGGACATAGAACTGCACAAGCCGCACGGGCAGGCCCGTGGAGACCTTGGCCGCGTCGAGCATGGCCGGGGTCACGGGAAAGCCGTCCAGGGCCACGCCAAAGGCCGGGGTGCTGCGGGGAATCGGCGCGCTGGACCCGCAGGCGCACAGCGAGAGCAGCAGCAGGGCCGCGAGCAGCGTGCGCCTCATTCGGCCACCTCCGGAAAGTTGAAGTGCAGCGTGCTCGCCAGGATGCCGAAGTGATACAGGCACCAGGCCGAGTTGGTGAGCAGGGCCAAGAGCGGGCCGTCGCCGTGGTAGACGCGCAACATGCCCCAGGCGAAGGCGCCCAGGCAGGCCAGGGCCAGGCCAAGCTGCGGCCAGAGCCGGTACATGGGCAGGGAGGTGCTGCCGCCCTTGGGCGTGATGCCGAAGCTGCCGCGCACGCCGAGCAGCGCCAAAAGCGAAGCCTTCATGTACACCGGGAAGGTGATGGCCTGCAGCAGGATGCCTTGCCCCAGCTCGCGGAAGCCGTACTTGCGCTGGCTCATGGAGTACAGGAAGATGGTCCCGGTGAGGATGATGTAGGGCAGGAAGAACAGGAAATACAGTTCCGGCCGGGCGAAGTAGCTGGGCGTATCGGTGAACAGGTACAGCACCGGACAGACGGCCATGACGATGAACACCCAGCCCACGAAGTAGTGCGTGCCGGAGAGGAAGTATTCCCACCACTTGGCCGCTGGCAGGCGCGAAGGCCCGCGCAGGAACTCGATCCCGATGGAGCGCAACAGGCCCACGGTGCCCAGCGCCCAGCGGAACTGCTGCTTGAAATAGCCGCCCAGATCCTCCGGCCCCATGCCGAAGGCGCAGATCTTGTTCAGGTAGGCGCTGCTCCAGCCGCCGATGTGGAAGCGCAGGGAGGTGGCGAAGTCCTCGGTCACCGAGGTCTCGTCGAACCCGCCCACGTCGAGCAGGGCCTGCCGCCGCAGGATGACGTTGGTGCCGCAGCAGAACATGGCGTCCTGGGCGCTCTTGCCCTCGCAGATGTACTCGTAGAACACGGCCTGCTGGAGTCCCGCGGCCTTGGCCACCAGGTTGGCCTCGAAGTTGGAGTAGTATTGCGGCGTCTGGATGAAGGCCAGCCTGGGGTACTTCTCCATGAAGGCCACCAGCGGCTCCACGAAGTCCGGCAGGGGGTTCATGTCCGCGTCAAAGACGATGACGTAGCGCTCGGTCTCCTCCTCCGGGTCCCTGGCCAGCTCCTCGAAGGAGGTGAGCACGGCCTCGGCCACGGGCCTGCCTTCCAGATAGTCCAGAAAGTCGTTGATCATGCCCGCCTTGGCCCCGCGCCAGGGGCGGCGGAAGAGGTTCACGCCGATGCGCTGGCACAGCTCGTCGATGCTGGCCCGGTACTCGGCCATCTGCCTGGGATCCTCGCCGGGCTTGTCGTAGCGCGTGTCATCCAGAAAATAGATGTGCTTGTTCGGATAGGTGAGGTTGTAGAAGCAGGTGAGGGTGTCCTCCAGGACGTCCAGCGGCTCCTTGTACGAGGCCACCACAATGGCCACGGGCGGGTAGGTCTCAAGCTCGGGCACCGTGTCGCGGGTGATGCGCGGGGCATCCGTCGCCGCGAGGCCGTGGTGGATGTTCAGAAAATAGCCGAAGGCGTGGAGCATGGTGAAACCCTCCGCCAGCAGCAGCAGCCCGCCCACGGCGATTTCCTGCCAAAGCTGCGCGGAGATGACGAAGAGCGTGGTGCGCGCCATGAGGTAGAGGAAGATCGACAGCATGGCCGCCGTCAGGGTCAGGGTGAAGATCTTCGTGCGCAGCGTGCCCGCCATGACTCCCCCTTAGAACCCCAGGCCCAGGCCCAGCCACAGGCCGTCCGCGTCCCACTGGGGCGAGCGGTGCACAAGGCCCCTGGCCTCCAGGCTCAAGCGCTCAGCGAACTCGTACCGCCACTCGGCCTCAAGGCGCACCGAGGGGTTGTCCTCCGAATCCGTGCCGGTTGCCGCGCGCAGGGCATACCAGTGCTGGGCCGCGCCGCAGAACTGCAACTCCGCGAGGTCGTGCCGCCATTCCAGCATGAAGGATGCGGCCGTGTAGTCCTGCGGGGTCCAGTACGGCCGGCGGATGTCCACCAGCGTGGCCCCGGCGGAGAGCTCCTCGCTCTTCTTCTGGGTGTTGCGCCGCTCTCCGGACAGGGTGGCCTTGAGCTGACGCGGGTGGTCCGTAAGGCTGTAGCTCACCGAGAGCTTCTGCATGTCGGCCAGGTTGCCGTCGCTGTAGTTTTTGCCGCGCAGCTCGGCGGCGATCTCCCACTGGCGCGAGGGCATGAGCAGCAGGTCCGCAAAGAGATTGTCGGACAGGGAAGCCTGGCTCAGCGCATATTGGTTGGCCAGCTCCTCCACGCGCTCAAAGCCCAGGCCCAGGCGCGCCGCATCGTCCAGGTTCAGCTCCAGTCGGATGCGGCCCGTGTCCACGTTGTCCAGGTTCCCCATGGTGTAGCGCTTGTTGGTCCAGGCGGCCGCGGCGCGCAGGGAGGAGCTGAACACGCCTTCCCATGCAAGCGTTTGACCCAGCGCCTCATAGGATTGCGTGCCGCGCGGGCTCTCGTACCAGCGGTGCTGGGTCAGGCTCAGGCGGTGGTCGTCGGCCAGGGAGGCGGAAGCTCCCAGGTCGGTGCGCTGGCGCAGGATGCGCGCAAGGCTGCCCCGGCCCTCCTCGTGCCAGATGTTGTGGCGCAGGGAGAGCGCGGGCGCGGTGCGGCGCTCCAGGCGTTCCTGGGCCGCGCCCGCCAGGGTGTTCAGGGGGTCGATCTCCAGCAGGCGCGCGTAGGCCTGCCGCTCCTGGCTGCACAGGCCCAGGGCGCAGGCGGCCTGCCCCTGGTCGAAGCGGGCTTCCTGGTTGCCGGGCTCAAACGCCAGCAATTCCCCGTAGACCGGCAGGGACCGGCTGAAGCGCCGGTCAAAGGACAGATTCTTGGCCTCGGCCTCAAGGGCCGCGCCCTTCTGGATGCGGTAGGCGGGCAGCAGGTCGGCAACGGCGCGCTCCACTCCCTGCACCGTGGACGCGGTCTGGCCCGGAGGCCCGGCCTGTCCGCCCAGGCTCAGGCCCTCGTAGCGCCGGTATCCGGAGCCGGCCTGTGCGGCCTGGGCCAACTCCTGGGCCGTGGAGGCAAGGCCCGCGTCGCCGCTGTCCCGCGCCGCCTTGGCGAGTTCGGCAGCCAGGCGGGCGTCCACGGACGGCTCCAGCAGCCGGGCATAGGAAGCCAGCGCCTCGGCGCGCTCCTTGGCCCAGAAATGCACGCGCGCGGCCTCGCGCACGGGCACGGGGTCGGAGGCGTCGGCCTGGGCCAGGGCGGCGTAGGCGGCCTGGGACTCGTCGTAGCGCCTGTCCCAGGAGAGCACGCGCGCGCGGGTGAGCAGCACCTTGGAGGAATCGGGAAACTCGACGGCCAGCCTGTCCAGCTCAACCAGGGCGGCGGCGTACTGGCGATCCGCGGCCAGGGTTTCGGCGAGCGCCATGCGCGCCGGAAAATATTCCGCATCCGCGGCCAGGGCCGCCCGCAGGCAGCGCAGCGCGGCCTCGCGCCAGCCCTTTTCGGCGCAGAGCGCGGCCCAGGCGGTAAGCTCCGCCGGGGTGCGTGCTCCCGGGGCTGTCAGGGCGTCCAGCTGGGCCGGTGCGGCGGCCTGCTTGCCAAGGGCCAGGAAAGAGACTTCGGCATCCTTCGGATCGGCGGCGCGCGCCTGGGCAAGCAACGCCCGGGCCTCCCCTTCCCTGCCCGCCGCCGCAAGCAGCCGCGCGCGCAGCGCGGGTTCGGCGGTGGACGGCAGGCGCGACAAGAGGGCCAGCCCGTCCTGCGGCGCGCCGCGCTTCCGGTGCGCCTGAGCGGCCAGGGCCACGGCCTCGCGGGCCTGTTCAGCCGGGACGCTGGCTGATGCGTCCACCGGCAGGAGCGGCGTCAGCGTCTCAAGGGCCGCGTCCGGCTCCTCCTGCTCCAGCTTGAGCCGCGCCAGGGCCAGCCGCGCCTGCGGGGCCAGGCCCTCGCGCAGAAGCCCGCGCAGCACGCCTTCGGCCTCGGCGCCGCGCTGGGCAGCGATGTAGGCCAGGGCCAGGGGCAAGCGCGCCTCGGCTCTGCCCTGGGCCACCTGCTGGCGCTGGATGGCGATGGCCCGCCCGAAGGCCCCCCAAAGCGGCATGGTCTGGGCATGGCGCGGCAGCAGACCGGCCCCTTCCGGCAGGGCGAGCGCCTTCTCGTACAGCGACTTGGCTCTGGCGGCGTGGCCCAGGGCGGCCTCCACATCGGCCAGCTCGGCCAAGGCTCCCGCGTTGTCCGGCGCGGCCTGGGCCAACTGCCGCGCCAGGGCAGCCGCCCCGCTGGCATCACCGGCGGCCAGGCGCACGCGCACCAGCAGCAGCGCAATTTCATGATCGCCGGGATTGTCCGCCACCAGCTTCTCCAGCAGGGGCCGGGCCTGTCTAGCGTCTGCGCTCCAGGCCAGGGCCTGGGCCAGCTTGCGCGACACCGGGCGGCCGCCGTCCAGCGCCAGCTTGAGGTGGCGCGCGGCCTCGGCCATGCGCCCGGCGGCAAACCAGGCATCGCCGATGCGCTCCTGGGTCTCGGCCAGGGCCAAAATATTGGGGGGCAGGGCGCGCAGGGCCTCTTCGGCCTCGGCCAGCCTGCCCGCGCGGGCCAGCAGCTCCACCAGGGCGAGCCGCGCCGCCGCATCCTCCGGCGTCTGGCGCAGTTGCGCCTGCACGAGGTCCAGAGCCTCGGCCTGGCCGGACCCGGAAGCGGACAGCAGGCGCGCCAGTTCAAGGCGGGCCTCGGCGTCGGAGATGCGCTCGGCAGGCGGCACAAGGCTGCCTGGCGCGGCCAGCGCCACGGCGCAAAGCGCCAGAGCGCAGAGCGCGGCCCCGAAAGAAGGGGCCAAGAAACCTTTGGCGCGCCTATTTCCCAAGGCTCTTCCTCAACTCCCGGATGGCATCGTCGTTGCGGCCAGCCCAGGTGAGCACGCGTGCGTAGCGGCGGCGCACCTGCTGGTCCTCCGGCAGGGCGGCCAGCACCTTCTCGTACTCGGCCAGGGATTCGTCCAGGCGCTTGCGCCAGGAAAGGACGTCGGCCAGCTTGAGGCGCGCCTTCACGTCCGCAGGGCGCAGGGCGAGATACGCCCGCAGGGCGGTGATGGCCTCGTCGTGGCGTCCGGCGGCCAGATGCAGTTCGGCTTGCAGCAGCCTGTCCTCGGCGGTGAGGGAAGCCACCGGAGCCTTGGCCAATTCGGCGGCGGCCTCGTTCGGCTTGCCGCTCCAGAACAGGGCGCGGGCCAGCCCGATGCGCGCCTCGGCCTCGCCCGGCTTGTCCCGCAGGACCTGGCGATACTGCTCCACAGACTCGGCGTGGCGTCCGGACTGCGTAAGCAGCCGGGCAAGCTCCAGGCGGGTCTGCCAGTCGGGCATGTCGTCGCGCGCTGGCGGCAGGCCGGGCTCGGCGGCCTGAAGCCGCGTCTGCGCGAACAGCGCCGCTGGCGACGAAAGAAGCAGCAGGGCCAGCAGGACGCTGGCGAGACAGGAACGGTGGGCGATGCTCACGGACTCTCCCCCAGGATTTTCCGGTACTCGGCGATGGCGCCTTCGGTGTCGCCGCCTGCGGCCTTGGCCCGGGCCAGCACAAGCCGCGCCGCACGCGAAGCGGGGGTGCGCGCCAGCAGTTCCTGGGCGGCCTTTTCGGCCTCGGCGTGGCGACCCATCCAGATGAAGGTCTCGGCGCGGTCCGCGGCTGCCGCTGTGTTGCCCGGCTCTGTTTTGAGCACTTCGCCGTACAGGGCCAAGGCCTCGTCGTAGCTCCCCGCCCGGCGCAGCAGGTCGCCAAGGTGCAGGGCCTCCGGCGTGTCCAGCGGCCCCATGGCCCGGCGCTTCTCCAAAATCTCCAGCGCCCCGGACGCGTCGCCCGCGCCGTCCAGCAGCCCGGCGGCGCGGCCCGCCAGGCCCGAAGCCAGCGGCCTGCCCTTGTCCATGAGCAGCAGCGTCAACTCGCGGGCGACGGCCGCCTCGCCCGCCTTGAGCGCTGTCTCAAGCATGGCTCCGGCGCTGCCGATGGGCACGCCGCCCAAACGCATGGCCTCGCGCAGGGCGGCCAGGGCCTCAAGCTCTTTTCCCTGCGCCAGCAGCCGCTCCGACGCGGCCACGAGCAGCGGACCGCGCCGCACCTGCGGGTAGGCCCAGACGCAGAGCAGCACCGTCGCCACGCACAGTGCGAAAAAGGCGAGGTATTGCCGAGTCTTGCCAGATTGCATCGTTGTGGCGCAGCGAATAGGCACGAGCATTACTCCAAAAGGACTCTACGTACAGATGGAATCTCAATATGTGGGGCGTGTCAAGCACTTCCCGCAATCTTGCAGCATGCGCCCCGGGCATTACGGGCCTGATGATGCTCGGCGCGGCCCCTATGCCAAGGGGGTCCCATGCCGCCAAAGGGCGGAAAATCAGGACCACGGTCCGAGTGGCGCGGCGTGCTGCCGCTTGGCCCTCAAGAACGGCTGGGGAGAGACCTCCGGAGGGACCTATGCCGGGGCTTCGAGGCTGCCGACCTGCCGCCCGGCCATGACGACGCGGTTGCGTCCGGCCTGCTTCGCCGCATACAGGGCCTCGTCCGCCCTCTGGAGCAGTTCGTCCAGGCTGGCCGCATCGGCGCTGACCACGCCGAAACTCGCCGTGACCGTCTCCCCGTTTGTGGCGGCGAAGCGCGCGCCCTCAACCGTCTGGCGCACCCGTTCAGCCAGCCGCACGGCCTCTTCGGCGCCGGTAGAGGGCGCAACGATCACGAATTCCTCGCCGCCAAAGCGCGCGAACACGTCCTCGGCGCGCAAGGCTCCCTGGCACAGGGAAGCCACGTCGCCGAGCAGCTCGTCGCCCGCCGCATGGCCCAGGCTGTCGTTGACCTGCTTGAACCAGTCGAGGTCCAGCATGATGACGGAGACAGGCTGTTTTTCGCTGTAGGACTTGCGCAGCGCCTCGCCGCCCAGGAGGTCCAGCCCGCGCCGGTTCAGCGCGCCGGTGAGGGCGTCGGTCTGGGCCACGCGCTCGATCTGCGCCGTGGCGGTGCGCAGGTCGTCCTCAAGCATCTGGGAGTTCATGGTGTACACCACGTAGAGTTCCAGCACGGACTGCAGGATTTTGAAGAAGATGAGAAAGCCCAGCAGGCCGTCCGCCTGCATCATGGCAACGTAGTCGTACCCGCGCGCGTCCTTCAGCTCCCATACCCGCGCCGCGTGGATGCCAGCGACCAGCAGATAGGTGGAGCACAGCACGTACATGCCGGTGAGCTTGCGGCGGCAGAAAAGGGGCAGTTCAAGGCCGATGCGCAGGCACAGCACCAGCGCCGCGCCCAGAAGGAACAGCCCCCGGCGCACGATGTCAGGCGCGAGCAGCAGATCCGCCAGGCAGGCCAGGCAGGCGGCCGCCGCCAAGGCCAGGTTCTGCCGGGTGCGCGCCTTCAGCTTCGGCAGGCGGCCAAAAACTCCGAGGCCGTGGTACACCAGCGCGGGCTGCAACAGAAAACCGATGCCGGTGAAGCACACCAGCAGCACGTTCTCGCCGAACCTGGCGCGCAGGATGACGCTCACCATGCTCACCAAGCCGAAGAACTCTGCCAGGACAAAGGCCTTGAACCCGGGATACACCTTGCGGCGCAGGGTATAGTGACCCATGGCCGCAAACCGCGTCAGCGTGACGCCGAGCAGCACGGCCATGAGCGCGCTCAGGTTCAGTTCAAAGCTGACATTCGTCACAAGACCTCGCCGCAGGATCGAGGGGACGCGCCTGAAGAGGACCTCGAAAAAGACTTCCGGCTACGTAGAAACGCGATATGCCATATTGCATTCAAGGAGCGAGGGCAACTACCCGTTCAGGTTCTTGTTGCGGTGATCGAGATACAGCAAATCCTGCTCGTGCACGCGCAGCACGAAATCCGCGTGGACCTTCAGCCGCGAGGAGAACGCCCGGCCCCGCGTGTCCGAGGACGAGCCGCCCACGAACTCCACCGCGCCGATGTGCTTGCCGCGCTCCTTCAGGTGCCGGATGGACGGGATGGCGTCCGCGTCGCCGGAGACCACCACGGCCACGTCGTAGTTGTCCTGCAGAGCCACCATGTCCACGGCCAGCGCGGTGTCCAGGCCCTTTTCCTCCACCCAGCGGTGCAGGAAGTTCACCTTCCAGTGCCCGGCCTCGCGGATGTCGATGAGGTCCGAGGAGGCGCGCACCCCGGCGTAGAACCGGCGCATTCCGTCAATGGCGCGGATCTTCTGCGCGTACCATTCGCGGAAGTCCGAGGCGCAGGCGTTCCAGGCTGCCTCTTCAAGCTCGGCCTCCGACAGGTTTTGATTGCTCCCCGACACGCGCGTCATCCACAGGGCGCGGATCTCGGCATCGCGCACAAAGGCCGCGCGCAGGGCCGTGCGCGACTGCGGGGCCGAGAGGTCCCAGTCGTCCACCGAGCCCACCGCGTACCAGTAGACGCGCCGCAACTGGGCCGCGGCCGGAGCGGTCTGCAACGTCACCTCGTGCCAGCTCCTTACTGCCTCGCGATAGATGTGTGCGTATAATTGTCCGTAATTTCCGATCTCAAGATTCATGGTGCGCAACGAACCATAGAGATTCGAGCCATCAACAAAGAACGCGAAACGCTGCATGAATGCTCCTGTCGTATATTTGCTAAAACAGCTTCTTTTTGCCCGTCAGTACATTCCCTATGCCCTGCACCACTCCGCCCACTGCGTCAAGCGCGCCCTTTCCCAGGGTGCGCAGGTAGTCGGTGCTGTAGCTCAGGTTGTCATACGGCCCGGTGATGCGCAGCGGCACGACCAGGCCAAGCAGCCCGGCGCTGCCGCCCTGCCCCTCCGCGCTGGGCACCACGCGCACATGCAGCGTATAGTCCGTGTGCTTGGTGGCGATGTCCACGGTGCCGCGCCCGTCGCCGCGCAGGAACGGGGCCTTGAAGTCCAGGTCGTTGATGCTCGCCACGCCGCCGTTGATGGCCGCGGTGGCGTCGATGCTGCCGAACTTGGTGGACTTCTCCGTGCCCGCCTCGGCCCCGGCGCTCGTCACCGCGTCCAGGGCCTTCTTGCCCGAGTCGCGCACCACGCCGAGCACGTTCACGCCAGGGAACACGCCGTCGCGCACCGCTATGCGCACCCGGCCGGAGAGGCTGCGCTTGAGCGCGTGCATGGTGTTGCCCTGGCACACCAGCGGCGACACCGTGTCCAGGGTCATGGTGCCGGAAAAGCCGCTCTCCTTGCCCGCGATGTCGCTGAACAGGGGCTTTTGCTGCACCCCGGAGAGCAGGGTCGTGAGCGTCACCGCCGGGCGGTCGCCCTGCACGTCCACGCGCAGAAAGCCCTTGAGCGTGCCGTCGTACAGCCGCGCCTCCACCTGGCCAACGTCCAGGATGCCGTCTTGGGCCATGACCGGCAGGGTCAGGCTGGTGAAGCGCAGGCCCTTGACCTTGAAGCGCTCCGCCGTGATCTTGCCGTCGAGCTTCATCTCGCGCAGCGCCTTGACCGGGAAGACCTCCTCGGCCTGCGCGCCGTCCTTGGCGGCCGCCTGGGCGTGCGCTTCCCCGCCGTGCTTCCTGGCGGGCAGAAAGCGGTCCGCGTCCAGGCCGCTGATGCGCACGTTGAAGCTGTATGCCTTCTTCTGAAGCCCGGTGACGCGGAAGCGCCCCTCCACGTGGGCGTCGTCCAGCTTGGCCGTGAAGTTGGGGATCTCGGTGTAGCCGGTGCCGGTCTTGAACTCCAGGGCGGCGGTGATGTGCTCGTAGGCCGCCGCGTCCGCCGTGTCCGGGGCCTTGCCCGTCAGCGCGGCGGAAAGCTCGCGGCCATTGAAGTCCGGCACGTCGAGCCGGCCCTTGATGTCCGGGCCGTCCTTCAGGTTCTCGGCCACAAACTGCCCCGTGGCCTTGGCCCCGTAGGCCGAGAACGCCAGCCCCGCGCCCGTGGCGATCTGCTTGTCCTCGTCGATTTTGAGCTCGCCCAGGGCGAACTCGAACACGCCCTTGCCGCCCGGAACGCCCTTGCCCGTGGCCGAGACCTTGAGCTTCACGTCGGAAAACACGTGCCGCTCCGTGGCCGCGTTCAGGGTCGCCGTGCCGGTCAGCTCGGTCTGCGCCGTCAGCTGCGGCTTGGCCGAATCGAGCGTGAACGAGGCCGTGAATTCGGACGGATCGCCCGAATGGATGGCCTGCATCTCCATGTTCAGGCCGGTCACGGCGTAGCGCTCGCCCAGCAGGGCGTCCTCCCAGAGGATGCTGGAATTGGTGATGCGCACGCCGTCCAGGGACAGGTCGCTCAAGCTCCAGCTCGACGCCGCGGCGGGTTCGCCAGGCTCGTCCGGCCCGGTGATGTCCGCCCAGCTGGCGCGGCCCTCGGCGTCCTTGGCCAGGTGCAGTTGCAGGCCGTCCAGCACCACCCGGCCCACCTCCACCCGGCGCGACAACAGCGGCAGCAGCTTGATGCTCACGCTGGCGCGGTCCACGCGGGAGAACGGCTTGTCGTCAAAGCCCGGCGGGTTGCTCAGGCGCATGCCCCCGGTTTCGATGCCCAGGCGCGGGAAGAACATGAGCTTCACGTCGCCCTCGAACACCAGCTCGCGGCCGGTGGTCTCCTTCACCAGGGCGGCGAAGTCGTTCTTGTATTTGTTGGGGTCCACCATGACCATGAAGAGTATGGCGGCCAGGACGAAGAATGCTGCGACTGCGCCGCCGATGAGCACGAGAATGCGCATGTGCCCTCCTGATGGGTTGCGCTGCGGCCTAGGAAAGCAGGTCGCGGATGGCTTTGAGTTCCTGATACACGTCGGCAAGGGTTCCGGCCAGGGCGCGGGCGTGCCGCGCCGCCTCGGGGGCTTCCGGGCGGGCGGCGGCGGGCGGCGATGGCTGGGCCTCGAAATGTAGCGATTCTACTGAATGTGCAAAATGGGCCGGTTGGGCGGGCGCGGACGCGGGCGGGGCCTGGGGCGGCGTCTGGCCGCTTGGCTGACAGGATGCTTGACTGCCCGGCTGGCCGCCCGGTTTGCCCTTGCCCTGAAGCAGACGCTTGCGCGCGCCCTCGATGGTCAGCCCCTCGTCGTAGAGCAGGCGCTTGATCTCGCGCACAAGGTCCACGTTGGCCTCGGAGTAGGCGCGCTGGCCGCTGGGGGTGCGCACGGGCACGAGAACGTCCTTGAACTCGGTCTCCCAAAAGCGCAGCACAAAGGGCTTGACGTCCAACAAAGTGGCCGCTTGCCCGATTTTATAGGTCTTTCCCTTCGCGCCTGCTTCCATTCTTAAAGTTATAGCAGAGGAAATGCCGGGGGGGAAGGGGGAGGGGGGAGGGAGGAAATTCAACTTTTCGTAAGATGTCCATAGCTCAATGCGGTAAACCAGCGGTGCATATCACATGCTGAGCAAAACCTTTGTTGAAGCGCTTCATTTCATTTACCATTCCCCTAAGAGATGTGACCAATCTGTCCCTTTTCGCCGCATTCGCGTCTAATTGAATTGCTTCCATCAGAATCCGCACCTTTGCGCACCGGCGAAAGGGAACATCCAACGTACCATTGCGAATAGCTAGCCCAGTTATTAACTTAACGGCGTTTTTCTTAAACTTTTTCATTTTATGGCATTCATAACCATGGTCTTGAATAATATTCTTCACACGCTTTTCAAAATCGTTTCCAATGTACTTCCCAGAAAACATTATATCGTCAACATAGACTGTCATAGCTAGACCAAATTTGCTTGCCACACGCTCAAGAGAATCAAACATTGTTTCATTTACTAAAAAAGACAGAAGTGGGCTCAAGCTTGAACCAGTCGGTAAATGCCCGTTACACGAGCAAATATTAGACAACAGAAAGGCAACATCTGGCTGGCAGCACATAGTCTTAGCAAAGAAATTGTAAATTTTTATCCAGGTAATGCTAGGATAAAAACTCTTAATATCGAGCTTGAGTGCCTCGCTAGCATATAAATGCGCCTGAACATTTGTTGCATACGATTTCCCCTTGACCGCAGAGTGCAAGTAGCAAGGAGTCTCCATAAAGCGCAACAAATGAAAAATTCTCTTGTGAATACGCGAGAGAGGAGGCTTAATTCGTTGTATTTCTCTCGCCTTCTTTACGAAAAGCGGATGCGAAAGAAGGGGAACGGGAGCAAGCTCGAACGTTTCAAATAACCTGCTATTGTCTTTTGCAATATCAACCAATTCTTCTTGAGTTACACCAATCAAATTTGCAAGCTTCTTCTTTGTTGTTACCTTATATAAGCAACACTGATTTTTTGGGTAGCAAATCTTGTTTACTGTCGGCATACGACGACCATCCAAGATATTTCGGAAGAGTTGAAGAGGGCATTAGTTACCTACCAACTCAAGGAGCTTGTTCAAGAACTTCCAGAACTGGTCAGACAAAGCCAGGGCAATAAGCACCTTGCTCCACGTGTCCAGGGGCCCGGTAGCCTTGAGGTCGCGCTTAAGCGATGCAAGCAACACCACGTAGCGAGATGGGGACATTTTGACGCGCATGAGTATCACCTCTGTTTTCGACGGCTGGCCAAAAGGCCGCCTCTCTCGCCGAAAGGTGCTCATTGCGCTGGGGAGCTACGTGTTTGTCTGCCCTCCTCAACATATTCCGGCCTTCTCTCAGGCCGGTCTAAGTCTGCATAGCTCATTACCTGGTAGTGTCGTGGTACGAATACCACGCATACGCGGCACGGTGCATACGCTCGCTCGCCAGTCTGGAGGAGGCCTTTGCATTAGGAGGCAAGCCTCCCACGGGTTCCGTAGAACCCAACGGATTGAGAGCCTAATCAGCCCTATCCCCATCCTGACAAGTTGATTACGTATACTACAAACTATTGTCAACAGGTGCCCTTACTCACGTTGTGGCAAGCATTCTCAAAAATAATGGCTTCACAAAGTGAAGGGGAGCCCGTTCGGACTCCCCTCTTTTTGAGCCCCAAGCCGGGGCGAAGCGTTGTGTTTGCGTGCGTTAGATGCGCACAGGCAGCTTTTGCGGCAGGCCAGCGAGCACCTTGCCGTGCTCCTTGTCCACTTCCTTGTCCACCAGGGTGCGTTCCGCATGGCGGTAGGTGAGGCGGAAGGTCAGGTTGCGCGTGGCCTCGGAAGAGTCCTCGGGCGCGTACACCGCCACAAGCGCCAGGCTCTCCAGGTTCTTGGGCTTGATCTCGCGGATGGCCGCCTCCACCGCCTCCGCGTGCAGCGTGGCCGGGCAAATGACCGTCACGTCGCGCCGCACAGGCGGGAACTTGGGCAGGCTCTTAAACGCGGGCGTGGTGGCGCGGGAAAGCGCGCGCAACAGGTCCGCATCCAGGTCCGCCAGCCAGACCTCCTTGCGGGCGTGGTAGGCGTCGGCGATCTTGGGCTCAACCCGGCCAATGCGACCCACGAGCTTGACGCCGGACTTGCCAGCTTTGGTGTCACTCACCTCCACCCGCACGCAGGGCGAAAGGTAGGGGTGCTCCGGCTCCAAAACATACGCGCCCGCACCCAAACGCAGGTGCGCCAGCAGATTCTCCACCAGCCCCTTCACGTCCAGATAATCGGCCTCGCCCTGCTCCCACGGCCATTCCTGGCTGTGCCGCGCGCCGTGCACCAGCACGCCTAAGCGGGAGTTCTCGCGCGCCCCGGTGTCGCTGGCCGCGTCTTCCACAAACGCCTTGGCGATCTCGAACAGGCGCAAAGAGGCATTGCCCTGGGCCAGATTGTGGCGGACGTTGTTGAGCAGGCCGGGCGCAATCTCCGTGCGCAGCACGTTCTGGTCCTCGGAGAGCGGGTTGGCAATCTTGATGCGGCCTTCAACCGGCAGGTTCAGGCGGTCCAGGTCGTCCGTGCCCACAAAGCTGTAGTTGATGGCCTCGCGCAGGCCGGAGCCCACGGCCCAGGCCTTGAGTTCCTGGAGGAAGCCGAACTCGGTGTCGCTCATCTGCACGGAATCGAGCGCCTTGGAAATCCTGGGCAGCACGGCGGGGATGCGGTCCAGGCCGTACACGCGGCCGCACTCCTCGAACAGGTCCACCTCGCGCTCCAGGTCCAGCCGGTACGAGGGCGAGCCCACGCGCCAGCGGGCCGGGTCGGCGTCGTTCACCGGGCAGCCCAGGCCGGTAAGCGTGGTCTTGCAGAACTCCGGCGTCAGCTCCAGGCCCAGCAGGGCGTTGCAGCGCTCGATGCGGAAGTCGTGCTCGCGCGCCACCCAGGGCTTGGGCTCGCTCATGGCGATGCCCTGCATGACCTTTGCGCCGGAAACCTCGGCCATGAGCTGGCTGGCGCGCTCCAGGGCGAACAGCGAACCCGCCTGGTCCACGCCGCGCTCGAAACGATAGGAGGACTCGCTGGGCAGGGCCAGCCTGCGGGCGGTCTTGCGGATGGTGCCGGGCCGGAAGATGGCGCATTCCAGCAGCACTTCGGAGCTGGCGTCGGTGATGCTGGAGTTGGCCCCGCCCATGACGCCAGCCAGCGCCACGGGCCGCTCGGCGTCCCAAATGAGCAGGTCGCTGCCCAGCAGCTTGCGCTCCTGGCCGTCGAGGGTGGTGATGCTCTGGCCGTCCTG
The DNA here is from genome assembly GCA_050251495.1 of Desulfovibrio sp. GTDB lineage: Bacteria > Desulfobacterota > Desulfovibrionia > Desulfovibrionales > Desulfovibrionaceae > Humidesulfovibrio. The sequence continues at coordinate 136,249 of JBFWMQ010000001.1, read as the reverse complement.
TGCGGGCGCAACGCGGATCACGTCGCCCTTGAGCAAGGCGCGGTCAAAGGAGTGCAGGGGCTGGCCCAGCTCCATCAAGATGTAGTTGGTCACGTCCACGATGTTGCTGATGGGCCGCTGGCCGATGGCCAGCAGGCGGTAGCGCATCCAATCCGGGCTGGGGCCGATTTTCGCCCCGGTAAGCACGCGCGCGCGGTACACCGGGCACAGCTCGCCGTCCTCGATGTCGATGCGCACAACCTTGGTGGCGTCGCCCGCGCTCGCGTCCTCGACCAGGTTCAGCGCGGGCATGCTCAGCGGCAGGCCGAAGCCCAGCGCGGTCTCGCGCGCAATGCCCAGCACGGACAGGCAGTCGGCCCGGTTGGGGGTGATGGAGACCTCGATGACCTCGCGCTCCAGGCCCAGGGCCTCGGTAAGCAGCTGACCGGGGCGGAAGGACGCGGGCAGGACCATGATGCCCGCGTGGTCCTCGGACAGGCCCAGCTCGCGCTCGGAGCAGATCATGCCTGTTGAGACCACGCCGCGCAGCTTGGCCTTCTTGATCTCCATGCCGCCGGGCATGGTGGTGCCCATGAGGGCCACGGGCACGTTCTGCCCGGCCGCCACGTTGGGCGCGCCGCAGACGATCTGCAGCAGTTCCGGGCCGCCGACGTCCACGCGGCACACCGAAAGGTGGTCGGATTCCGGGTGCGGGGCGCGCTCGGCCACGTGGCCCACGACGATGCCCGCGATGTCCTTGAACGGGTCGAGGATGGCCTCGACCTCAAGGCCCTGCATGGTGAGCCTGTCGGCCAGTTCCTGCACGGTGCCGGTGTAGGGCACAAACTCGCGGAGCCACTGCAAACTGATGAACATATGCGCCTCGCCAAAGGCTTGAGGGGGGCTTCATCGCACCCCGGTGGGACAGTTGCGCCCCGGTCCCCTGCCCCTGTGCCGCGCCGGGGTTCCGGTGAAGCGAGAGGCGGGGCGCGGGGCGCCTGGAATACTACGAAAACTGTTCGAGGAAGCGCACGTCGTTCTCGAAGAACATGCGCAAATCGCCGATGCCGTACTTGAGCATGGCCACGCGCTCCACGCCCAGGCCAAAGGCGAAGCCTGTGCAGGCTTCGGGGTCATAGCCCACGGCACGGAACACGTTGGGGTCGATCATGCCGCAGCCCAGAATCTCCACCCAGCCGGTCCGCTTGCACACGCGGCAGGGCTCGCCGTTCACGTGGCCCTCGCCGCCGCAAAGCATGCACGAGATGTCCACCTCGGCGCTGGGCTCGGTGAAGGGGAAGAAGCTGGGGCGGAAGCGCACCTTGGTGTCCGCGCTGAAGAGCTGGCGCACAAAGGCGGTGAGCGTGCCGCGCAGGTCGGCCATGCTCACGCGCTTGTCCACAAGCAGGCCCTCGATCTGGTGGAACATGGGCGTGTGGGTGATGTCCGAGTCGCGCCGGTACACCTTGCCCGGGGCGATGACCGCCACCGGCGGCCTGCGCGAGAGCATGGTGCGCACCTGCAAGGGCGAGGTGTGCGTGCGCAACAGCACCCGGTCGGACACGTACAGGGTATCCTGCATGTCGCGCGCCGGGTGGTCCGGGGGCATGTTCAGCGCCTCGAAATTGTTCCAGTCGTTCTCCACTTCCGGCCCGGCCACGACCTCGAAGCCGAGGCCCGTGAGCACCTCGCAGATCTCCTGCATGGCCAGGGTGACGGGATGGAGGCTGCCGGGGGCCGGGCGGCGTCCGGGCAGGCTGGGGTCGAAGCCGGACAGGGCGTCCTTGGCCGCCTCGGCCTCAAGCTCGGCCTGGCGGGACTCCAAAAGCGCGGTGAGGGCGTTCTTGACCTCGTTGGCCTTCTTGCCGGCGGCGGGCTTGTCCTCCGGCCCCATCTGGGCCAGGGCGACCATGCTGGCGGCAAGCTTGCCCTTGCGGCCGAGGAATTCGACGCGCAGGGCCTCCAGGTCCTTTAAACTGCAAGCCTGACCCCGGCGCGCTTCGCACTCCAGGGTCAGGCCATCGAGTCCTTCCAGGAAGGACTTGAGCATCTCGTTCACGGGCTATGCCTTGGGCGCCTTGGCCGCCTGACAGATCTGGGCGAACACGGCGGGCTCACGCACGGCCAGGTCAGCCAGCATCTTGCGGTTCACGGCGATATCGGCCTTGGTCAGGCCGCCGATGAGCTTGCTGTAGGAAAGGCCGTTCTGGCGGGCGCCGGCGTTGATGCGCACGATCCACAGGCGACGGAAGTCACGCTTCTTCTGCTTGCGGTCGCGGAACGCGAAACACAGGGCGCGCTCAACGCGCTCGCGGGCGGTGCGGTACAGGCGGCTGCCGGCACCGATGTAGCCCTTGGCCATCTTCAGGAATTTCTTGTGCCGACGGTGAGCGGCAACTCCACGCTTGACTCTCATGATCCATTTCCTCCGATACGTTTAGGCACGGTCAGCTTTCGCCGACAGGCACGATCGTGGGGTTGAAGGGTTGCTGTGAAAAAGGTCTAGCCGTAGGGCAGCAGGCGCTTCACGGCGCCCAGGTTGGCGTCATCGACCATGGCGCCCTGACCCAGGCGGCGCTTCCGCTTGGCGCTCTTCTTGGTCAGGATGTGGCGCAGGTTCTGACGACGACGCTTGAACTTCCCGGCGCCGTTGCTCACGAAGCGCTTTGCGGCGCTGCGGTTGGTCTTCATCTTGGGCATGGTTTCCTCCTCATATGCTCATCGCGGCGGCTTTCGTCCCCCGCGAGGGCTCTCGTTACTTCTTGATCGGGGTCAGCATCATCACCAGGGTGCGGCCCTCGGACAGGGACGGCTGCTCCAGCTTGGCGATATCCGCCGTGTCCGTCACCACGCGGTCAAGCATGACCTGTCCGCGGTCCTTGTGCACGATCTCGCGTCCGCGGAAGAACACCGCCACCTTGCAGCGGTCGCCGTCTTCCAGAAAGCGGCGGATGTGCTTCAACTTCGTCTGGTAGTCATGTTCATCGGTCTTGGGCCGGAACTTGACTTCCTTGATCTGGATGACGGTTTGCTTCTTTTTTGCTTCCTGCTGACGCTTCTGCTGCTCGTATTTGAACTTGCCATAGTCCATGATGCGGCAAACAGGCGGATCGGCGTTGGGGGAAACCTCAACGAGGTCGAGCCCCTTGCTCTGCGCCAACGCCAAGGCTTCAGAAGTCGCCATGATGCCCAGCTGCGTGCTCTCGTCATCGACCACGCGCACCTGGGGAATACGTATCCGCTCGTTTCGGCGGACGCCATCATCCTTGGGATGCTGGTCCTGCCTTCTAGGAAAAGCTATAGCTCATCCCTCCGCGCTTGAAAGGTTCTTGGGCCGCGTCCCGAATAATCTGCGCAGCCCCGGAAAGCGGGACAAATCCGACATCGGCGCCGCCGCGCACACGCACGTTGACGCCGTCGGCCTCCACTTCCTTGTCTCCAACAATCAGCATGTAGGGGATGCGTTCAAGCTGGGCCTCGCGAACCTTGTACCCAAGCTTCTCATTCCGCACATCCGCTTCGGCGCGTATGCCCTGTTCCTGCAAAAACCGCAAGACTTTTTCCGCGTGGGCGTTGTGCGCGTCGGTCACGGTGAGGATGCGCGCCTGCGTTGGCGCGAGCCAGACCGGGAACGCCCCGGCGAAATGCTCGATGAGCACGCCCATGAAACGTTCGATGGAGCCCAGGATCACGCGGTGCAGCATCACCGGACGGTGCTTGCCCCCGTCCTCGCCGATGTAGGACAAATCGAAGCGCTCCGGCAGGGTGAAGTCGCACTGCACCGTGGCGCACTGCCAGCTGCGGTCCAGCGCGTCCTTGATCTTGATGTCGATCTTGGGGCCGTAGAACGCGCCGTCGCCCGCGTTGATGGCGTACGGCATGTCCATGTGCTCGAGCGCGTCCTTGAGGGCGTTGGTGGCGCGCTCCCAGTCCTCGTCGCTGCCGATGCTCTTCTCCGGCCGGGTGCTGATCTCGGCCTCGAAGTTGAAGCCGAAGATGTCCATCACGTCGCGCACGAACCTGACCACGCCGATGATCTCCTCGCGCAGCTGGTCCGGGCGGCAGAGGATGTGCGCGTCGTCCTGGGTGAAGGAGCGCACGCGCAAGAGGCCGTGCAGCACGCCGCTCTTCTCGTGGCGGTGCACCACGCCATGCTCGAAATAGCGCTGGGGCATGTCGCGGTAGCTGCGCAGGCGGCTCTTGAAGATCAGCATGTGCGACAGGCAGTTCATGGGCTTGATGCCGTAGGCCTGCTCGTCGATCTCGGTGAAGTACATGTTTTCGCGGTAATTGTCGTAGTGGCCGCTTTTTTCCCACAGCTCGCGCCGCAGGATGAGCGGGCCCTGCACGAACTGGTAGCCGCGCTTCAGGTGCTCCTTGCGCTCGAAGTCCTCGAGGATCGCGCGGGTGAGCGCGCCCTTGGGGTGCCAGAGGACCATGCCGCCGCCCACGTCCTCATGGAAGCTGAACAGGTCCAGCGCCACGCCGAGCTTGCGGTGGTCGCGCTTCTTGGCCTCCTCGATGCGCTCCAGATGGACCTTGAGGTCCTTGGGGTTGGCCCAGGCGGTGCCGTAGATGCGCTGGAGCTGCGGATTCTTCTCGTCGCCGCGCCAGTAGGCCCCGGCCACGCTGGTGAGCTTGAAGGCCTTGAGCAGGCCGCTGCGGGGCACGTGGGGGCCGCGGCAGAGGTCGGTGAAGCCGCCCTGGGTGTAGGTGGACACGCGCTCCACGCCCAGGTCGTCGATGAGTTCGACCTTGTAGGTCTCGCCCTCGGCGGCGAACCTGGCCCGCGCCTCGGCGCTGGTCATCTCGGCGCGGGAAAAGGGCTTGTCCGCGCCAACGGCCTTGACCATCTCGGCCTCGATGGCCTCCAGGTCCTCGGGCGTGAACGGACGCTCGTAGTCGAAATCGTAATAGAAGCCGTTGTCCACCGAGGGGCCGATGGTGACCTTGGCGGTGGGGAACAGCTTTTTCACGGCCTCGGCCATGAGGTGCGCGGTGGAGTGGCGGATGACCTCAAGGCCCTCCGGCGAATCCGCGAACACGGGCTCAACGCTCGCGCAGTCGGCGGGGATGGTCGTGGTGAGATCGAGCAGGGACTCGCCGCAGCGGGCCACCACCAGGTTCTTGTACTGCTTGTTGGACAGGGCCTGTTTGAAGGCGTCGGCGAAGCTGGCGCCCGACTCTACGGAAATCTGCTGACCGGCCACGGAAAGCTGCACGGCGAAGCTCCTTGTTGACCCGGCCCGGCGCTCCCTGAAGCGCGGAGCCCTGTGGGGGAAAAAGGAAAAGGGAGGCGAGGGCCTCCCTTTCCGCATAATATGGTAGGCACGAGGAGACTTGAACTCCTGACCCCTTGCGTGTCGAGCAAGTGCTCTAACCAACTGAGCTACGCGCCTAAATTGCTCAAGGGAAGGTTCGTTTACCCAAACCCCTTTTGCTTGTCAACAAGAGATTGCCGGAATTTGTTGCAACAGGCCAGCACCATCGATGCCTGTGCCCTCAGGACGACCGCTTCCGTACGGCCACAGCCGCCGCCGCCCAGGCCAGGCCACCATGCACAAGCGGCTGCGCCCAGAGGGTGAACCCCTGCTGGCCCAGCCACCAGCGCAGGCCGAACTCAACGAAAAAGACCACGAAAAACGACGCCAGCCCCAAGCCGTGCCGGTAATAGACCTCATATTGTCCCGCGCCCTGCGCCGGGCCGAGCAGGCTGCCCCACAGGGACCGCTTGGCCCCCGGTTTCTGAAAATCGCCGTCCATGGTCATGGGCTGCCTCTTGTTCATACCGGCCCTGCCAGCCGCGCAAGCGCCTGCCGGGCCAGCGCGCCTGTGGTGGTGCGCACAAGCTCGCCGTCCAGAAACAGCGCCACTTCCGTGGGCTCGTCCCGCAGGGCCTCAAGCCCGGCCCTGGCCGAGGCCTCGCCAAGCAGGCCCAGCACCCAGGCCGCCAGGCCCCGGTTGGCCCCGTCCTCGTCGGCCAGGCCGGCCAGCAGCGCGCCCGTCTCGCCCGCCACAAGCTCCGGAAAGCTCTGGGCAAGCCTGCCCAGGCCCCAGAACACGCCCCGTCGCAGGGCCGCGTGCTCCAGGTAATTGCCCTCGCCGCGCACTTCCTCGCGCACGTAGGAGGCCAGCACGCGGTGGAACTCTCCGGCCAGCCGCCGGTGCCGCGCCAGGCTTTCGCCCAGCGCCTCGGGAATGCCCCAGCCGAGCCCGCCGGACTCCTCGTTCATGCGCCAGAGGCACTGGCGCAGCACCACGCGCGCGGCTTCCATGCCCTCGCCGGGCTGTGCGCTCCCGGCCATGCGGGCGATGGTGCGGCCAAAGGCCTCCACAGCCCGCCAGCGCACCAGCTCGTCCTTGTCCAAAAGCAGGGAGAACAGCGGCCCGGGCAGCTGGCGCGCGGGCACGGCAGCCAGACCCTCCAACGCGTCGCGCCAGTTCTGGTCCAGCAGCAGCTCGCGCACGCGGCGCTTGAGGTCGCGGTAATGGGCCATGGCAGCCCCCGGTCCGCCTGTCGCGGCCTACTTCACGTTCTGGGCGATCTCGTCCAGGAAGGCCTGGGGCACTTCGTACCCGCTCTCCTGGGCCTTCTTGGCGCACTCGGCGGCGCGCGCCCAGTTGCCCAGCTCGGCGCTGCACAGGGCCAGGTTGTTCCAGGCCGGGCCGAACTTGGGCTGAAGCTCCACGGCCTTGGTCAACGCCGCGACGGCCTCGTCCATCTCGCCGCGCGAGAAGTGGGCGCTGCCCAGGGTGGCCAGGGCCTGCAGGAAATTGGGGTCGTACTTGATGGCCTTCTGCAGGGCCGGAATGGCCTTGTCGGAGTCGCCCAGCTGCAACAGCACGAAGCCGATGTTGCCCCAGGGAACGGCGAAGAACGGCCGCACCTGGGTGGCCTGCCGGTTGAAGTTCAGGCAGCCCTCAAGGTCGCCGCGCTCCAGGCACAGGCCGCCAAGCTGCACATAGGCCTCGGCCATCTTGGGCGAGTTGGCCATGGCCTCGCGGAAGCAGCGCTCGGCTTCCTGGTACTCGCGCTTGGAGAGGTAGGCCACGCCCAGGTTGTAGTAGCTGTTGCCGCACTCCGGGGACTGGCGGAGCATATCCTTCAGGTGGGCGATGTACTCGTCGACGTTGTTGAACTGCTGTTCGGACATGGAGAGTCTCCCTCTCGCCCTCCCCTTGCCGGGGGGGGCGGTTATTTCAAGCTGATGCCGCGCTCCTTGAGCCGGGCGTTGTACCAGTCGCTGAACTCCAGGATGGGCCGGACCTTCTCCACGTTCATGACCAGCAGGACCATGAACTCGGACAGGGTCTGCATGTAGTCCGGGTCCGGAATTCCCGGCAGGCTCTTGAAGTACTTGTTCAGGAGCTCGTGCGCGGTGTAGCCCAGGGCGTCCGTGCGGATGTCGATGGGGTCGAAGGGGGCCTGGTAGGGGTCCCAGTTCTCGTAGCCGATGCGGTCCACGAAGCGCCTGCGCCGGGCCGACATGCGCTCGTACATGGCGCGCTTCTGCTCCTCAACCTGGGCCGGTGTGTACATCTGCTCCATGGGGCTACCCCTTGCTTTTCTTGGCGGCGGCCTTCTTGGGCGCGGCCTTCTTGGCCGCGGGCTTCTTGGGAGCCGGGGCCTGGCCAATGGTCAGGCTGGTGGGCGAGCAGCCCGCGCAGCCGCCCTTCTTGGTCTCGGGCGAGCAGCCCGAGCAGGCGGCCAGGCCCTTGCCAACGGTCTTGGCCTTGGGCGCCATCTGGGCGCGCGGGCGCGCGGGCGCGGCGGCGGGCGCGGTGGGCTTGCCCGTTGCGGCCTTTGTCGCGGCGGCCTGCGCGGCCTTCTCCTCGTCAATGATGCCGAGGTACTCCTCGGTGTAGTCGGTCATGAGCGCAAGGGACGCGGGCACCAGCACCTCGCCCAGGCCCTTGTACCTGGTGGCCAGGCTGCCGGCCAGCTCATGGGACAGGGCGTAGAGCTTGTCCTGGATGCGGTCCAGGTACACTGTGGGATAGGGCTTGCCCTTCTCGAAGCCGGACCTGCCGCAGGTGTGGGCCTGCCCGCCGATGGCCGTGGGCACGCCGTAGATGCGGCAGGTGACGGGCCGCTTGTCGTACATCAGGCAGGCGCCCTCGTCGTCCAAAAGCGGGCAGCGCACACGCACCTTGGCCATCTCGGCCAGGATGGCCTGGGCGCTGGCCCCTTCCTTCGCGGCCTTGAAGGCGTCGCGCTTCAGGCGATGCACCAGGCGGTCGGACTCGTCGGCTTGCGCCAGCACCTTGGACTTGGCCTTGCCGGAAAAGCGCTCCAGAAAATGCTTGTTCAGGTACAGGGCCTCGACCAGGGTCAGGTCGAAGAGAGCGTGGCAGCAGTCGCTACAGCCCTTTTCGCAGCGCACATTCTCGGCGAACTTGGCCTTCACGGTCTCGAAAACCTGATCGGCCTCGCCGATGATCGCCTCGTAGCGCTTGAAGAACTCGGAAAAATCAAGGGCCATGCGGCACTCCTCGCTGGCATAAAGTGATGGCATTGACGGAAATATGAGTCCTCGGGCAGCCCGCGTAAAGGGGGCCTTGATACAAAAAAACCGGGATTCCCCCGGCCCCTTCCGCCCTGTCAGGCGGACATGATGCTCTTCCCGTGCGCGCTTGCGTAAACGCCAGAGTGCGGGGACGGCGCCTGGCGGCGCCGTCCCCGTCGTCTCAGCCGGAGCTGTTGGTGCTATTCTTCCTCGATGGTGATGGCGTCCTGCTCGCAGACTTCCACGCAGGACTCGCAACCCAGGCACTCTTCCATGTTCACGGGAACGGCCTTGCCGTCCTGCAGCTCATAGACTTCGACCGGGCAAACGTCCACGCACTCGCCGTCGCCGATGCATTTGTCGTTATCGACAGTAACCTTGTAGCCCATTGTACCCTCCAAGTGTGTATAATAGGAATATCGTCAGCCCCGTCAGCGCCGCGCCCTCGTCCAAACAAAGGCAGCGGCCCGATGGGCCAGGCGCCGTTTCCCTCAGCTCGCAAGCCAGGCGGCGAGCGCGCTGGCTCCGGGGATGCTGATATATCCAGGTCGGCTTCCGTGTCAAGCCATGCCGACAATTGTCAGTACTGGTGCCTGGCCGCGCGCCTGTTGAGCTTCGGCCCGGCCTGGGCTATGCTCCCTCCCATCCGCCCGGGAGGCTCGGCCAGGGCGGAAATCGCTTTTCCGAGGCAAACGCCGATGTTCTCCAGCGACGAACTGAAAAAGTACGCCCGCACCCTGTGGTGGGGGCTCGCCACCGCCCGCACCAGGCCGTACCGGCCGGGCGAGCTCATCCTGCTGCGCTTCGACCAGGCCGCCACCCCCCTGGCCGAGGCCGTGTACGACCTGCTCATCACCGAGGGCATGGTCCCCGTGCCCCGGCAGAACCTCACCTCCGGCATGGAGCTCTCCTTCTACGGCAAGGGATCGGAGGCGCAGATCGCGACCGTGCCCGCCGGAGACCGCGAACTTATGCAGAACCTTTCCGGACTCATCTCGCTCATCGCGCCCGCCTCGCTCACGCACCTGGCCGGTGTGGACCCGGGCAAGATCGGCCTGGCCGCGGTGAGCAGAAAGTTTCTGCGCGAAATCATGGAGACGCGCGAGCAGACCGGCGAATTCGGCTGGACGCTGTGCGCCTATCCCACCGAGGAGCAGGCCCGGTGCGCCGGGCTTTCCCTGGCGGAATACGCCGCGCAGATCAAGCAGGCCTGCTTCCTCGACACCGAGGACCCGGCCGCCAAATGGCGCGAGGTCCACGCCGAGGTGACCCGCGTGAAAAAGGCCCTGGGCGGTCTCGACATCGACCGGCTCAGAATCGAGAGCGCGAGCTGCGACCTTACCGTGACCCCGGGCGCGCACCGCCGCTGGCTGGGCGTCTCCGGGCACAACATCCCGAGTTTCGAGGTCTTTCTTTCGCCCGACTGGCGCGGCACCGAGGGCGTGTACCACGCCGACCAGCCCTCCTACCGCTCCGGCAACCGCGTGGCCGGGGTGCGCCTCGTCTTCAAGGCCGGGCGCGCGGTCGAGGTCTCGGCACGCGAGGGCGAGGAGTTCGTGAAGAAGCAACTGGCCATGGACGAGGGCGCTTCCCGCCTGGGCGAGTTCTCCCTTACGGACAGGCGGCATTCGCGCATCGGGGCCTTCATGGCCAACACGCTCTTCGACGAGAACTTCGGCGGTGCGTACGGCAACTGCCACGTGGCCGTGGGGGCCAGCTACTCCGACACCTACGCCGGCGACCAGGCCAGCCTGGACGCGGCCAAAAAGGAGGCGCTGGGCTTCAACGACTCGGCCCTGCACTGGGACCTGGTGAACACCGAGGACAAGACCGTCACCGCCCTCTTGAAAGGCGGCGGCAGCGTGGTCATCTACGCGGGCGGAGAGTTCACGCTGTAACGCCGCCCCCCTGCCCGGTGGAAAGCAACTGCCGGGCAGGGGGCGTGCCCCGCTCGACCATTCCTCTGGGATTCTCAGCCCACCGCCGTGACGCGGGGACGCGTCTTGAGCCGCCCGCGATTCCGTGAAGCTGGACAGAAACGCCGCCTTTGGCGTAAATTCAGCCTTGTGGTCCCCCCTGCCACCAACCCCAGGCCCGCATGACCAGCGGCAGGAGGAATCCATGCGCCGGCGCCCGCTCCACTCCCTGCTTCTGCTCGTCCTGCTTCTGCTCACCCTGCTCCCCCTCGCCCTGGACGCCGACTCCGCCGCCTTTGCCCACGAACCGCAGGGCGAGCCGCCGCAAAAGCCGAGCGCCCCGCTCGTGTTCATCGTGCACAGCTACGACGCCGGGTACCTCTGGAGCCAGGGCATCAGCCAGGGCATCCGGGAGGCCTTGCGCGGCAAGGCCCGGCTGGACACCTTCCACCTCGACGTCAGGCAGGACATGGACCCGGAAAGCCTGCGCGCCAAGGTCCGGGACATCCTGGCCCGCATCGAGGACGAGAAGCCGCAGGTGGTCATCGCCGCGGACGACGCCGCGCAACAGCACCTCGTTGCGCCCCACCTCAAGGGCCGCGCCACGCCGCAGGTCATCTTCTGCGGGGTCAACGCCCCGCCCGGGAAGTACGGCTACCCGGCGCGGAACGTCTCCGGCGTGCGCGGGCGCTGGCATTTCCGGCAAAGCTTCGAGCTGCTCAAGACCATCGCGCCAAGGGCCAGACGGATCGAACTGCTCACCGACGACTCGGAGTCAAGCGCCTATGTCCTGGGCGATCTCGAAGAGGACCGGCGGCGGCACGGAGCCTTCGCCATGCGGGTGCGCGTGGAGCGGGCGGGCACGTACCAGCAATGGCAGGCCAGGGTGCGCGCCAGCCAGAAGAGCGCGGACGCGCTCGCCGTGGGCATCTATAACTCCCTGCGTGACGAGCGCACGGGCGAGGCAGTGCCCCCGGAAACCGTCATCGCCTGGACCAACAGCGTGAACAAGCTGCCCAGCCTCGGCTTCTCGGACTATGCGATACGGCACGGCCAGCTCTGCGGCGTGCTGGGCTCGGCCCATGAGCAGGGCCTGCTCGCCGGAGCCATGGCCCGCACGGTGCTGGAGCGCGGGGTGAACGCGGGCAGCCTGCCGCTGCGCGTGAACCAGACCGGCACCGTGCTGGTGAACCTCAAGACCGCCGAGCGCCTGGGGCTCGTCATCCCCTTCGCGATCATCGAAGCCGCCGGGGTGGTGGTCCAGTGAACGCGAGCGCCCGATCGCGCCCAAGTAGCGCGTAAAACGCAACAACGCTGGACAAAAGAGCGCTCTTTGGCATAGCAGTAAAGCAAGTGGCTCCCCCAGCCACCTCTGTTGCGCACGCAATTGCCGCTGCGGGAGTATCGTATGCGCTGGGCCAAGCTCCTCATTTTCCTGACCGTCATCCTGTGCGCGGCCGCGGCCGCGCTTGCAGGCGATGCCGCAAGGGAAGCCCGCGCGCCCCACGTCTTCGTGGTGCACAGCTACAACCCCGAGTACGTCTGGACCCAGGCCGTGAGCCAGGGCGTCGATAGGGCCTTGCAGAGCCTCAATCCGCACATCGAGACCTTCTACCTGGACGCCAAGCGCGACCTGGACCCGGACAGCCTGCGCGAAAAGGCGAACGGCATCCTGAGGCGCATCGAGGACGAGAAGCCGCAAGTGGTCATCGCGGTGGACGATGCCGCGCAGGTCCATCTCGTCGCGCCGCGCCTCAAGGGCCGCGCCGCGCCGCAGGTCATCTTCTGCGCCGTGAACGCGCCGCTCAAGAACTACGCGTTCCCGGCCAGCAACGTTTCGGGCGTGCGCGAGCGCTGGCATTTCCGGCAGAGCTTCGCCCTGCTGAAGCAGATCAATCCCGCGATCCGCAGCCTGACGCTTGTGACCGACAGCTCCGAGTCGAGTTCCTATGTGCTGGCGGACCTGAAGGAAGACCGGCGGCAGGGCGGGCCTTTCGCGCTGGCGGTGCGCGTGGAGCAGGTCGAAACCTTCCAGCAGTGGCAGCGCGCGGTCCGCGCCAGCCAGAGGCGCGATGGCGCGCTGGCCATGGGCATCTACCTCTCCCTGCGCGACGAGGGCACGGGCAGGGTCGTGCCCTCGCAGACCGTCAACGCCTGGACCACCACGGCCAACCGGCTTCCCACCCTGGGCTTCGCCGACTACGTCCTGGAGGACGGCCAGCTCTGCGGCGTACTGGAGTCGGGCCAGGAGCAGGGCCTGCTCGCCGGGGCCATGGCCCGGCAGGTGCTGGAGCGCGGCGTCGCCGCCGGGAGCCTGCCCGTGCGCATCAACCAGAAGGGCGTGGTGGTGGTGAACCTCAAGACCGCCGAGCGCCTGGGGATCATCCTGCCTTTCGCCATCATCGAGGCCGCCGCGGTGGTAGTCCAATGAGCCAGCGCGCCAAGGCCCTGTTCCAGCGCTTTCAGCTGGACCGCTACCTGGCTCCGGTGCTGACCACGGTGGTGCTGGGCGTGGTGGTGACGACGCTGGTGGCCTACTTCTACACCAAGAAGACCGTGGAGGACCTGGCCCAGGGGCAGATCGCCCAGGCGCTGAGCTTTCTGGACCGGGAGATCACCCTCCAGGCCCAGGACATGGCCATTCAGACGAAGCTGGTGGCCCAGGAGGAGGTGCTGGCCCTGGCCCTGCAGGACTCCTACCTGGGGCAGTCGGCCCAGGTGGCCGCGCAGCGCAAGATCGACGTCTATGTCCGGACCGGAGTCTTCGACCGCGTGTACCTCATGAACGCAAAGGGGCGGATCGTCCTGGCCTCGGACCTCTCGCTGCCAGAGAGGCTGGATGTCTCGGACCGGGAATACTACACCCAGGCCCTGGCCGGGCGCCCCACCATGCAGACCGTGCCGGTGTCCAGGGTCTCGGGCCGTCCCATCCTGGTGTCCTCCACCCCGCTGCGCGCCCCGGACGGCTCTGTGCTGGGCGTGCTGGTGGGCATCCTCAACACCGACACCTTCGCCCGGGAAATACTGAACGACTCGCGCATCGGCAAACACGGCGGCGCGTATATCGTCTCGAGCCGTGGTTTTATCCTCGGCATACCGGGCTGGGCCGCGCCCGGAGCCTTCGGCGGAGACGTGGCCGACGGGAAGGCCGTTGACCAGACGGCCACGCTGCTCGCCAGCGCGCAGACCGGGACCATCCAGCGCTACACGCGAAACGGCGCCCGAAGGATCTGCCTCGCCAAAAGCAACGAGACCACGGGCTGGCTGCTGGTTCTGGAGGCCGACGAGGGCGAGGTGCTGGCCCCGGCCACGCGCCTGGCCACGGTGAGCGGCGCCATCTCCCTCGTCACCCTGTTCGTGGTGGTGCTGGCCCTGGGGGCGCTGCGCCGCATCATGGCCAACCTGCGCAGCTCCGAGGCCGACCACCGCACCCTGACCGAACTGAGCCCCGTGGGCATCCTGACCTTCGGCCCCTCGGGACGGCCGGAGTACATGAACCGCCAGGCGCGGAGCATCCTGGACATCGGCCCGGACGAACCCTTGCCCCAAGTCATCGCCCTGGAGGACTCGGACGGGGCGCTCTGGACCGGCGCCGGTTCGCCCATCTCCCGCGCCCTGCGCGAGCGGGTCCCGGTCCTCGGCCTGCTGACCTGGTATTCCAGCCCGGACGGGGGGCGCAAGGCCTTGCAGCTGAACGCCACGCCCCTTGTGGCGGAAGGACGCCTGGCCCACGGCGTGGTGGCCACCCTGGAGGACATCACCGAGCGCATGCGCGCCCTGGAGCTGCTGCACCAGTCCGAGGAGCGCTTCTCCAGCCTGTTCCGCCTTTCGCCCGACAGCATCGTCCTGTCCGACCTGGAGACCGGCGTGGTGGTGGACGTGAACGACACCTTCTGCGAACAGCACGGCCTTGACCGCGAGGAGGTCCTCGGCAAGACCGTGGCCGAGCTTGACCTCTACGCCGATCCGAGGCAACTGACGGACCTCGTCGAGCGCGTGCGCCGCGACGGGCACGTCCTGAACCTGGAGCTGCGCGGGCGCAAAAAGGACGGCGGCGAGATGACCATGTCGCTCTCCAGCCAGGTCATGGAGATCGGCGAGGCGAAATACCGCATGACCGTGGCCCGCGACGTGACCGAGCGGCACAGGGCCGAGCAGGAGCTGCGCGAGAACCGCCGCCTTCTGGAGAGCATCCTGAACACCGTGCCCCTGTCCATCTTCTGGAAGGACAGGAACTGCGTGTTCCTGGGCTGCAACAAGGCCTTCGCCCGGACCCTGGGCCTGTCCGATCCCCGGGAAGTCCTCGGCAAGACCGACTTCGACCTGCCCCTGGTCCAGAAGGTCAGCGACGCCTATCGCCTGGACGACCAGCGGGTCATGGAAACCCTCACGCCCAAGCTGGGCTATGTGGAACCCCTGGACCTGGAGGATGGCCGCCAGATCTGGCTGGAAACGAACAAGCTGCCCCTGCTCGACGAGAGCGGCCAAGCCGTTGGCGTGCTCGGCATGTTCCAGGACATCACCGAACGCCTGGCGGCGGAGGAGCGGCTCCGGCAGTCCGAGGAGCGCTTCTCGCGCCTGTTCCGCTTCTCGCCCGAGGCCATGACCCTGGTGGACCTCAAGGACAGCGTCTTCACCGACGCGAACGAGGCGTTCCTGCGGCTCACGGGATACAGCGCCGAGGAACTGCTCGGCAAGGACACCAAGGAACTCCCCTTCTACGTCGACGAGAACAGCAGGGAGGCCATCAGGCTGCGGCTGGAGCGCGACGGCCTTGTGGAGAACTTCGAGTTCGAGGGCCGCCGCAAGGATGGCCAGATATTGCAGTGCTCCATGTCCTGCCACATCATCGGCATCGCCGGCCGCCGCTACATCTTGGCGCTGTTGCGCGACATCACGGAAATCAAGAGGATGCAGGAGATGATGGTCCAGACGGAGAAGATGATCTCCGTCGGCGGCATCGCCGCGGGCATCGCGCACGAGATCAACAACCCCCTGGGCATCGTGCTCCAGGCCGCGCAGAACCTCGTGCAGCGCACAAGGCCGGACTTCAGGAAAAACATCGATGTGGCCGCTGGCCTGGGCCTGGAGATGGGCCTGCTCCGGCAGTACATGCAGGCACGCAAGCTCGACGTGTTCATCGAGGACATCCAGGCGGCGGCCATGCGCGCCTCGGCCATCATCCGGCACATGCTGGACTTCAGCCGCTCCAGCGAGTCGCGGCGCAAGGTCTGCGATCTGCCGGGCGTCATCGACAAGGCCGTGACCCTGGCCGGAAGCGACTACGACCTGAAAAAGAGCTACGACTTCAAGCGCATCAAAATCGTGCGCGACTATGACGACGATCTGCCGACGCTCAACTGCACGGAGACCGAGATTGAGCAGGTGCTTCTGAACCTTTTGCGCAACTCGGCCCAGGCCCTGTCCACGGCCGAGCCGCCGGTGGACGAGCCCCGGATCGACATCCGGGCCAGAGACCTCGGCGAGTACGTGCGCATCGAGATCGAGGACAACGGGCCGGGCATGCCGCCCGAGGTGCAGCGCCGCGTGTTCGAGCCCTTCTACACCACCAAGCCCCCCGGAGTGGGCACGGGCCTGGGGCTCTCGGTCTCGTATTTCATCATCACCAAGGGCCACGGCGGTCGGATGACCGTGGCCTCAAGCCCCGGGGCGGGAACTCTGTTCCGCATCGAGCTCCCCACCGAACACGATGCAAAGGACGCGGCATGAACACACCGGCGAAAGTACTCATCCTCGACGACGAGGAGCGCATCCGCCAGCTGTTGCTCGACTATCTGGAGGACTTTGACGACTTCGCCCTGCGCGCCGAGGAATCCGGCGAAGACGCGCTGGAAAGCCTCGCCCAGGAGTCCGCGGACCTGTGCATCGTGGACATGCGCCTTCCCGGCATGAACGGACAGTCCTTCATCCTCAACGCCTGGGAGCGACGCCTGTGCGGCTCGTTCCTGCTGCACACGGGGTCCATGGACTTCACGCTCACCAAGGAGTTGCGTGATTGCGGCCTCACCGAGGCCGATGTGTTCTTCAAGCCTTGCGACATGGACCTGATGCTCGAGCGCATCCGAAGTCTCCTTCACCTGCCGGGAGCAGAGGCATGACCATCCTGATCATCGACGACGAGGCCGGGCTGAGGCGCTCCTTGAGCGCCCACCTGGAGGACCAGGAGTACGACACCCTGGAGGCGGCCAACGGCCAGGAAGGGCTTGAGGTCCTGCGCGCCAACCGGAATTCCGTCCGCGCGGTGGTGGTGGACCTGAACATGCCGGTGATGGACGGCTACTCGTTCATCAGCCACGCGGTGGCCGAGGCGCCGGAGGTGCCCATCATCGTGCTCTCCGGCGTGGGCATCGTGGAGGACGCCCTCTCGGCCATGCGCGTCGGGGCCTGGGACTTCATCACCAAGCCGCTGCACAACCTGAACATCCTTGACTACACCCTGAACAAGGTTTTCGAGCGCGCCAGGCTGCTCGAGGAGAACAAGCAGTACCAGGAGAACCTGGAGCGCCTTGTGCGCGAGCGCACCAGGGAGCTTGAGGAGACGCGCAGGCAGGTGATGCAGCGCCTCTCCCGCGCGGCGGAGTACAAGGACAACGAGACGGGCCGCCACGTCATCCGCGTGGGACAGATAAGCAGGCTGCTGGGCCGGGCCATGGGCATGGACGAGGACCGCTGCGAGCTGCTGGGCGAATGCGCGCCCCTGCACGACGTGGGCAAGATCGGCATCCCCGACGAGGTGCTGCTCAAGCCGGGCAAGCTCAGCCCGGAGGAGTGGGCCATCATGCGCCGCCACTGCGAGTACGGCTGCGAGATCCTTGGACCGCTGGACAGCAAGGACGAGGCCCACCGCCTCTGCTCCGACCCGCTTCTTATGCGCGAGATGGTCGGCAGCGAGCAGCTCAACCTGGCCCGCGTGCTGGCCCTGTGCCACCACGAGCGCTGGGACGGCACGGGCTATCCCTTCGGCCTCTCGGGCGAGGACATCCCCCTTGAAGCGCGCATCGTCTCGGTGGTGGACGTGTACGACGCCCTGTGCAGCGACAGGCCCTACAAGCAGGCCATGAGCGCGGACAAGGCGGCGGAGCTGCTGCGCGCCGGGGCGGGCACCCAGTTCGACCCGGACGTGGTGGAGGCCTTCTTCCAGAACGAGGACGAGATCATCGCCATCCGCGTCAGGTGGAGCGACTAGGAGACCCCGGCGAAGCCCAGCCAGCCCCGCTTGGCCAGCCCAGGCCGGGCGGCGCCAGCCGGATGGCCTAACCGATGGTCCTGGCCGATGGTCCTAGTCTGGCGCCACGGTCCGGACAACCCCCTTCGCGAACACCCGGGCGATGACCTTGGACAGCCCGGCCATGTCCACGGGCTTCGAGGTGTAGTCGTCCATGCCCGCGGCCAGGAAGCGCTCCCGGTCTCCGGCCATGGCGTAGGCCGTCATGGCGATGATCGGAACCTGGGCCTTCACCCCCAGCTCCTTCGAGGCCCGGATGATCCGCGTGGCCTCCACCCCGTCCAGCACGGGCATCTGCACGTCCATGACCACAAGGTCGAAGTCCTGCGCGGCAAGAATCTGCAGGGCCTGCTGGCCGTCGCGGGCCACGGCCACGGAGAATCCGGCCTTGAGCAGCATATGCTCCGCGGCCAGGAGGCTGACCTCCTCATCCTCCACCAGCAGCACGCGCAGCCCCTCCAGGCTGGACGCGGCAACGGCCTGCGCCTGCGCGGGCCTGGCCGCGGCATCCCCGGCCTCCCGCGCTCCTGGCAGCAAAAACGGCAGGGAGAGGCCGATCTGCGTGCCCGGACCGCCGTTGTCCACGCAGAGCGCGCCGCCAAGCAGGCCCACCAGCCGCCGCACGATGGCCAGCCCAAGGCCCGCGCCCTGGAAGCGGCGGGTGTACGTTCCCTCGGCCTGGGTGAAGGGCTCGAAGATGGTGGCGAGAAGCTCGTCGGTAATGCCTATGCCGCTGTCGGTGATGAGAAAGAGCAGGCGGCAGCGATCATCCCCGGCGTAGGGCAGCAGGCTTGTCTCCACGCAGACCGCGCCCTGGCGGGTGAACTTGAGCGCGTTGCCGATGAGGTTGAAGAGAATTTGCAGCAGCCGGGCCTCGTCGCCCAGCAGCGCCGGGGGAACCTCCCTGTCGATGTGGAAGACGAGCCCCACGCCCTTTTCCTGTGCCGTGAGGGCGAAGAGCTCCAGCACCGAGTCCTTGAGCCCGGCCACGTCGAAGTCCGCCTGCTGAATGCTCAGCATCCCGGCCTCGATGCGCGAGAAGTCGAGGATGTCGGACAACAGCCGGGTCAGGCGCTTGGACGACTGCATCGCGGCCAGCATGAAGCGCTGCTGCTCGGTGTCCAGGCGCGTGGTGGACAAGAGCTGGAGCATCCCGAGGATGCCGTTCAGCGGGGTGCGGATCTCGTGGCTCATGTTGGCCAGGAACTCGTTCTTGGTCTTGTTGGCAGCCTCCGCCGCGTTCTTGGCCTGGCGCAGCTCCTCCACGTTCTTCTTGCTCTCGTGGATGTCCAGGCAATGGCCGATGTAGCCCACGAAGGCCCCGCCAACGTCGTAGCGCGGCGTCCCCTGGTCCACAATCCAGCGGTATTCGCCGCTCACGTGGCGCAGCCGGTATTCCATGCTGAAGCTCTCGCGCAGGTCAAAGGCCCGGAAATAGATGTCGAGGCAGCGCGCGTAATCATCCGGATGCACGCCCTCGGCCCAGCCGCTGCCCAGCTCCTTTTCCAGGGGGCGGCCCGTGAAGCGCAGCCAGGGCTCGTTGAAGTAGTCGCAAAGCTTGTCCAGCCCGGCGGTCCAGATGAGGGCCTGGCCGTTGTTGGCCAGGGTGCGGAAATGCAGCTCGCTCTCCTTCAAGGCCCGCTTGTAGTACTTCTCGTCGGACTGGTCCCGGAACACCAGCACCACGCCCCGGATGAGGCCCGCGTCGTCCGTGATGGGCGCGGCGCTGTCGGCGATGGCCCGCTCCGCGCCATTGCGCGACACGAGCAGGGTGTCGTTCGCCAGGTCCACACGCGCGCCGTTGCGCAGCACCTTGGCCACGGGGTTGTCCAACGGCGTGCGCGCCGCCTCGTCGATGATGCGGAACACCTCTTCCAGAGGCCTGCCCAGGGCCTCTTCGGTGCTCCAGCCGGTCAGGGCCTCGGCCACCGGGTTCAGCAACTCCACGCGGCCTTCTTCGTCGGTGACGATGACGCCGTCGCCGATGCTGCGCAGGGTGATGCCGTGCCTCTCGGCCAGGCTGCGGCGCTGCTGTTCGGCGCGCAGCCGTGCGCGCCCGGCGAAGAACACGTGCGCGCTCACGCCGGCCAGAAGCAGGGCGGACACGCCCAGGGCCAGCATGAACTCGTTGGCGAACTCGCGGGCCATGCGCTGAATATCCTGCCTGGTGCGCGCATCGGCCTGCTCCGCCTGGCGTTCCAGGTCGTGGTAGGCGATGCGCAAAGCGGCGCCGCCGAGGGCCGGTTCATGCCCGGGCGCGTTCACGTCCTCCAGGCGGGCGGAAAACACGTTGAGGCTGGTCAAGAAGCGCTCGGACGCCTCGCGCGCCTCCGCGCTGTCGCCCTGGACAGAGCGCTGGAAGGCGCCCATGGCCTGCCGGATGAGCGTCAGGCCCTGCCGCCGCTGGTAGAGGGCGCCGGGCTCGCCGGCAAGGCGCACGGCCAGAAAGCCCTGTGCCAGCTCCACGCGCGCCTGGCGCATGGTGTCCAGGCGCGCGGAGGCTTGGCGCAGGGCATGCTGCTGCGACAGGTGCATCCAGGCGATGAGCGCGCACACCAGAAGCGACAGAACGATGGTGCTCCAGATCTCCCAGCCCAGCGGGGCGGTGCCGCGCCAGAGGTCGCCTTGCGCCTGCCGGTCCTTCATCGGGAAAGAACCTCCGCGGCTGTGCTTTCGCCCGGCATGTCATCCAGGCCGAAGCCGAACCGCTTCATCAGGTCGCGATACCCGTCCGTGGCCAGAAAGGCGCGCTGCTCCCGGTTCCACGCCTCCAGCAAAGCCTTGTCCTGCTTGCGGAAGGCGAAGGCTCCGTAACCGGAGCATTTCTCGACCACCGGCCCGGTCTGATCAAAGGGTTGGGCCAGCTCGGTCTTGCCCGGATGCCGCATGGTCATCCATCTGAGGGTGGGCGTGGACAAGGCGAGGGCGTCCGCCAGGCCGGTCTCCACAGCCGCCCGGCCGGTCTGGGCATCGGGCGCCATGACCAGCCGGGATTCGTCCAGGCCGGTCTCGCGCAGGGCGTCCGCCTCCACCGAGCCGGTGAGCACAGCCACCCGGACCCGCGCATTCGCCCGGACAGCGCCAAAAGAGTGCAGGCGGTGAGGATTGCCGCGAACCGTCAGAAGCCCTGGGCGGGCATGAAAGATCGGATCGGAGAAGCTCACCTGCGCGGCGCGTTCACGGGTGATGAACATGCCCGCGGCGATCATGTCGATGCGGCCTTCCTGAAGCTCCTTGAGCAGCATGCCGAATTCCATCAGCCGCCACTCGATGTCGTGTATGCCCAGGCGCGCGGCCACCTGACGGGCCACCTCGGGCGACTGTCCGGTGACCTCGCCGGAGTGGGCGAGAAAGGCGTGGGGAGCCTCCACCGCGAAGCCAATGCGGAGTCCCCCGGCCCCGCGCACGCGCTCCAGCGAGCCGTCCCGGGCGGAGAACCAGAACAGCGCCGCGGCGGCGACCACCAGAAGCGAGCCGAGAACTCCCCACATCAAAACGCTGGACCTGGACATGCACCCGCCGCCTCGCCTGCGCATTGGCCGCGCCCAGCGCGGCAACCAGGACACCTTCCAAAGAAAATGCCGACTCGAAGACACGTTACCGACAAGGCGACATTCCGTCAATGCATGGCGCGGCTTTTTACAGGTACTTGGCGGCCAGGGAGGCGGCAAGGCGGAGGGAGCAGGAGGCGGGGCGGCGTTGGCGGCGGCTAGGCGGAGAAGTGCTTTTCCTTCTGAAAGTCGGCAAGATTCCAGCGGAAGATGAACGGCCCCAGGTCGGAGACTTCGCCGGACCGGAGGCTTTCCCATTGCAGCTGACCGAAGTCGTCAATGACGCCTTCCGCGATGAACTCAAAGCCCAGCAGCGCCTCTGCCGCGTCCGCAACGGGCAGCTGATTGCGCAGGGCGGCGTTGAGCCAGAAAGGCTGCTCTCCCTCCCCGTCCTCTCGGCTGGCCTCGAAATAGATAGTGTAGCCGCCGTTATCCGTTCCAGAGAAGGTCTTCCGCAACTCGGCGCTCTTCACCCGCAGACACAGGCCAGTTGTGGAAATGTTGCAAATCAGTATCGGGCCGGAGCCGTCATTCCTGCTGATGGCAAGAGGCCGGTTGCCGGACATTCTGGTCCCGGTCGGCAACTCGGGCCATATCGAAATCAAGGAAATCCGACTCCTGTCGACCTTGACGCGCACACAACGCCGCTGTTGCGCATTCAGTATCTCCGCGGGCGGAGCCACCTGGAACAAGACATCGCCAGCCTTTGTGATCTGAACGGAAACGACGTGGCTCTCAAAGGCCAGCATCTTCTTTTGATTCATTCTTTCGCTGTCACTGATTCGAAAACTGCACTTCAGCCGTATCCCGGCAAATTTCGCAGGCTCAACGTTCACCAGGGACACCAGCAACACAACCCCGGTCGCGTCATGCCGCACGACAAACGCTTCAATGTCGCTCATCGTCGTGACGCCTTCCGAAAAATTCAGCTTCAGCTTGGAGCGTTGTTCGATCGCCTTGTCAAGAAGGCGGTCAATCCGCGCGCGCTCCAGTTCATTTGGGTCGGCAAGGCTCTTTTTCTTGGTCCACAAAGCGCACACGGGCGAACCTCGCAAACGTTCACTAGGCAGAACGGACAGCCAGAGTATGGGGGTATTTAACCTTCTAGCAACTTGCCGTGCCCGCCTCAACGGAAGCGGCTACCTATTTGCGAATATCCGTATTTTTCGAACAACGGATATGCCCCCCCCATTCAAGGCCAGGAGGAAAGCCTGGAAACCAGGGCCAGGCCAGGCAAATCGGTTTGTGGGGCCGCAGGACGGGCGGGTGCGCGACAGGGGGCGAAAAAAAGAGGCCGCTGTCTTTCAACAACGGCCTCTAGGGCTTGCGTGGTGGGCCCGGCAGGATTTGAACCTGCGGCCTACGGATTCGTAGTCCGGCGCTCTATCCACTGAGCTACGAGCCCACGCGAGGAAGGCAGGATTAAGCCCTACGCGCCTAAGCGTCAAGCATTTTCTCCGCCTCAATGAAAAAAACATCCGTCGGGCCGCTTAAAAGCTGGAAGCTCACAGCCTTGAGCCGCAGCATGGACACCGCCTGCAAAACCAGGAACGACGCCAGCCGCGGGTGTTTCGCCAGCAGCCTTCGCCGGGCCTCGGCCTCGTCCGCAGGGCTGGCAAAGGGCTCGGCCTTGGCCGCAACGGTCAGAGCGAGGCCCGGTTCGCCGCCGCCCGCGCCGCGATCATCAAGAAGCAGGCTGGCGCGCGGATTGGCCGCCAGGTTGCGCCACTTGCGCGTCTCCGTCAGCGTTGCCAGCCAGAACTCGCCGCAGTCCGGCGCGGCGCAATAGGCCATGAGCGAGGCGTGCGGCGCGCAGGCCCCCCCTTCGACCCCGCAGGTCGCCAGCACGCAATGCCGCCGGGTCTGGACAAGCGCGGCGATTTTCTTCAGCATCGGCCCTCCGGGAACGCTGTGTGCCCGGAACATATCCCGCCGCGCATCTCCCGGCAAGACCGCGCCCACGCGCCCGTAAACGCGCCCAGACATGGCGCAGACAAAAGGAGCCCCTGTGTCCCCCGACGCCCTGAACGCTCTCCCCGCGCTTGGCCCGGGCGCGCCGCTGGCCGACAAGCTGGCCCGCAGCCGCGAAATCCTCGCGGCCCTGGCAAAGCGCCTGCCCCTGGAGCGCGTGGCCGTGGCCTGCACCGGCGGCAAGGACTCCGGCGTGGCCCTGGCCCTGTGGCGCGAGACGCTGGCCCGAGGCGGGCGCGGCCCGCTACGCGCAATCAGCGTGGATACCGGCCTCAAGTTCCCGCAGGTGACCGCCTTCCGCGACCGGCTCTGCGCGGACTGGGGCGTGGAGCTGACCATCGCCCGCCCGGAAGTGGACCTGTCCGCCTATCCCGTGGCTCAGGACAAAGTCGCCTGCTGCCGGGACCTCAAAATCGCGCCCCTGGGCCGCGCCGTGCGCGAGACCGGAACCCTGGCCCTCCTGACGGGCCTGCGGCGCGACGAGCACCCCTCGCGCGCAATGCGGCCCTACGCGGAGCACAGGCCCGCCACGGAGTTGTGCCCGGAGCACTGGCAGGTGAACGTGATTCTGGATTGGACGGAGATGGACGTGTGGGCGTTTGTGACCGGCGGGAACCTGCCCTACTGCGAGCTGTACCACGAAGGCTACCGGTCACTTGGCTGCATCCCCTGCACGCGCACGGCCGGGCAGGACGAGGCAGAACGCGCTGGCCGCGACCCGGACAAGGAGCGCAACCTTGAAGCGCTCAAGGCGCTGGGGTATTTTTAGGAAACAGTCTCGCGGCCCATCAACCCCAGCACGGCCTTCTTGATCCCGGCCTTGTCGATGCCCGCCAGGGCGCGCAGCTCCTTGGCCTTGCCGTGCTCGATGAACTGGTCCGGCACGCCCACGCGGCGCAGGGTGAGGCCGGAAAGCGCGCCCTGGTCGGCGTAGAACTCCAGCACGGCGGAGCCGAATCCCCCGGACAGGCAGCCCTCCTCGGCGGTCAGGATGCGCGTGAAGCGCCCGGCCAGCTCCAGCAGCTGCGCCTCGGGCAGGGGCTTCACGAACCGGGCGTTGAACACTGCGATGGACAGGCCCTGCTCGGCCTCCAGCTCCTGGGCGCACTCCAGCGCCGGGCACACGCGGGAGCCCAGGGCCACGATGACCGCGTCGGTCCCGTCGCGCAGCAGCTCGCCCTGGCCGATGGGCAAAAGCTCCGGCGCCTCGGCCGCCTCGGCCCCGTTGCCCACGCCGCGCGGATAGCGCACGGCCACGGGTCCGGGCGTGGCAAAGGCGGTGGCCACCATCCGGGCCAGCTCGGCCTCGTCCTTGGGGGCCATGAAGGTAAGGCCCGGCACGTGGCGCAAATAGGCGATGTCGAACACGCCGTGGTGCGTGGCCCCGTCCTCGCCCACAAGGCCCGCGCGGTCGAGGAAGAACTTCACGCCAAGCCCCTGCAGGCACACGTCGTGCACCACCTGGTCGTAGGAGCGCTGCAAAAAGGTCGAATAGATGGCCACGGCGGGAATGTAGCCGCGCGTGGCCAGCCCGGCGGCAAAGGTCACCGCGTGGGGCTCGCAGATGCCCACGTCCACGAAGCGCTCCGGGTGGCGCTGGCGGAAGCAGTCGGTCCCGGTGCCCTCGGGCATGGCGGCGGTGATGGCCACGATCTTCGGGTCCTGGTCGGCCAGACGGCACAGGGTCTCGCCAAAGACCTCGGTGTACGAGCGGGCGCCGCCGCCGAGCTTGAGCGGGGCCATGCCCGTCTCCGGCTCGAAGCTGCCCACGCCGTGAAAATAGGTCGGATTGGTCTCCGCCGGGTCGTAGCCCTTGCCCTTCTTGGTCAGCACGTGCACCAGCACGGGCCGGTCCATGCCCTTGGTCTGCTCGAACACATCGATGAGCGCCGGGATGTCGTGGCCGTCCACCGGGCCGACATAGGTGAAGCGGAAGGCCTCGAACAACATGCCCGGGGTGAAGAAGCTCTTGAGGGAGTCCTCGCTGCGGCGGGCGAACATGGCCAAATCCTTGCCGATGCGCGGGATGCTTGACAGCCAGGACTCGAACTCGCGCTTGAAGCGCTGCGGCGCCGGGCGCGAGAGCTTGCGCGAAAGGAAGTTCGAGAGCGCGCCCACGTTTTTGGAGATGGACATCTCGTTGTCGTTCAGCACCACCACCATCTTGCTGCCCATGCCGCCCGCCTGGTTGAGGCCCTCGTAGGCCAGGCCCGAGGTCATGGAGCCATCGCCGATGACGGCCACCACCTCGTGCTTCTGGCCGGAGAGATCGCGCGCCAGGGCCATGCCCAGGGCCGCGGAAATGGACGTGCTGGCGTGGCCCACGCCGAAGTGGTCGTAGGGGCTCTCGCTGATGCGGGGAAAGCCGGACACGCCGCCCAGCTTGCGCAGGGTGCCAAAGCGCTCGGCCCTGCCCGTGAGCAGCTTGTGGGCGTAGGCCTGGTGGCCCACGTCCCAGATGAGCCGGTCCTCTTCCAGATCAAAGGCCGTGAACAGCGCCAGGGTAAGCTCCACCACGCCCAGCGACGGGGCAAGATGCCCGCCGCCCGCCGAGCACTGCTCAATGATGACGCGGCGCAACTCAGCCGCCAGGGCGGCCAGTTCGTCCGGGGTCATGCGGCCAACGTCTCCGGGCCGGGCGATGCTCTGCAACAGCAGCTGGCCGTCCGGCGGCGGAACCAGGGGCAGGGGGGTCGGCTTGGCGGTCAATTCACGCGCTCCACGATGTAGCGGGCCAAGGCGCGCAGGAAGTCGGCCTCGGGATGCTCAACGCCGTCAAGGGCCTGAATGGCGGCGGCGGCGCGACTGTGCGCCAGCTCCCGGCTCTTGTCCAGGCCCAGCAGCGAGGGATAGGTGGTCTTGCCCTGGCGCTCGTCGCTGCCTGCGGGCTTGCCCAGGGTCTTGGTGTCGCCCACCACGTCCAGAATGTCGTCCGCGATCTGAAAGGCCGCGCCCACGTTCACGCCATACTCCCGCGCGCGGCGCGCAAGGGGCGGCTCGGCCCCGGCCAGCAGCGCCCCGGCCACGCAGGAGGCGGTGATGAGCGCGCCGGTCTTCATGGCGTGCATGGCGCGCAGCTCCTCGAAGCTCACGCCCGGGCGGGCCGTGTATTCCATGTCCAGCGCCTGGCCGCCCACCATGCCGCCGGACCCGGCGGCCGCGGCCACGGCCTGGGCCGCGCGCACCAGCCGCGAGGCGGGCACGCCGCCCTGGTCCGCGCAGGAGAACATCAGGCCGAAGGCGTCGGTGAGCAGGCCGTCGCCCGCCAGGATGGCCGTGGCCTCGTCGAACTGCTTGTGGTTCGAGGGCTTGCCCCGGCGCAGGTCATCGTCGTCCATGGCGGGCAGGTCGTCGTGGATGAGGGAATAGGTGTGGATGAGCTCAAGGGACGCGGCAAAGGGCATGACCTCGGCCCCGTCCGCCCCGAACAGGCGCGCGAAGGTGAGCACCAGGGCGGGCCGCAGGCGCTTGCCCCCGGCGTGCAGACTGTACTCCATGCTGGCCAGCAGCCGCTCCGGGATGTCGTTGCCGCGCAGGCACCCGGCCAGAAAGGCCTCGATCTCGTCGGCGCGCCGTTTCAGCTCGGCCTTGACGTTCATGCCGCCGCCATCCGGGCTCATGCCTCGGTCTCCCCTGCGCCGTCCAGGGCGGCGAATTCCTTGAGCAGGCCGTCCTGCACCAGCTTGACCTCGTTTCTGGCGGCCTCCAGGCCGCGGCCCAGCTCGCCGGAGAGGCCGAGCCCCTCCTTGTACAGGGCCAGCGCCTTGTCCAGGGGCAGGTCGCCCCGCTCCAGGGAATCCACCACAGCCTTCAAGCGCTCCAGGCGCTGCTCAAAATTCATCTTGTCCTTGGCCATGCTCGCTCCGGCGGGTTTCCCGCGCGTTATTGGAGGCATCATACAGAAAGAGGGGCTCGGGGTCCACAAGCCGCCCCAGGGCCGCAACGCCGAAATGCAGATGCGAGCGCGTGCTGCGGCCCGTGTCGCCCGCCAGCCCCAGCACCTCGCCCTGGGCCACGCGCTGGCCCGGCGCAACGCGCACCTCGGAGAGGTGTAAGTACATGCTTGTCAGGCCCTGGCCGTGGTCCAGGTACACGCAGTTGCCCGCGTAGTAGAACCCGCCGGTAAGGGCCACCACGCCGTCCGCGGCGGCAAGCACGGGCTCGCCCGTCTCGGCCTCCAGGTCCAGGCCCCGGTGCGGGGCGCGGGGCTGGCCGTTCAGGATGCGGCCAATGCCGTACACGCTCGACACCGCGCCGGGCACAGGCCGCAGAAGGGGCAGGCTCCACAGCGACCGCGGACTGGCGGCCCCAAGGGCCTGCCGGGCCAGGGCGCGCTCGCGGGCGATGCGCGGCAGCTCCTCGTCCGGCGGGGTCACCATGGCCGGGTCCAGGCTCAGCCGCTCCACGGGCCGCTCCACCCGCAGCAGCTCGACATGCGCCGTGAGCGTCCGGACTTTGCCGCCCTTTTTCGGGGTCACGCGCAGCGTGACCGGCTGGCGTCCGGGCCGGGCGTCCAGCACGTCCGCGCCCAGCAGGGCCGAGGCTTCCATGCCGCTGTCCGTCCTGCGCAGCACAAGCGGCGCGCTGCGGCCCAGAAAGCTCAGCCGGGCCTGGGCCGCTGGCTGGCGGAGCCGCACGCGCACCACAAAGGGTTCGCCGATGACTGCCTGGGCCGGGCAGGAAAGCTCGTTGCCAGAGGGCTTCGGGGCGGGCTCGCGCTTTTTTGCGCCCAGGGCCAGCGCGGCCAGGGCCAGCACGCAGATCAGGCAGGCCAGGCAGGCCAGCGGCGCGAGCAGCACACTGCGGCGGCTTCGCGTCATGACGCGCCCCCAGCGCCCTTGGCAGCCTCGGCCACAACTGCGGCCACCTCGCCCTGGCCCGTGCGCACGCGAAGCCGGTCGCCGGGGGAGACCTGCCCCGCCGAGCGCAGCAGCCGCTCCGGGCCGCCGGTTTTGTCCAACACATGCACCAGGCTGTAGCCGCGCGCCAGCGGGGCCTCGGGGTCCAGCCCGGCCAGCCGCGCGGCCAGCACCTCCGCCCGGCGCGAGGCATCGGACAGGCGCATCTCCACGGCCAGGGCGAGCCGCTCGAACAGGGCGCGCACCTGCCCGGCGCGGGCGTCCACGGCCTGCGGGCCAAAGGCGCGGGAGAGGCCGAGCAGGGCCTGGGCCACGTCGCGCCCGCGCTCGTCGAAATACCTGCCGCCAGCGCTGGCAAGCCGTTGCGAGGCCTCGCTCCAGCCCGAAATGAGCCGCTCCAGGCGTTGCGCCGGGGACAGCCAGGCCAGGGCGCGGGCCAGCTCGGCCACCTGGCCCTCGGCCCGCTCCAGGCGTGCGCCCATGGCCCGCGACAGCCGGGCCTCCAGCCCGTCCACGGCCTGCATCAGGTCCGCGCGCAGGGGCCACAGGCCAGCGGCCACGGCGGACGGCGTGGGGAAGCGCCTGTCCGCCACATAGTCGGCGATGGAGACGTCCGGCTCATGCCCCACGCCCGTGACGATCGGGATGGCCGACCGGGCCATGGCCTCGGCCAGCACTTCGGTATTGAAGGCCCAAAGATCTTCGAGGCTGCCGCCGCCCCGGATGAGCGCGACAACCTCGGCCCAGCCATCCCGGTTTACGGCGTCCAGTTGCGCGGCGAGCTGTGTCGGCGCGGCGTCGCCCTGCACCAGGGAGGGATAGATGCGAAGGTGCGCGCCCGTGCCGCGCGCCTCGGCCAGACGCAGAAAGTCGCGCACAGCGGCCCCGTGGGGCGAGGTGATGAGCGCCACGCGGGCGGGGTTGGGCGGGATGGGCTTCTTGCGCGCCTCGTCAAAGAGCCCCTGGTCCGCCAGCTTGCGCTTCAGGGCCTCGAAGGCCGCGGCAAGGCTGCTCACGCCCGCCGGCTGCACCAGTTCGGCAATGAGCTGGTAGTTGCCGCGCGGAGCGTAGACCGAGATGCGCCCGGCGGCCAGCACCTCCTGGCCATCGGCGATATTCGCGCTCACGTCCGCCCCTGGCTCCAGCACCTCGCCGGTGAGCGGATCGATCCGGTCTTCACCGGGACCGCTCTTGCTCCCGCGCCCCTGGCTGCCCCGGAACCAGACCACGGCCAGCTGCGCCTCGGCGTCGGACAGGGTGAAGTACAGATGCCCGGAGGCCGGGCGGGCCAGGTTGGTCACCTGGCCGCGCACCCAGACAAAGGGAAACTCGGCCTCCAGCACGTCCTTCAGGGCGCGGGTCAGGTCGGAGACGGCGAGGATGTGCGACACGTCCGCTCCGCCCTATTCCGCCACAACGGCCACGCCAGCGCCGATCATCACCGCGCCCGCGCCCCGGTTGGCCAGCTTCCAGGCCCGGCCGGAGCGCGCCAGGTTCCGCCCGCGCGAGGCCAGCCAGGCATACGAGGCCACCACGCCGTAGCAGGTGGGCAGGATGGTGGCGGCCACCAGGAACATGTCCAGGCCGGAGAGGGCGCGCAGGTCCACGAAGCCGGGCAGGAAGCCGCAGTAGAAGGCGATGACCTTGGGATTGCCCAGGGACACGCAGAAGCCGCCAAGAAAGGTGCGCGCCAGGGACCGGGCCGGAGGCGCAACGCCCGTCCCGTTCTCCTGGCCGGAGGCCGGAGCCTTAGCCAGCAGGCAGCGCACGCCCAGGTACACGAGGTAGGCCGCGCCCGCCCACTTGAGCAGCGCAAAGACCCAGCCCAGCTGCTGGGCGATCAGGGACAGGCCGAGCATGGCCAGCAGCAGGTAGGCCATGTCGCCCAGGACGATGCCCGCGCCCCACAGAAGCGCAGGCTTAAGCCCGCGCCCCAGGGCCTGGCTCACCACGGCTGTGACGCCCGGACCCGGAATCGCGGCGAACACCAGGGTCGCCAGAGCCAGGCCCGCCGCCCCTTCAAGAGTCAATGCCCCTGTCATGCCCTCCCCCTTTGTCGACTGCCTGCGCGGATGCGAGGCTTCCGCGGAACGCGGTGACTGGGTATACCCAGATTTTTTCCCACTGTCCAAGCCCGGCAGGCGTTTGAAACGCCGACCCCTTGCCTGGTACACGTCCATGTTCCCCTGGCCGTATTTGCGCTGGCAAGCCAGGGGGGACTTCCGCTACAGTCATTCCCATGCGCCCCTTGCGACCCTTTGCCCGGCCCCGGCGGCCAGCCAGCAGCAGCGATCCCGCCGCGCCGGAAATCCCGGCGCACGCGCCCCGCGCGCCCTGGCCGGACCTCGCCCCGCTGGTGGACGGCAGCCCGCCCGGACGCCTGTCGCAGAAACAGGCCAAACTCTGGAGCCTGGTGCTGCGCGCGCGCCGCGTGCCCCACCGGGTGCGCTCCCTGCCGGGCGGCTACACCCTCCAGGTGCCGGGCCGCTTCACCCGTCAGGCGGTGGAGGAGATCACGCTCTACCACAAGGAGAACGTCAGCCCGCACCCGTCCATCCCCCTGCCCGATCCGCAGGAGCGCGCCCGGCCCACGGTGGCCGCGATGCTCGGGCTCTGCGCCTTCTTCGTGCTCACGCAACGGCCCTGGCCGCTTTTGAACTCATACCCGCAGTACTGGCACACCGTGGGCGTGGCCGACGCCGGGGAGATCCTCTCGGGCCAGCTGTGGCGGGCGGCCACGGCGCTGACCCTGCACGCCGACCCGGCCCACGTGGCCAGCAACGCGGTCATCGGCGGGGTATTTCTGATCCTGCTGGCCCGGCGCGCTGGCTCGGGCACAGCCTGGCTGCTGGCCGTGCTGGCCGGAATCCTGGGCAATCTGCTCAACGCCGCCATGTATGCCGCCATGGGCGGACCGGGGCATCTGTCCGTGGGCTTCTCCACGGCGGTGTTCGGCGCGGCCGGGGTGCTGGCCGGGCTCAAGGCCGCCAGCGGCGAGGGGGATTTCCGGGTTGGGATGCTTGCGGCGGACAGCGCGGGCCGCCCCGCCCAGGGCCGGGGCTGGCTCTTGCCCGTGGCCGCCGGGCTGGCGCTTCTGGCCAGCCTGGGCACGGCGGGCGAAAACACGGACATCGGCGCGCACTTCTTCGGTCTGGTGGCCGGATTTGGCCTGGGCGGACTCACGGGCTGGCTGGCCCTGAGCCGGGGCCGCCCCGACGAGTGGGCGGGCGGGCGCTTCAACACCGCCTGCGGCATGAGCGCCGGACTGCTGCTCGCGGCGGCCTGGGCCTGGGGCTGGCTCTGCGGCTGGCCGGCCCCCCTGCGCTAGCGCGCGTCCTGATTGTCTTCCGAGGTCACGCAGCGGACGAAGAACTCGCAGGTGGCGTCCTGCCACCACACGAAGCCGTGCTCCACGTCCACGTACCACGCGGCGGTGAAGGACTTGGCGTCCGCGCTCCACAGGCGGCGCTGGCCAGGCTCGAACACGCCCGGCAGGCACAGCTGGCGCAGGTCCGGCTCGGGCAAAAGCAGGGTCGCCAGCTCGTGCACGGTGGGCAGCCTCCAGCCGGTGCGCCTGGCGAAGCCCTCCGCGTTCAGCTTGTCCACGTAGGCCCGCGCCCCGGCAAGATTCACGGCATAGGGGCTGCCGCCCCGCTCCCAGGCCAGGCCCGTCACGGCATCACGCACAAGGCCATCGCCCAGGTCGCGGAAGCGTTCCGGGATGCTGACCACGGGCCGCCACAGCGCGTCCAGCCCGAAGCGCTCCCGCGCCCCGGCGAGGCCCTGGCGCACAGGGGCGCTGCGCACGGTCTGGCCCGACACCGCCGCGCCCAGGGAGCTTGACGCCAGAGCATTCGAGCCAGGCGTATTCGCACCGGGCATACCCGAACCCGGCGCGGCCATGTCCGGCGGCAGGGCGCAGGCGCTCTCGCGCAGCCGGGTCCAATGCCCGGCCAGCGCGTCCAGTTCGGCGAACAGGTCGCGGGCCGAGGCCGGGCGTTTGGCGGGATCATCGTGACAGCAGCGGGCGAAAAAGGCGTCAAAGCGCGCATCCAGTCCCGAGCGCAGGGCGCTCGCGGGCGCGCCCTCCTGGGGCAGGCGTCCGGTGAGGCAGCGGAACAGCGTCACTCCGGCGGAGAACACGTCGGCGCGCTCGTCGGCATGGGCCGGGTCGGCCTCCTGCTCGGGCGCGGCGTAATAGGGCGAGCCCACCACCGCCCCGCGCGGACGCCCGGCCTCGCGTTCGCCGCGCAGGCGCGAGAGCCCGAAGTCGATGAGCTTGACCTCGTCGCCCGCGACCCCGAGATCGCAGGGCCGCTCGGCCAGCATGAGGTTGAAGGGCTTCACGTCGCGGTGCAGGATGCCCTCGTGGTGCAGCCGGGCCAGGGCGCAGGCCAGCTGCCGCGCCACGGACAGGGACTGCTCCACCCCGAGCCTGCGGCAAGGCTCCTCCACGCGGGGGCCTTCGCCCAGCAGCGCGCCCAGGTTGTTGCAGTAGTACTCCATGACGAAGAACGGGCAGCCCGTGGCGTCCTCGTCCACATCGAGCACCTGCGCCACGCCCGGATGGCGGATGCTGGCCATGAGCCGGGCCTCGCGATAAAAGCCCTGGCGCAGGGCGGCCATGTCCGCCGTGGCGGCCAGCGGCTCCGCCGGGCGCAGCAGCTTGAGGGCCACCACGCGCCCGGTGCGCGGCATGGCGGCCTTGTAGACCGCGCCCATGCCGCCCCGGCCCAGCAGGCCAAGCACGGTATAGCGTCCGATGTGTTTCATGCGCCGCTCCGGTTCAGGCTTTGCCCCACCCTACACCCTCGGCCGACGCATCGCCAGCCCCTGGCCAGGGTTCGCCCACGGCGGAGCAAAAACGCCCGGACGAAAAAGGCCGCTCCCCGGCAAAGGGCAGCGGCCAGAACAAGCACTGGGGGCGGAAAGGGCTAGAAACGGCGTTCCAGAAGCTCCACCAGCGACTGCTCCAGGGCCGTGCGGCACACGTCCGCCGGGCAACCGGCCACGACGCTGCAATCCTCGGTGTTGGCGCGGGCGACGAAGACCTCGCGCAGGGCGCCGCCGGAGGCCGCGGGCGAAAGCGCCACAAGCACGCGGCCCTGGCAGGACTCCTGCGGGACACGGGACGCCGAGACGCCGCTCAGGGTCGCCTTGGAGCGCGGCGTTCCGCTGGCCACGCGGTTGTGCTGGGTGGTGTCGTGCATGCTCTGGAACTCGCGGCTGTCCGAGCCCTGGTCCTTGTCCGGCAGCCAGTAGAACACCTGCTCGGTGTAGCCGGAGTCGACCGCCTGGGCGGGCACGTGCAGTTCCTCGGCCATCAGGCCCATGTCCGCAGTGCGCATGTTGCCGCACAGCAAGTGGACCTGCAGGTCGTAGCGGGCCGGGCCGGAGGCCTTCAGCGCGTAGCCGCGCGCGCCCAGGGTGCGCGTCACGAAGCCGCCCAGGGAGGCGTCGTTCCGGGACACGAGCCGGGGCTGGCCCTCGGCGTCCAGATCATAGAGGTTCACATGCAGGGTGTAGTCGCCCGGCGTCCGGCCAAACTCGCTCAGGCCCTTGACGACGAGGTTCGGATCGCGGCCGGCGCAACCCGCAAGCACTGCCAGCATCGCCAGAACGGCAAGAAAAACCATACGCTGCATGTGTCGCTCCTTTCAGGAAAAAACGCGCGGCACACGCCGCTTCATCCAGATAGCGCATCGGCCCGCCCCCGGCAAGCCCCCCGGCCTTGCCAGTTTCGCCCGCTGCGGGTAGTACTGCCGCCAGCGGAGGAACGATGGCCCGATTCAGCTTGCGCGCCAAAGGCCCCCTGGAGGCGCTCCTGCGCACTGCCGGGTTCATGCTCGTGGTGGGCCTGACTGTGCTGGCCTTCTGGAAGAACAGCGAACGCAACATGGAGCGCCTGAACGCCCGCTTCGGCCTGTCGGACGAGACCAAGAGCCTTTCGCCGGACCAGCGCGAGCATGTGCAGGCGTTCATCGCCGCCCTGCGCAAGAACTACGGCATCGAGGCCCGCGTGCTGATAACGCGCCAGCCGCCCGCGCTCCCGGAGCCCGACGGCAAGACCCTGTATGTCGGCCTCTGCCCGGAGGAGAAGCTCGCGGTGGTGCGGCTGCCGCCCCTTGTGGCCCGGGCCATCGGCGAGGACTTCGCCCGGACCCTGGTTGCGGAGCACTTTCCCTTCCACTTCGCGCCCGGCAGGAGCTGGCAGAAGGGCCTCCTCCTGGCCCTGGACCTCATGGAAAGCCGTCTGGCGGCCCTGGGCGCGGAACCCGACGCACCCAAAGCGGCAACAGGTCCGACACCAGATCAGGCCGCAGACCAGGCCCCAGGCCAGGCCACAGTCACGAACACCAGCCCGGCAACAGCCGGAACAGATAAGGACGCACAATGAGCGAACTTCCCCGCGTGACCATCTTCACCGACGGCTCCTGCCTGGGCAACCCCGGCCCCGGCGGCTACGCGGCGGTCCTGCTGGCCGGGCCGCACCGCCTGGAGCTGGCCCAGGGCTTCTCCGGCACCACCAACAACCGCATGGAGCTCATGGCCGTCATCGCCGGGCTGGAGAGCCTCAAGACCAAGAGCGCGGTGGAGATCGTCACCGACTCGCAGTACGTGAAAAAGGCCTTCACCGACCGCTGGCTCGCGGGTTGGCAGAAGAACGGCTGGAAGACCGCGTCCAAGCAGCCGGTCAAGAATCAGGATTTGTGGAGGCGGCTGGTGCCGCTCATCGACGCCCATGAGGTCAAGTGGCGCTGGGTGCGCGGCCACAGCGGCGATCCGGAAAACGAGCGCTGCGACGTGCTGGCGCGCGGCGCGGCCAGCGGCCGCAACCTGCCGCCGGACGTGCAGGGCTAGCGGGAGCCCACCTCGGCCCCCCATTCCCAGCTCTTGGGCAGCAGCAACTTGAACGAGCGCCTGCCGTGGACCATCTGCGCCAGGGCCGCCGGGGCGCTCTGCACAAAGCCCTTGATGGGCGCTGGCCCGAAGCGCTGGAGCGCGGCGAAGAGCAGCCAGCGCAGGCGGTTGGACCAGACCAGCTCCGGCCGCACGCTGCGCGCAAGCAACCCCTCGTATTCCCGGCCCGCGTCCGCGCCCTGCTCCAGCGCCCGGCACAGCGCCGCGCCCGCGTGCGCGCCGGTGGCCAGGGCGTAGAAGATACCCTCGCCGAACAGCGGCTCCACAAAGCCCCCGGCATCGCCCGCCAGCAAGAGCCGCCCGCCGAAAGGCCGGGCCAGGGCGTTGCCGTAGGGCAGCGGATGCCCGCGCAGGGGCACGCGCTCCGGCTCGCGCACGCCCAGCAGGCGCAGATAGTCGAGAAAGAGCGCGCCAAAATCGCGCTCCCCGCGCCGCAGGCCGCAAATGCCCACCTTTGGCCCGCGCGGACCGGGAAACACCCAGCCGTAGCCCGCGCGCGGCGATCCCACGTGCAGTTCGGGCACGCTGACGCTGCGCGGAAATTCCCCCGGCCCGGCCCCGACGGGCAGTTCCACCTCAATGGCCGCCGCAAGGTCGGCCTTCCACGCGCCGCGGTCGATGCGCAGCGCCCGCCGGGTGACGGAGTTCGCGCCGTCGGCCCCGATGACGAAGCGCGCCGCAAGCCGCTCGCCATCGCGAAGGGTCAGGGTTCCGGCCTGCGCGTCGCAGGCCGCGACCTCGCGCCCGGGCAGCAGCTCGGCCCCGCGCGCAACCGCCTCCGCCGCCAGCAGGGCGTCGAAGGCCGGGCGGTCGACGAAGCGGAAGGGCTCCGCCGCCGCGCCGCGCAGAAGCTCGGCCCCCTGGTGCAGGAACAGATATTCGCCCGACTGGTGGAACAGCCCGCCCCGCACGGCGAGCGCCGCCTCGTCCAGGCCGAAGATGCGCGCCAGGGCGTCCAGGGCCTTGCCCGTGAGCAGCCCGCCGCACAACTTGTGCCGGGGGTGGACCGCGCGCTCCACCAGGCCCACGCGATGCCCGCGCCCGGCCAGCACCGCCGCGGCGGCGCAGCCCGCAGGCCCGGCCCCGGCCACCAGCACGTCAAACTCCTTGACCACGCCTTCCTCCAACCTTACAGATTGGCCCGACCAGCCCACTGCCCCGGCCAGAACATCGTGGCGACGGTGTAGCGCGCCCCAGCCGCGTGGGCAAGACCCTTGCCGCCAGAGGTGACCATGACCCGCCAGAACGAGCCCTTCCACGCCCTGCTGTTCGACTTCGACGGCACCCTTTCGCGGCTGACCATCGACTTCGCGCGCCTGCGCCGCAAGGTCACAGCCCTGGCCGAGGCCTTCCTCGGCGAGGAGCCGGAGCCTTCCGAACTGCCGGTGCTGGAGTGGCTGGACGTCATCGCGGACGAGATACGCCACATGGACGACGGCCTGGCCCGGCAGTTCCACACGCGCGGGCGGCTCATCGTGCAGGCGACCGAGCTGGACGCCGCCCGCGACGCCGAGCTGTTCGCCTTCACGCGGCCCATGCTCCAGGACCTGCGCGGGGCCGGGGTCAAGACCGGCATCCTGACGCGGAACTCCACCGCGGCGGTGAAGGCCGTGTTCCCGGACGTCCTCCGCTGCTGCGACGCCTTCATGGCCCGCGAGGACACGGCCAACGTGAAGCCCCACCCGGACCACGCGCTCAGCCTGCTGGAACGCCTGGCCGTGCGCCCGGAGCACGCCCTGCTGGTGGGCGACCACCCCATAGACATCGAAACCGCCCGGCGCGCCGGGCTGGCCTGCGCCGCCGTTGCAAGCGGGCACTCGCAGCGCGAAATGCTGCAAGCCGCCGGTCCGGACTATCTTGCACAGGACTGCCGGGAGCTCATCACCATGCTCTCCGGGCTTTCCCTGTTGCCGCGCATCTGAAGACTTGCTATTGCTCCGCGCAAGAGGAACGCCGCCCATGGAGCAACGAGTCAAGCGCAGCGCGCTCAAACCCGGCATGTACGTGGTGAGCTACGGTCCGGGGAGCTTTGAGCAGCCGCTGGTGCGGGTCAACAAGCCCATCCTGGGCATGGCGGACATCGACGCCCTGGTGCCTGCAGGCATCGAGGACGTGGTCATCGAGACCAGCATCAACATCTCGCTCCTGGGCCAGGCCAGGCCTGTGGGCGTGCCCATCACCACGGGCATCGGCGACGAGCTGCCCATCGCCCGCAAGCTCTACTGCGACGCCCTGGACCACGTGAAGGGCTTTGTGGACGACGTGCGCAAGGGCACGGACATCGACTGCCGCAAGGCCATGCCCCTGGTGGAGAACTTCATCGAGAGCGTGTTCCGCAACGAGACAGCCGCCATCACCCTGTTCAAGCTGCGCGGGTTTGACGAATACACCTACACCCACTCCATCAATGTCAGCCTGCTGGCCATTTTGCTGGGCAAGCACCTGGGCCTGGACAAGCCGGCCCTGCTCAAGCTCGGCCTGGCGGGCATGTACCACGACGTGGGCAAGGCGCGCATCCCCGAGACCATCCTGAACAAGCCCGGCAAGCTCACCGAGGCCGAGTTCCAGGTCATGAAGGGCCACCCGCTGGAGGGCTACAAGCTCATGGCGGGCCAGAAGGACCTGGACCCGGAGATCTTGCGCGCCGTGGTGGAGCATCACGAGCGGGCGGACGGCACGGGCTACCCGCGCGCCCTTACCGGCGAGGCCATCGGCAGATTCTCGCGCATCGTCGCCGTGGTGGACGTGTACGACGCGCTCACCAGCAGGCGCGTGTACAAGGACGCCATGACCCCG
This sequence comes from Desulfovibrio sp., assembly GCA_050251495.1. Taxonomy (GTDB): domain Bacteria; phylum Desulfobacterota; class Desulfovibrionia; order Desulfovibrionales; family Desulfovibrionaceae; genus Humidesulfovibrio. The sequence continues at coordinate 98,503 of JBFWMQ010000001.1, read as the reverse complement.
GCCAAGGCCCTGGGCATGATGTACCAGTGGCGCGACAAGGACTTCACCCCGCACGCCATCGAGAGCTTCATCCGCTGCATCGGGGTGTTCCCGGTGGGCAGCTTCGTCAAGCTCAGCGGCGGCGAGTTCGGCATCGTGGCCAGCGTGAACCCCCTGCGGCCCACCAAGCCGGAGGTCAAGGTGGTGATGGACGCCAAGATGCGCCCGCAGATACCGCGCACCCTGGACCTTCTGGAGCTGGAAGGCACGGTCCAGGCCCAGGACATCGCCCAGGTGCTGAACCCGGCCGAGTACAAGATCGACCTGGAAACTTTTTTCCTCTCCTAGCCCCGGGCGGCAGCTTTTGCCGCACCCTCGACAACGCAACCAGCTGATATTCCTGCCTCGCATCTTTGGAACGGCTTTTGAACCTAGGCCGTGCAAAGGAGCACTCCCATGCAGGAAGTCACCTCGACAGAGACAAAGACCAGCACCATCTTCGACCAGATGCGCGCAAGCGTCCTGGTCGACACCTCTTCCAAGTCCCGGGCCTTCTCGGACTTCCTGGGCCTCATGACCCAGTCCGGCACCCAGGGCGCGCCCCAGCAATCCTTCGCCGCGCCGGACGCGGCGCCTCCCGCGAGCGTCCCCCTGGTGGAGAGCGCGCCGGTGGTTCAGACCGCCACCGCCACCACCACCGCCACCGCCAGCGCGGCCAGCGCCGCCAATGCCGCATCCGGCACCGCCGCCAACGCCGCCAACGCAGCAGCAAGCACCGCCAACACCGCTGCGGAAACCGCCCACGCCGCGGCGGACGTCGCCACGGCCACGGTCTCCACAGCAAAGGACACCCTGAACGCCAAGATCCGGCAGAACGCCTCGGAGTCCGGCGCCAGCGCGGCCAAGAACGCCCCGGTCTCGCGCGAGGCCTTTGAGCAGGCCAAGCCCCTGCTGCGCAAGGCCGGACTCTCGGACACCGAAATGGCCGACCTGGCCGCGCGCGTGCAGGCGGGCACCCTCACCTGGGGCCAGCTGGTGCAGAACCTGGGCAGCCACATGACCGGCGCGAAGAAGGCCGTGGCCCTCTCCGCCAGCGAGCGCACGGATCTCCAGGCCATGTTCCAGAAGCTCGGCTTCGCCTCCGACGCCGCCTCGGAGATGGTCAAGTCCGCCGCCAAGGGCGATGGACTCACGGTGCTCTCGAGCGTGCAGAACAAGCTGGCCACCCTGCAGGACGACAGCAGCCTCGACATGGACAAGAACCAGTTGAAGACCTTCTTCAAGGCCATGAACCTGCCCGCCGAGACCGCGGCCAAGCTGACCCAGCTTCTGGGGCCTGAAAGCACCGTGGCCGACATGAAGAACGCCATGGCCCAGATCAGCCAGGCCTTGCAGGACCAGCGCGCCAAGACCACCGCCAGCGACACCGAACTCGCCAAGGACCTGGGCAAGATCATGGTGAAGGACGCGGCCAAGCATGCCCGCGACATCACCCAGACCGTGACCAAGGCAGCGGGCGGGACCTCGGAGGCCCAGGTGGGCTTTGAGCTGAAGACCAAGGACGCCAACGACATGTCCTGGTTCGACCAGCGCGAGAAGACCCCGGAGCAGAAGGCCGGCGACAAGGCCAGCGATGACGCCTCCTGGCGCAGCTTCACCTCCAAGGTGCGCGCCGAGGAGACCGCGCCGCAGAACGCCGCGGCGAGCAGCCAGCAGAGCGCGCAGGCAGCCGCAACGGCCAAGGAGTCCTCCTCGCTGGAGGCCCTGGCGCGCGCGGGCCAGAACGCGAACGTGCAGCAGGGCAAGGCCGAGACCGCCCAGCAGGCCAAGACCCTGGAGCGGCCCGCCGCGCCCAAGGTGCTGGAGCAGGTCACCGAGGCCATGCTGAAGGACCTGGGCCAGGGCCGCAAGCAGCTGACCATCCAGCTCGACCCCGAGAACCTGGGCAAGGCCCAGGTCATCCTCCAGGTCAAGGGCAAGGAGATCAGCGCCATGATCCAGGTGGAGGACGCCCAGACCGCGTCCATGCTCTCCGCCAGCATGGACAGCCTGAAGAAGACGCTGGAGGACCAGGGCCTCACCGTGCAGAACCTGGAGGTCCAGACCGGGCTAGCCTCGCGCCAGGACCAGCAGGCGGCCTTCAACGCCGACCAGCACAACCAGGCCCAGGAACGCCAGGAACTTTCACGCCTTTTCTCGCAGCTGCGCATGATGCGCGACGACTTCGGCGACATGGCCCCGGATATGCAAAACATGCATATGCAGGCAATTCTTGCCGACCAGGGCCTGCACATAATCGCCTAATCGAGGAGACGCCGAGATGAGCACCGTCAGCGGAACCACCGGAACCACCGGCACGGACAGCACCACGACGACCCACAAGACGTCGCTGGACCAGACCGACTTCATGACCATCCTGCTGGCGCAGCTCAAGTACCAGGATCCGAACAATCCGATGGATGACACGGAGATGGCCGCCCAGCTCGTGCAGTACTCGAACCTTGAGGCGCTGAACAAGATCAACGACGGCGTCCAGACCCTCGTGGACTCCAACAGCAACGACAACATCCTCTCCGGCGTCAACTACATCGGCAAGAGCATCAAGAGCACCGGCTTCAACCTCAAGGTGGACAAGGGCACGGTGAGCACGCTGTACTACAGCCTGGGCGAGGCGGTCACCGACGTCGTGGCCAACGTCTACGACCAGGACGGCGACCTGATCCGCTCCGAAGTGCTCGGCTCCAAGGGCACCGGCGACTACTCCTACGTCTGGGACGGCAAGGACACCAACGGCGAGGCCATGAAGGACGGCACCTACGGCGTCATCATCAAGGCCAACAACGCCGAGGGCAAGAACGTCCTGGTGCAGTCCCAGATCAGCGGCAAGGTCACCGGGGTCAAGACCGCGAACGGCACAGTGTACCTGGAACTGGCCGACGGCCGCACCGTCGAGCTGGCCAACGTCACCGAGGTGGTCGAGACGGCCACCACAACGACAACGTCATAGCGCCACGGCATAACGCAACGAACAGGTCGATCACAGAAATATAAGACAGGGGTTCAAGGAGGTCAGGCTATGTCTCTCAATTCCTCACTGTATCAGGGCATCACCGGTTTGCAGGCCCACTCGCAGGCCATCTCGGTCATCGGCAACAACCTGGCGAACGTCAGCACCACCGGCTACAAGGGGTCCAACATCTATTTCCAGGACCTCATCAGCCAGGACATCTCCACCGCGGCCGGCAACTCCCAGCTGGGCCTGGGCGTCCAGGTGGCGGCCATCTACGCGGACTTCTCCCAGGGCGCCATCGAGACCACCACCGAGGCCACGGACCTGGCCATCGGCGGCAAGGGCTTCTTCACGGTCAAGGTGCCCAACACCGACAACCAGTACTACACGCGCGCAGGCAACTTCCGCTTCGACTCCGACGGCTACCTGGTGGACACCAACGGCTACCGCGTGCAGGGCTGGGCCATGCAGAAGGCCAGCACCACCAGCACCAGCTCCACGGACTACGCCATCTACGGCTCGCCCACGGACGTGCTCGTGTCGAATTTCCAGTCCCCGGCCTCGGCCACCACCGCCGTGAACATGGTCACCAACCTCGACCCCACGAGCGAGAGCAAGTGCGACTCGGCCACAGACCCCTACTTCGCCATGTTCGAGACCTGGAACGGCACAGCCGACACCCCGCTGGCCAGCACCTCGTACGGCTACAGCAACACCATCAAGGTGTACGACTCCACCGGCACCTCGCATGTGCTCACGGTTTACTACGACAAGGTCACCATGAACTCCAACGCCGGCGCGGACACCGTGTGGGAATACATGGTCACCTGCAAGCCCGATGAGGACGGCCGCAACATCGGCGGCACCAGCCTCAAGAGCACCAGCGGCGGCGGCGTGCTGATGATCGGCACCATGACCTTCCGCTCCGGCCAGCTCGTCGGCCAAAGCGCCTACACCCTCAAGAGCAACGCCACCGGCGACCTCAAGGGCCTGGGCCAGTGGACCCTGGCCGACTACTCCACCGGCGGCTACCCGCTCATGGCGGCCAACTTCATCCAGGCCAGCAACGCCAGTTCGGCAACCTCGGTCAACGCCGAGCCCATCGCCATGGACTTCGGCATCCGCAGCAAGGACCGCACCTGGACCCAGGCCAACGGGCTGCTCGCCAGCAACGCCGGCATGATCGGCAACAACACGACCAGCGCGGGCTTCGTGCCCAGCATGGGCGACGCCGCCGTCGGCGCCCTGGCCACCCAGTCCTACGACACGGGCGGCTTCTCCACCCTGTTCCAGAAGCAAAACGGCTACACCGCCGGCTACCTGCAGAACGTGTCCGTGTCCCAGGAGGGCGTGCTCTCCGGCACCTTCTCCAACGGACAGGAAATGGAGCTCTACACCCTGACGCTGACCAGCTTCACCAACCAGTGGGGGCTCCGGCGCGAGGGCAGCAACCTCTTCAGCGAAACCCGCGACTCCGGCTCGGCCCTGACCGGCACGGCGAAGTCCGCTGGCAAGGGCTCCATCACCTCCAACGCGCTGGAGTCCTCAAACGTGGACATGGCCAGCCAGTTCGTGGACCTGATCACCTCGCAGCGCGGCTTCCAGGCCAACTCCAAGGTCATCACCACCACGGACACCCTGCTCGGCGAAGTCATCGCCATGAAGCGCTAGGCCTGAAAAAAAACAAGATCAAGCGACCAGATCTCCAACCCCTGCATGACCCCGCCCGGCCTGACCAGCTGGGCGGGGTCCTCGTTTGCGCGCGGGAATTATTTGCCCACAGTCCGCCCCCTTCGCCCTTGCCAGCTGCAAGCCGTGCGGATAACCATCAGGAGCAGTCGCAACCGACGACAAAGGGTCCATATATTAGCGCACGAAGAGGCGAACCACACGGGAGCATTCAGACATACCACCATCACCTTCCTTGTCGGCAAGCGAGTGGACATGAACCTTCTTCACAAGCTCGACGGCCACAAACTCGACTCCATGACGCTGGACCGCTACGGCAAAGGCTGGAGCCTCGTACATGCCATGAAGGAAGAGGTAATCGACCTGTTGGAGTACCACCAGACCGTACCTCTCGACCACCTGAAGACGTCCAGGTTCGCCAGAACGGAGAAGCATGATAGTACCCAGGAGGATGCCTACGGACCAACGTATTACACCCGACAAACTGTGAGCAGGCTGCTACTTCAGCAGAGCGAGCATACTCGTAGCAAGCCCAGCCAAGGAAGCCGTGCTGCCAATCACGTTATACCACCGCTCAAGAGTCTGGCAGAGGCTCGAACTGTCATGAGCATTGTTCGACAAATCGTTAATAATCTCGTCACGCTGCGTAAGTTCGCTTGTACGGAGTTCAGCTATCAATTCTTCAAAGAGTTGAGGTAGTGAATTACCTGCAGAGCTGTCAACGACACCGTAATTCACAACGTTATTTGACATAAACGTGATTTGTCCACCATCTCCACCTTCCATGCCATCTCCACCTCGTGCAGAGATTTCACCGTGGTTAACCACCCCACCTTCACCCTCACCGACTTGGATAATGAAAATCTGCCCCCCCTTACCACCTTTTCCTGCTGGCATAACACCTCCTCATGACTACGATGACTTTAGAAATCGTGCACGATACAGACGATTTAATATCTCACAAAAAGTCAGTAGGTCAAGAAGAGAACAAGTCAAACTAGACCCTTCAATCGAGCAAGATGCCCTGTCGGTGTTCTGCAATGCATACGGTCGCCGCAATGCACGAGGTGGATTTGGATGGGCGGACAAGTGTCTAGCTGTGAAGTTATAGGAGGTTGTTCACTCGGTCCAAATCGGTCAGATTGTGTTTGCGAAGACCCAATCGGCCAAAGGAGAACCGCGTGAACATCCATAGAAATGCCAGATTGACAGTCGTTCGTCGAGAGGAGTTGGTGCGCCGGGCTGCAGCCGGGGAGGCCCCCAGGGTGAATGGGAAATTCCCTGGCCAGGTGAATGGTTACCAACAATGAATTCGGCCCGGCACCCCGCCGGGCCTTTTGTTCTTTGAAGGCGGAACAGAAGAGATGAAAACAGCCGCATAGACGGCGGGATGGCTACCGCCCAGGGCGGCTGGGGAAGTGCTCGTCAAAGGCGGCCAAGAGCGAGCGCAGCCGGTGCTCGTAGGTGTGCTCGGCAAGCACCCGCGCGCGCCCGGCCTGGGCGATGCGCCGCCGGGCCGGGGCGTCGGCCAGATAGCGCGCCAAGAGTTCCGGCACCTCCTCCGGGCTTTCAAAGAGCGCGATCTCGCGGCCCGGCTCGAACATGCTCTCCAGCTGGGCGCGGCGGTCGGTGAGCAGAAACGCCCCGGCGGCGGGCACGTCGAACACGCGCTGGTTCACCGCGCCCTTCATCTGCACGCTGGTGCAGTTGAAGTTCACGTCGCTCTGCGGATAGAAGCCCGGCAGTTCCTCGTAGTAGCCGATCTCCGGGTGCAGGCGCAGGCCGGGCACGGCGGGGAGCAGCTCGCGCCAGCCCGGGTCCCCGGCAATGAGCGGGGCAAAGGGCAGGGTGCGGGCCACGCAGTCGAGCCGGTACTCAAGGGTGGCCCGCCAGACCACGGCGGTGGCGAAGGCCGTGGCGCGCTCCACGCCGAGCGCGTCCAGCTCCGGCAAGAGCTCCGGATGCCTGGCGGCCACGAATGCGCGCACGTTGCGCTCCCCGGTGGCCGCAAAGCCGGAAGCCAGGTCGGCGAAGGCCGCCAGCAGCGCCGGGCCGGCCCGGGCCGTGTCCAGGCGGCGGGCGGTCTTGGTGAGCATGGAGTTGCCCACAAAGGACACGGGCGCGCGCCACTCCGGCCTGCCCGGCCGACCGGGGCGGAAGCGTTCCGGGTCGGCCCCCAGCGGCAGCCAGGCCACCTTGCTGAAGCCGAGCGCGCGCACGGCCTCCAGGCTGTCGGCGTCCCAAGTGAGGATAAGCGTGTTCTCCGCATCCGGCGGCGGAAAAACAGGCAGGATGAACTCCGGGTTGTCCACGAACCACGAGACCAGGGGCAGCCCGAGATCACGAGCCAGGGCCTGAAGCACCCCCTCGCGGTCCACGCCCAGGTGGTTCACGGTGACGATGGCCTCGGGCCGGAAGGCGGCGGCGGTTTCGCGCAGGGTGCGCACGAAAAGCTCCGCGTCCATCTCCTTGGCGGCCAGATCCAGCAGCAGGTGCGGCACGTCCAGACGCTTGCAGGCCGCGGCCAGTTCTCCGAGCAGGAAATAGGCGCTGGTGAGCAGCAGCAGGCGGGGCTGGCGGCGGAGGACGTGTGCGGACATGCGGGAACCCTAGCCGGGAGGAGCGCGCCTGTAAAGCCGCAGAGCCCCTAGCCGAGCAGGTTCAGCGGCCGTGGGAACTGGGCCACGCGCACAGTATTGCCGCCCGCGCGCTTGGCCTCGTACATGGCGGCGTCGGCCCTGGCCAGCAGCGAGTCCTGGTCCTGGCCGTGCTCCGGGAAGTTGGCCACCCCGACCGAGGCCCCGAGGAACATCCGCCCGACTCCGGCCTCGGGGTCGAAGAGCGTCTGCCGGATCTTGTCGGCCACGGGCAGGGCGTCCTCGGCGCGCAAAAGGTCGGGCAGCACCACCACGAACTCGTCGCCGCCCAGGCGGGCCACCGTGTCCGACTCGCGCACGCAGGCGCGCAGGCGCAGGGCCGTCTCCACCAGCACGCGGTCGCCGTGGGCGTGGCCGTAGGCGTCGTTCAGGCTCTTGAAGTGGTCCAGGTCGATGTAGATGAGCGACACCTGGACACCGCCGCGCTTGGCCCGGCGCATGGCCTGGTCCAGGCGGTCCAGAAAGAGCTGGCGGTTGGGCAGCCCGGTGAGGTGGTCGTGCAGGGCCATGTGCCGCACGCGCTCCTCGCTGGCCTTGATCTCGGTCAGGTCCTGGGCGTTGAGCACCAGTCGCTCGCCATGCATGGGCGAAACCTTGAGCCTGGCCCAGCGCCTGCCCCCGTTCTTGTGCTGGAAGGAGAACACGCGCTCCGGCGGATTCTCCTTGTTCATGTCGGCCTCCAGGCTGGCCACGAAGACCTTGCGCTCCTCGGGCTGGGGGAAGATGCGGTCCGCCAGCACGGCCAGGGAGGGCGTGTCCTCGAGGGAGCAGCCGAGCAGGCGCTCCATGCCGGGGTTGCAGTACTCCATGGCCCCGCTCTTGTGCACCACGGCGATGCCGTCGAAGGAGCCGTGCAGGATGGCCCCGCGCTCGCGCCCCTCCTCCTCCAGCCGCTCATACAGGGCGGAGAGCTCGTCCGTCATGGCGTTGAAGGCGCGCGCCAGGTTGCCCAACTCGTCCCCGGTCTGCACCGGGGCGCGCGCGGTAAGGTCGCCCCCGGCCACCTGCATGGCTGCGCGGGTGACGGCGAGCACGGGCCGGGCCAGCCGGCGCGACAGCGCGTACACGCCCATGCCCAGAATCACCGCCGCCGCGAAGGCCACCACCACAAGGGTCAGCGCCAGCCGGTCCGCCGGGGCGAAGGCCTCGGCCTGGGACATCTCGGCCACCAGGGCCATCTGATAGGCGGGCATCCAGCGGTACACGCCGACCACCTTGGTCCCGGCGCTGTTCACGTACAGCCCCTGGCCGTTCTTCCCGGCCAGGGCGCGGACCACGCCCTCGGAATAGGCCCTGCGCTGGGCGCTCTCCAGGTCCACCCGGCCCGAGGCCACGAGCAGGCTTGAGGAATCCACCAGGAAGGTCTCGCCGGTTTCGCCCAGCCCCGCGCGGGACCGGATGATCTGGGAGATGGGCTTCAGGCTCAGGTGAAAGGCCAGCACCCCCGCAAGCCGCTCCTGGGCGTCCTTCACCGGGGCGCTTACGGTCAGCACCGGGCGCAGGGATTCCGGCGAGGGGTAGACGCTCTGCACGGCCAGCCCCTGCCGCCCCTGGAGATAGAAGTTGTAGCTGGCCCGGTAGCCGCCCACGCTGGCCTGTTCCGTCGAGGCCAGCACCCGGCCGCCTGTGGGCGCCAGCAGCAGCACCTCCAGCACGTCCTCCTGGGAGCTTTTAAAATCCTTGAACAGCGCCAGGGTTTCCGGGCCGCCCGGCACCGCCTCGGACCGCCTTCCCCGGACGCCGGGCAGGCGACCGACCAGGCCGCTCATGAACCGGATGTCGCGCAGGCGCTCATCGACCCAGAAGCCAAGGGCGACCTCCTTCTGCCGGGAAATCGTCTCCAGGCGCTCAAAGGCGGCATCGCGCAGCAGCTCCCGGCCGACCGCCAGCTGGCCGCGCCCACGCAGGCGATGACCAGGAGCGAGAGCACCAGATAGGTGCTCACCAGCCGGGCCACCAAGCTTTTGCGCACGGAGAACTTCACGCTGGTTCTTCCTTATTGCCGCGTCGGGGTCAGGCGCTCGCGCAGGGTCAACTCCCCGCCGCTGATGCCCACAAGGCTGCTGGAGCGCAAGGGGTCGCCGCCGTTGCTGAAGGCGAGCGTTCCCGTAAGCCCCCTGTGGTCGCGTATCGAAGCCAGGCCGGAACGCAGGGACACCGGGTCCGTGCTGCCCGCGTTCCTGGCGGCGGCCAGAAAAAGATTCAAGGCGTCCAGGGTCAAGGCATGATTCTGGTCCAAAACGACCCCTGTCTTGGCCGCCAAGACCAATACCGAGGCCAGGAGCGCCGGGTCTGCCGCGCCGACGAAGAAGTCCGTGGTGAACACGGCCCCCTGGGCTTCCGGGAGGCTGTGGAAGGCGTGATCCGAGTCCCAGGAGTCGCTGCCCAGAAAAATCCCCGTGAAGCCGGCCAGCCGGGCCTGCTGAAGCTGCGGGCCGAGGTCCACGGGGAAGTTGGGCAAGAACAGCCCCTGGGCGCCAAAGGCGCGAATGCGCGAAAGCTGGGGCATGTAGTCCTGCTGCCCCGAGTGGTAGGGCTCAAGCAGGACCTCCGCGCCGGGCCGGGCAAGCAGGGCCTCGCGAAAATACCCCGCCAGGCCCGAGGAATAGGCGTCGGCCTCGTCGTACAGCACCGCCAGACGCCGCAGGCCAAGCTTCTCGTAGGCGTACTGGGCCAGCATCCGGCCCTGGTCGCTGTCCAGCTGGCAGACCCGGAAGGCGAACTGCCGCCCCCTGGTCACCTCCGGGTTGGTGGCGGCCGGGGTGATCATGGGCACGCGCAGGGACTCCAGGGCCGCGGCCACGGGGATGGCCTCGCGGCTGAAGTATGGACCGATGATGGCCGAGACGCGCTCCTGCTGGATGAGCCGGGTGAGCGCGCTCATGGTGCTCTCGGTGCTGCCGCCGGAGTCGGCCACGATGAGCCGCACCGGAATTCTGCGCCCGGCCACCTCAAGCCCGCCCTGCTCGTTCAGCTCGGCCACGCGGGCCTCGGCGAGGCGGTGCGCGGTGAACGGGGCCGGATTGCTTAAGGGGGCGATCAGGCCGATCCGCAATTCGACGGGCTCCTTGTCCTCGCCCGCGCAACCGGCGGACAACAGCGCCAAAACCGCGAGCAGGAAGATAAGGACATGCCGCGTCGTCCGCATAGATGAGCCCCCTCCCCTCGCCTGCGCTGCGTTGCCGGCAACACTCCAAAATTCAGCCACTTTGCAGGAAACATAGGGGCTGCGCGAAAAAATGACAAGCACTGTTTGCCCGCCGTTGCGTCCATCGGCGCGTCCATCAGCGTGCGCATCTGCGCGTCCCTGTCAGGCGGAACGGCGGCGCAAGCGGCGGGCGAGGCCCTCGGCCAGCTGCCGCGCCTCGGAGAGCCCGAAGGCCCGCGCCAGGCCAAAGTACACGAGCGCCCAGACGGGAATGAGCAGCGCCCAGACGAGCTGCGTGCCCGCCGTGGCCCAGGCCCCCAGCCCCATGATGAGGCTGGCCGCGGCGCACTTGAGCGTGGGCGCAAGCTGCATGGGCCACTGCCCCAGACGGCGGCGCAAAAGCCAGGCCAGGAGCCCCACGTTGACATAGGAGGCCACGGAGACCGCCAGCGCCAGCCCGGCATGGGCCATGAACTGCATCAACGTGTAGCCCAGCGCGAGGTTCACCGCCACGCAGAAGGCCGCCACCAGCACCGGCAGGCGCGTGTTCTCCAGCGCATAGAACGCCCCCACCAGGGGCCGCACCAGCGCGATGGCAGGCAGGCCCACGCAATAGGCCACCAGGGCGCTGGCCGTGGCGTCGATGGCCTCCGGCCCAAAGGCCCCGCGCCCGAACAAGAGCCCGATGAGCGGCGCGGCCAGGGCCATCAGGCCCGCCATGGCCGGCAGGCTGATGAACAGCGAGAGCCGCATGCTGGAGCGGATGACCCCCTGGAACTCGTCCATCTGGTCCGCCGCCGCAAGCCGCGACAGGCTCGGCAACGCCGCCGTGCTCACCGCCAGGCCGAACACGCCCACCGGGAACTGCACCAGCCTGTCCGCATAGTACAAATACGAAATGCTGCCCACGGGCAAAAACGACGCCAGGAGCGTGCCCAGCAGCAGGTTGATCTGGTACACCGCCGAGCCGAGCACCGACGGCAGCATCAGCCTGCCCATGCGCAGCACCGCCGGGTCCAGCCAGCGCCACGGTCCGCGCCACGAAAAGCCCAGCCGCGTCAGATACGGCTGCTGGAACAGCCACTGCGCCAGACCCGAGGCCAGCACGCCCCAGGCCAGGGCATAGGCCACGTTCCAGCCCATGTGCCAGCCGATGAGTGCCGAGACGATGAACCCGACATTCAGCAGGCAGGGCGCAAAGGCCGGTGCGAAAAAATGGTCCAGGGCGTTCAAAATGCCCATGCACAGCCCCACTGCGGAAATGAACACGATGAACGGGAAGCAGATGCGCAGCAGATCGGCCGTGACCGACAACAGCTCCGGATTCTTGGCGAAACCAGGCGCGATGAGCGCCGTCAGCTGCGGCGCGAAAATAATCGCCAGCGTCGTGATGACCAGGAGGATGCTCACCAGCCAGGCCAGCACCGAACGGGCCATCTCCTGCGCGCGCGCCTCGCCCTCCTCCGCCCGCACGCGCGAGAACGTGGGGATGAAGGCCATGGTCAGCGAGCCCTCGGCAAACAGGCTGCGCAACAGGTTGGGGATGCGGAAGGCCACGAAGAAGGCGTCCGCGAACAGCCCGGCCCCGAGCGCGAACGCGGTGATCACGTCGCGCACGAAACCAAGCACGCGCGAAACCAGCGTGGCTCCGCCCACCGTGACCGCGCGCCGGGCTATGTGACGTGATTCCGCATTCATCTGCACGGCCTATAGACCATGCGCGCCGGGCTGTCATCAGGCGGGAGGGAGCGGGAGGAAAAGCATTCCGCCCGGCCTTGACAAAAGCGCCCGATGATGGTGCCGGAAGCGGATGCATTCGCTCGACGACACATGGCCCCTGCGCGGCAGGCTGGCCCCCAGCCCCACAGGCCGCCTGCACCTGGGCAACGCCTGGGCGTTTCTGCTGGCCTGGCTGGCGGCGCGCCGCGCTGGCGGGCGGGTGGTGCTGCGGCTGGAGGACATCGACCCGGAGCGTTCGCGCCCGGACCATGCGGAGGAGATCCTGCGCGACCTGCGCTGGCTGGGGCTGGACTGGGACGAGGGGCCGGACGTGGGCGGGCCGTGCGGGCCGTATGCGCAGAGCCTGCGGCTCACCCGGTATGCGGCGGCCATTGAGGCCTTGACCCGCGCCGGGCGGGTGTATCCGTGCTTTTGCACGCGCAGGGAGCTGCGCGAGCTGGCCAGCGCGCCGCACGCCGTGCGGACGGGCGACGGCTCCACCGCGTATCCGGGGACCTGCCGGGAGCTGACGCCGGAGCGGCGCGCCGAGCTTGAGCGCCAGGGCCGCACGCCAGCGCTACGCCTGCGCTGCGACGACATTTCCCTGGCGTTCCACGACCGCGTGGCCGGGCCGCAGCGCATGGGCCTGGGCGAGTGCGGCGGAGATTTCGCCCTGCGCCGCTCGGACGGGGTGTACGCCTACCAGCTGGCGGTGGTGCTGGATGATCTGGCCATGGGCGTCACCCAGGTGGTGCGCGGCGACGACATCCTCACCAGCACCCCGCGCCAGATGTTTTTGTACCAACTGCTGGGGGCCGAGCCGCCGGAGTACGCGCACCTGCCGCTGCTGCTCGACGCGCAGGGCGAGCGGCTGGCCAAGCGGCACCAGTCCCTGACCCTTGCCGAGCTGCGCGAGGCCGGCATCCCCGCCCAGGCCATCGTGGGCTATCTGGCCTGGCGCGCGGGCCTGCGAGACGCGCCGCGCCCGTGCCCGGCGCAGAGCCTTGCGCCCGGCTTCAGTTTCGACAGGCTGCCAAACACGCCCGTGGTCCTGCCAGCGGACATCACGGACGTGCTCCGCAAGCTGGGCTGAGCGCGGCCCGGTTCTCTAGCTCTCCAGCGCCTCGCTGAAGGGCCGCTCCACCTTTTCCCGGATCATGTCGCGGATGGCGCGCACCTTGGCGAGCTGTTCCTCAGGACTGCCGGTGACGGCCGCCGGGTCGGGGAAGGGCCAGTGCCAGCGCTTTGTGAGACCGGGGAACACGGGGCAGGACTCGGCGGCGGCGGTGTCGCACACGGCGATGACGTAGTCGTAGAGCCGCCCCTGGCGGAACAGGTCAAAGACGCTCTGCGGCTTTTTGGCGGAAAGATCGATGCCTTCCTCGGCCATGACCTGCCGGACCAGGGGATGCACCTCGGCGGCGGGTTCAAGCCCGGCGCTGTCCACGTCGAAGGAGTCGCCCGCGAAACGGCGCAAAAAGGCTTCGGCCATCTGGCTGCGGCCCGCGTTTTGGGAACAGACGAAAAGGACCTTGAGCTTGTCCATGAGCACCTCTGGCTGAGTTGTGAGTGCAGGGGCCGCCGGACTCAGCTGCCCAGGCAGGCGAGCTGGCCCACGGCCCAGGGGCAATGGCCGCAGGGCACGGGCACGCCGAGGCAGTCCTGCTCGAAGGGGCCGGAAACTCCGGACACGTCGCTGCACAGGCCCGACCCGCAGTCGCCGCAGGCCGGGTATTCGCCCTTGCGGACCGCTTCACGGAATAGCAGAAATTGCCCGGAGCGCCAGATGTCAGCCAGAGGCGTCGCTGAAATGTTTCCGAACTGTCGCGGCTCCACGCGCTTTTCATCGCCCAGCACCCGGCAGGCGTGGCCGTGCCACAGAAAATGGCAGGGCGACACATTGCCGCGCCAGTCGATGAACGCCGCCGCCTGGTCCACAAAGGGGCAGCGGCGGTCCTGCGGACGCTCCGGCGCGGTGAGCGCGGGCAGGCGCAGCTCCAGGCCGGCGGCCTCGGCCCGCTGGCGCGCATCCTCGAAGAGGGCCGCCAGGGCGTCCAGCCGCGCGGGCTCGACCTGGGCGAGGCGGCCGATGTTGAGCCACACGCCTTCGGCCTGGGCGCTCTCGTGCATCCGGCGCAGGAGGTCCATGAGCTCCTGCTCCGCCGGGGTGCGGTGCACCATGACGGCGGCGCGCGGCACCCCGGCCAGGGAGAGTCCACGGGCCTGCGCCTCGGCCTGATGCCGGGCGAAGATGCGCAGGGACGCGGCGCTGCACGGCAGGAACAAGCCCTCGGCCTCGGACGCGGCGTCCATGGGCAGCAGGTGCGAGGCCAGCAGGAAATCCAGCCCGAGCGCCGCCGCGCGGTCCACCAGGGCGGGCAGCCCGGCCACGTTGCCGCGCATCAGCACGGTCTCCAGGCCAAGGCGCAGCGGCCGGCCGGCCCTGGCGGCGGCGGCGCGCAAAAGGGCCGTCACGCGGGAGGGCGCATCATCCAGGCCCCCCTGGCCGTGCCCCAAGGCCGCGCCCTCGCCGTCATGGGAAAGGCACAGCACGTCCAGCCCGGCCAGGACCAGCTCGTTGGCCAGGCCCGCGTCCAGCAGCAGGCCGTTGGTCTGCAGACCGCACCAGCCGTCGGCGGGCTGGCGCTGCTTCACATGGCGGACCATACGCGGCAGGTCCGGGTGCAGCAGGGGTTCGCCCATGCCGTTCAGAATCACGGCCCGGGCGTGGCGCAGAGGCTCGTCCAGCCGCTCGAACAGGGCGAAGTCCATGTCGCCGAAGCCGCCGCGCCAGCCCGGCGCGCAACGCGCGCACATGGGGCACGAGAGATTGCAGCGGGTGGTGGTCTCAACAAACAGGGTCTGCGGAAAAGGCGTCACGGAAACAAGCACTCCTAGGGCTTGCAGTCCACATGGCACACCCGCTCCAGCGTGCCCGGGTCGTTCGGGAACCAGCGGGCCTTGAGCCAAAGCGCCACATTCACCAGCCCGATGAGCACCGGGACCTCGACGAGCGGCCCGATGACCGCGGCAAAGGCCTGGCCGGAATCCAGCCCGAACACGGCGACCGCCACGGCGATGGCCAGCTCGAAGTTGTTGGAGGCGGCGGTGAAGCTCAAGGTGGCGGACTGGGCATAGGTGGCCCCGGCCTTCTTGGACAACCAGAAGGACGCCAGGAACATGAGCAGGAAGTAGATGAGCATGGGCGCGGCCACGCGCAGCACGTCAAAGGGCAGGGCCACCATGACCTCGCCCTTGAGGGAGAACATGACCACGATGGTGAACAGGAGCGCGATGAGGGTGATGGGGCCGATCTTGGGCGCGAACACCGTGTCGTACCACTCCTGGCCCTTGAGCTTGAGCCCGATGACGCGGCTGGCCAGGCCCGCCAGGAACGGAATGCCCAGGTAGATGAACACGCTTTCGGCGATCTGGCCCATGGAGATGTCCACCACCGCGCCTTCCAGCCCCAGCCAGCCGGGCAGCACGGTCAGGAACAGCCAGGCATAGAGGGGGAAAAACAGCACCTGGAACACGGAGTTGAAGGCCACCAGCCCGGCGCAGTACTCGCGGTCGCCCCCGGCCAGGTCGTTCCACACGATGACCATGGCGATGCAGCGCGCCAGCCCGATCAGAATCAAGCCCGTCATGTAGGCATGATGACCGGAGAGGAAGGTCACGGCCAGGCCGAACATCAACACCGGCCCGATGACCCAGTTCTGCACCAGCGAGAGCGCCAGCACCCGCACGTTCTTGAACACCTGGCCCATGAGCTCGTAGCGCACCTTGGCCAGGGGCGGATACATCATCAGGATGAGCCCCACGGCGATGGGCAGGTTGGTGGTTCCGCTCTGCATCCCGCCCAGGGTCTCCTTCAGGCCGGGGAAGGCGAAGCCCGCGCCGATGCCCGCGAACATGGCCGCGAAGATCCACAGGGTCAGCCAACGGTCGAGGAAGGACAGCTTCTTGGTCACGGATTCGGTCATGACGCCTCCTTTAGGATTCAAGGAAGGGCAACGCGATGAAGTACAGGCCGAGCAGCCCCACGCACACCCCGGCCACGCGGCGCACAAGCGCGCTGCCGCCGGAGAAGCCCTCCATCATGCGCCGGGCCAGGGCCGCGGAGCTGCCCGCGATGACGATGGGCAGGCAGTGGCCCACGGCGAAGGCCAGAATCAGCCCCACGCCGGTGAGCATCTGGTCCTGCACGGTGATGACCGCGAGCAGCGGAGCCAGGAAGCCGAAGGTGCAGGAGCCGGACAAGAGGCCATAGCCCAGGCCCATGACCAGCGCGCCGGAGACCCCGCGCACCTTGAGCTTCGCCATGAGCCCGCCGGAGAGGCGGCACGTCGCCACGCCCAGCATGTCGAGCGCCACGTAGAGGAGCACCAGGCCCACGGCGATGGTCCAGTAGGGGCCGATGTCGCCCAACATGCGGCCCAGGAGCGTGCAGACCACGCCCACCAGGGCGATGGTGACGAACAGGCCGGAGGTGAAGGCCAGGGCGTAGCGCACGGCCTCGCGCCCCTCCACCAGCCTGCCCTGTCCTGCCACATAGCCCACCATGAGCGGGATGGAGGCCAAGTGGCAGGGACTGAACAGCACGCTCACCAGCCCCCAGAGGAAGCTGCCCGCGTAGGCGGCCAGGGAGCCCCCGGTCATCCAGGCGTTGACGGCCAGCAGGAACTCGTCGAACATGCGCGCGCCCCGCTTATTTGGCCAGCAGCTTGTTCAGCGTGCCGGAGGCCGTCTTCTTGTCCATGAAGCCCTCGTGGCGCGAAACCTCGCGGCCGGTCGCGTCGAAGAAGATCTGCGTGGGGATGGCCCGGATGCGGAAGCGCTCGGCCGCGTCGTAGTCCTCGCGCACGTCGATGAACACCACGGCGGCCTTGCCCTTGTATTCCTTCTCCAACTCCACCAGTATGGGAGCCATCATCTTGCAGGGGATGCAGGTCTTGGCGCCCAGGTCCACCATGGTGACCATGCCCTTGACCGGGACCGCCGGCTTCGGCTTGGGCAGGGTGGGCGCGGCGAGGGCGACGGTGGCGGCCAGGCACACCAGCAGCGCGGCCAGCAGCAGGCGCGTCATTTTCCGAGCCACGCGAGAATCTCCTTTTTCGACGGCACCTTGCCAGAGCACTTCAGGTCTCCGTTCACCACCACGGCAGGGGTGGCGAACACGCCCAGCATGGCCATTTCCTGGAAGTCCGTCACCTTGGTCACCTGGGCCTGGATCCCGGCCTCGGCCACGGCCTCGCGCACCAGCTTCTCGGTCTCATGACATTTGGGGCACCCCGGCCCCAGCACCTTGATTTCCATGTCGTCCTCCTGTGTGGGCGCTAGCCCTTTTTCAACTCGTCAACAATGCCCCGCATGGACCGGCCCTCGGGGTTGCGGGCCTCGGGGTACGCCTTGAGCAGCCGCTCCCAGGCGGCCAAGGCCCCGGCGCGGTCGCGCAGGTCGTGCTGCAACACCACGCCCTTGTTGTACAGGGCGTTCTGGTGGGTGGGGTCCAGCTTCAGCGCGGCGTCAAAGGTCTGCACGGCCAGCTTGGGTTCGCCCGCCTCGCGGTGCATGATGCCCAGATCGGTCCAGACGTCGGCGCTCACCGGACCCAGGGCGATGGCCTTCTCATACGCGCCGATGGATCTCCGGGCCTGATGGGTGTCGAAATACAGGTTGCCCAGTTCGATCCAGGCGGCCTGGTCGCCGGGCTTGCCCGCCAGGGCGATCTCCAGTTCGCTGATGCGCGCCAGCTCCCCGGCGTGGTCGTCGCCATCGGCAGCCGGACCCGCCGCCTGGGGCTGCGCCTGGCCTGCCGGCTGAGACATCGCCTGGGGCATGGCCTGGGGTCCCATGCGCATCTCCATGAACATGCTGCCCACGAAGAAGCCCACGGCCAGCGCGGCCACGATGCCGCCCAGAAATTCGCCTTTGCTGAAGGTGCGCGCCTTTTCGGCCATGCGTCTATTCTCCGTCCGGTCCCGCACGCGGCGGGGGTAGAGTGTGTCTCCAGGCGTGCCGCCAGGGGGCGCGGCTGTTCCGCTTCCTAGGCGTCCTTTTCCAGGGCCTGTGCCGCCAGCAGCCCGGCCCGCACGATGAGCTCCTCGGGCAGGGCCTCGTACTCCCGGTCCTCCAGGCGCAGGGCGCGGCAGTCGGTTTGCCCGCCTAGCAGTTCGCAGCACGACTGGCAATGGCTCATGATGACCTCGGCCCCGAGGATGTCCTCCAGGGCCGCGCCGCCAAAGAAGATGCGGTTCGACTCCGCCACGGCGAAGGGCGGCAGGACCTTTTGCGTCAGCGCCACCTCGATGCCGCGCGGGGCGAGCGCCTCTCCCAGCCGGGCAACGGCCCGGCGCACGTTGTCGCCCGTGTCGCCGCAGCGCTCGCAGGTTTCCGCGCCCACGGTCACGCGCTGCCAGATGATTTCCAGACGCATGGCGCGCCTCCTTGGCAATAAGGTTGCGGATGGCGTCACATGATGGCGTTGAACAAAAAGCCCACCAGCATGATGCCCAGACCCACCACCCCGGCAAACACGGCGATGAGGCGGGGCTTGAGCACCTTGCGCAGGATGACCATCTCCGGCAGCGAGAGCGCGATGACCGCCATCATGAAAGCCAGCACGGTGCCGAGCGCCGCGCCCTTTTCCAGCAGCGCGTGCACCACGGGCACAATGCCCGCCGCGTTGGAGTACATGGGGATGCCCAGCACAACCGCCCCGGGCACGCTCCACCAGGCGCCCTTGCCCATTATCCCGGCCAGCGCGCTCTCGGGCACATAGCCGTGTATGCCCGCGCCCACGGCGATGCCGCCCACCACCCAGGGCCAGACCTTGCCCACGATGTCGCGCATGGCCGTGAACCCGGCGTCCAGGCGTTCGGACCAGGAGGGCTCGGCCTGGTTCTGCTCGCCCCCGCCCGCGCGCACTGCCAGCACCCAGTCCTCCACATGGCGCTCCATCTTGAGCCGCCCGATGACGAACCCGGCCACCATGGCCACGAGCAGACCGGTGACCATGTACAAGGCCGCCACCTTCCAGCCCAGCAGGCCATAGAGCAGCACCACGGCGATCTCGTTGACCATGGGCGCGGAGATGAGAAACGAGAAGGTGACCCCGAGCGGCACCCCGGCCCCCAGGAAGCCGATGAACAGCGGCACGGCGGAGCAGGAGCAGAATGGCGTCACGATGCCGAGCAGCGCGGCCAGCACGTTGCCCGCGGCCTCGCTCTTGCCCGCCAGGAAGCGCCGCGTGCGATCCGGGGTGAAGAAGCTGCGCAGCACGCCCACGCCGAAGACCACCAGCGCCAGCAGCATGAGCACTTTTGGCGTGTCATATAAGAAGAACTCCACGCTGGCGCCCAGATGGCTCGAAAGCTCAAGCCCCAGCAAGTCGCCGGTGATGAACCGGGCGATGTCCGGCAGCACGCCGTACAGGCTCCACCAGAGCACGAGGCCGAGGCCGAGCAGGGCCAGCTTGCGGCCCAGGCGCTCCGGCCGCGCCTCCTCCGGCGCAGTGGCGGCCTCCCGCTGGCAGGCGCACGAAGCTCCCACGTCAAGGGGCCGCATTGGCTTCAACGGTTCCATCAGCTCTCCTTCCTGTCTGTCCGCGCGGCCACCCAGGCCGTGATCGCGGCTTCAATGTCGTTGCGCACGGCGCGCACCTTGGCCAGCCGCTCCTCGGGCGCGCCTTCGACCGTGCCCGGATCGTCGAAACTCCAGCGCTCGGTCACGCTGACGCCGGGCACAAAGGGGCACACGCCCGCGGCCTTGCTGCACACGGTGACGACCACATCGAACTGCTGCCCCCTGGCGGCCAGCTCGGCCACGGCCAGGGGATTGATGGGGGCTGGCTCTATCCCCGCGCTGTGGGCCTCATAGCGGTCGCCCGCAAGGTGGTTGAGCAGGGCTTCGGCCATCTGGCTGCGGGCGGAGTTCTGCCCGCACACGAAAAGCACGCGCGTCCGGCTCATGGGCGCAACTCCTTTTCCACGGCCCGGGGCGTGCCCGCGCAGGACGCGCACTCCCCCAGGCGGAGGCGCAGGGCCGCCAGGCCGGGGTCGTCCTCCAGCCAGCCGGAAAGCTGCGCCAGCAGGGCGCGCGCATAGGGCGAGGCGGGTTTCTCGGCCACGCGGTAATGCACCCAGGAACCCACCTTGCGGCCCGTGACCAGGCCCGCCTCGGTGAGGACCTTCATGTGCCGGGAGATGGTGGGCTGCGCGAGCCCAAGAACCCGGATTATCTCGCAGGCGCACAGCTCCCGCGCGCCCAGCAGCTTCAGAATGCTCACCCTTCCCGGGTCGGACAGGGCCTTCATGACCCGCACAAGTTCGTCCATGCCGTCCTCCTTCGTCGTCGATGACATTACAATATGGCAATGTGTCGAAATGGTCAAGTGGAAACCGTGTGCCAATTGTTGAGGAAGATCGTCGCATCTGGTTGCCCAGCAGGGAAAAATGTGCAAGATTGCATATGCGATCAGCCTTGGCTGCAAGTGCAGCCAGGATTGATCGCTCATACAGGGAGTGCCCATGCGCGAACTCGCTCAACTCGTGCGCTCAAGCGAGGCTTGGCTCCTGGCCCAGGTGAAGTCCTGCGCCGAGGCGCAAGGCTCGCCCCCGCACCCCCCTCCCCTGCGCGGCTCGTGGGAGGCCGGCCTTGCCGCGGTCTCCGAGCTCTTGCTCAAAACCATGGCCAAGGGCATCCCCGGTACCGGAAAAGGCCCCGTCTCAGCCCTCCTGGCGACCTTTGCCGCGGAAACAGTCAGGCCGCACAAGGCGCGCGGGGCACGCCTCGGCCCGCTCTTGGCCGACCTGTCCTGCCACCGGCAAGGCTTTGCGGACCTTGTGGCGCAAAGCCCCCTTGCGGACGTTCAACGGCAAAGGGCGGCCAGCTTCCTCTCCAGCTTTTTCGACCAGCTGGTGGCGGCCCTTGCGGAGCAGTGGTGCGCGGAGGACGGCGGGGCCGCCGCTCCCAGGCGGGCCCGGCCCGGGCAGACTGCCGACGCGACCCCGGAGCGTCCCACCGCCGAACTGCTCGACCAGCTGCGCGAGGCCTCGGCCCTGAACTGCCTGGGCAGACTGCTGAGCCAGGAGGCCGACAGCGAGGCGGCGTTGCTTGGGGCCGTGGCCGAATTCATCCCCAAGTGCTGGGACTCGCCATCCGGCATGTTCGCGGTGGTCCGCCTTGACGGGCAGGAGCATTTGAGCTCGGGCGCGCCCAGGGGCGACCACGGTCCGCCGCTGACCGAACCCTTGACGATCCTGGGTCAGCAACGCGGAGCCATTCAACTCTCCAACCTCCGCGACGCGGGCAATTTCCGGCCCGCCGACGCCCAGATGCTTTCCGCCATCGCGCGGCAGCTGGAGCACGTGCTCGAAACCCGGCGGTCGCTCGACCTGCTGCGTCAGTCGGAACGCCAGTTCCGCGAATTCTTCGACAGGGCCGCCGATGCCATTTTTGTCCACGACGAGGCCGGAACCATCCTGGACGCCAACAAGAACGCGGCCATCTGGCTCGGCCTGTCCAAGGAGGCCCTGGCCTGCGCGAACCTCTTGGACAGCTTCGCCGCCCCGGAGCGCGACACCGTTGCGGCGCGGTTCCGAAACGCCCTGCGCGGCACCCCGGAACTCTTCGAGGCCACGCTCATCCGGCGCGACGGCTTCGCCCTCCCGGCCGAGCTCCTCTGCCAGGCCCAGGAGTTTCACGGCAAGAAGACGATCATCACCAGCGGCCGCAACATCGCCGGCCGCCTGCGCGCCCAGCAGGAGATCGAGCGCAGGCTGGAGACCGAGGAGCTCGTTTCGACGATCTCCGGCAGGCTCATCAACTCCGGCGAGACGGACATGACCCTGGCCATCGAGGACTCGCTCTCCGACCTCTGCCGCTTCCTGGGCATACGCCGGGCGGCCGTCTACCTCTATGACCTCCCAAAGCGCGCCTTCTTCCTGACCCACCAGCAGCGCGTTAACGAGAATCCCCTGCCCCAGGTCCTGCGGCGGCTCGGCCCGGGCAAGGCGCCCTGGTTCACGGAGCGCGTCCTGGCGGGCGAAGGGGTGTTCATCCGCGACGTCGCGCACATGCCGCCCTCCGCGCGCAAGGAAAAGGCCCTGCTGTCCCAAATCGGCATCGCCAGCCTCATCGCCCTGCCCATGCAGGTGAAGGACAAGCTCCTCGGAGTGCTCGCGGTGGGCTCCGACACCCCCCTGGACGCCACGCGCCTGGCCGGAACCCGCGTGCTGGAGCAGGTGACCCTGCTTTTTTCCAACGCGCTGGAACGGCAGCGCACCGGCGCGGCCCTGCGCCGCAGCGAGGGCCTGGCCCACGCCATTCTAGACGCCCTGCCCGCCAACCTGTGCGTGCTGGACCGGCGCGGCGTGCTCACCATGGTCAACAGGTCCTGGGCGGACACAGGCCCGGAGAGCACCCCCCTGGGCGGCGAGGGCGCACGCCTGGGCCTTGGCGACAACTACCTCGACGCCTGCCGGGCAGCGGCAGAGAACAAGCACGCCGCCGCCGTCCTGGAGGGCCTCCTGGCCGTGCTCTCCCGCAAGGCCCCTTCGTTCCGCAGCGAGTACCCCAGCGCGGTCAACGGGCTGCGGCACTGGTTCCTGCTGCAGGCCGTGCCCCTGCCCAAGGGCATGACCGGGGCGGTGGTGTCGCACCGCGACATCACCGCGCGCATGCAGGCCATGACCAAGCTCACCCAGAGCGAGGAGCGCTTCCGCATCATCGTGGAGACGGCCCAGGAAGCCATCATCATGCTCGACGGCAAGGCCGACATCATCTACGCCAACCCGCGCGCGGGCACCCTTTCCGGCTACGACGTCGCGGAACTTGAAGGCCAGCCGATCTACAAGTTCGTGGACCCCGCGGACATTCCGCAGCTGGAGCAGAAGCTCAAGCGCCGCCGCCAGGGCTACTCCGACCAGTACGAACTGCGCTTCCGCCACAAGAGCGGCCGCCGCATCTGGACCATGCTGAGTGCAAGTCCCCTGCGCGGACCGGGCGGCGCCGTCGTCGGCTCCATCGGCCTGATCACGGACATCTCCGACCGCGTGGGCACGGAGCAGCGCCTGCGCAGAAACGAGGCCAGGTACCGCTCCCTGGTGGAATCCATGCACGAGGGGCTGGTCATGGCCCGGCAGGACGGCATCGTCACCTATGTCAACAACCGCTTCTGCGCCATGCTCGGCATGAAAAAGGCCGAGATCACCGGCAGGCGCTTGTCGGAGCTTGTGGAAGAGGGCAGCCGGAAGCGCATGGCACAGATGCTCTCCGACCGGAGTCTGGCCGCCGGGCAGGAACACGCCCGGCAGGAGGAGATCCTCTGGGAGCATGCGTCCGGGCGGCACATCTACTCCCTGGTCTCGCCTTCCACCTACGCCGACGAGGAGGGCAAGGCGGCCGGCTTCTTCGCGGTTGTGACGGACACCACCGACCGCAAGAGCCTGGAAGCGCAGGTGCTGCACTCGCAAAAGCTGGAGGCCATCGGCCAGCTGGCCGCGGGCATCGCGCACGAGATCAACACCCCGGCGCAATACGTGGGCAACAACACCCAGTTCATCAAGGGGGCCTTCGAGGACATGCTGGCGGTCATCCAGGCCGCTGGCGCGCTGGTGGACCTGGCCAAGACCGCCTGCCCGGGCATGAAGGACATCGAGGCCCTGGAGCGGGTCATGCGGGAACGCGACGTGGAGTACCTGACGGCCGAGGTGCCCAGCGCCATCAACCAGACCCTGGAAGGCGTGGAGCGCATCAGCACCATCGTGCGCTCGGTGAAGCAGTTCGCGCATCCGGGCACCGCCATAATGGCCCCCTCGGACCTGAACGAATCCATGAAGAGCACCGCCACGGTCTCGCGCAACGAGTGGAAGTACGTGGCCGAGCTGGACCTGGACCTGGACCCGGCCCTGCCGCTGGTGGTCTGCATGATCGGCGAGATCAACCAGGTGGTGCTGAACCTGATCATCAACGCCGCCCACGCCATCGCCGACGCCAAGAAGGCCGACCCCGGACGCGAGGGGCGCATCACCCTGGCCACGCGCTTTGCCCCGCCCTGGGCCGAGATCCGCGTGTCGGACACCGGCACCGGCATACCCGAAGCCGTGCAGGCGAAAATTTTCGACCCGTTCTTCACCACCAAGGAAGTGGGGCGCGGCACGGGCCAGGGTCTCACCATCTCCCGCAGCATCATGGTGGAGAAGCACAAGGGCCAGCTCTTTTTCGAGACGCGCCAAGGGAAGGGAACCACCTTTGTGGTGCGTTTGCCCCTTGAGCAAGCAGATTCGTGAGGAAGCATGAAGCGGACAATTCTCTTCGTTGACGACGAACCGAACATCCTGATGGGCCTCAAGCGGATGCTCCGGCCCATGCGCGACAAGTGGGAGCTGCTCTTCGCCACCTCCGGGGCCGAGGCCCTGGAGCTCATGGCCGCCCATCACGTGGACGCCGTGGTTTCGGACATGCGCATGCCCGGCATGGACGGCCCGCAGCTTCTGCGGCGAATCCAGAAGGAGTATCCGGACACCATCCGCTTCGCCCTTTCCGGCTACTCGGACCAGGAAATGGTCGGGCAGAGCATCGCGCCCACCCACCAGTACCTCACCAAGCCCTGCGACGAGAAGCTGCTGGTGAGCTCGCTGGAAATGGCCATGGGCGCGCGGGAGCTGGTCCCCAACAAAAGCATTCTGGACAAGGTCGCCCGGGTGGAGCACCTGCCCGTGCTGCCGGAGGTCTACAACCGCATCACCGCGGAGCTGGCCAAGGGCGAGCCATCGCCCAAGGCCATCGGCGACATCGTGGCCCAGGACGTGGGCATGAGCGCCAACATCCTGAAGCTCGTCAACTCCGCCTATTTCGGCCTGCCGCGCCACATCTCCGCGCCGCAGCAGGCCGTCATCGTGCTGGGCATCAACGTGGTGCGCTCGGTCATCCTCTCGCTGCACGTCTTCAACAGCTTCGAGCACATCGGCCGGGCCTCCTTCTCCCTGCCCATGCTCTGGGGACACAGCATGCGCGCCGGGGCCATGGCGCGCACCATCGCCCAGCACGAGGCCCTTCCCAAGGATGAGGCCGACTACGCCTACATCGCCGCCCTGCTGCACGATGTCGGCAAGCTTATCATGGAGGCCCACTGTCCCGAGGAGTGCCTGCGCGTGTATGAGGTGGTGCGGGCCGAAAACCGCCGCGTGGCCGAGGTGGAGGCCGAGCAGCTGGGCCTCACCCACGCCGAGGTGGGCGCGTATCTGCTGGGCCTGTGGGGCCTGCCGCCCCAGGTGGTGCACGCCGTGGCCAGCCACCACGCCACCGCCCGCACCGAAGGCCCCTTGAGCGCGGCGGACATCGTCCACTTCGCCAACCTGCTGGACCATGAAATTTTCGTGTTCAACGAGCACTACGCCAAGGCCGAGCCCGCCCCCGAGCGGCTCGACGCCATAGGCGGACCGGAGCGCTATGCCCAGTGGCGGCAGGCCGTGCTCACAATGAGCCTGGAATCGGAGAGCGAATGAACAGAAAAGTGCTCCTCGTCGACGACGACGTGAACCTGCTGGAGAGCTTCCGGCGGCAGTTGCGCAAGAAGGCCGAGCTCGTCACGGCCGAGGGCTCCAAGGCCGGCATCGAGGCCGCCGCCCGCCAAGGCCCCTTCGCCGTGGTCATCAGCGACTACAGCATGCCCGGCATGAACGGCGTGGACATGCTGCGCGTCATCCGCCACGGCAGCCCGGACACCGTGCGCGTGCTCTTGACCGGCCACGCCGACCTGGAGATCGCCATCCAGGCCGTGAACGAGGGCAACATCTTCCGCCTGCTGACCAAGCCCTGCCCGCCGGAGACCATCGAGAAGGTTCTGGACGACGCCTTCCGCCACCATGACCTCGTCACCGCCGAGCGCGAGCTGCTGGAGAAGACCCTGACCGGCAGCGTGGCCGTGCTCTGCGACCTCATCTCGCTGGTGAAACCCGAGGTCTTTGGCCGGGTGTCGCGCATCCTGCCCTTTCTGCGCGGCTTGAGCGCGCTCCTGAAGGACCCGCGCCCCTGGGAGACCGAGACCGCGGCCATGCTCTCGGTGGTGGGCTTCATCACCCTGCCGGACTCGCTCATCCGCAAGGTGGAGCAGGGCAAGCCCCTGACCGACGCCGAGGAGAAGCAGTTCCTGGCCCACCCGGCCTTTGGGGCGCGGCTGGTGGCCAAGATACCGCGCATGGAGCGCGTGGCCGCCATCGTGGCCTACCAGGAGAAGCACTTCGAGGGCGGCGGCGCGCCCAAGGATTTGGTGAAGGGCGAGCAGATCCCCCTTGGCGCGCGCATCCTGAAGACCGTGGTGGATTTCGACATCCTGCTGGCCAACGGCATGACCAAGAGCGAGGCCATGGCCAAGCTGGACCGCCGCAAGGGCATGTACGACCCCGCCGTTGTGGCCGCCCTGGCCGAGGTCATCAGCGACCATGCCCGCTACACCTTGCAGAAGGTGCACCTGCACGGCCTTGAGCCGGGCATGATCATGGCCGAGGATTTGTACGGCCAGCGCGGGACCGAGACCCTGCTGCTGGTGGCAAAGGGCCGCGAACTGAACGCGACGGTCATCGAGTTCCTGCTGGACAACTCGCGCAACATCAAGATCAACCAACCCGTGGCTGTCATTCAGCCCATGCCGTAGGAGGGCACGCGTGCCGAAGCCCGAATGCCCCGGCGTGGGGGGCGCCAAAACGCGGGTGTTGCTGGTGGACGACGACCAGAACCTGCTGGATTCCTTTCGCCGCCTCCTCAAGGACGAGTTCGAGCTCTTCACCGCCGAGAGCGGCGCGGAGGCCCTGAGCACCCTGGACGTCTGCGGCCCCTTCAGCGTCCTTGTCACCGACCTCAAGATGCCCGGCATGGACGGCATCGAGCTTATGTCGCGCGCGGCTGCCGCCAGCCCGGACACCGTGCGCATCCTGCTCACCGCGCACGCCGACCTGCAGGCGGCC
The DNA here is from genome assembly GCA_050251495.1 of Desulfovibrio sp. Lineage (GTDB taxonomy): Bacteria > Desulfobacterota > Desulfovibrionia > Desulfovibrionales > Desulfovibrionaceae > Humidesulfovibrio. The sequence goes on along the minus strand of JBFWMQ010000001.1, from coordinate 71,332 downwards.
ATGGACGCGGCGAACATCGGCGCCGTGTACCGCATCCTGACCAAGCCCTGCCCCCCGGACCTGCTGCGCCTAGCCGTCATCCAGGCCCGCGAGCACGCGCAACTGGTGCAGGATCAGCGCGAGCTTTTCGCCCTCAAGCGCTGCAAGGTGCTGCTGGAAGGCATCGTGCAGGGCTTCTCGGCCCTGGTGGAGGCGCGCGACGTGTACCTGGCCGGGCACCAGCGGCGCGTCACCGCCCTGGCCCTGGCCATGGGCCGGGAGATGGGCCTGTCCGACGAGGAACTGGACACCCTGCGCATCGCCGGGCTGCTGCACGACATCGGCAAGGTCTACGTGCCGGCGGACTTTCTGAACAGGCCAGGCATCCTGCGGCAGGAGGAGCTCTCGGTCATCCAGATGCACCCGGAGGTGGGGTACGACATCCTGAAGCACCTGGACCAGAATTGGCCGGTGGCCGTCATCATCCGCCAGCACCACGAGCGCATGGACGGCTCCGGCTACCCCCAGGGGCTCAAGGACCGATTCATCGTGCAGGGCGCGCGCATCATGGCCGTGGCCGATGTCGTCGACGCCATGTGTTCGCACCGGCCCTACCGCCCCAGCCTGGGCATCACCGCCGCCCTGGAGGAGATTGAGAAGAACAAGTGCAGACTGTACGACACCCAGGCCGTCGACGTCTGCCTCATGCTGTTCCGCGAACGTGGCTACAAGCTGGAGACCGCCATTCCGGACGTCTGACGCCTTTGGGTATTCTTTTCTGGACAAAGGGCGGAGCCAGGCGCAAAGTAGGAAAAATTACTACAACCTTTGGAGGACGCCATGAAATTCGCCATCATCTATTACTCCATGTACGGGCACATCCGCGCCATGGCCCAGGCCGCGCAGCAGGCGGCCGGGCAGGTGGCCGGGGTCAGCGCCACCCTGTACCGCGTGCCCGAGACTTTGCCCGACGAGGTGCTGGCCAAGATGGGCGCGCTCGACGCGGCCAAGGCCCAGGCCGAGGTGCCCCTGGCCACGCCCGAGGTGCTGGAGGCGGCGGACGCCGTGCTCTTCGGCACGCCGACGCGCTTCGGCAACATGACCGGCCAGATGCGCCAGTTCCTGGACTCCACCGGCGGCCTGTGGGCCAAGGGCGCGCTCATCGGCAAGCCCGCCGGGGTGTTCACCAGCTCCGGAACGCAGCACGGCGGCCAGGAATCCACCATCCTCACCTTCATCCCCACCCTGCTGCACCAGGGCATGATCGTGGTGGGCCTGCCCTACTCCTTCACCGGGCAGATGGGCGTGGACGAGATCGTGGGCGGCTCCCCCTACGGGGCCAGCACCATCGCCGGGGGCGACGGCGCGCGGCTGCCGAGCCAGCGCGACCTGGACGGCGTGCGCTTCCAGGCCCAGCACCTGGCGCAGATCGCCAAGAAGCTGGCAGCCTAGCTCCCCTGGCGAGGCCAAGACTCCGCACCACGGAAGCAGACGGGTCCGCCCGCTTGGGCGCGGCGGGCCGCCTTCCGCAACCTGCAACCTCAACCCGGAGCAACCCATGAAAAGGCTTACGCTCTCCCTGTGTCTGATGCTGGCGTTCGCCGCGTCGACAGCCCTTGCGGCCGAGGACGGGAAGGCCCTGTACGTCAAATGTGCGGGCTGCCACGGGGCGGACGGCTCGAAGACCACCATGAGCAAGGCCCTGAAGGGCCAGTCGTCCGAGGCCATCGTCAAGGCCATGCGGGGCTACAAGGCCAAAACCTTCGGCGGCTCCAAGAAGGCCACCATGGAGAACATGGCCTCGCGCATGGACGATGCCCAGTTCAAGGCCCTGGGCGACTTCATCAGCAAGCTGTAGCGGGCGCGCCGCCCGGGAATGGCCCTGGCGGCCTGCGTCAACCGCCTGCCCCTCACGCGGAAGGAGTCGCCCATGATCTTGTGGCTGCACCCGATACTGCAATTCCTGGCCACCCTGGCCTCGCTGTATGTCCTGTACCTGGGCGTGCTCCGCTTTCGCGCCGCGCACCTGCGCCACCAGGGCATCGTCTTCCCCTGGAAACGGCATGTGGCCCTGGGCGCCGCGGTCATGGCCACCTGGGCGCTCGGCTTCGCCTTTGGCCTGGGCGTGGTCTGGTGGAAATGGGGCGAGGTGTTCGTCGGCCGACATTCCCAGACAGGACTGCTCATGCTGCCGCTCATCGCTTTCGGCCTGGGCTCTGGTCTGGTGATGGACCGCGTCAAGGCCCCACGCCGGGCGCTGCCCCTGGCGCACGGCATCGCCAACACCGGGCTTGTGCTGCTGGCCCTGTGGCAGCTCTTCTCCGGAATCCGTCTCCTGCAAGCCCTGGTCTTGGGCTAGGCTCCAAGGCTGCGGCAGCAACGGCGAAGGGCCGGGGCGAGCGTTGCTCGTCCCGGCCCTTTGTGCGTCATAAGGGGAGAAAGGCCACCTAAACCTGCACGCCCCAGATGTCGCGGGCATACTCGGCGATGGCGCGGTCGGAGGAGAAGTAGCCCATGCCCGCCGTGTTCAGGATGGACTTTTCGGTCCAGAGGTCGGTGCTGCGGTAGAGCCTGGAGACCTCCTTCTGCGCGTCCACATAGGAGCGGAAGTCGGCCAGGAGCATCCAGCGGTCGCCGTCCCCCAGCAGGCTGTCCACGATGGGGCGGAACAGGTCCGGCTGCAAGGGCGAGAAGTGCCCGGAGGCGATGAGATCCAAAACCCGGTGCAGGGGCTCGTCCTTCTGGTAGTAGTCCCAGGGGTTGTAGCCATAGGCCTTGAGCTTGTTCACCTCCGGGGTGGTCATGCCGAAGAGGAAGAAGTTCTCCGCGCCCACGCGCTCGCGGATCTCGATGTTCGCGCCGTCCAGGGTGCCGATGGTCAGCGCGCCGTTCAGGGCGAATTTCATGTTGCCTGTGCCGGATGCCTCGGTGCCGGCAAGGGAGATCTGCTCTGAGAGCTCGGTGCCGGGGATGATCTTTTCGGCGTTGGACACGCAGTAGTTCTGCAGGAAGGCCACAGTTAAGAGGCCTGCGCATTTGGGCTCGCGGGCCACGGTCTCGCTCACGGCGTGGATGAGCCGGATGATGAGCTTGGCCATGCGGTAGCCGGGCGCGGCCTTGCCGCCGAAGATGACCGTGCGCGGCACGATGTCGCGCCCGGTCCTGCCGGAGCGCAGGTCATCGTACAGGCTGATGATGTGCAGGACGTTCAGGAGCTGGCGCTTGTACTCGTGGATGCGCTTCACCTGCACGTCGAACAGGCTGTCCGGGTCGAGCTTGTGGTCGAGCTTGTGCAGCACGTATTCGGCCAGGCGCTGCTTGTTCTTGTGCTTGACCTTGGCCCAGCGGGCGCGGAACTCGGAGTCCTTGGCCAGGGGCTTCAGCTCCTCCAGGCGGGCCAGATTGGTGATGAAGCCCGGGCCGATGGTGTCGTTGATGAGCCAGGCCAGGCCGGGGTTGCACTGCCTGAGCCAGCGCCTGGGCGTGATGCCGTTGGTCTTGTTGTTGAAGCGCTCCGGAAAAAGCTCCGCGAAGTCGCGGAAGGTGCTGGTCCTGAGGATCTCCGAGTGCAGGGCGGACACCCCGTTGACCGAGTGGGAGCCGAGCACGGCCAGATTGGCCATGCGCACGCGCTTGCCGAAGTCCTCGCCGATGAGCGAGAGCCGGGTGAGGCGGTCGTTGTCGCCGGGGTACTTCTTGCGCACCTCGTCCAGAAAGCGGCGGTTGATCTCGAAGATGATCTGCATGTGCCGGGGCAGCACGCGGGTCATGAGGTCCACCGGCCAGTGCTCCAGGGCCTCGGGCATGACGGTGTGGTTGGTGTAGGCGAAGGTGCCCACGCAGATCTCCCAGGCCTTTTCCCAGGGCAGCAGGTGCTCGTCGAGCAGGATGCGCATGAGTTCCGGGATGGCGATGGCCGGGTGGGTGTCGTTCAGCTGCACGGCCACGAGGTCCGGCAGTTCGTCAAAGCCCTGGTGGTGCTTCAGGTGGCGGCGGGTGATGTCCTGGAAGGTGGCGGCCACGAAGAAGTACTGCTGCTTGAGGCGCAGCTCCTGGCCTTCCACGAAGCTGTCCTGCGGATAGAGCACCTTGGAGATGTTCTCGCTCTTGGCCTTGTCCTCGATGGCCTTGAGGTAGGCGCCGGAGTTGAAGAACTCCAGGTCGAAATCGCGGCTGCTCTTGGCGCTCCACAGGCGCATGTTGATGACGTTGCCGTTCTCGAAGCCCGGCACCATCATGTCATAAGCCATGGCCATGACCTTTTCCCCGCCTTCCCACACGGCGCGCAGGCGGTTCTGGTCGTCCGTGTAGGTGCGCACCTGGCCGCCGAACTGGACCGGATACAGGTAGCCCGCGCGGTCGTACTCCCAGGGGTTGCCGAAACGCAGCCAGTTGTCCGGGCGCTCCACCTGCCAGCCGTCCTGAATGCTCTGGTGGAAGATGCCGTACTCGTAGCGGATGCCATAGCCGTATGCCGGAATGTTCAGGGTCGCGAGCGAGTCCAGGTAGCAGGAGGCCAGGCGGCCCAGGCCGCCGTTGCCGAGTCCGGCGTCCCATTCGACCTCGGTGATCTCGTCATAGTCCTGGCCCATTTCCGACAGGGCCTCGCGCACCTGCTCCTCCATGCCCAGGCAGAGCACGTTGTTCCTGAGCGAGCGCCCCACCAGGAACTCAAGGGAAAGATAGTATACGCGCTTGGCGCTGGCGTCGTAATAGGAGCGCTGGGTGCGAATCCAGTGCTCGGCCATGCGCTCGCGCATGGTGTAGGCCAGGGCCTTGAAATAGTCGTGGATGCCCGCGCGGGTGATGTCCTTGCCCAAAAAGGCGAACATGTGCCTGCGGATGTCTTCCTTCAGCTTGTCCATCAGCGAGCACTGTTCCGCAAGGCCGCAGTCGTCCTCCGCTTTGCCGGGAAGCGTGGGAGGGACGAGGGCTGCGCCTTTCTTTGCCTTGGGAGAAGAATTCTTGACGGACATGGTGACCTCGATTTCATTTTAGGCTACATTGGGCTGAACGATACCTTCTTTTTGCACCGAAAGCCCGGGAAAGGCAAGCTGTTCACAAGGATGGACGCCTTTCCAGCCCTGCCGCCTCACGTGCGGAAAGGGGCGCGCAACTTCGTTGATGCCCCGCCAAGGCATCAACATCATAACAGGAGGAGCCGAGATGGAAGCAAGGTCCCCTTCACGCCCCTGGAACCCCTATCTGGCTGGCGCCCTGGCCGGCCTTCTGCTGGTGTTCTCCGTCTACGTCACGGGGAAATACTTCGGCGCGTCGACCACATACGTTCGCGCCGCGGGCTATGTCGAAAGCACCGTGGACGCGGAACGCGTTTCGTCCATGGCCTACTTCATCAAGGAGGCGCCCAAGATCGACTGGCAGTTCCTGTTCGTGACCGGCATCCTGCTGGGCTCCCTCGGGGCCAGCGTCTTGAGCAACACCTTCCGCATCCAGGCCGTGCCCGACCGCTTTGCGGCGCGCTTCGGGACTTCCCCGGCCAAGCGCTTCGCCCTGGCCTTCGTGGGCGGGGTGGTGGCCATGTTCGGCGCGCGCCTGGCCGACGGCTGCCCCAGCGGACACGGGCTCTCCGGCACGCTGCAACTGGCGGCCAGCGGCTTCGTGGCCCTGGCGGGCTTCTTCATCGGCGGGCTTGTGGTGGCGCGGCTGGTCTATGGCCGGACAGGAGGCAAGTAACATGGAACTGCTCTTCGGACTGCTCACCGGCATCGTGTTCGGCGTGCTCCTGCAACGGGCGGAGGTCATCCGCTTCGACCGCCAGATCGGCGCGCTGCTCCTGAAGGACATGACCATCGTCAAGTTCATGCTCTCGACCATCATCGTGGGCATGGTCGGCGTGCACCTTCTGGTTGACCTGGACCTTGCCAAGCTCTCGCTCAAACCGCTGATCATGGGCGGCACCCTGCTGGGCGGACTGACCTTCGGCGTTGGCTGGGCGCTCTTGGGCTATTGTCCGGGCACGGCGGGCGCGGCCCTGGGCGAGGGACGCGTGGACGCCTTGGCGGGCATGGCCGGGATGCTGCTCGGCGCTGGCCTGTACGCGGAAGCGTACCCGAGCCTCAAGGCCAGCGTGCTCACCTGGGGCGACTTCGGCAAGCTGACGCTGCCGGGCCTGCTGGGCCTGGGGCACTGGCCGGTGATTGTGGCCTTCGTGGCCGGGTCGGTTCTGCTGCTGCGCTTCTTTGAGCGCAAGGGACTGTAAGCGGGGCGGGGGGAAGCGAGGGACGCGGAAACAGGGCGTGGGCCGTTTATGAGCCCATGCCCTTTTCGCGGTACAGGTCGAGGTTCCACTTGAACACGAATTTGCCCAGGCCGGACACCTCGTCAAAACGCAGAGGCCTCCACACCAGGCCGAGCTTCTCGTCCATGTAGCCCTCGGCGATGAACTCAAAGCCCAGGGCCGTTTCGCTCGTCTGCGGGTCGCGGAAGACATTGCGCAACGCGGCGCTGACCCAGAATGTCGCGGGGGACGCCCCGGGCTCGGCAACGGCCTGGAAGCGTGCGGCGTAGCGCGTGCCCCGCACCGGCTCGGGAAAGGCCTCGTGCATCAACGACGAACTCACCAGCAGACGCAGCCCGTTGGCGGAAAAATTGTCCACCTTGAACTCGCGGGCGGCCAAATTCTCGGCGCTCAGCACCGGGGTCAGCCTGCTCATGTCCTGCCAGCCGGAAAAGTCCGGCCAGAGGGTGAGCTCCGGCACCTTGCGCACGTCCACCTTGACGCGCACGCTACGCCGCAGCTGGGCGCTTCGGAGATTCTGCGGAAAGGCCAGGGAAAAATGAACCATGCCGCTGGGCCGCTGCTCCACGCCCAGCACGCTGGTATCAAAGGTCAGGAACTGTTCGCGGCCGCGCGTCTGGCGGTCGCGCACGCGGAAAAAACAGGCGATGTTCGCGCCGTCAAAGGCCTTGGTCGCACCCTTGAGGCTCGAAACCTCGACCGTCATCCCGCGGGCGTCGAAATCGGTAAGCGTTGCGGTCAGGTCCTTGATGCTGGTGACGCCTTCGTCGAACTCCAGCTTGATCTTGGCGCGCTGGTCGCGGATGTCCTCCAGAAGGTCGAGAATGACCTTCTGCTGACGGCTTCCGTCTTCCTCATCCTTGGACCAGAGCGCGCACACGAAACGGGACCTCGCTTGAACGGGGTTACGGACAAGAGCATCTCTCCCGGAAAGGCCAGGAGAAAAAAGCGATGCAAGCCCCAGGCCAGGGCCAAGACTCCTAGTGCACCGTCTTGGTGGCCGGCTCGTTGGGGCTGCCGCCGCCGGCCATGAGCTTTTTGCGGTACTCCTTCACCTGGTCCATGCCGTTCCAGCCCGCGTACATCTCGCGCCATTCGGCAAACGGCATCCGCCGCTCGTCCAGGTACTGCTCATGCCCCTTCAGCCACACGCCGAAGACGTACATCTCGATCTTGAAGGCCTTGCTGTCCAGGGCCCTGGCGATGACTCCGGGGCCGTACTTCGAGCCGTCGTAGCGGGCGCCCACAAAGGAGCACACCATGGCCTGGCACTTCTCGTAGCTGATCTCGCCGTTGTTGAGCATGTCCGCCAGAGGCCCCAGGTGCTCCTCGGCGTCGTAGAGGGCCTTGAGGTCGTCCTGGGGGATCTCGATGAACAGCTTGCCGTCTTTCTCCACCACAAAATAATGCCTGAGCCACTGCTCAAACATGAACACCTCTGCGATGTCGTCCACCGCGTGGGTGAAAGTATCCGTTGCCATGATGCGCTCCTCGAAATCATTGATTGTTGCGGGCCTGCCCGCACCTGAGATAATGGGGTCTTGGAGCGCTCCCGTCAAGGGCAATGGCGGCGGTCCGCCGCCTGGAGCTTTACATGCGCCGCGATGTGCGCTAGAAGCGCGCATTCACGCAGGTAATCCGCGTATTTTTTTCAGGAGGACACATGGGCAAGCACAAGAAAATCGAGCGCATGAAAGAAATCGGCCGCCGCCGCAAGCGTCGTGAGGAGCGCCTCAAGGAGCGCATTCGCGAAGCCAAGGCAGCTGCCAAGAGCAAATAGGCGCACTGTCAGGCGGGCGGCTTCACCAACGGGGGAGCCGCCCCGTCGGTTCCGGGCCATTGCTGGCCCTTTTCCGGTTTGGAGGAGAATCCATGCCAATCTACGAGTACAACTGCCAGGACTGCAAACAGCTCTTCGAGGAGTGGCAGAAAGACTACGAGGAGCGGGACATTCCCTGCCCCGTGTGCGGCGGAAACGCCAGCAGGATCATCTCCAGCACCTCCTTTGTCCTCAAGGGAGGCGGCTGGTACGACAGCGGCTACTCCAGCGGCGGCTCCGCGCCGAGCGCCGGTGCGGCAAGCCCCGCGCCAGCGGCCGCGCCGGCCGCGCCGGAGCCAGCGGCCGCCACCCCTGCGGCCACAGCCCCGGCGGCCACCAGCTAGACAAGGAACTCAAAGGCAGCCGCAGGCTGCCTTTTTCATGCGCTTCTCCCGGCGCACGGCGGCGCCCCCCCGGTCCCGCATCCGGCAACGCCGCCCATACCCATAAGCACCCGACGGAACACCACCATGATTGAACGCTACTCTCGCCCGGAAATGGCCGCCCTGTGGAGCATGGAAGCGCGCTTCGGCGCCTGGCTCGAAGTGGAGCTGGCCGTCTGCGAGGCCTGGACCAGACTCGGCGTCATCCCGGCCGGGGACATGGCGACCATCCGCGCCAAGGCCGCCTTTGACGTGGAGCGCATCCTCGAGATCGAGGAGAAGACCCGCCACGACGTCATCGCCTTCCTGACCGCCGTGGAGGAAAAGGTCGGCGAGAGCGCCCGCTTCATCCACCTGGGCTGCACCAGCTCCGACATCGTGGACACGGCCAACGCCCTGCTGCTGGTGCGCGCGGGCAAAATCATCCTGGCCGACATCGACAAGGTGCTGGGCGTGTTGAAGGACATGGCCTTCGCCCACAAGGACCAGCTGTGCATGGGCCGCACCCACGGCATCCACGCCGAGCCAACCAGCTTTGGCCTCAAGATGGCCGGGTTCTACGCCGAGTTCGCCCGGCACAAGGTCCGCTTCGCCGCTGCGCTGGAAAACATCCGCGTGGGCAAGATCTCCGGCGCGGTGGGCACCTACGCGCACCTCTCCCCGGAGCTTGAGGCGACGGCCTGCGAACTGCTCGGCCTGGCCGTGGACCCGGTGAGCACCCAGATCATCCAGCGCGACCGCCACGCCCACTTCTTCACCGCCCTGGCCCTGCTCGGCGGCGGCGTGGAGCGCCTGTGCACCGAACTGCGGCACCTGCAGCGCACCGAGGTGCTGGAGGTGGAGGAAGGCTTCGCCAAGGGGCAAAAGGGCTCCAGCGCCATGCCGCACAAGAAGAACCCCATCAGCGCGGAGAACCTCTGCGGGCTCTCCCGCCTGCTCAGGACCAACGCCCTGGCCAGCATGGAGAACATGCCGCTCTGGCACGAGCGCGACATCAGCCACTCTTCGGTGGAGCGCGTCATCATGCCGGACTCCACCATCCTGGCCGACTACATCCTGAACCGCCTGGCCGGGCTGCTTTCGAACCTGCGCGTGATTCCGGAGAACATGCGGCGCAACCTCGAAGGCTCCTACGGACTCTTCTACTCCCAGCGCGTGCTGGTGGAGCTCATCGACCTGGGCCTGCCCAGGCAGAAGGCCTACGAGATGGTCCAGGCCCCGGCCATGCGCTCCTGGGACACCCGCCGTCCCTTCAAGGACGAAGTCATGGGCGATGCGCAGATTCGTGAATACTTAAGTCTAGAAACTCTTGAAAGATTGTTTGACCCCTGCTATTACCTTCGGTACGTGAGTGCCATATTCGACCGGGTGTTCGGCCAGGGACAGGAGTGAACGTGAAGGATTCTAAAGCGAAACTTGCGCGCCTGCTCATGGATTTGTCCTATGTGGAAGGCGAAGTGACCCTCACCTCCGGCCGCAAGAGCGACTATTATTTCGATTGCAAGCAGACCGCCCTTCATCCTGAAGGCGGGTATCTCATCGGCAAGCTGTTCCTGGAAATGCTCACGGGCACAGGCGCGCGCGCCGTGGCCGGCATGACCCTGGGCGCGGACCCCCTGGTGGCCGCCGTCTCCGTGCTCTCCCATCTGGAGGGCCGCCCCCTGCCCGCGCTCATCATCCGCAAGCAGTCCAAGGGCCACGGCACCAACCAGTTCCTGGAGGGCCTCAAGAACGTCGCCCCGGGCGACGAGATCGCCCTGCTTGAGGACGTGGTCACCACCGGCGGAACCCTGGTCACCTCGGCGGAACGCGTGCGCGCCGCCGGGTTCACCGTGGGCGCGGTGCTCTGCGTGCTGGACCGCGAGGAAGGCGGAAGAGAGCGGTTGGCCGAGGCGGGCCTTACGCTGAAGTCCATTTTCACGCGCAAAGAGCTTTTGGCCGCGGCCAAGGGCTAGTTGACAACGGGCGTCCCGGTCGCCATCGCGCAGGGACCGAGCGGGGCGCCGCAACATGAACGCGGAAGAGCCTTGAAAACCGTACGCACACTCATCTTCGCGGCAAGTCTTGCCCTGGCTCCGGCCCTTGCCCTTGCGGCCGGGTCCGGCTGGGAAACCCAAGTGTCCTCGCAGTCCACCGGGCCCGAGATGTTTCTGGGCATCGACAAGGATTCCCAGACCTTCTTCATGTTCGGCAAGAAGAGCCCGCTCACGGTGCTGCGCAAGCTCACCTGCGCCACGGGCCAGGCCGAGGGGGACAAGCTGCGCGAAGGCGACAAGCGCACCCCGGAAGGCGTGTATTTCGTCGAGGAGAAGGTGCCGGGCAAACTGGACTACGACCTCTACGGCAACCACGCCTTCAGCCTGAACTTCCCCAACCCGGTGGACCGCCTCAAGGGCAAGACCGGCCACGGCATCTGGATCCACGGCCGGGGCAAGCAGCTGGTCTCCCAGGATACGCGCGGCTGCGTGGCCCTGACCGCCCAGGACATCATGGCCCTTGACGGACAGATCCCCTCCAACACGCCGGTCATCATCGCCAAAAAGCTCACCTGGAGCAAGGATACCGCGAACGACCCCACGGCCCAGCACCTGGCCGAGCGCGTGCGCCAGTGGGCCAGCGACTGGCAGAACAAGCGCGAGCGCTTCTTCGAATATTTCCAGCCCGAAAAGTTCGGCCAGACCGAAGGCGTGGCCTTTACCCAGTTCAAGAACCACAAGCTGGGCATCTTCAACCGCCAGCCGTGGATCCACGTCATGGTCGACAACGTGCGCGTCATCCAGGGCCCGGACTACTGGGTGACGACCTTCGACCAGTACTACCGCACCCAGGACCTCATCTCCGCGGTGGGCAAGCGCTTCTACTGGCAGAAGGACAAGGACGGCTCCTGGCGCATCGTGGGCGGAGAGTACACCGACGCCCCGCCGAGCCTGGAGACCCGGTACCTGACCTCCAAACGGGCCGAGGTGGACAAACTGCTCAAGGGCTGGCTGGAGTCCTGGCTCGCGGCGGACATCGACAAGTACATGGGCTACTACGCCGAGGACGCGACCAACGGCAAGCAGCAGAGCGCCAAGGCCATCCGCGACTACAAGCAGGTCCTGTGGACCAGCAAGACGCCCGTGCGCATCGCCGCGGACAAGGTCGAGGTGGCGATGCACAAGCTCGGCCTCAAGGTCAGCTTCCAGCAGACCTATGAGGACAGCTCCGGCCACTCCGACCAGGGGCCAAAAACCCTGATCATCGCGCCACGGGGCGATGGCTGGGTCATCCTCAACGAAGCGTGGGGGAAAAGCTGATGAAAAACGCCAGCTACAGCGTGCTGTTCATGCGGGATGACGCGGACGTCAAGTCCTTGCGTGTAAGCCCCAAGCGGCTTCGACTGTTGCTGTGGATTTCCGTCGGCCTGGGCGTCGTGGTGCTCATCGGACTCATCATCGGCCTGCGCTCCTTTGTCGGGTACCGCAGCCTGATCAATGAACGCCGCGACCTTGAAGTGCAACTGGCCGAGGTGCAGGTGAACCTGGAGCGCCTGGGCAACCTGGACAAGCTGCAAAAGGGCGCCGCCGCCGCTCCGGCAAAGGATGCGGGCAAAGGCCAGGCGGCCGAGAAGGGCTCCCAGCCCCTCAGCCGCGCCTTCGCCAAGGTCGACGCCGGGGCCATCGCCGTGGAGAACTTCCGCGCCCAGGTGAGCGGCTCGACGCTCACCACCTCCTTCGACCTGAACAACCGCGCCCAGGGCTGGGTCACGGGGGGCATCACCCTGCTGCTGTTGCGCAACGACGGCACCCTGACCGAGCTGGCCGCGCAGAACAGCTCCGACCTCACCTTCCAGATCCAGCGCTTCAAGCGCATCTCGGCCACAGCCAACGCCCCTGAGGGTCTGACCCGCAAGGAGGCCCTGGGCTTGCGGGTGGAGATCAAGAATTCCGATGGGGAAGTGATCCTTGGCGAAACGTACGCTCTGGGCAGCTAGCCTCCTTTTCCTCCTCCTGGCCTTTGCGGCGCACCCCGCCCTGGCTTCGAGCCGCAGCAGCTTCGTGTTCTTCGAGGGCACGCAGTACCCCTTGCCCGTGGTCTTCATCCAGGGCGACAAGCCCGGCCCCACGGTCATGGTCCAGGGCGGCATCCAGGGCGACGAGCCCACGGGCTTTCTGGCCGCCCAGCTCCTGACCAAGAGCCGCGTGGTCAAGGGCAACCTCATCGTGGTGCCCCGCGCCAACGTCCCGTCAATCCACGTGCACCAGCGCTCCGTCAACGTGGACATGAACCGCCGCTTCGACCGCGACTACAACCAGTTCTACGAGGATCGCCTGGCCCGCGCCGTGCGCTTCCTGCTCTCGCAGTCAAGCGCGCTCATCCACCTGCACGAGGGCTCCGGCTTCTACGACCCCGTGTACGTGAGCCCGCTGAGAAACCCCTCGCGCTGGGGCCAGTCCATCATCATCGACGCCAACACCCACGACCAGCTCGACTTGGCGCGCCTGGTGAACAACGCCCTGGAGGAGATCAACGCCTCCGTGAAGGAGCAGGACTACCAGTTCAAGCTCTTCAACACGCGCACCTTCGAGTCCGACAGCCGCTACGCCCAGGAGATGCGCAAATCGCTGACCTTCTATGCCCTGACCAACCTGAACATCCCGGCCATGGCGGTGGAGGTCAGCAAGAACATCGGCGAGCTGGGCTGGAAGGTGAAGCATCAAGTCTACGCCGCCTCGGTGCTGCTCAAGCACTGCGGGGTGGACATCGTCCCCCCGAGCGTTGATGAGCGCGAGGTGCAGCGCCTGCACGAGCGGGACTGCCGCCCGAAGATCAACGGCAAGCCGCTGGGGGGAGGTCCGCTGGCCGTCACGCCCGGCGGCACCCTCAAGGTGGACCCGGGCTCCCTCGGCAAGGCCGAGGACCACGGGCAGGTGGTGGCCGTGTTCGCCTCCGACCGCCAGGGGCTGAACATCGTGGATTCGCCGCGCATGGCGCTCGAAAGTTTCCAGGAGCTGGAGACGCGCGTGGATGGCCGCAAGGTCAGCTCCACCACGGTGCGTTTCGCCGGGACCATGCCGCCGCCGCTGCCCTCCGGACCGCCGGTGTTCGTCTGCTGGCTCAACGGCAAACCCGTGCAGGTCAAGCAGGGCGAGACCCTGTGCGCCGTGGCCGGGGACCAGCTCGTCATCGAGGGCGTGCTGGGCAGCAAATGGAAGGAAGTGCTGAATTTCAAGGGCTTCACCACCCGCCCTCACGACAACGACGGGCAGGACATGGGCGCGGAGATCATCCTTGATCCGGAAAGCTTCATCGATAAGTACCGCCTGCCCACCCAGTCGGGTGACATCGCGCGCTATCAGGTCGCGCGCGAAACGCGCGGCGCACGCCCCTCCAGCTTCTACGTGGACATCGAGCCGCGCAAGGTCACAAGCATCAAGCTGGTGAACAGCAAGGGGCAGAGCTTCGCCGTGAGCTGGGCCAGCGGTGGTGAGATCCTCCTGCCTCCGGGCGACTACTCCGTGGCCGAGACCAGCAGCAACGGCCCGGCGAACCGCCTGCTGCCCCTGGCCGGAAACCGGCCGCTCAAGCCCGGCGACACCTTCCGCGTGGAGCCCGGCAAGCCCCTGCTCTTCTCCCTGCGGCAGGCCACCACCTTCGCCGCCCTGGGTACCATGACCCTGGTGCCAAAGGCCCCGGCCCCCAGCGCCGAAGCCGGTCGCCAGGACCAGGCCGCCGCCGCGCCCGGCCAGAAGCCCGCCCCGCGCCTGAGCGGTTCGCCCAAGCTCCCCAAGCACATCTACTGATCGCCCGGGCGGCACGCCGCCGTTCCGCTTATGCCGAACACGAACGCAGAGTTCTTCTGAGCCAGTCGCACGCGCACGCGCGGCGGAGGGGCGTGCGACCGCCTTGGCCCTGGCCGCGGCTTGCCTGCAACACGCGTTGCGGGTAAGCAGAAAGTTGAGACAGCCTGAGCCACAAGTGAAGACGCACAGGGAGAGGACATGGGAAACAGCCAGGACGCCGACCGGAAGCAGACCAGGCCGTGGCACAGTATCCCGGGACCGGAGGCCGTCCGGCTCCTGGGTTCCGACGCCAAGCGCGGACTGAGCGCGGTCGAAGCCGATAAACGCCTGCGGCTGCATGGCCCCAATGCCCTGCCCGCGCGGCGCGGCAAATCCGCGCTGACACGCTTCCTGCTCCAGTTCCACCAGCCGCTGGTGTACATCCTGCTGGCGGCCGGGGCCATCACCGCCGCCCTGGGCGAGGTGGTGGACTCCAGCGTCATCCTCGGCGTTGTCCTGATCAACGCCATAGTGGGCTACCTGCAGGAGGCCAAGGCAGTGCGGGCCTTGTCCGCCTTGTCCGCCACCATGACCACGGAAGCGTCCGTGCTGCGCGAGGGCGCCATGCTCCGCCTGGACGCCGCGCAACTGGTCCCCGGCGATATCGTTGTCCTGCGCTCCGGCGACAAGGTCCCGGCTGACGTGCGCATCCTCTCGGCGCGCGAGCTGCGCGTGGACGAATCCATGCTCACGGGCGAATCCCTGCCGGCGCAAAAGCAGCCCGAGCCCGTGGCCGAGGACACGGTGCTGGCCGACCGCGCGGGCATGGCCTTTGCCGGAACCCTGGTGGCCTACGGCCAGGCGCGCTGCCTGACGGTCGCCACGGGCCTGGACACCGAGCTGGGGCGCATCTCCGCGCTCATGGAGTCTGCGGACGAGCTGGAGACCCCGCTCACGCGCAAGATCAGCCGCTTCAGCCATGTGCTGCTGCTGGCCATCCTGGCCTTGGCGGCGGTGAATTTCGGGCTGGGCATGTTGCGCGGCGAGGCCATGGTGGACATGTTCATGGCCTCGGTGGCCCTGGCCGTTGGCGCGATACCAGAGGGCCTGCCCGCCGCGGTCACCATCATCCTGGCCATCGGCGTCTCGCGCATGGCCGCGCGCCGGGCGGTCGTCCGCCGCCTGCCGGCGGTGGAAAGCCTGGGCAGCATCACCGTCATCTGCTCGGACAAGACCGGCACCCTCACCGAGAACCAGATGACCGTGCGCCGCATCTGGGCCGGGGGCCAGGGGGCGGACGTCACCGGGTCGGGCTATGCGCCCGTGGGCGCAATTGAAGCTGAAAACGGGCCGAGTCCCGCCATGCGCGAGTGCCTGCTGGCGGGTCTCTTGTGCAACGACGCCGTGCTGCGCGAGCCGGACCCCGAGGTCCCGGGCGCCACTTGGCGCGTGGAGGGCGACCCGTCCGAGGCGGCGCTGCTGGTGAGCGCGGCCAAGGCCGGGCTGGACCGCAAGGCCGAGCTGGCGGCCGCGCACCGGGTGGATGAGCTGGCCTTCGAGTCCGAGCGGCAGTACATGGCCACCCTGCACCGCCACGGCACCATGTCCACCATCTGGCTCAAGGGCTCGGTGGAGCGGGTGCTGGAGCGCTGCTCCCACAGCCTGGCGGCGGACGGCGGCCTTGCGCCCCTCGACCCCCAGGCCGTGCTGCGCGAGGTGGACGACATGGCGGCCCAGGGCCTGCGGGTGCTGGCCTTTGCCCGCGGCGCCCATCCCAAGGGATCGGATGCGGCCAGACCTGGCCTGGAGCACGCCGACGTGGACGGCGAGCTCGTGTTCCTGGGCCTGCAAGGCATGATCGACCCGCCCAGGGCCGAGGCCGTGCGGGCGGTGGCCGCCTGCCGCAGGGCGGGCATCATGGTCAAGATGATCACCGGCGACCACCCTGGCACGGCGATGGCCATTGGCCGCATGTTGGGCCTGGGTGGACCGGACTGCGTCGAGGGCGGTCGCTGCGTCGCTCTGGCCGGGCAAGAGCTCGCGTCGCTCACCGACCTGGAGTTGAAGGAAAAGGCCCGGGAGGTCTCGGTGTTCGCGCGCGTCTCGCCAGAGCAGAAGTTGCGCCTGGTGCGCGCCCTGCAAGCCCAGGGGGAGATCGTGGCCATGACCGGCGACGGGGTCAACGACGCCCCGGCGCTCAAGCAGGCGGACATCGGCGTGGCCATGGGCCTGGCCGGCACCGACGCGGCCAAGGAGGCGGCGGACATGGTGCTCACCGACGACAACTTCGCCAGCATCGCCGCCGCGGTGGAGGAAGGCCGCGGCGTGTTCGACAACCTCATCAAGTTCATCGTCTGGACCCTGCCCACCAACCTGGGCGAGGGCATGGTCATCCTGGCGGCCTTCCTCTTCGGCGTCACCTTGCCCATCCTGCCGGTGCAGATCCTCTGGATCAACATGACCACGGCGGCGGCCCTCGGCCTCATGCTTTCCTTCGAGCCCCGCGAGGGCGGCATCATGGAGCGCCCCCCGCGCCACCCGGCCAAGCCCATCCTGAGCGGACTGTTGATCCAGCGCATCGTGCTGGTGGGCGTGCTGCTTTTGATCACGGCCTTCGGGCTCTTCGAACTGGAGCGGCGTCAGGGCGCAAGCCTGGAGGCGGCCCGCACGGTTGCGGTGAACGTCTTCGTGCTGGTGGAGACCGTGTACCTGTTCAACTCGCGTTCCTTCACCCGCTCGCCCTTCTCCCTCGGGCTCTTCTCCAACCCCTGGGTCAACTGGGGCGCGGGAATCATGCTTTTGCTGCAACTGGCCTACACCTACGCCCCGCCCATGAACGCCCTGTTCGCCAGCGCGCCCATGAACGCGACGCAGTGGGCCAGGGTGCTGGCCTGCGCGGCCCTGGTCTTTGTGGTGGTCGAGGTGGAGAAGAAGCTCAGGGGCGCGGTCTCGGTCTGAAGCAACGCAAGCCGACGCACAGGCGGGCACGGGCCGCGGCGCTTCAGCACGACGCGCGCAATCCGTGGCCGACGAACCGAACGGGTGCGGAACAAATAGCGCGGAAGAACTGTTACAGGAGGCGGCGGATGGAGCCCACGAACGGAATTGAACCGTTGACCTCTTCCTTACCAAGGAAGTGCTCTACCGACTGAGCTACGTGGGCGCGAAAGACAAGCAAGGCCAGAGGCAAGCCCCTATCCCGCCAGGGGATTGAGGTCAAGAAAAGAATCGCGGCAGACGCGAAAAAGGGCTTGCGGCGGCGACGCTGCAAGCCCTTGTCGTTTTCTGGTCGGGGCGACATGATTTGAACATGCGACATCCTGCTCCCAAAGCAGGCGCGCTACCGAGCTGCGCTACGCCCCGAAATCAAGGCACACCCTCTACGGCAAAACCGCGCGGGCGGCAAGGCAAGACTTGCCTCAGCCCTGTTCCGGCCTGCTTCCGGTCCAGGCGTCCAGCGCCACGGCCTCCTCGGCAAGCATCACCGGAATCTCCTCGCGCACGGGGTACACAAGGCCGCACGCGGCGCACAAAAGCCCGTCCCGACCGGGAAGCGGCACAAGCCCACCGTGGCATTTGGGACAAGCGAGCAATCCCAACAACTCTTCATTCAAGGCCATGCGCACCTCCGCGTCTCAAGCTGTTCCCTGTATACCCGACACCGCCCTCCGGCACAAGCTCCGCCGCCCCCTTGACGCCGTTCACCCTTTGGCTGATAGAAAGCGGGAAATATCGCCTTTTCATCTTCACGAGGCCGAAATGCATCGACGCATCGATCTGCACACCCACTCAACGGCTTCCGATGGCACCCTGACCCCGGCGGAGCTCATGCGCGCAGCCAAGGCGGCGGGCCTCTCGGCCATCGCCCTCACGGACCACGACACCTTCGAGGGATTGCCCGAAGCCCGCGTCGAGGCCGAGCGGCAGGGCATCGAGCTGGTGCCGGGCTGCGAACTCTCCCTGGACTATGGCGGCCACCCCACGCACCTGCTGGCCTTGTTCGTGGACGAGCGGCCGGGAAACGTGGCGCAGGAGCTGACCCGCGTGCGCAAGGCGCGCGCCGCCCGAAACCTCACCATGCTTGAAAAGCTCAAGACCGTAGGTGTGCATTTACAGTTGTCAGATGTGGAACAGCACGCAACCGGGGTGGTCGGGCGCCCGCACATGGCCCAGGCCATGCTGGCCCAGGGCGTGGTGCGCAGCTTCGAGGAGGCCTTCGCGCGCTTCCTGGGCTCTGGCGGCCTGGCCTACGTGCCCAAGGCCAAGCTCAGCCCCAGGGAAGCCATCGGGGCCATCCACGCCGATGGCGGCCTGGCCGTGCTGGCACACCCCTACCTGCTCTCGCAGCAGCAGCGGCAGATCGAGCCCATGCTCACGGAGCTGGCCGCCCTGGGCCTTGACGGGGTGGAGGTGTTCTACACCGAGCATTCCGACAAATACACGGCGATGGTGGCGGAACTGGCGCAACGCCTTGGCCTGCTCATGAGCGGCGGTTCGGACTTCCACGGGGCGGTGAAGCCGGGCGTGGCGCTGGGCAAGGGGCGCGGAGGACTGTTTGTGCGCGGCGAGCTCTTGGACACCATGAAGAAAAGCCTGCGTGCCAGAGGTTGAACCGCCACATTCCGCTTGCAACTACGCAGGCATGGTGGCAATATCTACGTATAGAGGGGCTTCCCCCCTGCTCCAGGCTAGTGCCAACTATACGGAGATATTGAAAATGGAATTACAGCAGGAGACAGCGCAAGCCGCGCAAAGCATTCCGGAGCCCGCGAGCGCCCCGGAAACCCCGCGCCGCGTGGAGCGCCTGCCCGGCGTGCATCTCAGCCTCAAGGTCGGCAGCCAGCTGCTGTTGCGACTGCTGTGCGTGGACAAGCGCTACGAGGGCAAGGTGGTGGGGGTCGAGCCCTACTCTTACAGCATCGTCCGGGTGCGCCTGCCCCAGGACACCATCGCCCGCCTGGGCCAAAATCCCGGCGTGGTGGCCCAGCTGAACTCCGGCGGGATGCTGTTCGGCTTCCGGGCCGATGTGCTGAACCGCGTGAGCGTTCCCGCCCCGCTGCTCTTCCTGTCCCACCCGGACAGCGTGGAGCGGCTTGTGCTGCGCCGCAGCGAACGCCTGGACGTGACCCTGCCCTGCGCCGTGCACGGGGCCTTCGGCGAGCAGGAGGTGGTGCTTCTGGACCTCGCGCCCACGGGATGCAGCTTCGCGGCGCGCTCCACCTTGAAAAATCCCCTGCGCCTGGCGCAACCCGGCGAGCGGCTGGTGCTGCACTGCGACCTGGGTTCCGGCCACACCTTCATCGTGCCCCTGACCCTGCGCCGGGTGGACGAGCAGAAGGGCCGCATCACCCTGGGCGGCCAGTTCGAGGACATGAACGAGGAGAGTTCGCGCCTGCTGAACGACTACCTGCAACGGATGCAGGGTCTGCTGGGCTGAGCTACACGTACACCCGGCGGTTCATCCCCAGCAGGCAGAAAACCTCATAGGAAATGGTGCCCCACCAGGAGGCCAGCTCCTCGGCGCTGATGGCCAGCGGCCCGGAGCCGCCCAGAAGCACGGCCCAGTCGCCCTCGCGCACATCGGGCACATCGCTCACGTCGCAGGCGCAGAGCTGCATGCACACCCGGCCGATCTGCGGCACGCGCCGTCCGGCCACGAGCATCTGCGCGCCCCTGCCCGAGAGGCCCCGGCTGTAGGCGTCGGCGTAGCCCGCGGCCACGATGCCCACGCGCATGTTGCGCTCCGCCGTGAAGGTGCAGCCGTAGCTGATGCTCTGGCCCTTTTTCAGGGCGTGCACGGCAACGATCTTGGCGCGCACCTCCATGGCCGGAGCGAGCCCGCGCCCCAGGTGCTCCCAGGCGCTGCCCGCAAAGGGGTTGGCGCCGTATAGCGCGATGCCGCCCCGCTGGCTCTGGTGGTGCAGCTTCTGGTGGGCCAGAATGCCTGCGGAATTTGCCAGGTTTGCCTCCACCGAAAAACCGGCCTGGTTCAAGGCGGCGACCATCTCCTCGAAGCGACCGGCCTGGTCCATGACAAAGCCCACGGACTCGGGGTCGTCCGCCGTGGCCAGGTGCGAGCTGGCCATGACGGGCCGGACCAGCGGGGCCTCGCGCAGGCGGTCCACCAGCCGGGGGATGTCCTGGGCCACGAAGCCCAGCCGGGCCATGCCGGTATCGAACTTGAGGGACACGGGCAGGCCCTTGCCCGCGCGCGCGGCCTGTCCGGCCAGGGTTTCAAGCTGGCGGAAGGAGGCCACGAAGGGGATGATCTCGTGCTCCCAAAGCAGGGTGTAGTCCTCGGGATCCACGGGGCCGAGCAGGGAGACGATGCGGGCCTTGATGCCCGCCCCGTTCAGGAACCGGCGCAGGGCCGCGCCCTCTTCCACTGTGCCGATGGCGAAGGTGTCGCAGCCTTCCTGGGCCAGGGCCTGGGCCACTTCGCACAGGCCGTGGCCATATGCGTCGGCCTTGATGACGCCGATGACGCGGCTGCCGTGACTGCAAAGCAAACGGTAATTCGCCCGAATGGCCGCGAGCCGGACGCGGACCTCGAGCTTATTGTACAAAATGCTCATGAAGCGGAATTCTCCTGCGCGCAGGTCTCAATAAGGGGAGGAAAGGCGCCGGGGCACATTGGCAGAGTTTTCCCCGGTACGCAAGATGAGTATTCACCCCGGACGCCGAAATGTGCGGCCCTGGGTGCCCTATTTGCGCTTGAACAGCCTTTCAAGCTCCACCTCGCCAAAAGAAACCACCACGGGCCTGCCGTGGGGACAGTGCTCGCGCTCCGGCGCCGCCAGCCAGGCCTCCAGCAGGGCGAGCGCCTCGTCCGCGGCCAGGGCCTGCCCGGCCTTGATGGCCGACTTGCAGGACAAAAGCGTCCACAGGGAGGCCAGCCCGTCCGACTGCTCGCCCAGAATCTCGCGCAGGTACTGCACGGCCTTGCCCGCGGGCAGGCTGGGCGGAACGCCGCGCACCAGGAGCGTGTCCGCCTCGGTGCCGAGCACGAAGCCCACCTCGCGCAGTTCGGCCTCAAGCTCGGCCAGGCGCAGGGCCTCGGCCGGGTGCAGGGCCAGCGGCAGGGGGACTGCCAGGGGCTGGGAATCGCCCGCGCTGCGCGCCCGGCGCATGTTCTCCAGAATCACGCGCTCGTGGGCCGCGTGCTGGTCCACGATGACCAGCCGCCCGCCCCCGTGCGGACCTCCCTGGCGCAGCACCAGATAGGTCCCGGCCACCTGCCCCAGGTACTCCAGGCCCTCGCGCGAGAGGGCCTGCGGCGCGCCCGCCTGAATGGTCGGGGCCAGGGCGGGGGAAGCCGCTTGGCCCGGCTGCCCGGCCGCGGCGGGGCCGAGGGGCAGGGAAACCTCGCGGGCGGGGGCGGGGGAAAGAAATTCACTGTAGGCGCGCAAACGCGCAGGCGCACAATCAGCCTCCGCCCTGCTCCAGCAGCCCGGTGCGCGAAGCTCGCCTGGCGCGCGCGGCGGGACTGTGAAATCAGACGGCCCGCCACCAGCCGGTTCAGCCACGCCAAACGGCCCAGCCGCCCCATACGGGGCAGGGGCCTCGGAAAGGGCCTCCGCCCCGGCCACGGGCTCCAGCGCCCAGCGCACCAGGGAAAACACCGCGCCCTCGTCGCGGAAGCGCACCTCCAGCTTCGAGGGGTGCACGTTCACGTCCACCTCCTCGGGCGGCAGGTCGAGGAAGAGCAGCACCTGGGGATACTCGCCGGAGAGCAGGCGGCCCTTGTAGGCGTCGCGCGCGGCGCGCATGAGCAGGCGGTCCTGAACCGGGCGGCCGTTGACGTAAAACAGCATGCGGTCGGCGCGGTTCTGCGCGTGGGAGGGACTGCCCGCCAAGCCGCGCGCGGTCATGCCGTCGCGGCTGCGCGAGAACGCCTGGAGCCCCTGCGTCACCTGCGGAGGCCAGAACCGGCCCAGGCGCTCGGGAAGGGACTCGCCGCCGGGCAGGCGGAAGAGCTCCCGTCCGCCGTTGGTCAGCGAGAAGGCCACGTCGGGCCGGGCGAGCGCCATGCGCATGAGGGCCTCCTGGCAGCGCTTGGCCTCGGTGGCTTCCGTGCGCAGAAACTTGAGCCGCGCCGGGGTGGAGGCGAACAGCCTGCGCATCTCCACCCGGGTGCCGACGGCCAGGGCGGCCGGGCCTTGGGCCACGATGGTCCCGTGCTCCACCTCGATGCGGGCGGCCTCGTCGGCCTCGCGCGCGCGGGACACGAGCATCAGGTGCGACACCGAGGCGATGCTCGGCAGGGCCTCGCCCCGGAAGCCGAAGCTGGTGACGGCGAAGAGGTCGCCGGCGGTCTTGAGCTTGCTCGTGGCGTGGCGGGTGACGGCAAGCTCCAGTTCCCCGGCCGGGATGCCGTCGCCGTCGTCGGCCACCATGAGCCGGGCCACGCCGCCGCCCTCAAGGGCCACGTCGATGCGCGACGCGCCCGCGTCCAGGCTGTTCTCCACAAGCTCCTTGAGCACGCTCGAGGGACGCTCCACCACCTCGCCGGCGGCGATCTGGTTGCGCAGGGTCTCGGGGAGCAGGGTGATGGTGCGGCGCGTCATGCGCGCAAGGATGCCCTTAGGGCTTGCCGAAATCAAGCAGGTTGAAGCGCAGTTCGAAGCTCTGGTCGCTGGGCTTGCGCGAATACTGGAACTTGATCTCGTAGCACTGGTCGGTCCAGACCAGCCCTGCGCTCTTCTCCAGGTCGGAGTGCCCGGCGATGTCATAGCGGTAGTCGCTGGTGACCTTGAGCTTCTCGGTGAGCTGGTAGTCCGCGCCCAGGGTCAGCACCTGCACGTCGTTGTTGCGCTGGCGCGTGTATTCGCTCACCGGGTACAGGTAGTCGTGCCCGAAGCGCACTTCGCCAAGCTTCTCCTTGTGCAGGGTCAGCATGTGCTCGTGCTCGGTGGGGCGGGCCATGTACGGCGAGTAGTAGGTTCTGGACGTGAAGGTGAGGTACTTCTCCGGGCGGATGGCCGCCTCCACCATGATGTCCGAGAAGGGCCGCTTGGCATAGGTGCCGAGTTCATCGGTGCGCGCGGCCTCGTCGCGGTCATAGGACTGCTCCACGCGCAGGCGCAGAAAGTCCAGGTAGTCGGTGCTGGCGACCGGGATGGTGCTGTTGCCCCCCGCGGGGCCGGCTCCGGCCACCACGCTGCTGCGTTTGCGGTCAAGGACGTTGGTCAGGGAGTAGGTGATCTTGTTCTGGCGCGTCACGCGGTCCAGGGAGTCGAAATACGGCAGGCGATCCTGGGACTTGGGCGCGGGCACATACGCGAACTCCAGCCGGGGCGTGACGCTGTGGCGGATGGCCCCCCACTCGCTCTTGCCGATGTTCTCCGGGGTGGCGGCCAGTTCCTTGCCGTCGAGCTTGAACACCCGAGAAAATTCCGTGAACCCGGTGAAGCCGAGCTCGTACATGGTGCGGGCCGGGGTCTTGTTGGTGGTGGTGCTGCTGGGCTCGTTGGTGTAGCCGCCCACGGTGTAGGCGGTGTTGCGCAAGCCCGCGCTGGGAATCAGCGTCACCGGTCCCCAGTTCAGGGGCAGGCTGATGGTGGGGTGCAGGTCGGTGCGGACGCCGCGCGTGCCGTGCTGCCGCCAGAAATAGTTGAAGCGTCCGGCGGCCTCCAGGTCAAAGGGCGTGCCCGCGAGGGAGTCCTTGAAGGCGAATGCGTTTATCTCCGGCAGGCTCTGGGTGGTCGGGTTTTCGGAGGCCGGCTTGTTGCCGTTCATGTAGGCGAGGTTCTGGGTCCAGGCCGCCTTGGCCGTGATCCCGTACTTCTCCCAGCTGCGCGCCAGAAACGCGGTGCTGGTGCGGGTCAGGGAGTCGGCCACCTCGATGTCGCGGCCGAATTCCTTGAGGAAGCTCCTGCGGCTGGAATCGTAGCCCGACGCCCCGGCACCGAACTCGCGCAGGTAGTTCTGGTCGCTCACCATGTCCAGGTCAATTTTGACGGTCCACTCGGGCTCGGCCACGAATCCGTCGTACTTGCTGCGCAGCCACCAGCGGTTGCGGTTGGGGCGCAAAAGCCCGTCGCTCTGCTGGTAGAGCTCCTCCTGGTGGAGATCGCTGGCCTTTTTGCTGTCGTGCAGGAAGTCCAGGCGCCAGTCGCCCTTGGTGCGGCTGTTCTCCGCGTGGCGGTACTCCAGGCCCTGCATGAGCCCGTGCTTGGTCATGTAATATTCGTAGAAGGTCAGGTCGCGCTCTTCATTGATGACGTGGTAGTAGGCCTGATTGATGGTGTAGCCGCGCTGGCTGCTGCGGGAGATCTCCGGAATGAGCAGGCCGCTTTGGCGTTTGCCGCTGCCAGGCAGGGACAAGAACGGCATGTACATCACCGGCTGGTTCAGCACGTTGAACCGCGAGCCCCACAGCAGGGTGCGGCCTTCGAGATTCAGGTCGCCCTCCTCGGCCGTAAAGGACCAGGCGGGCTTGTCGCCGTCGCAGGCAGTGAAGCGGGCGTTCTGGAAGCGGTAGCTCGAAGTGCCGTACTTGCGCGCGTAGGAGGTCTCCAGATGCGTGTTCGACTTGCTGATGAAGATCTTGCCGCGCTTGAGCCACCCCTGCATGTTGGTGAGGTCGAACTCGGCCTCCTCGGCCTCCAGCACGTCGCCCTCCCAGAGCACGCGCACGTTGCCCCGAAGCACCACCCAGCGGCTGGCCTGGTAGTAGCGGATGAAATCGGCCCGGAGGCTGTTGAGCCCGCGCCCCAGGGTGGCTCCGCCCACGGCCTCCAGGTACTCGCTGCCGTGCTGGCCGATGATGCGGTCCGCCGCGAGGTTCCAGGCCTCGTCGCCGGACTCGCCGCCAACGGCCAGGGCGTTCTGCGCCGATGCCTGGCCATTTGCAGGCACGGCGCCTGGGGGGGTGACGCCCATGCGCAGCTCCGGCCCGGACGAGGACATGCCGGGAAAGCTGGGCGGCGGCGGCGGCGCGGCGATCTGCCCCAGGAGCTGCTTTTCGTCAAAGACAGGAAGCTTGGGCGATTCGCCCGTCGGAATCCCGACACCCTTGGAGAAATCCGGCGCGGGAGGGCCGACCACGCTGCTCACATCCAGCCGCACCTCGCGCACCTGCCCTTCGGCCCGTCCGCCCCGGGTCGCGGGCGGCGTCACGGGCAGACGCACCTCGGCGGCTCCACTTAAGGAGGCTCCGGGTGCTGCCTGCGCAGGTCCGGCCAGGGGGCTCAAGATAAGCCCCAAGGCCAGGAGGGTGACGAGCCGAATGCGCTTCAACCTGTTCTCTTTCCTTGTTTATCAGCCGTTCCTGGCATCCAGGTAGGCGTCGTCCTTGGCCAGATAGCCGGTGACGTAATCCTTCACCGCGTCCTCCAAGCTGCTGAACTCCGCGGTATAGCCCAAGGTCCTGAGCTTCCCCATCTCCGCGCGGGTCAGGTACTGGTACTTGTCGCGGATGGACTCCGGCATGTCGATGTACGTGATGTCCGGCTGCTTTCCCATGGCCAGGAACACGGCCCTGGCCAGATCGTTCCAGGTACGAGCAATTCCGGTGCCAACGTTGATGACCCCGTTCGCCTCCGGGTGTTCCAGGAGCCACCAGAGGATGTCCACGCAGTCCTTGATGTACACGAAGTCGCGCATCTGGCCGCCATCCGGGTACTGCTCGCGGTAGGAGCGGAACAGCCGCATCTGGCCGCTTTCCAGAATCTGGGCGTAGGCCTTGCAGATGACGCTTCGCATGTCGCCCTTGTGGTACTCGTTGGGGCCGAAGACGTTGAAGAACTTGATGCAGGCGATCCTGTCCAGCACCCCGGCGCGCTGCGCCCAAAGGTCGAAGAGGTGCTTGGAGTAGCCGTACATGTTCAGCGGCTTGAGCATCCGAAGCCCGGCGTGGTCGTCGGCGAAGCCGAACTCGCCGCCGCCGTAAGTTGCCGCGCTGGAGGCGTTCAGGAACCGCGCGCCGTTGTTCAGGGCGTAGCGGCACAGCACCTGGGTGTAGCGTGTGTTGTTCTCCATCAGGAAGTCGGCGTCGCGTTCCGTGGTGCTGGAGCAGGCCCCCATGTGCACGATGCCCGTGACGCCGAAGGGGTCGCTGTCGCCGGTCACCATCTTCAGAAAGCGGTCGCGGTGCAGGTAGTCCGTGTAGCGCAGGTTCACGAGGTTCTTCCACTTGTCCGTGGAGGCCAGATTGTCCACCACGAGGATGTCGTCGATGCCCATCTGGTTCAATTTCCAGATCATGGCGCTGCCGATGAAGCCCGCGCCGCCGGTGACGATGTACATGAGTCGGCTCCTTGACGTTGTGCCCGTTGGGTGTCGCCGCCCTTCCTCCCGGGGCCGGGGTGGGAAGCGTTCAGGAACCTTAAAGTCTACCCAGAGAACCTTCGGTTGGCAACCGCAAGCCGAGGCCCCTGTAATTTCGCAACAAGCCGGTTAATATTTGTTGCCATCCCTGAAATCATTCCCTATATATTGTTGAAAGCAGACTGTCGTATGCACAACGGCGGCAACACAACAGCAACCGTCTGAAATTCAAGGAGTATCGCCAATGAGTATCCGCAAGCGTCTTTTGCCCAGCATCCTGCTGGCCTCCCTCATGGCCCTTGTTCTGGCCGCATCCGTCCAGGCGGAGACCCTTCGGCCCAAGGTCGACAACTTCATCCTGTTCGTCGACTACTCCGGCTCCATGGCCATGCAGAGCGACACCTACAAGTCCGTGAAAATCAAGCACGCCAAAGAGCTCTTGACCCGCATGAACGCCGAGATTCCTGCCCTGAACTACAAGAGCGGCGTGGCCACCTTCGCCCCCTTCGGCGTGCTGCAGGCCCCGGCCACCTACAACAAGGCCGCCGTGGGCAACGCCGTGGGCGGCATTAAGACCGACTACGAGATCTTCAACCGCAACACTCCCATGGGCATGGGCCTGCAGGATCTCGACCCGCAGCTCTCCAGCTTCTCCGGCAAGACCGCGCTGATCCTGGTGACCGACGGCGACTCCAACTTCGGCACCGACCCCGTGGCCGAGGCCAAGGCCCTGTACGCCAAGCATCCCAACCTCTGCATCCACGTGATCAGCTACGCCGACACCGCCCGCGGCAGAATGGTCGTCGACGACATCCGCGCCATCAGCAGCTGCACCGTGGTGGGCGACCCCAAGGCCCTGGCCAGCGACGCGGCCATGAAGCAGTACGTCAAGGACGTCTTCTATGAGGTCGTCCCCGATGCGCCCGCCCGCGCCATGGCTCCGGCCAAGGCCGAGTGCGAGACCATCACCTTCGGCAACCTGAACTTCGGCTTCGACAAGTACCAGATCACCGAAGAGATGAAGCCCGCACTGGAGCAGGCCCTGACCATCCTCAAGGACTCCAAGTGCGACAAGTTCACCATCGAAGGCCACACCGACAACATCGGCGGCGTGCCCTACAACCAGAAGCTCTCCGAGCGCCGCGCCAATTCCGTCGCCAAGTGGCTCTACGAGAACGGCTTCCCCATGTCCCGCCTGAACCCGGTGGGCAAGGGCAAGCTTGAGCCCAAGTTCGACAACAAGACCGCGGAAGGCCGCCACCTGAACCGCCGCGTGGAAATTCGCAGCAACTAGCCTCTTGACCAATCCGGGGCTGCGGGGCACAATGCCTCGCAGCCCCGAACCTCTTTTTGCCCGTTTCCGGAGACACGCCATGTCCATGAAAAGCCGCCTCGCCTCCCTGGCACTGCTCAGCCTCCTGGCCCTGCCCATGGGCGCCAGCGCCGAGCACGGCGCGGCCGCCCCGGCGGCGCCCCAGCCCACCCTGGCCGTGGCTCCCGCGCAGGAGCCGCTGCCCGCCTACATGGACCCGGACCTCATCCGCGAACACGAGAGCTTCATGCATTTCGCCCACCGCCAGGTGGAGCGCATGAACGCCACCATCATCGGCGGCCGCGGCAACATGCGCGTGCACAAAGGAGCCGATGGCCTCTACCGCGCCAGCTTCCGCGCCATCAACCTGCCAGGCGTGGTCTGCCAGGTGCGCCGCTCCGAGAGCAACCCGCACTTCTACGTGGGCAATCTGATTTACAAGGAGCAGGTGCTGGAGAGCGTGGGCAAGACCGCCGAAGCCTGCCGCAAAGGACCGTTCGAGCCTGTGAGCGAAAAGGCCAACCGCCTCATCTACACCTCCGGGCGCGGCGGCGGCTGGCGCTAAAGCCCGGCCATGTCAGGCGCTCCGCTGCACGCGGACGTGCGCTTCTGGCGCGACGAGAACCTCCCCGGAGTCGAAGCCCGTTTCTCCAGCTACTCGCAAAAAGCCTTCCGCACCCACACCCACCGGTACAGCCTCGTCTCCCTGGTGGAGGCGGGCAGCACCCGCTTTTCCCTTGATGGCGCGCTCCACAACGCATGCGCGGGGCAGATTGTGATCATCGAGGCCGGGCGGCCCCACGCCTGCAACCCCGCGCCCGGAGCGGGCATCACGTACCGGCTGCTCGCCCTGGACACGGGCTGGCTGACCGGTGCGTTCCGCGACGCCGGCCAGGGCGAGGCCCCGCGCTTTGCCTCGCCGGTGCTGGACGACCCGGAACTGTTCGCGGCCTGGCGCGAGCTGCACGAGGCCTTTGTCCAGAGCGCGCCCACCAGCGAGAAGCTGGCCCTGCTGCGGGCCTGCCTGCGCGGGCTGGTGGACCGCCACGCCGCGGCCACCGCGCGGGGGTCTTTCAATCCCCGGCCGCTCAACCCCGCCGTGGACCGGGTGCGCCAACACCTCGCGGCCAGCGCCGGGACCTGGGTGCCGCTCGACGAATTGGCCCGGCTGGCCGGACTCTCGCGCCATCATTTCCTGCGCGTGTTCAAGGCCGCCACCGGCCTGCCGCCCCACGCCTACCAGATGCAGCAGGCCGTGGAGCACGCCAAGGCCCTGCTGGCCGAGGGCACGCCCATCAGCCAGGCCGCCCTGGACGCGGGCTTTGCGGACCAGAGCCACTTCTCGCGCTGCTTCCGGGAGTTCACCGGGGCCACGCCGCGCCAGTACCTCGCCAGCCGCTCCGACGCCGCCCGCCCCGGCACCGCCCGCCCCAGTCCAACCTGCCAGGAAGACCAGCCGCCCCGGCGCGCTTGAGGCCGCCGCAATTTCATTCCATACATCGCCCCGACTTTCAGACATACGGCGGGCATGAACACACCCCGCCCCCTCGTCCCCTTCCTGTGCCTGGCCGGAGCGGTTCTGCTCTGGGGCACCAGTTTCGTGGCCATGAAGTACGCCCTCACCGGCTTTTCGCCCCTGGCGGTCGTCTTCCTGCGCATGGCCCTGGCCTCGGCCCTGCTTGCGCTGGTGTGGGGCCGCGTGCCCAAGGCGGGCCGCCGGCGCGGCGACCTCAAGTGGCTGGGGCTGATGTGCCTGCTCCAGCCCTGCCTGTATTTTCTCCTGGAAGGCTACGCCGTCGCCCTCACCACCTCGGCCCAGGCGGGCATGATCTCCTCGCTGGTGCCGCTGCTTGTGGCCGCCGGGGCCTGGGCCTTCCTGCGCGAGCCCCTCACGGCGCGGATGGTCTGGGGGATTTTCCTCTCGCTGTGCGGCGTGGTCTGGCTCTCCCTGGGCGGCACGGCGGAGCACAACGCGCCCAATCCGGCCCTGGGCAACGTGCTGGAGCTGCTGGCCATGTGCTGCGCCAGCGGGTACATGCTGGTGCTCAAGCACCTGTCCAGCCGCTACGATTCCTGGCACCTCACCGGCCTGCAGGTCTTTGCCGGGGCGCTGTTCTTCCTGCCCGGCGCGCTGGCCACCGAGCCCGGCTGGCTGGCCGCACCGGCAAGCGCCCTCGCCGCCGTGCCGAGCGATGCCTGGCTGGCCGTGGCCTATCTGGGCGGGGTGGTGACGCTGGCCGCCTTCGGCCTGTACCACAAGGCGGTGGCCTGCCTGAGCTCGGCCCAGGCGGCGGCCAGCATCAACCTGGTGCCCCTTGTGGCGGTGTTCGCGGGCGGGCTGCTGCTCGGCGAAACGCTTGCCCCGGGCCAATTCGCCGCCTGCGCGCTCATCCTGGCCGGGGTGCTGCTGGGCCAAAGCCGGGGCGCGGGCAAGGCCCCGGCCGGACGCCCGGAGGCGCAGCGTCAGCCCGTCCAGGGTTCGTCAGCCGTCTAGGATTCCTGACCTGGCCCGCGCCCGGGAAGGTCCCCCCGGGCCCAGGCCCTGGTGAGCGCGATCTCATGCGCGGGCACGCCGAGCTTTTCCAGCAGGCGCTGGTGCTTTTCCGGCTCAGTCCTCTCGAACAGGCCGTGCCAGCGGCGCAGGTCCTCATCCTCGAACCCGGCCGAAGTGAACAGCGCCACAAGGGCGTCACGGTCCAGCTCGGCCACGCGCGTGAGCCCCGCCGGGCTGCCGCTCAGCAGCCCGGCGACAAGGCTCTGCTGCTCGCGCAGTCGGGCGATCTCCTGGCCGATGGCGTCGAGGCGGGCGGACAGCGCAGTCCCCAGAGAGCTGGGGGGAGCATCCAGCACAACCCGGATGGCCTGCAGCGCAAGCCCGGCCTCGCGGTAGCGGCAGATGCGCTCCAGCCGCTCGACCTCCTCCGGCCCATACGTCCGGTACTCGCCGTCGCCGCGCGCCGCTGGCCGCAGCAGCCCGATCCTGTCGTAGTACAGCAGCGTGCTGCGCGAGAGCCCGAAACGTCTGGCCAAGCGGCCAACGGTCAGCATCGTCTTCTATCCTCCCGTGCGCAGCATGGTTCCCGTGGCGAGGTAGTGCCCAAGCGAATCCTCCAGCATCTGCATCTGGATTTGATAGTGCGCGCCGGTCCAGGCGTCAATCAAGGCCGCCCCCCGGGGCTCCAGGGCCGAGAAGACCTGCTCCCAGCGCAGCAGCACCCCCTGCGCGTCGTCCTCCAGCGTCAGATTCAGCCGCGTGGTGCATGACGACGCGACGAAGGTGACGAACTCGATGCGCCGGGGCGGCTCATAACGCGACACCTGCCACACGCGCCCCTCTTCCCCCGGAAAGTCCGTGCGGAACACGCAATTCTCCTCGGCCAGGCCGGAGCGGGAATGCAGCAGCTCGCACCGCCACATTTCTATCCATTCATACTCGCGAACCGGGCAAAGCAGCGGGAACACGTCCTCGGCGGGATGGGGCAGGCGCATGTCGCGGGTCAGGGTCTTTCGGGTGAGTGCGGCCGTGGTCATGATGGTCCTCCTGAAGGTTGTTCAGGCTGTGCTCAAGGGTGAAGCCGTAGACAGGTCAAGCATCTGCGCGCGGCTTTCGCGCTTTCTGCGCCCCCCTGTACGGCCAGCGCAATCCCGGCTAGTATCGCGTCCAGGGCCGGGAAACGCATCCGGCCACGCAGCCAGCGCCGGGAGGCCGCCCATGTTCGAGTCCCTGCACCGCCGCATCCGCAAGAAGGGCCTGCCCCCAGGCACCGTCACCTACGTGGGCCGCAGCCAGAGCGCCGGGGTCTCCCTTGAGGTCATCCACGCGGACGAGACCGGCGTGCGCCAGACCCGCCTGGACAGCGCCGAGGGCTGCGCCGCCTACGTGGACGCGCCGGGCCTCACCTGGATCAACCTGGACGGCCTGCACGACCCGGACTGCGTGACCCGGCTGGGCGAGCTGTTCGGGCTGCACCCCCTCGTGCTGGAGGACATCGTGCACACGGGCCAGCGCCCCAAGCTCGACGAGCTGGACGGCGCGCTCTTCGTGGTGCTCAAGATGCTGCGCTACGACGAGGAGGAGCGCACCGTCGAGGACGAGCAGGTGAGCTTCGTGCTCCAGGACAGGCTGCTGTTGACCTTTCAGGAAAAGGGCGGCGGCGACGTGTTCGGCGAGGTGCGCAAGCGCCTCGTGTCCGGCGCGGGCAAGCTGGCCAAGAACGGACCGGACTACCTGATGTACGCCCTCATCGACGCGGTTGTGGACAACTACTTCGTCGTGCTGGAGCGCATGGGCGAGGACATCGAGGAGGTGGAGGAGGCGCTGCTGGACTCGCCCTCGCCCACGGAGCTGGAGACCATCCACGACCTGCGGCGCGAGGCGCTGTTCCTGCGGCGCTTCGTCTGGCCCCTGCGCGAGGTGCTGGCCCGGCTGGAAAAAGGCGGCTCGCCGCTCATTAACGAGGGCACCAGCCCCTACCTGCGCGACCTGTACGACCACACCATCCAGGTCATGGACACGGTGGAGACCTTCCGCGACATGCTCTCCGGCATGCTCGACCTGTATTTGTCCAACGTCAGCCTGAAGCTGAACGAGACCATGAAGGTGCTGACCATGATCTCCACCATCTTCATCCCCTTGAGCTTCCTGGCCTCGCTCTACGGCATGAACTTCCGGCACATGCCGGAGCTGGAGAGCCCCTATGGCTATTACGCTGTGCTGGGGGTGATGGCCTGCACGGTGCTGGGCATGGTGGCCTTCTTCTACCGCAAGGGCTGGCTCACGCGGTCATAGCGCCTTGGCCTCCGGCCTCGAGGCCGAAGCCCGCAAACGCGAGCCCTCCTGTCCCGCGCCCCTGCTGTACATGCCGCAAATCGTCCCCATCTTTTGTTTCGGGGCAAGGCCCTTGGCGTTGCCCGCCGGGCCGGGGCCTGCTACAATTCCGCCACGAACGCGGGGATTGCCCCGGCCAACCCAGGCCAGCCCGTGGCCCCGGCAACCTGGACACAGGATTCAAGAGCTTTGGAACAAGGAGAGACCAGCATGGCGACGTTCAAGATCCACCCCATCGTCATGGGGACCAAGATATTCGACAAGGGAATGATGACCTACCAGAACTCCTACGGCACGCCCTACACCATCCCCATCTACTGCTGGTATCTGGAGGGCGGCGACAAGAAGATCCTGGTGGACACCGGCGAGATGCAGCCCATCAGGAGCCCGGAGCGCGAGGCGGCCATCGGGGGGAAGATCTACACCTTTGAAGAGGGATTGGCCCTGTATGGCCTGAAGCCGGAGGACATCGACATCGTGGTGCACACCCACCTGCACAACGACCACTGCGAGAACGACTACAAGTGCGTGAACGCACGCATCTACGTGCACGAGGCGGAACTCCGGCACATTCACGACCCGCACCCGCTGGATTACCGCTACCTGGAGGACTACATCACCGACGTGGAGGACAACGGGCAGCTGGAGGTGCTCACCGGCGACGCGGAGATCGTGCCCGGCGTGCGCGTGATGCACACCCCGGCCCACACCGAGGGTGGCATGACCGTGCTGGTGGACACGGCAAAGGGCGTGGCCGCCATCACCGGGTTCTGCGTCATCATGGACAACCTGACCCCGCCCAGGGAGGTCCGCGCCATGGAGATGGAGGTCATCCCCTGCGGCACGGTGGTCAACAGCTACCAGGCCTACGACAACATCCTCAAGGTCAAGCAGGCGGCGGACATCCTGCTGCCGCTGCACGAGCCGCGCTTCGCGGCGATTCCAACCATTCCAGAGTAGGTCCGCGCTTCGCGGCGATTCCGACCATTCCAGAATAGGCCCGCGCTTCGCGGCCATGACGCGGCGCAAGGCCGGACCTCCAGCAAGGAGGTCCGGCCCTGCGCAGAACGTGCCCGCTAGCGACCGCCGCCGCCACCGCCACCGCCGCCACCGCCGCCGCCGCCACCGCCGCCGCCGCCACCGCCGCCGCCGCCACCGCCACCGCCGCGACCGCCGCCGCCGGAGCCCATGCCGGAACCCATGCCGGAGCCCATGGCGCCCTGGCCTGTACCGCTATGGGTACGGCTCCGAACGCGTTCCTGCTCCTTTACCTGGGCCTCGGTCTGCACCTGCTCCTGGGTGCGCACTCGTTCCCGCTGCTGCATTTGCGTATTGGTCTGGGTTTGCGTGCTGGTCTGGGTTTGGTCGCCCACCTGCGCATTGGCCGAAGCCCCCGCCAGCATCACTGCCGCAAGCATCACCACAACCGACAACGTGAAGTGTTTCATGGCATCCTCCTGGTTTATTCCGACTGCTTAAACTCTACTCTACCTTTGCGCGCAGGTCAACACATCCGCGAGGCGGGCCGCCCGGTGCCCCAGCCGCCTTGACGCTGGGCCTGAAAGCGGACAGATTCGGGCAAAACCCGTGAGGAGGAAGGCCGTGGCGTTCCGCAGAAAGAAGATCTCCGTCGTGGGCGCGGGCCAGGTGGGCGCAACCTGCGCGCTCATGCTTGCCAGCCGCGGCGTGGGCGATGTGGTCCTGCTCGACATCAACCAGGGCGCGGCCAAGGGCAAGGCGCTCGATATTCTGCAAACCGCGGCGGTGCAGCTCTTCGACTCCCAGGTGCGGGGCACCGCGGACTGGGCCGACACGGCGGACTCGGACGTGGTGGTGCTCACCGCCGGTTCGCCGCGCAGGCCGGGGCTTTCCCGCGACGATCTGCTCTCCATAAACGCCCGCGTGGTGGCCTCCTGCTGCCGCGAGATCGCCCGGCGCTCGCCCGGAGCCGTCGTCATCGTGGTGACCAATCCGCTGGACGCCATGTGCTTCGTGGCCAAGCGCGAACTCGGCTTCCCGCGCGAGCGCGTGCTCGGCATGGCGGGGGTGCTCGACTCCGCCCGGTTCCGCACCTTCGTGGCCCTGGAGCTTTCCGTCAGCGTGCGCGACGTGCAGGCCCTCGTCATGGGCGGCCACGGCGACAGCATGGTGCCCATGCCCAGGCACTGCTTCGTGGGCGGCGTGCCGCTGCCCGAACTGCTCGCGCCGGAGCGCATCGCGGCGCTGGTGGAGCGCGCCCGGCGCGGCGGGGACGAGATCGTGAAGCTGCTGGAGACCGGCTCGGCCTTCTACGCCCCGGCGGCCAGCGTGGTGCAGATGGCCGAGGCCGTGCTGCTGGACCAGCGCCGGGTGCTGCCCTGCGCGGCCCTGCTTGAGGGCGAGTTCGGCATCAGCGGACTCTTTCTGGGCGTGCCCTGCGTGCTGGGCGGACGCGGCCTGGAGCAGGTCTGCGACATCGCCCTGGACGAGGCCGAGCGTGCGGCCTTCGAGCATTCCGCAAGCCGTGTGCGCGCCCTGGTGGACGACCTGGCGCGGCTGGGACTGTAGCCATGCCCCGGCGGTCCGTCCTCTGCCTGGCCCTGGCGCTGCTGCTTTTCGCCGTTGCCGCGCTGCCCGCCCCGGCCCAGGCCGACAAGCCGCGCAAGAACGTGCTCATCCTGAACTCGTACCACGACGGCTACGCCTGGTCCGACGACATCGTCACCGGCCTGCGCAGCATCTTCGCCGAGTCGCAGTTTTTGGTGGACCTGCAGATCGAGTACATGGACACCAAGCGCTTCGCCACGCCGGAGCGCGCCCGCGCCCTGTTCGAATTCTACCGCGCCAAGTTCAAGGACTCGGCCCTTGACCTCGTCATCGCCAGCGACGATTTTGCCTACAACTTCGTCCTGGAATACCAGGACCGCCTGTTCCCCGGCCTTCCCGTGGTCTTCTGCGGCGTCAACGATTTCGACCCCGAAAGGCTCAAGGGCAAGACCAACATAACCGGCCTGGTGGAGAACGTGGACTTCGAGGCCACCCTGCGCCTGGCAGCGCGCCTGCATCCGGGCTACCGGAAGATGGTCGTCATCGGCGACCCCTCGGTGACGGGCATGGCCATCCAGGGCCAGTTGCGCAAGGTCGCGCCCCGGCTCAAGGGCACGCTTGAGTTCGAGTACTGGGACGACCTGCCCCTGGGCGTCGTTCTCGACAGGGTGCGCGCCCTGCCCAAGAACACCCTGCTCTACGTCATCCCCGTGTACCTGGAACACGAAGGCAAGCTCTACGCCGCCGACGAGGTGCTGGAGATCATCTCGGCCAACGTCTCGCTCCCGGTCTACAGCTGCTGGCGCTTCCTGCTCAACCACGGCAGCGTGGGCGGCAAGCTGCACAGCGGGCAGGACCACGGACGCCTGGCCGGGACCCTGGCCCTACGCATCCTGGCCGGGGCCGTACCGGGCAGCATCCCGGTGGTGGAGCGCTTCGACGACCCCTACGTCTTCGACTACAAGGTGCTGCGCAAGCTCGACATCCCGCTCGGCAAGCTGCCCTCCGGCGCTGAGATCATCAACGAGCCCTACCGCTTCTATACCATCGACAAGGGCCTGTTCTGGACCATCATGGTCAGTCTGGTCAGCCTGGTGTTCATCCTGGTGCTGCTCGTCACCAGCATCATCCAGCGCCGCCGCATCCAGGAGCGCGTCAACGACCAGCTCACCTTTCTCAAAATCCTCATGGACGCCATCCCCCTGCCCCTCTACTCCCTCACGCGCCAGGGCCTGTTTCAGGACTGCAACATGGCCTTCAAGCGCCTGTTCGGCGTCACCTTGGCCGGGATACAGGGCAAGGCACCGGAGGACATGGCCGCCACCGGCGCGGGCGGCCTGCGCGACGCCGTGGATGAGGAGCTGCTGGCCAGCGCCGGGGTGCGCGTGTACGAGTCCGAGCTCAGCCTGCCGGGCGAGGACCGCCGCGCCGTGATGCTCTCCAAGGCCACCTACCTGAACGCCAAGGGCGAGATCCTCGGCCTGGTGGGCGTGCTGAACGACATCTCCGGCCTCAAGCGCGTCCAGGAAGAACTTCGGCAGGCCGAGGAAAAGTACCGCGGCATCTTCGAGAACTCGGTGCTCGGCATCTTCCGCGCCGCGCCCGAGGGCCGCCTGCAGGACGCCAACCACGCCCTGGTGGAGATGCTCGGCTTCGCCAGCCTGGACGAACTGCTGGCCACCGGCTCGGACTTCCTCTCCGGCAGCGAGGACGGCGCGCCGCACTGGCTCTCCGCCGCCACGGGCCCGGGCGGCGTGGCCGCCTACCGGCGCGAGTTCGTCCGTCCCGATGGGCGGCGCATCACCACCTTCCTGCACATCCGCGCCGTGGCCGGGCCGGACGGCGGGCTTGCCGCCTACGAAGGCGTGGTGGAGGACATCACCCAGCGCGAGAACGCCGAGCGCGCCCTGTCCGAAAGCGAGCGCATGCTCCAGCTCGTGCTCGACACCATCCCCCAGCTGGTGAGCTGGAAGGACCGCGACCTGCGCTACCTGGGCGTCAACCGCTCGTTCCTGTCCTTCTTCGGCCTTCAGGACGCGCGCCTGGTCCTTGGCCGCACCGACGAGGAGCTCTTCGCCGGGCGCGACTCCACCCAGAGTTCACTGGCCGACGACCGCCTGGTGGTGGAAGAGAACCAGCCCCGGTACCGCGCCCCCTGGAACGCCGAGGACGGCCTCGGCAGGCCCGTGCTGCTTGAGGTCTCGCGCGTGCCCCTGCACGACGCCACGGGCCGGGTGGTGGGCCTCTTGTGCGCGGCCGAGGACGTGACCGAGAAGAACAACCTGGAGCGCCAGCTCCTGCAATCGCAGAAGATGGAAGCCATCGGCACCCTGGCCGGCGGCATCGCGCACGACTTCAACAACATCCTCACCAGCATCATCAACAGCGCCGAGCTGGCCCTCATGGACGCGCCAGACAACACCGAGATGGCCCACGACCTGCTGCGCGTGCTCAAGGCCGGGCAGCGCGGCAGCCAGCTGGTGCGCCAGATCCTCGCCTTCAGCCGCCCGTCCCAGGCGGGCTTCCAGTACGTCAACGTGGCCGAGGTGGCGCGCGAGACCTTGAGCCTCCTGTCCGCGTCCCTGCCGCGCAACATCAGCGTGCGCGACGACATCCGCCTGGACCCGGCCCTGGCCCTGGCCGACCCCATCCAACTGCACCAGGTATTTTTGAACCTCTGCACCAACGCCTTTCAGGCCATGCGCGAAACCGGCGGCGACCTGCTGCTGACCCTGGAGGCCCAGGACCTGGACGCCCAGGCCGCGGAGGGGCTCTCCCTGCCGCCCGGGCGCTACCTGCGCCTGTGCATCACGGACAACGGGCCTGGCATCGAACAGGAGATTCTGGACAAGATTTTCGATCCCTTCTTCACCACCAAGGGCAAGGCCGAGGGCACCGGCCTTGGGCTGGCCGTTGTCCACGGAATCGTCAAGGCCCACAAGGGCGCGGTGGCTGTCTCAAGCACCCCCTGGGAACGCACGAGCTTCGACATCTACCTGCCCCTGCACGAGCAGGGCACGCACGAGGACGACGGCCTGCCCGAGCAGGTGCGGCGCGGTCAGGGCCGCGTGCTCTTCGTGGAGGACGACCAGGACCAGCTCGCCACCATCCCCCGCGTGCTGGGCAAGCTCGGCTACGAGGTCACCGGCTGCGCAAGCGCGCCCGAAGCCTTGCGCGCCCTCGACGAGAATCCCCACGGCTTCGACGCCGTGCTCACGGACTTCGACATGCCCGAGGTCAACGGCGTGGAGTTCGCCC
This sequence comes from Desulfovibrio sp., assembly GCA_050251495.1. Lineage (GTDB taxonomy): Bacteria > Desulfobacterota > Desulfovibrionia > Desulfovibrionales > Desulfovibrionaceae > Humidesulfovibrio. Next base: position 32,936 of record JBFWMQ010000001.1, on the reverse strand, counting down.
GGCGCATCATGGCCCAGCACCCCGGCCTGCCGGTCATCATGATCTCCGGCAGGCTGCACACCGGGGACATCCCCCCGGACCTGCCGCCCAACATCCTGCGCGTGCTGGCCAAGCCCTACAGCCAGGCCGCCATCTCCGAGGCCCTGCGGGAGATTCTGAGCATGGGCTAGCACCGCGCGGAGCAAAGCCTCTCTACGCCTTGAACTCCCCAGGCTTCACCTGACCGGAGGCTGCGCAGCTCTCCGAAGCATCTTGTTCGTGTTTGGGAAACAATGGTATGAGAAACTGAGGCAGGACCGGAGCATGTCTGCTCAGTGCCCGGGCGAGGTTCGCCATGACCGACCCGTTTCTCAAAATCGAGGCTGAATTCCTCTCCAGGGACATCCCGGAAATGGATGCCACCGGGGTCTTTGCCGCGCTCATGAGTTCGCCCCAGGGGCTGACGCACTCCGAAGCCGCCCTGCGCCTGCTTCGGCACGGGCCAAACACCCTGCAGGCCCCCGCAGAAACTTCCATCATCCTCAAGTTTGCCGCCAACTTCACCCACCTCATGGCCCTGCTGCTCTGGTGCGGCGGAGCCATCGCCTTCATGGCCCGAATGCCGCAGCTTGGAGTGGCGGTGTGGCTCGTCAACGGCATCAACGGCGTCTTCAGCTTCTGGCAGGAGTACAAGGCCGAAAAGGCCCTGGCCGCCCTGCGGCAGATGCTCCCCGTCCACGCCCTGGTCCTGCGCGAAGGGCGGGAGATATTACGCCCAGCGCAGGAGCTGGTGCCCGGCGACATCCTGCTGCTGGCCGAAGGCAACCGCATTTGCGCCGATGCGCGCCTCGTTGAGGTGGCCGATCTCATGGTGGACCAATCCACCCTGACCGGCGAATCGCGGCCCGTGAGCAAGCGGGCCGAGCCGCCAAAGCCGGCGGAAGGCACTGAAGCGCGAGGGCGGAACATCGTCTACGCGGGCACCGCTGTGACATCAGGCAATGGGCGGGCCGTGGTTTTCGCCACGGGCATGGAGACGGAATTTGGCCGCATCGCCCACCTGACGCAGAGCCTGGGCAAGGAGCAAAGCCCGCTGCAGAAAGAAATCGCAGTGGTGACGCGGACGATCAGCCTCGTGGCCATCGGCTCCGGCCTGGTGTTCTACGCGCTGGCCGTGAATCTCGCCAACATGGGGGCAGCCGAAAGCTTCATCTTCGCTCTCGGCATGATCGTGGCCTTTGTGCCAGAAGGGCTCCTGCCCACGGTCACGCTGTCCCTGGCCATGGGCATCCAGCGCATGGCCAGGCGCAACGCCCTGGTCAAACGCCTCTCCGCCGTGGAGACCCTCGGCTGCACCACGGTCATCTGCACGGACAAGACCGGGACGCTGACCAAGAACGAGATGAGCGTCAAGGAGCTGTGGCTCCCTGACCGGCGCCTCGAGGTCAGCGGCACGGGCTATGCGCCCAGGGGCCGCATCCAGGAGGCCGGCGCGACGGTCACCACGGCCACGGATGCGGCCCTGGCCGCTCTGCTGCGCGCGTATGGCCTGTGCAACAACGCCCGCCTTGTCCCCCCGGCGGAGCCGGACGGCGCGTTTGGCATCCTTGGCGACCCCATGGAAGCCTCGCTGCTCACCGTGGCCCGCAAGGGCGGGCTCGACCTTGAGGCTGAGCACGCCAAGGCCCCGCGCCAGTATGAACTGCCCTTTGATGCGCACCTGCGGAGGATGTGCGTCTGCTGTCGTTTCGACGGCGCGCTGCTGGCCCTGGTCAAGGGCGCCAGCGCCGAGGTGGCCGGGCTGTGCACCAGCCTGCGCCGGGGAGAGGAAGATCTGCCCATGACCGAGGAGCGGCGGCGGGAGATTGAGCTTGCCGCCAACGATCTCGCCCGGCGCGGGTTCAGGGTGCTGGCCGCGGCGCAATGCGTGCTGCCGGACGATGGCCGGAAGCCGGGCTGGCACAGCCTGGAGCAGCGGCTCACCTTTCTTGGCCTGGCGGCGATCTTCGACCCGCCAAGGCCCGAGGTGCCGGACGCCATAGCAAAATGCAGGCGCGCGGGAATTCGGGTCATCATGATCACCGGCGACCACGGGCTTACCGCCGAGAGCATCGCCAGAAGCGTCGGCCTGAACGGGGACGGCCCCATCCGCATCTTCAGCGGCGCGGAGGTGGAGGCCAGCACGGATGCGGAACTCAAGGCGGCCTTGGAGCAGGAGTGCATCTTTTCCAGGGCCACGCCGGAATGCAAGCTGCGCGTGGTGCGGCTGCTGCAGGAACAAGGGCACATCGTGGCCGTGACGGGCGACGGGGTCAACGACGCCCCGGCCCTGAAGAAGGCGGACATCGGCGTGGCCATGGGCTTGATTGGGACGGACGTGGCCAAGGAGGCCGCGGACATGATCCTGGCCGACGACAACTTCGCCTCCATCGTCAACGCCATTGAAGAGGGCCGCGCGGTTTACGCAAACATCAAGAAGTTCACCGGCTACATCTTCACCAGCAACACCCCGGAGGCGCTTCCCTTCATCCTGCACGCCATGAGCGGAGGCCGCATTCCCCTGGCGCTCACCGTGATGCAGATCCTGGCCGTGGACCTGGGCACCGACATCGTGCCCGCCCTGGCGCTCGGCGTGGAGCCGCCAGAGCCGGACATCATGGACAGGCCGCCGCGCAACCGCAAGGACCACGTCATCACCTGGCCGCTGCTCATCAAGTCCTATTGCTTCCTCGGCCTGTTCCAAAGCCTTGCGGCCATGGCGGCGTTCTATTTCCTGTTCTGGACCAGCGGCCATGCCTGGCAGTGGCTCGACCTGCCCGCGGAAGGCCCGCTGTACCAGGCCGCCACGGGCATGACCCTGGCCTGCATCGTCACCACCCAGATCGGCAATCTCTTCACCCAGCGCTCCGAGCGTCTCTCGGCATTCCGCCTCGGCTTCGCCAGCAACCCGATGGTCTGGGTCGGCGTGGCCACGGAACTGATCATCGTCTTGCTCATCCTGCATGTGCCCGTGCTGCAAACAGCCTTCGGCGTGGCGCCATTCCCCCTGGAGAACTGGCTCTTCCTCCTCGCCTGCGCGCCGCTTCTGCTCGTGGTGGACGAGGTGCGCAAGCTCTTTCTCCGCAAGGGCTGAGCGCGGCCCCGGCTCCAGGCACAGCCTCCTCCCTTGCCCGTGCTCCTGTCGGCGCAGGCAGCTGGCCCCTCCGGCGCAAGGGGCATCCAAAGACCGACGCCCCTGGTTCCGCGATTCCGAACGAAGCCCATGCAGGAACGCGGGACAAGCGAAAAAGGGCCGACACCCTTGTGAGGTGCCGGCCCGAATGGGCAGGGGAAGGCGTGAGCCGTATCGGCTTAGCGCTTCGAGTACTGGAAGCGAGCGCGGGCGCCCTTCTGGCCGTACTTCTTGCGTTCCTTCTTGCGGGCGTCGCGGGTCAGGAACCCGGCCTTCTTCAAGGTGCCACGCAGTTCGGGATCGACCAGAAGCAGGGCGCGGGAGATGCCGTGACGGACGGCCTGGGCCTGTCCGGCCACGCCGCCGCCGGCAACGTTGACCTTGATGTCGAACTTGTCGGCATTCTTGGTCAGCTTGAGCGCCTGCTGCACGATCATCTGCAGGGTCTTGCGCGGGAAATACTCTTCGTAGGGGCGGTCATTGATGGTGATCTGACCGGTGCCCTGGTACAGACGCGTGCGGGCGACGGCGTTCTTGCGCTTGCCGGTGCCGTAGTTGAAATCAGACATGGGTTCCGCTCCTGTTTACAGATCCAGAGCCTGGGGCTTCTGGGCGGCGTGGGTGTGGTCGGGACCGGGGAACACCTTGAGCTTCTTGATGATCTGCCGGGACAGGCGGTTCTTCGGCATCATGCCGCGCACAGCCTGGATGATCACCAGCTCGGGGTTCTTCTCAAGCATTTCCTTGAGGGTCCGGGACTTGAGGCCGCCGGGGTACAAGGTGTGCTTGTAGTACATCTTCTTGTTCAGTTTGTCGCCCGTGACCTTGATCTTCGCGGCGTTGACCACGACGATGAAGTCGCCGCCATCCATGTGGGGGGCGTAGCTGGGCTTGTGTTTGCCGCGCAGGCGGCAGGCAATCTCAGTGGCCAGGCGGCCAAGCACCTTGTCCGTGGCATCGACCACAAACCATTCGTGCTTCAGGTCCGCAGGGACCGGGCTGTACGTATTCATGTAGGGCTGCTCCTTCATCCAAACTGGAAACAGGGCTCTTACTGGCTTTGGTCGGGCCTGTCAACCCAAAAGCACCATCTTTCCCGCGGGACACTCCCGCGGAACACGGCAAAAATCTGCTATGCCTTCGCCACCAGCTCTTTCAGCTTGGCGATGGCCTTGTCTATTCCGTTGGCGTCGGTGCCTCCGGCCTGGGCCATGTCCGGCCTGCCGCCGCCGCTGCCGCCCACCTCGGCGGCCACGTCCTTGATGAGCGCGGGCGCGGTGAACCTGCCGTGCAAATCCTTGGTCACGGCGATGAGCACGGTCACCTTGCCGTCCTCGGTGGGCGCGGCGAGCATGGCCACGCCGGAGGGCAGCTTGCTCTTGAGCGCGTCCATCTGCTCGCGCAGGCTCTTGATGCTGGCGGCCTCGGCCTTGACGGCGATGACCTTGACCCCGCCGATCTCCTCGACCTCGGCCATGCGCGCGCCGCCCTCGCCGGAGGCCAGCTTGGTCTGCAAACGCTCCACGTCCTTCTGCAGGCTCTTGATCTGGGCGGCCATGGCCTTGGCGCGCGCGGCGACCTCCTCGGGCCGGGCCTTGAGCACGGCCTGGACCTCGCCCATCTCCTGGCGCAGGGACTGCAGGTGGTTCAGCACGTTCCAGCCGGTTGCGGCCTCAATGCGGCGAATGCCAGCGGCCACGCCGGTCTCGGAGAGCACCACGAAGCTGCCCGCCTGCCCGGTGTTGACCAGGTGCGTGCCGCCGCAAAGCTCCATGCTCACGCCGGGCACCTCAACAAGGCACACGGTGTCGCCGTACTTCTCGCCAAAGAGCGCCATGGCTCCGCGCGCCACGGCCTCCTTCTGACTCACGAACTCGCGGCTCACCGGAATGTTGTCCAGGATGGCGCGGTTCACGATCTGCTCCACCCGGGCGATCTCCTCCGGGGTCATGGGCGCGATGTGCGTGAAGTCGAAGCGCAGGCGCTCCGGTCCCACGAGCGAGCCGGACTGCTTCACGTGGTCGCCCAGCACCTGGCGCAGGGCCGCGTGCAACAGGTGGGTGGTGGTGTGGTTGCGCGAGCTGGCCATGCGCGTGCGGGCGTTGACGGTCAGGGTGGCGGTCTGGCCGTTTGCCAGGGCGCCCTCGTTGACGAAAATCTTGTGCACCGTGAGGTCGCCGGCCGGCTTCAAGGTCTCCAGCACGTCGGCTCCGCCGGACTCGGTGCTCACCTCGCCCAGGTCGCCCTCCTGCCCGCCGGACTCGCCGTAGAACGGGGTGCTTGCGGCCACAAGCCAGCCGCCCTGCCCCTGCTCCAGGCTTTCCACGGCCTCGCCCTCGCCGCCAAGCAGCGCCACGATGCGGCCCTGGTCCTCGAAGCTGGTGCTGCCGGTGAAGCGCGTCTTGACTCCGGCCTCCAAGAGGCCCTGGAACATGCTGGCCACGTCCTTCTCGCCGGAGCCCTTCCAGGCCTTCTTGGCGCGGGTCTTCTGCTCCTTCATGCAGGCCATGAATCCGGGCTCGTCCACGGAAACGCCGAGCTTGCCCGCCACGTCGTTGACGATGTCCAGGGGGAAGCCGAAGGTGTCGTACAATTTGAAGGCGAATTCGCCGGTAATGCCGCCCTGGCCTGCGGCCTTGAGGCGCGCCAGCTCCTCCTCCAGGATGACGAGGCCCTTGTCGAGCGTCTGGGAGAAGCGCTCCTCCTCCTCGCGGATGACCCGGGTCATGAACTCCTGGTTGGACAAGAGCTCTGGATAGGCGTCGCACATGTGCGCCACCACCTGCCGCGCGGTCTCGTGCAGGAAGGGGTCGATGAGGCCGATGAGGCGACCGAAGCGGAAGGCCCGGCGGATGAGCCGCCTGAGCACGTAGCCCCTGCCTTCGTTCGAGGGCAGGATCTGGTCGGTGATGAGAAAGGCGATGGACCGGCTGTGGTCCGCGATGACCTGCAGCGCGGTGTCGGTATCCTTGTCCGCGTGGTATTTCACCTTGGCCTTGTCGGCCACGAAGTCGATGAGCGCGCGGAAGATGTCGGTCTCGAAGTTGGAACGCTTGCCCTGCACCACGGCGGCGATGCGCTCCAGGCCCATGCCGGTGTCGATGGAGGGCCGGGGCAGCGGGGTGCGGGTTCCGTCCGCGGCCTGGTCGAACTGCATGAACACCAGGTTCCAGATCTCCAGGAAGCGGTCGCAGTCGCACTTGCCGATGCCGCACTCCGGGCCGCAGGCCATGTCCGCGCCCTGGTCCACGTAGATCTCCGAGCAGGGGCCGCAGGGGCCGGTGTCGCCCATGGACCAGAAGTTGTCCTTGTCGCCCAGCCGGTAGATGCGCTCCGGCGCGATGCCCGCCACGCTCTGCCACAGCTCGCCCGCCTCGTCGTCGTCCTTGTATATGGAGACGTAGAGCTTCTCCTTGGGCAGCTTCAGCTCCTCGGTGATGAAGCCCCAGGCCAGGCGGATGGCGTCGGCCTTGAAGTAGTCGCCAAAGGAGAAGTTGCCCAGCATCTCGAAGAAGGTGTGGTGGCGCGCGGTGCGTCCCACGTTCTCCAGGTCGTTGTGCTTGCCGCCCACGCGCAGGCATTTCTGGCTGGTGGCGGCCCGCACGTAGGCGCGCTTCTCCTGGCCCAGGAACACCTTCTTGAACTGCACCATGCCCGCGTTGGTGAACAGCAGGCTGGGATCGTCCTTGGGCACCAGGGTGGAGCTTTCCACCACGGTGTGTCCGTTGGCCTCAAAGTACTTCAAAAAGCGGGAGCGGATTTCTGCGGCGTTCATTCGGGTTTGCTTCTCCAAAATAATGTATGGGGGACGGGAACGGCTGGGCGTGGAAGCCTGTCGGCAACTACATCCCGTCTTCCTCCGCCAGCTCTTCGGCGGCGGGGATGAACTCGGGCGGGGTCACGCCCAGGTGCGCAAGCAGCTTGTCCTCGATCTTCTGCCGAAGCTCGGCGTTCTCGATGAGCATGGCCCGGACGTTCTCCTTGCCCTGGCCCAGGCGCTCGGAACCGAAGGCGAACCAGGAGCCGCTCTGCTCGATGATCTTGTGCTCGATGCCCAGATCGATGAGCTCGCCCTCGCGGCTCATGCCCGTGCCGTACAAAATGTCCACAAGGGCCTCGCGGAAGGGCGGGGCCACCTTGTTCTTGACCACCTTGATGCGCGTGCGGTTGCCGTAGGCCTCTTCCTTATCTTTAAGGCTCTGGATGCGGCGGATGTCCATGCGGATGGACGCGTAGAACTTGAGCGCGTTGCCGCCGGTGGTGGTCTCCGGGCTGCCGTAGCCGGTCATGCCGATCTTCATGCGGATCTGGTTGATGAACACCACCACCGCGCGCGACTTGTGGATGGTGCCGGTGAGCTTGCGCAGGGCGTGGCTCATCAGTCGCGCCTGGCCGCCCACCTGGGTCTCGCCCATCTGGCCCTCCAGCTCGGCCTGGGGGATGAGGGCGGCCACCGAGTCGATGACCACAAGGTCAACCGCGCCAGAGCGCACCAAGAGGTCGGCGATCTCAAGCGCCTGCTCGCCGTAGTCCGGCTGGGAGATGAGCAACTCCTCGGTCTTGACGCCGAGGCGGCGGGCATAGGCCACGTCGAGCGCGTGCTCGGCGTCGATGAAGGCGGCGGTTCCGCCGCGCTTCTGGCATTCGGCCACCAGGTGCAGGGTCAGCGTGGTCTTGCCCGAGGATTCCGGGCCATAGATTTCGGTCACGCGGCCCTTGGGGATGCCGCCCACGCCGAGCGCGATGTCGAGCCCGATGGAGCCGGTGGGGATCACGGCAATGGCAGACAGGGCGGCGCCGTCGTCCATGCGCATGATTGCGCCTTTGCCGAACTTGCGCTCAATGGTGGTCATTGCAGTGGAAAGTGCTTCCAGGCGCAGTTCTTCAGGGCTCGCTGTCGGCTTTTTTGCCATGGGTGATCCTCCGAGGGGGTCGCAATTTTTGCGTAGATGAGGGCTGTTACCAGAAGCCCGGCCCGGCGGCAACACTTGAGACGCGCCCCGGCCCGGCGGAACGGGGCAAGAGTCCTTGCGCGCGACCGGATTGAAGGGTAGGAGGCGGGGATGATGTGCGCCAGCCGCCAGCACCCGCCCACGGGGAGCCGCCCGTGAGAGCCCGCCGCAGGATGCAGCACCCCGGCCGGGAGTCGCGGCACAGGCGCGTGGGCGAGGATCTCATGTTGCGCCTCTTGTCGCGCTACGACAAGAAGGGGGGCCTGAGCCTGGTGCGCCTGTGGCGCGAGTGGGAGACCGTGGTGGGGCCGGAGGTGGCCGAACTGGCCCGCCCCTTGGGCCACAAGGACGGCACCTTGGTGCTCTTCGCCCAGGACGCCATCGCCGCGCAACAGCTGAGCTATTACGTCTTTGAACTTTTGGAGCGGGTGAACGCGTTTTTCGGCAAAGAAGTCTTTGACAAAGTGCGATTCGAGCTGCTAGATGGCAGAGTTCCTTTGGGGCTGCAGAATAACGCCGAGACCTCGACGCCAATCCTGCGCACCAAAAAGCCGAGCAATCTCGGCGGGCTGATAGGCAAACTTGACCCGGATACCGCCGTTGGCCGTTGTTATCTGGCGTATGTGCGGTATTTTTCCAGCCTGCCCGACGAGGGCGCGGCAAACGACGCGAATACTCGCCCCAACGGGGCGTCAAGGAGAAGAAAATGAGCCAGGAAATGTTGGAAATGAGCTTTGAGAGCCTGGGCCTGACCAAGCCCCTGGACAAGATGACCGCCAAGGAACTCCGCCAGCTCGTTGTGGCCAAGAAGATCCCCTCCATCGTCGGCGCCAGCGGCATGCAGAAGGAAGAGCTGGTCACGGCCATCAAGGGCGTGTTCGGCATCGTGGACGAGGAAGGCGCCGTGTCCCCTTACAAGGACCAGATCTTCACCCTGAAGAAGACCATCCGCACCATGCGCGTGGAGAAGGTCGCCGTGGAGTCGCGCAAGGACCGCAGCCAGCTTCGCCGCAAGATCAACAAGCTCAAGAAGCGCACCCGCCGCCTTTCGCGCGCGCTGTAGTTTTTTTTCGCGCAGGGCACAACTTCGGGGTTGACAACATCACCCCGGAGCCAGTATCACGTGCCCTCGCAACCTGCTGGGGGATCGTATAAAGGCAATACTGCGGGTTCTGGCTCCGCCAATCGAGGTTCGATTCCTCGTCCCCCAGCCACCTCACACAATGTCCCCATCGTCTAGCCTGGTCCAGGACGACGGCCTTTCACGCCGTTAACAGGGGTTCAAATCCCCTTGGGGACGCCAGGAAAATCAACGGTTTACGTTAACAGCGTAAGCCGTTTTTTCGTTGGTCCACATCTGGTCCACATCCCCCTCCCCTGACACCGGCGAAAGATGCTGTCTCTTTAATTCAGAACGCTGGTCGAAACGCATATGCATATTCTCCATAAGGTTTTTTGTCAGCGCCTGTTAACGACCGCATGAAACTTAATGGGAAGGCTCTGGCTTAGAATCTACCCAATGCTCCAGTAAGAGGGGCAGCCAGATCACTCTGGCCACCCCACCCCACGACGGCTTCCCTTAGATGGACACTCCGACCCCAGGGCCACGGTTGCCCATGACCGCTTCCATGGCCTCGTGCGTTTGCTTCAGACCCAGGTTCTGGAGATATCTTGTGGTAGTCTGAGGGCTCTTGTGACGCAGAACAGCTTGGACAACGGACACGGGCTGACCTTCGCGGTACATGATGCTGGCGGTCAGGTGGCGGATAGCGTGGAAGCCAAACTCACGGACACCAGCACGCTTGCAGAGCCGCTCCATCAAGTGCTGTCTGTTGGTGAATGGCTGCCCAATGTACTGCCTACAAAACGATTCCTCGCCGATGTTCACGAATACGAAGTCAGCTTTGACGGGACAGTGCTTTTGCCACGCTAGCAGCACCTGCTTGAGCTTTTCCACCATCGGAACGGGGTCGGCTTCAAGACTGCCACCAGCCCTTTTCCTCGTCCATAACGTCACGGAATTTCGTGCGAAGTCGATGTCTGCCCACTTCAGCCGGAACACCTCCATCCGCCGTGCCGCCAGGAACAGAAAAGTCAAAAGCATAACCCTGTCCTGCCCTTCGGCCACCTTGTAAACTGACCAGAAGTCCTCTTCGGGTGGCACGTACCGGGGCTGGCGCTTCTCCGGGAAACGTTCCACACGATGGAATGGGCATGGGATATCGGGAAAATCCTGAAGATACCGCTTGCCCCAACCCCACGCTGTGACAATGTTCTTGCGCTCCTTATTGGCCGCATAGCCGGAACGTGCCCGATATTGCTGCGTGAGAAACGCAAGTGCTTCAGCGGGCTTTATGTCCTCCGGGTACGTGTCCTTCCCAAAAGTCTTGAGCACGCGCTTCATCACACCAAGCTTTTCCACGTAGGTGTGGCGACTCTGCCGGTCCTTCACGAAATCCAAATAAGCCCCTGCAAGATCAAGCAAGGTCGGCGAGGCCGTGACGGTCGGCTGCGGACTCTTCAGCTTGCGTCTCTTGGCTTCTTCCCACTTTTCTGCGGCCCTTTTGCTCTTGTCCGACCCGTCCGGGAACAGCTTTTCGAACCGCTGTCCCTCCACTGAGACGACTGCCCGCCACCTGGGCGGGTTGAACTTTTTCAACAACGTTGGCATTAAGCAACTCCATAACTTTGCAGGCAAAAAACCTGATTTTCCCAGGAACAACCTCGACACCTCCCCATCGCGCGTGATGGCGTCGCACCGAGTTGACTGAAATCCCCAACAATTTCGCTAGCTCTTGCGGCGTTATGGGCCGTCCGAGCGAATTTTCTAATTCCACAACTTTCCCCAGGCCTTGGTTGAAACTTGGCCTGAGACTGATCTAAACAACGCGCTCGATGCAGTCAAATGCATGAATTTTAACACTTAACTAAATATACTTGCTCCAACATCCTGCGACTTGCTGGAACTTCAGCTCCAGCGCGCTGCGACTGCGGGTCAAGGAAACGGCCCGAAAAAAGTCTCAAAAAACTGAAAAAAGGGGCCAGAGCCCCTTGGAAAGCTCAGACCTCAGATTGAGTTGAGCAGGACCTCTTCCACTTCCTCGTCTTGAATACCAAGGTATCGGCGGGTTACAGAGGGATTTGAATGGTTCAGCCGCTTGGCCAAGACCTCCCACGACACGCCGAACTCCTTGCGCTGGTGGTATGTCCAGGTTTTTCGCAAGGTGTGTGCGCCGAAGTTTCCCTTGAGATTGATCGCCGCCGTCCAGGCCTTGACCATTTTCGTGACCGTCAGAGTGGTCAGCGGGTAGTTGCGCCCCTTCCTGCTCTTGAACAGGAAGTGGTTTTCCTCACCTTCAGTGGCGCTGAAATAGTCTTCCAAGCTCGCCAAAATTTCCTTGTTTACGATGAGCACATTGGGCTTGCCCGTCTTCTTCTCGATGATGGCGATGCGGTCGCCTTGCTTAAGGCCGCGTACGTCGCCAACCTTCAAGGCCAACAAATCCTGCACGCGGAGCCCGCTGTTGACGCCCATGACGAACAACAGCTTGTCTCTCGGGTTATCCGCCAAAAGTCGCTTGATGCTACGCACATGGCGCAACTCGATAATGGGCTGTACCTTCATGCTTGTTCCTCCTGGAAAGGCAGTTTTTGTTGGGAGAAGGGTCAAACCATTCTTTGAAAATGGCACTGGGGAGCTGGCCCCAGGGTGCAGCTGACAAATCCCGTTGTAATTAACTAGGTTATGCGAAACGTTCTCTTGAAAGCCGCTTCTTAGATAGAAAGCGGCATTGGGAAGCGCCAGAGAATGAGGCAGGAAAGGGCCGGAAACGACAGCCTTCAGGCCGTCTTGTCTCATGTTCGAAATAGAGGAAGCCGGACCTTGCGATCCGGCTCCTTGCTTGCGATCATCCCCTGGTGAGGACGATTTTGTCTTCTTCCAAGCGAACCTGAAACAGGTCGCCATCCTGGACTTGCTGCCCAGCGATAACCACGCCACGAAGGTTCAGGGTCAGCCGTCCCTTCGGATTGACCTTAGGCTGGCTGTATCCGCGCAGGAACAGCCCCTCGACCTCGTAGAAGGTCTTGTCTTCAGCCATGAGGCGAAGCAGGTGCTTCCTCAGTGTTTGCTTGTTGCGAACACCGAGTTTCTCCAACATGGCATCAGCGTTGAGTTTTTCCTCAATGCACTGGCGCAGAAGGCCAGGCTGGTAACGAGATTCAATACGAGCAATGACTTCGTTGTCATCCATGTGTCTCTTCTTGACCATGATGATCCTCCAAGATTAGGGTTGATATAAAGTATATATCTGTAATTACATTGAATATATGACGTTCAACCCGCTGGGGTGATTGCAGCGACGCCAACCGCTGGCTCAACCGCAGGCAGCAGAAATTTTCAAAAAAAGCGGCTTTGGGGTTTCCTGGAATCCTTTTGGTTGGGGGTACCCAAACCACGCCCCAGGCCCTGAACGGGCTGTAAAAGCGATCCTAGGGGCCTCCCCTCCTAAGAAAGGGGGGAGACCCACCGGGAATCCGGGAATAGCCCAAAGTTTGAGCTGGTGATTTAGACGGTTGCAGGCACGGGTGCCGTACTCAGCGCCATGATGAATCGATCGATGGTGGTCTTGCCGATATCCTCCTGGAGTAGGCCACGGATCGAGGTTAATTCGATGAAGTCGCTGCCGTGGCTGTTCACCCTAAGGGCCATGATGACCCGGCTGATCGTGGTTGCCGAGAAATGCTCGGACATGATCGCCCTCACCTGATCAATGCGAACCCAGCGCATGCTGACCTCCTATGAAGATTGGTAATGCAGGGATATTGTCATCCTACTCGTCTTCCGGCAGGCAGATGGTGAGCACCGGCTCCCCGTTGTCGCCAGGGCCAGCGACGGCCAGAATCAGTACCTTTTGGATCATTCGCGGGGCCATGACGAAGATGACCTCAAAGGTGACACGGCTCTCATTCCACCGACATGATGCCGCTGCCTTGAGCATCTCAAAGACGTCATGCAGACGTCCTTCCAGAGACTGGCCTTCACCCTCGAGCCCATCGGGAGGCGTGATGTACCTGTTGAACAAGTGGTCGCCAATGGCGACAGGAAGCTTCAGGCCGGATTGTTTCGCCAGCTCCGTGACATCCACCAGGACGCCATCCGCAATGGCTTGGGCGCGGCTGTACGAGTAGACGACTTTGAAATCATCCATAGATATTCTCCTGGTTAAGTTTTTGAAATAACAGAATTACCCTGCCTGCTAGGGCAAGGTCACGGCGGGCAACGCGATTGCGGAATGCACAGGGGAGAAGGAGGAGGAGGCTGGTGGCCCGGCAGGGCGCAAAGGAAGGGTGTGGATGCCCCTCGCGTCACTTGGAATTTCGCCGTTCAACCGCAGAGGATGAACTTATGGCGGAATCTTGCACGACAAGTAGCCTGAAATGAAAATGGGGCACCGCTATTATGCAGGCCCCACTTGTCTCAAATGATTTCCTTGACGATGATGATAAGCACCTCCTTCAGGATTTTCTTTGCAACTTTCTTAGTTATTAGAACAGCAGCCAAACGAACAGCAATGCCGATCACCACATTTCGAACTCCTCCTTCGCCTGTGCCTAAGAAGGAACAAGGCCTACAGCATCATGAGACGCCATAGGCCTTGCCACGCAAGACTCCACACTTGCGTACTATATAATATCTATTCGAAATCATATGATAGTACGGCAGCAAAAAGTCATTTTGGTATCGATATAAAGTAGGTGCAGGCCTGAAAAGCAAATGACGTCAATCAGGCTCAAACGACATTGCAGATGATTTTGAGAAGGGCAAAGAAGGGTTCTGGAGTAGATTTACTGTAGACAGAGTCCCGTATAACACCTGAGAAAATACGAGTTCGGCGCCAGCGGCTGGGTCAGGACTATTTCCCATGGTGTGTGGAAGTCTATTCATGCTCTTGCCCCGATCATAGACCCAGCGATGCTCATGCCTGCGAAGCACACGAAGCAATTCCATCAAGCTCCATTGGGCTTTCTCTTTCGGCCAGCCGACGTGTGTCGCAACGTACGTGTTGTCGCCAGAGGAGAAGAGACGGGGTGCTACCCCTGCCCTCAGGGGAGGCGCAATAACAGAGAATATTGGCAGTTCTGCTTTGTATCAGCGATGAGCCGAAGCAACACGGGGACGGAGCTACCCCTGGATCAGCTGAAGTGCCATCTTTGGGAAAGAGTTGGCCTGGGCCAGCATTGCCATAGCCGACTGAGCAAGTATCTGTTCACTGGTAAACACTGTCATGACTTGAGCAATGTCGGCATCAGAAATTCTCGACTCAGACGCCTGTAGATTCTCAGCTTGAATCTGCAAATTAGAAACAGTGTTCTCCAGTCTGTTTTGCGTCGCCCCGAGGTGAGCGCGAATTTTATCTTTGGCAACAATCGCTTTATCGATGTCTCCCAGCGCTTGCTGCGCTAACTCTTGTGTCTTAACGTAGGTAGCCAAGCATCCTAATCCTCTGGCAGATGCGCTGGCTGTTGACACATAGTAGTAGTCTTCAGCGCTATCGTTGCCTGTTCCAAAATGAATCTTCGTTCCTGGGTCTTCAAAGAAACCCCATATCTCCGCACCAGTCCTAAAGTCTGTAATTTCGGCATCGATATTCGTATGATATTCGTTAGAAGCGCCTGCGTAAAGACGTCCTCCGTATACCGCAAATGTATCGATTGATGTGTTCGTTTTTATTCCGAATCCATCGTTATTCACTTTGCTCCATGTTCCATTTTTAAGCTGCCAGACTTGAGCGCCAGTACCATCATCACTTCTTGTAAAGTCATTCATAGTACCAGCGTATAAGCTTCCATTATACTCGATAAGGCTTGTAAATGCTTCGTTGTCCTGATCTCCGAATCCATTCGATGTAATTGTATTCCATGTCCCAGATGTTGAGTCGTATGAGTACATATCCCTAGCACCACAACCGATATACATTTTATCATCATAGACAGCCATGCTATTTGCATAGCCTAGGCCTCCAGGATCAACCCTCGTCCAGTTTGTTCCGCCATCATATCGCCAAACCTCGCCTGAAACACCAACATTTGCTGTACCCGCGTACAGCTCTCCACCGTATGAGATCAGTGAATTCGTCTCGGCCCTTTGGTTGTCTCCATCGAACCCATCGGCATTTACTTGCGACCATGCAGCGCCATCCCACATCCATACTTCAGACCCTGTGCTTGGCAGCCACTCTGAAGAAGTTGAAGCGTTATTATCCGTTCCGATGTATAGGTTACCGTCGTGGACGGCCATGCTATCAACCGAGCGATTAAACGAATCAAGGGGTATCGCCGTGTTAGACCATGTTGTTCCATTATATCTCCAAACTTCTGCTCCAGTAACCGGATTTTGTGTTCCTAAATACAACTCGTTATTATAAACAGTCATTTTTTCATAAAAGTTATAGCCGCTAGTGCTGTTGTTTAATACTTGAGTCCAGTCAGTCCCATCATACTTCCAAACTTCATCTCCAGTTGTTCTCCTAATTGCTGCATACATAGAACCAGAAAACGATGTCATGCTAAGAACCTCATAAGCCTCAGGTCCTTCAATTCTAGGTCCGCTTACTTCAGTCCAACCCCCATTGGTTAGAGTATCGAGCACTTTAATATTGTTGAATTCAGAAGATTTCGAAATTCTAGTAATTTCAGATTTCATCGCTTGGAACTCATTGTCTATCATCAACCTTTGATCCGATGAATACGTCCCGGTTGATGCCTGCATAGCAAGCTCCTTCAGGCGTATGAGCTTTTCATCGATTACGCCCAACGCCCCATCGGCAACCTGGATCATCGAGATCGCGTCGTTAGCGTTTCTGATGCCCTGGTTGATTGCGGATATGTCTGCCCTCATCAACTCACGGATCGCAAGTCCAGCGGCATCATCCGCAGCAGTTGAAACTCGCAGTCCCGATGAGACTTGATGAGTAGCAACGCTAAGGTTTCCGTAATGATCCGAAAGGTTCCTGGCGGTATTCATCGCCATGAGATTATGATTGATCGTCAATGCCATGATCTACACCTCAAGGGGGGGGTCGAAGTCAGGTGCTTAACCAACATCGTCAACGAGCCTCAGCCTGATATTTTTCAGAAAACAAACTATCGTTATTTTACAGCAAGCAAATATTAGGCCATCGTTGCTTATCCCGCGCAATTCCTTCCCGTACCCTTGTTTTGGAGGTGGGTATGGGTAGTGTTCAAAAATTATTCGGAAAAAAAGTCCGCTTGGTCAGGCGAAACAGAGAAATGACCCAAGAGCGGTTGGCAGAACTTTCCGGCCTCTCCCTCCAGTACATCGGGGAGATTGAGCGAGGCAGGCGAAACCCCTCCCTCACGAGCATTGAGCAGCTTTCCATGGCTCTCAACCTGCCCCTTTCAACCCTGTTCGACGTTGAGGAGTTCAGGCTCTCATCACAGCAGCTTCGTCAAATCCTCGTCGACCAAATCGCTGGGGCTGACGAAGAGCGCCTACGCGCCTTCTACAAGCTCGCTCAGGTGCTTTTCAGGTAACGTTACAGCTCCCAGAATTGCTGCCTCACAGGCAGACGGGCCAGCAGACTTCGATGGAACACAGCCAACCCACAGGTCTGTCCAGCCGCCCACCAGCAATGACTCTCAGCATCATTCCCCAGGGCAAAAGGGAGGGTAACCAAGGACATTCCCCTGGTCACGCCCCCCCTGTCTCAAATCAGCTATTTTCATCATACCCTTAGAGTGTTGCACACGTCCGACGAACGCGGCGGTCCCGAACTCCAATGTCGACAAACGACATGGGAGCACAGGCGTCACGAACAATCGAGGGGTGTTTGGAGCAGGGTATTGCCCCAGTTTGAATCATAGAGCTTGCGAGCGGTACTCAGCGGCTAAACAGCCCTGTAGCGCCGTAGGGCATGCATAAAGCAGGGAAGGGCAGCATTGCAGCGCAACTCACCTAACGCCACTCTCATGAAGATCACTGCCGACACTTATCAACGAACAGACTGGCTATAACTCACTTTGCTCACTGCAAGCAAACAGGGAACAGGACATTGCGTCAGCACTCACATCCCTTATTGGCCCCCCTTTGCCATCGCAAATGTAGTTGTCAGAGCCATTCTCAAGGTCTTCATACTGGCGACAGAGATCACATTGAGTACAAGTTCTACCCCTTGGCGTGGGACTGACAGATTCACGCGAAGGCTGATCATACGATGAGTCCGGTGGATTGTGTTCATACCGAAAACGATTTGGGGCATGAGACTCGTCCTTGCCGCATGGCAGTTCACCAGAATTCACTGTATTAAGTTCAGTTGTCTCCACAGTAGCATGCTCTACGAAGTCGAATGGCATGAAGATTTTACGACTGAGCCCGAAGGAATTTAGTAAGTCACAAAAGTACATGTGTTTGTTTCTCCATCTTTATTTCGTTATAGTAATTGTCCTGTGTAATTCACTGTGCGACATCGACTGAGGCTTACTAAAAATGGGACGAAAACTGGCCCCACCCCACCCCTTCCACTGGAAAAGGAAATATATTTTCTCTCTATTATAATATATATATGTAAAATATTTTTAGTAATTTAGTAAGCCTCAGTCCAGTCGAAGTACTGATCGCTCATGAGACTGTGGAAGGAGCGGGAAGTGGAAGCGACTAAAATTTAGTAAGTGCGAAAAAACTAGACCTTCGACAGCATCGTACTTACTAAAATTTCTCTTTTGAGACAGTATAAGTTGAGCTTGTTCGCCGTGTAGCCTGATGAACTTCCTGGAATGGACACTTGCTTCTGGTATCCTTTAGATGTTCCATCACTGACCAGTAACCCTTTGCTGCTCATGTTACGTGCAACTTCAGTCAGCTTTAACTCATTTTGTGTGAACAGCTTTCGAAGCATTTCTCCTGTAAATCCGATGAACGTCCAACTCTGAGTACTCGACTGATCCCAATATGCGCCGTACTGGCTGCCCCAAGAGATGCCCTGCGAAGCTAACTCTGGGGAATAGATATTGCCTTCATTCGATATCATCCAGTCACAGATCAGTCTGAGCGCCTTTGTCACGATGTCTGCTGATGATGCTTCGTTCCTTGCCACTCTCCAGACGGAATCGAGCAGTTCTCGAACAGGCAAATCCCGTCGGAGAACAGGGAGTGCGGCATGCACAATGGGTATCGCCGTCGCCACGGCTGCGAAGTACTCTGTCAAGCGAATCTCAATTGCCGACATGCCCTCGTGGCTTGCCAACTGGTCCTTGGCTTCCAGGTACGCGTCTTTCCAAAGAGGCCAACTGTCGCGGTTGTCGAGGATAAACTGGACGAGCCGTGGGCCAGCGTGCCCGTAGTTGTCAGCAATCACAGCTCTCACCCGCTCCACAAGTTTGCGGCTCTCGCCATCGGCTCTCCCAAAGGGCATGCCCCACAGGTCAATCATGCGGCCTCGAGTGCCTCCGTCGCTGGAAAGCTCAAGGCTTGGAGTCTCTCCCGTCGTAAACAGGATCGTTTCGAACCGGTCGGTCTTTCCTAGGCCGGTGAGCGTCCCTCTTCCCTTCCCCTGCCCTGAGGAGATTAGGTACAGCGTCTCGCTCACCAGGTTGCTTGTTGAACTCCCTCTGTTCCCTTTCGTCCGGGCCAGCTTGGTTTCGTCAAGGAACAGGGGAAGGCCCATAAACAGGGAAGCGGCACGTTCAATCCAGGTCTCAGTTGCACCCCAGGTATTCACGAACGAGTTCGCTTTCATGTCTGGGATGCCCCAGGCCGAAGCGGCGAGCAGAAGGGCAGTGGTCTTCCCTGATGAGGAAGGGTTCGAAAGCTCCAGGGTGAAGTTCTCAACCCCGAAGATTCGCAAGAGCGGCGGAGTCAGAGCCGTGTAAACCAAGAAGGCGACCTGCGGGTACTCAAGGACATCATTCACGAGTGCGGCCCACGCTTCCAGCTGCCCCTTCGCGATGAAGCCAGCGGCGAATTGTTCGTCACCGCGATCTCTTCCCTGGAACTGTATGGACGATCCCTGGCTGGCTCCCTGGCCCACGCTAGCTGAAGTCAAGTACGACTGCCCCCACATAAACCCGTGCCCGCCGTCAACCCAACCCAGTCTGTTTGTGGTGTCGACTCGAGCTATTGCATTATGGTTTGCCAGCTCGTACTGGAGCAGATAATCAACCAGGACGTCTGCGTTGCCACTTGTAACGGGAACGCCAACGTTAGCAAGCTCTACTATTTTGCTTCTGCTTGCTATTGAGAGCTTCTCGACGTTGAGACTGCTCCATCGATCTGCCATCTTCCAGGCAAGCTTCACAAACACTAACGACGTATCTTTATCTACTTTGATTTCTATTATAAACACAGGGCAGCTGATATACGCATTCCCGGCATTCTCTTGGCTAGACACCTTTTGTATAACACCGTCAGTTCTCAACAAGTAGCCGTACGGCATAACAGCGGTTTGCGATACCGGCGCATCGTTCAAAACAGATTTTACAGCCATTCTCGAGTATAAGTTTTTTGCCAATGCCATTGACTGTTTTATGGTACGCGACAATTGCTTGATATCTGTTTTTGTTACACCGGACTGGTTTAGAGAAGATAATATGATTTCAAGATTCCGTGGGTTATTACTTTGCATCTGTTGCAGCGATTCCATCACTGATTCATTTTTTAGCACATCTACTAAAAATGTTTTTGGTTTACTCGCATACGCTCTGACTTGACATTCTACACTTTGTTCATCATCATTCATATGATCACCTTTGTTTATTAAGGCCACCAAGCAGCCGCAAGGTGGCCTTGTTTTATCCAATACGCCTGTGATAATTTCATCATTTCGAACGTTAGCTAATGCAAGCGCAACGCAATTTTAATCGTCCTATTTTTACTATATTTATATTTTCGTGCTCATTGAAAACAATACACAGCATTTGAGCACTGTAGTATTTAAAATACACTCTAAAATCGAGAACCTACAGTCATAGGCTTTGGCATGTCTGATAAAACAGACGAACATATTTAACTGTCAAAGAGCATGCCCAGCGGCAACGCGCTGCGACAAGGTTAGTTAAGCCTTGCAGTAAAACCAATCTCCTTAATTGATTGCATCATCTGAGCTTCAAAGGTCAATAAGTCTCGCTTTCCAGAGAACCACTTTTGCCAGTACCATGTTCTCTCTAATGATTGCAAAATACAACTTTTTGCAGGTTCACTAAAAACATTTTTGTACTTCATACATATAGAGTCAAAAGCTCTCTTGATACGTCCGATTAAGTTTGTCGGACTTGTTGAACTGCACAGTTCACCGACAATGTCATACTTGTCGATAAGCATTTCAAAAAACTTATCAAGCTGCATATTACTGTGGACGTTAAGAGGACTAAAGGCAGCAGCGTTTATAAGCTTGGCTCCCTGCTTGCGTCGCTCAATTTCTTGTAACATCGCCTGCACGTGATTGTTATCAGTAGCGATATCACTAAGAAGTGCTATTGGCGCATCAATCAAAGTGGGATACACTTCGAGATGCTCATCAACTAAATCGTAAAGTGGCAACTGTGCGTTCATTCTCACCGTATGAATCGGATTTATGGAGTCATAGCTCATCTGAACATCAGCGACACCTTCAAGTAACTTTCGGAACAGCTTTTGTAGCACAGCAATATGGAACCGGTCGGTACGCGAATATACACCGAGAAAGTGGAGTCTAAACTCTTCACCGACGAAGTCGCTTTCCGTATAAGCCTGGAGCGCACCGAAGCTCATTCCAGTAAATGGAGCAAACTTGATTTTCGTTGCAGCTTTCAGCCCAACCATACCGCCGATTGCGTGGTTCTTCACAAAGCGATGCAACTCAAGCTCTTTATAGAGGTACTTCCATATGGCGTACTGCTCAATCATCTTGAAGTGCCAAACGAAGTAGAACTTATCGCGCAGCGTCTTGTTTTGTTCAAGAATGCAACGTGCAGACTGTAACGATTCATAGTTCGCATTATACACATTTTGTTTTGTATTGAAATCATCATACTTCATGCTGAACGGAATATCTAATGAGAAGATATAATCAAAAACAGATGACTCGCTGCCCAGGTAGACATTGTAGCAGTCGATGAGCAACGACAGCTTAGATGGTGGGATGTCTCCCTTGATGAAGGAGTAGCCGCCGGAGTCCGTTACCACCTGCCCCTCAATTGGGCTAATGAACTTGGCTATGAACTCGCGGATGTCGCACGCGACGCCTTCAACGGTATGCAGACCAAAGTCCTTCTGTCGCAGCCCATATATCAACGAATACAACGCATATCCTGTGCGCCGCGTGATGGCCTGTTCCATCGCAATGTCGGGCGTTCCACCGCCAGCAACGTACACATAATTCATATGGTCTCCTTGTCGGTGTGGGGGTGATATCGACGCCGGTCGAACCCTGCCCCACCCCGACGGTTGAATGTTGTCACCTACAGAGGCCACCGGGCAGGCCGAGCCCTCCCCGGGCGTCTCCGCTATTTCTGTTTGGCCGAGGCGATGCCCCCGGCCTTGCATTTCTCCTTGAGACATCTCAACACACAAGGTTAGACGCAGCCCGAGTACAAGCATTCGTAACTCGTCAGATTATTGACCAAGCAAGGCCTTGACGACGTCTTCAGCCAAAAGTTTTCGCCTGTCCGCAGAAGACCAAGAGTGAGTTCCAGCTCCCCCGCAAGCGTTAAAAAGTGCTGTGAAACTAAGACAGCGTTGGGCGCTTGCCCCGCAAGTGCGAGGCGCGAGGAGGGGTTGAGCAGGAAAGGGGACTTCCCAGCAACCCCTATCATTTCGAGTTGGTTCGAATAGGTGTAGAGCGTGACCGTGCGTTTGTTTCCGACGTACTGTTTTAAGGCTGCCCAGTTCACGGAGGCGACGGCCTCGCCTACATCCTCAACTCCGTGGGGAAAGGTGAGAATCGCACCCTGGCCCAGGCCTGAAGCTTTCTGGAGATGGACTTCGAAGTGCTCGCTGGCGAATGCGTAGGAGTTGGCATGCTCCCGCAACTCCACGCTCCCCCCCACAAGGCATGTCAGGGCCTTGATGTCCTCTGGCAGAAGAACGAACTGCAACGAGATCGGCACTCCACTGCCTTGCTCACCATCAACATCGAGCAGGTTGCTCATATCGACATCAAGATAGTAGTTCGCCGACCCCACCCACTGGGAGATTCGCGAGTTTTCGATCCGAATTGGTCTCGGGCCGTGCAATTTTTCCAGATCTCGCAGCAACCGCACCAATGCCTTGAACTTGGCTGGCTTGATACATACAGACGCCGCGTTCGCATTATCTATACTGGCCGTGATAGACTGCACAAATGTATTCATGGTGGCTCCTTTTCTGCAATGCGATTCCACTTCGCGTGATATGCTTTGCGCTAATCGTTCAACAAACGGATCGCCAAATCTTGCCAGAAACGGCAGTTGCGATCGCGTCCTTGTGTGTGTCCCCTTTCCAACAACAACTCCGTAAAGCGATGCGGGCCGACGCAATCCACGCACGCATCTTTTGTCCAGTCCGCGTAGTCGCCATACAGAGACCGCAGCGGCGTCTTATACCCAGCTCCTCGTGACGTTCTTTCACGGAGGAACTCGCCAATGTTGTCGGACGCTTCAAAATACGCCAAGGTCGCCTGAACAACGGCCTCAGGTGGGTTCAACCCCTGCTTCCGCCACTCTTGGAAGCCCACGACAGCCCAAGCGAGAATCCCTTCAGCCTCTGCATCCAGTTTGCGGTCGACTTCCTCCTTGCGCACGCGGCCATCGAATTCGTGCTTGAACGGCACAACCTGGAGCCGTCGGCGGATGCCGCGGTCGTTGCCCTCAAATCCAGGCAAATGGTTGACGGCCATCAATATTTTGGCGTGTGGTGTAAACTGCACCGGATTCTCACGCATGGCCCGAGCCGAAATCTCATCCCCGCCGGTTAGTGCCTTCAGCACAGCCTCATCCAGGCGGCTGCCCTTATTCGCCTCGATTGCGAGAGCGACCCGTGCACCTTCAAGCTGCCGCAAGTCGCAACGAATGCCGTGGAAGCTGCTGCTCAGAATCGAGCCCGTGCCGAGGGTGATCGCGTACTCGCCAGAACCAAGCAATTTCCTCACCCTGCTCAGGAACACGCTTTTACCGTTCGCCCCGCTCCCGTGCAGGATCGGCAGCACCTCCTCCTGCGTAGAGCCTGACAGGCAATATCCGACCAGACGCTGGAGATAAGCGGCTAACTCGCGATCCCCGCAAGTGATCTCCTGTACGAATTCCTCCCAGGCAGGGCACTTCGCCTCTGCCACCCATTTCACGGGAGCTAACTTCATATGTAGTTGCGTGGGAATATGGGTGATGAGGACGCCCGACCTAAGATCGAGAACACCGTTCTCCAAGTTTATAAGGTAGTTGTCCGCATCGAAGTCAGCGCTCTTAACGTGCGCACGCGGGGCAAGTTGCAGGGCCTTGAGGATTTTCTGGACCACGCCGTACGAACTTGATCTTTTTTGAAACTGGAGCAGGTCTTCGCGTTCGACGACCTCGCCATGCTCATCAACATGGAGGTCTCCGTCGTGGAACTCCGCCACGATCTTTGCGATGACGTCCTTCACGAGCTGGCCCGCGATGTGCGGGAAATCGCCGAACCGTTGCCCGTTCCACGTAACGAGGCGGCCAGAATCGGTTTGAAACTTTATGCAGTCGCCGTAGTCGCGCAGAACGCGTGCTACGAGGCCGAACTCATCCAAATTTTGAAGAACCCGTTTCCGAGGCCCGACGAATGTCGTGTCCGCTCCTAGGGTTGTCGATTCTGTGCAGATTCTTTTGGTAACGTCTGGCATGTGTGCCCTCCTTTTCCGGCGTGCCGGAGCTGGACAGGACCACACACTTGGCGAGAAGAAACCGCCATGGCGAGACTGCCTGGCAGGGTTAGGGAAAAATAGTTGCGAAAGATGCGCGGCAAGGCTGGCAGACGCCGCTCACCAAATGAAATGTCACAATTGTCACGCCAAGATAAATACTTTTATCCTGGAGTGTTACATTAGAATCCGGCGCGCGCAGCGTGACATTTGGGGTGGAGAGGTCAGAAGGAGCCGTCTTGCAGCAAGCCGCTGGGCATGCGCCGAAGGCTCAAAAAGGGAGCAGCCTCAGTGTAAACCACTGGCATCTGGCCTCGCGCCCAACAACTATATGGATGCCTACTCTTGCGCTGTTGCCCGATTCGGCTTTCTTGAGGTCGGGAGATCAATATACTCATGGATTCTATACCGCTGCTTCAAAGGGCAGCCAGCTCCTTTGTCACACGGGCAGCCGCTGAGGCTCTTCTTGTTGCCTGGACCGAATTTCTTGCCAGCAGGTGCGATATCCCCAAGCCTTTTCTTCACGCGGGCCAAACAATCCTGGCGAACACCCATTACCGCTTCGAGCAGATACAGCATTTGAGTATGGAGGAGTTCACACCCATAGTCCCAAGCCGCCTTGGCAACCTTACTCTCTTCTACGAACACACTCTGTTCATGGAGATTGCGCTGTTTCGACGTGTGCTTCGAATGCATGACCTTTGAAAATGTGTCGTCAGACACCTTGACACTAAACTCCATATCTTTCAGCACAGAGCCGATGGTGAAAGCAATCTTCACGTCATTTTCAGTGCACTGCCGCTCATCTTGTTTGAAATCGCTCATCTGTTTCAGTAAACTACCGACGTAGAAGCGTAACATTGAAGTATGTGCCTCAACGGGACGAAACTTCGCGTCACATGTGCGGCAAACGAACTTTATGAAACGAATAAAATTTGTATAAGATGTTTCTTTTAATGACCAAACATCTTTGACATTGTCTATATTGAACTCATGCCTATACCTTTTCAACTCCGCAATAGCTTGATTCTTAGTTCCATACTTTTTCGCAAGAGCTTCGGTCGCCGCATCGCTTATAAACATGTACTGATTTATGCTGTTTATAACTTCTAGTGCTCTGGTAGATGTGATTATTGAGTCCATACGAAAATAGACTTCTACGCTAAAATCATCGAACGATCTTGCTTCGATAAGACTCATTGAATCTGCATAATTACCCGCAAGAGCAATTTGCCGCTCTTCCTCAGCAAGACATACTTCAACATCATCTAATATTTGATCGAGTTCACACCGTGACTCGCTACCCGCTTGATTCCTGCCATCTTTCATTGGTTCCCCCTTGGACATTGACATTTACATGATCTTGCACGATTGGTTTGTTATCAAACAGTTTTAGCCGTCATAGGGGTAGGGGCACCCACAATTAATCGCTGGAGATGAAACAATCGTAGGGGCATCCCACGAACTCGTCTCCAGACAAAGGGTAGTGAGTCCGCTTACCATCATCATCGAGAATAATCTCTTTTGTAAACCAGTAAATCACACATCACTTAGGAGCACACCATGGACGATTACTGGAAAATAGCCTTCGAGATCGTGAAGGCCCAAGCGACCACGAAGCCCATGACCGCGATCGAAATGATGGACATGGCAAAAGAGCTTGCGGCGGGCATGAAAGCCCTTGCGGGGGCACCTGATGAGATGCAGCAGGCGCAGTCTGAAGTGGCGGCTCCCGCGATGGACCCGAAGAAGTCGATCCGTGAAAAAGCCGTAACATGCCTGGAATGCGGCAAGGTGATGAAGCTCATAACCGCGAAACATCTTGCATCGCACGGTCTGACCAAAGCCGAGTACCTCGCGAAGTACGGCATGAAGAAGGGTACCAGCTTGCTGGCCAAGGGGCTTTCACGGACCCGTAAGGAGAAGATGCAGCAGATGGAACTGTGGAAGCGTCGGGGTACTGCCCAGGTTGAAGCCGGTGCGGCTGAGCCGAAGAAGCCAGCGGCAAAGAAGGCCGCTGCTCCGAAGAAGCCCGTTGTGAAGAAGGGCAAGAAGGCGGCGGTCCCGGTGGCTGACGACGCCAAGTAGCTCCTCAAAGATCGAACGAAATAGCCTCGCCCATTCCTTAATATAAGGAGCGGGCGGGGCATTTTTAACGATTGCTGGGTAAAAATAGAGCGACAAAGGAGTCAACCCCATTCGGGAATTTACCCCAGCGGCTGCGACTTCCTGGGTATTCAGGCTTCTGCTACGCGGGTGGAGTGCTTGGACTTTGGGTACGGGGTGAGGAGTTTTGGGCACTATGATTCTTCTGTTACCTCCATCAAGCATAGGCTGGTACCCGCAGGAGGCAAAACGATCACAAATTCCGTGTGCTCGGAGCTTGCGTAAGGAGGGAGCCAATTGATATGCCCTTGGCACAAGTCAAACGAGAACACCTGCGGAGGCAACGATGCAACCAGGATTTAAGCACCGACTATTCGGCCAAGCATCTGGACAATTCCGGGGGGGACAGATTTGATTAGCCAACTCCCAAGCCAAGGCAGTCTCTTTACATTAGATTTCTTGACTGACTCTATTCAGAACTCAACGGACTGGACCGAGCTTAGTGAGCAGGAGCTGGAGCTGTTCCTTGGACAAGTCAACTCTATCATAACAGCCTTTAGAATAGATCAAAACAGAACGGAAGCAGACACAGAGACAGAATTGATCTGGCCCATCCTTGAATCTTTGGGGTGGACCGCATACCTAACTCAGCAGAACTTATCCCCCAGAGGACGAGATGATGTCCCTGATGTTCTGCTTTTCGAGAGCGACGAAGCCAAAGCTCATGCGACAGCTTTCTCGGAATCTTGGAATCGTTATGAGTTTGGAAAAGTCGTGGTTGAGTCCAAAAGATGGATGAGACCGCTTGACCGGCGTTCAGGACGGCGCGGGGAAGAAACTGCTCCCTCCACGCAAATGCTACGCTATCTTCGACGCATTGATGATGTAACGAGTGGGAAACTACGCTGGGGTTTCCTCACTAACGGTGCAAAGTGGAGGCTATACTTCTCAGGGGCTCGTTCAGTATCAGAACAGTTTTTTGAACTTGACCTTGCATCAGTTCTTAACTTCCCTGGATACGCTGGAGGCCCAGCATTCGACGAGGGAATGCAGCAACACTGGCTCAAGGTCTTTTATCTGGTCTTCCGGAAGGCTGCCTTTATCTCAAGCGGTATTGACCAGCGCACTTTCCATGAGAAGGCAATTGACGAAGGCAAGTTTTACGAAGAACGCGTCGCTGAGGACTTGTCCAACAAAGTCTTTGGGGAAGTCTTCCCGGAGCTAGCTCGTGCAATCTCTAAAGCAGCGCCCGAAGCAACAATGGAGAATGTCAAAGAAGGAGCGCTCATACTGCTGTATAGGCTCCTGTTTATATTCTACGCCGAAGACCGGGATTTGCTACCAGTCAAAGATTCTCGTTATGACGACTACGGGTTGCGCCAAAAAGTACGGCTCGAAGTCGGAACGAGAAAAGACAATCACGACACATTTTCGGAATCTGCCTCTCGGTACTGGTCAGCAATAAATGATCTTTTCTTGGCTATCGACGAAGGTGACAAATCTATTGGGTTGCCTCCGTACAATGGAGGTCTCTTCCAGCAAGAGCGAACCAGCATTTTGAAGCAAATACGCATTCCAGATGCAGTACTAGCTCGAGTGATTGATGCCCTATCCTTCGAACGATCTGAAGATGGACGAAAGTACATAAATTATCGCAATCTTTCGGTACAGCAACTTGGCTCAATTTATGAACGTCTTCTTGAATACGATGTCGTAGTCCAAGACGGTAACGTCATTGTACGGCCAAACATTTATGCGCGGAAAGGTTCTGGTAGTTACTATACATCTGACGAGTTGGTGCAACTCATACTTAGCGAGACGCTTTTGCCTCTCATTGGAAAAACTAAAAGTATATTCAGTTCTAAGATTGCAGAACTAGCCAATACTACAGTTCCAGATGACAGGAAGATTGGTTCGCTTAAGGCAATTGATCCTGCGACACAACTCTTGAACATTAAGGTTTGTGACCCTGCGATGGGCTCAGGGCACTTCCTCGTCAGTCTTGTGGATTTCATGGCTGACCATGTCATAACGACAATGGCAGAGGTTGAACTCGAAGTCCCCAAGGATTGGGGGGATTACATATCACCTTTGGGTGACCGAATCGAAGCAATTCGGAATACTATTCTAGCCAATGCCGAAGAAAAGGCATGGACGATTAATGACGAGCAGTTGGATGACAGGCATATTATTCGCCGCATGATTCTCAAACGTTGCATATATGGTGTAGACAAAAACCATATGGCGGTTGAGTTGGCAAAGGTTGCCCTTTGGCTTCACACATTTACTGTGGGTGCTCCCCTGTCCTTCCTAGATCATCATTTACGCTGCGGAGATAGTCTCTTTGGAGCGTGGGTGAAAGCTGGAATCGACAAGGCTAAATCCTTCGGAAGCCCACTCCTGCTACATGGTCCTATTGAGCAAGCACTTCAAAGTGCATCTCAAATGCAGCTTATTGAAAATCTAACAGACGCAGAAATTGCCGAGGCTCATCGGTCCGCCGATGTCTTCAAGCAAATCAAACGAGAAACTGCGCCTCTTGATGCCCTGCTGAAGTTGATTCATGCGCTTGACTGGCAGGGACTCAAGGACAGAGCCAGCAAGGATGCCGTCAAAGTCTTTTTCAGTGGCCAATTAGGCGACCCTCTTGCTATTGCCATGGGCACGACCACCCCAGAACCAAAAAGTGAAGCAGGACGACGTTTTGCCGAGATATTGGCATCTTGCCGTGAACTTGTTGCAGAAGAAAGTTTCCTCAACTGGCAAGTCGCATTTCCAGGAATCTGGTCCAATTGGGACGAGGATGAGTTGGTCGGTGGGTTTGATGCAGTACTGGGCAATCCCCCCTGGGACCAAATGAAGCTTCTTCAGGTGGAATGGTTCGCTGAACGCCGGAAAGAAATTGCGATGGCTCCACGCGCCGCAGACAGGGCACGAATGATCGCCCAGCTGACGACAATGGAAGATCCCCTCGCCGCAGACTATACTAGGGCCTCAGAGAGGGCTGACGCTGGGGTTCGCATGGCTCGGACCGGAGGTGATTACCCCCTGCTCTCTGAAGGGGACATTAACCTTTATTCTCTCTTTATAGAGCGAGCCATGACCATCGTGAAAAAGGAAGGGGTAATCGGCTTGCTTGTTCCTTCGGGGATTGCTGCTGACAAGACCGCTTCAAAGTTTTTCAAAGGGGTGGCAACTGAAGGACGATTGCGAGCACTCTATGATTTTGAGAACAGGCGTACACGATACGGATTAAAGCCGTTCTTTGGAGACGTGCATAAAAGCTTCAAGTTTAGCGCTTTCGTTGCTGGGCGGTCATCGCTCTCCACTCCAGCAAAATGTGCTTTTTTCTTGCAAGCTGTCACAGAGCTTTCTGATGCTGAAGTATGCTTTGAGCTGAGTGCGGAAGATTTTGCACGCGTCAATCCCAATACTGGCACCGCACCTATCTTTCGGTCGCGGCGGGATGCGGAACTGACAAAGAAAATTTATGGCAGCTCTAAGGTTTTGGTTGATAAGACTCTAGGGCAAGAGGTGAAAGCTTGGCCCGTCAAGTATGTCACCATGTTTCATATGACAAACCAGTCGAGCCTATTCCGCAAGAGAGAAGAGCTAGAGGAAAACGAAGGAGCCTACCATATTGGGGGGAACAAGTACGATAGCTCTTCTGGGACCTGGGTGCCTCTTTACGAGGGCAAGATGGTGCAGGCCTATGACCACCGTGCCGCCAGTGTGGTCTTAAACCTCAACAACCAGCACCGCCCCGCACAACCAGAGTATGCAACTGAAGCCCAACACAAGGACCCTAACTGGTTGCCTTCACCTCAGTACTGGGTCCGACAAGACGAGTGTAAGTGGCCCGTCGAGATCGGCTGGGTCCTGGGATTTAAAGAGATTACAGCTCCGACAAATGCAAGAACAGTTATTGCGGCTCTGTTTCCTGCGGTAGGATTTGGTAATAAAGTTCCGGTTCTCTTGCCCACGACAAAGACAAGAAACGAGTGGTTGCTTTGCGCGAATATGAATTCAATTGTTTTTGATTATGCTTCACGCCAGAAGGTACAAGGACAGACAATCAACTTGTTCATCCTGGAGCAACTTCCAGTCATTGAGCCGGAACGGTATTACAATACTCAGTTTGGCGAAAAAACAGCAGCCTCAATAGTTAGAGAGGCCGTTCTTGAATTGACATATACCTCGCATGACATGGCTCCTTTTGCACAGGAGATTGGCTATGTTGATGATCTTGGAAAAGTAAAAGCGCCGTTCTCCTGGGACAGTGGACGTCGTCTAGAGTTACGAGCAAAGCTCGATGCTCTATTCTTCATTTTGTATGGGATAGTTAACCGCGACGATGTGCGCTACATCTATTCAACATTTCCCATTATTGAACGCGAGGAAATGACCACGTATGGAGAGATTTACCGTTCTCGCGAGCTATGCCTTGCCTATATTAATGCTTTAAAGGCTGGAAATCCTGACGCCAAGATCGCCCTATAACTCGCTTCTACTCGCAAGGAAAACGTAGAGGTGGCAGTTCAGTAAGATGTCTTGGCTCGTGAAGTAGCACCTGAACTCGATCACCATACCTGCGATGTACCAGGCTGGTGTGGTGAATGCTTTGACAACAAACAGTTGGTTATTAACTTCAAACAAAATTCAATGGAGTGCGCGATGAGCGTATGGGAAGACTTGCTCGAATACCTCTCATCCAACCGTGATCTAAGCCTTGGCTTAACTGCTGGAAAGATGCTTGGTAGGGCCTATGACATCGAAGAGACTGAAGACTGTATTACATTCAAAATGGAACGACATCGTGGTATCTTGGGGTCGATGTATACCCCAGGTGCCAGGATGCCTGCATTTAGAACACGTATCGAAGAATACAAGTATTGCAAAACGACAAATGAGCTAGACTCCTTTGAGATTGAAGAGCTCCCATTTGATATTTCATCTATCGATTACGAGGGACTAGCAAGTGATTATTTTTCAGTTTTTCTTTTTTTTATAGAAGAACAAGAAGATGGAAGCTTACTTTTAAAAGAGTCATCTTGCAATGACGAATGGCCTATTGAGAGCTTAGAAGATGCACTCGCTAAGATTCCAGAACTTATTGACAACGTCGATTTTGAGTTGCTTGACCCTGTGAACGAGCTTGGGCTCGACGAAGAAGGACAAGCCATGATTCTAGCTAAATTCAAAGATGGTGCTCGTACGTCTCTCGCAAGAATGATGGAAGACATATGGGATTACCGCTGATCTAAAGAAACAATGCACCAGGAGACGAACCCTTTCGGGAATTTACACCAGAGGCTGCGACCTCCTGGGTATTTTGGCTTCTGCTACGCGGGTGAAGTGCTCGGGCTTGGGGTACGGGGTGGAGCGTTTTGGGGAGGCACTCTTGCCGCTCTCTTCCACCTGGGGATTGGCTCCTTGACATTTCAGGGCAGACGATTGCAAATCCTGATTAGGCAGAACCCCTTATCAAGGGCGAGATCGTCGAGAGGTCTTCCCCCCCCGCACCGGGCAGAAACTCATCTGGAGGCGACGATGCAACTAGAGCTTACACAGCCCTTATCCAGCGAAGAACTTGATAAGCTGGAAGCCTCCCTCGCTCGGCACCCGCACTCCATGACTTTGGAGATGCTTGATGGATTCTTCGCCGCCCTGGTCTGCTCCCCCGAATTGGTCATGCCCAGCACCTACATGCCCTACGTCCTGGGTGATGATGACGAGAAGATGGCCGATTTGGAGGACGTGCAGACTTTCTACCAGTTGGTGATGAGGCATTGGAACTCAGTCGCCCATTCACTGAACGCGGGCAAGCCATACGACATGGTGCTCGTCAGCTCTGAAGACAAGTGTGACTACGGGAACGACTGGGCAGTGGGCTTTCTCCAGGGCGTACAGATCGGTGGTGAGGACTGGGATAGACTGATTGAGGATGATGACAATGGAGGAATCTTTGTCCCCATCTTTGCACTGGTCCATGAGCACGATCCCGATCCTGATCTTCGCCCAGAGCCCATAAGCGAAGAGCAAAGAAATTCCATGCTCGCCTCAATTTCCGCCCTGTTGCCTTCTGTTTACAAGTACTTTGAGGCTGAACGTCGCGGTGGAGTCCCTCAGAAAGCTCACCTTCAAATGCCTGTACGGAAGACAAAGATTGGACGCAATGATCCCTGCCCTTGTGGCAGCAACCGAAAGTACAAGCACTGCTGCGGGAGCAATTGAGGCATGAAGGGCATCAAGAGCTACAGCGAACTCTGGGCCAAGCCTTTCTGGACGTACGGAACCGC
This sequence comes from Desulfovibrio sp., assembly GCA_050251495.1. Lineage (GTDB taxonomy): Bacteria > Desulfobacterota > Desulfovibrionia > Desulfovibrionales > Desulfovibrionaceae > Humidesulfovibrio. Next base: position 571 of record JBFWMQ010000001.1, on the reverse strand, counting down.
TGGCTGTGTGAGCATAGGCTAATTTAGGGGACGCGATACTAGGACGTGAGGCTCGATGCGTTTTCTAAATTCAGGCTAAAGGTCGCCATTGCGTTGCACCCCACGAAGGGTTTTCTGAAGAAATAATGGCAGGCACACGTTTTGGCCTGTAATTTAAGCATGATATCAACGCACCTGTTCGTGAATGAGTTCGCCAAAACCAATTCACATGAAACGTTGAAGCCCCCACAATCTCTGGCTCAGGTTTAGGGGGAGGCTGGTGATGTACGAGAAGCAGCACAGAAATGCGCGGTGCGGTGAAGCTAGAGCGAAACAGGAAGGAACACGTGGCTAACACAGAGAGGGTGGGAAGTCTCCGAAGCAAGAAGCGTTTTATAGTGGTGCCCTCCATGACAAGGGATTGGCTGAGCCGGATCAGTGAGCGTGTATGAAGCATAAGACAAAGAAACCTTTGAAAGCACAGTGCTACGTGCTTTGCCAATGTTTCCATTCATTACATAGCCAACCATGCCACAAATCCCAAAGTCTACAGGGTAGATCTTTGAATGAGTAAATCTGTGCATTCCTTCAT